>JBICIG010000053.1:0-55422 GCA_043101605.1 Phycisphaerales bacterium JB037
ACGACCAGCACCGCAGCAGCCTGGCCGACAGAGGGAACGGACCTTTGATTCATCCGAGCAGCGTAACGCGGTCCACCCGGTCGGGATCGGGCCGACCTCGCGCGGCCCGCGCATGACAACGGGCCCGGATCGCTCCGGGCCCGCTGCGGGGTATGGTCGCTCGGATCAGAGCCGATCAGTTGCAGCCCTGGCTGAACAGATCGAGGTAGCGGAAGAAATCGTCGCCGTCGCAGTCGCCATCGGGCGTGTCGAACGACGGGTCGTTCGGATCGCTCGAGCCGGTGATGTCGCAGACGGCCAGGGCGCCCGTACTGAACGCGTCGAGGTAGAAGAAGAAGTCGTCGCCGTCGGCATCCCCGTCACCCGTGCCGTAGGTCGGGTCGTTGGGATCGGACGAGCCGGTCAGGTCGGCCCGACAGGGAACGAGTGCGGCGATCGCGTCGATGTCGCTCTGCGTCACCGCTTCGTCGTTCCCGCCGCCGGGCCCATCGGTGACATCCATGCAGCGAACAATCTCGAGGGCGTTGAACGCACGCCCCTGGAAGACATAGCACTGGTAAGGCTGGCTGGTCATCGGGTCGATGATCGGCTGACCCATGTCATCGAGGCAGTCGGTCAGGTCGTCGCGGGTGGCGCCGAGGAGGCCTTGGGCGATGGTCAGGTCGGCCGCATCAACGACGCCGTCGAAGTTCGCGTCGCCGGTGATGAAGCGGAACTGCGTGTCGGAGCCGAAGTCGTTGAACGCGCCGGGGGTCAGGCGGGCGCCCGTGCCGATGACGGTGGAGGGGAACCCGACCTCGAGGGTGTCGTAGTCGTGGGTGATGAGGTTGGTGACATCGCCGATGATCCACTCCTCCGGGCCGCGCGAGCCGGGGATGGGCCCGGCCCCGCCGTAGTAACGCATCCGCGTGATCGAGTCCGGGTTGAAGCCCGGGGTGTCGTCGATCTCGTCGGTGTCCTCGCGGGTGTACTCGCGGCCCATGTTGTTCGACCACGCGACATCGTCGACCATCTGGTAGGGCTCGAGGTTCCAGTTGGGGTTCTCGAAGGGGAAGTCGATCAGCCCGTCGAGATTGATGTCGTGCTCGGCTTCTTTGCGCCAGTCGGTGGGGAACGGCGCGGTACCGGCCGGGCGGGCGCGCAGGAGGACATAAGTCGAGGAGTCGTCATTGGCCAGCCCTCCGGCACCCTGGGGATCGGTCGTCGGGTGGAAGGTCGTGGTGAAGGTGGCGAAGGTCGTGTCGGGATCGAACGCGGGCAGGAGCGTGCCGCCGCTGCGATCGTTGTAGAGGATGAGCAGCCCGTTGGCGCCGAGGCTCAGACCGTCAAGACTGAACGACTCGTCGCACTCGACGACATCGGTCGTGCCACCCTTGAGCAATGCGACGGTGAAGCCGTCGAGCGACATGCCCGGCTTGCCGTAGAGCTCAATGTACTCGTAGAAGTCGTCGATGCCGCCGCCGGGCGGGTTCTCGTAGACCTCGTTGATGACGACCTGTCCGCTCGCGGCCGCGGCCAGGCCCGCGATCGCGACGAGTGCCAGCTTCAGATTCATCTCTCTTCTCCTTGGGATGGTGGTCAGGTGAGCAAACAGCCGGCGAGCCCCCTCCAGAGGCTCACTGCCGCCCGTTGGTCAGCGTGCCGAAGAACACGCGGCTTCCGAACTCCGGATACTCCACGGGCGTGAGCGCCTGCCCCGACCCGTTCGAGAGCGGCGCGAAGACGCCGTCCCGGTCCTTGTCGACGAACGAGTCGACATGGGTGTCGGCGAAGACGAGCTGCCCGACCGTGCGGTCGTGCCCGCGGAGGTTCACGATGGTGTGGTTGGAGGCGTAGGCCGGGCCGAAGTCGGTAAAGTCCTGCCAGCGCCACTCGAACCCGTCGGGCCCGCCGAACGCGCCGGCCCGCGGCCCGTCGGTCATGAGCTTGGCCGTCGGGAGCTGCTCGCCCTTGTAGTTGATGTACTCGCTGCCCGTCGGCCCCTGGAGATCTGTGTGCGGGTCGCCGAACAGCGGCACCTTCGACGACGGCACATGCGCCAGGTGCTTGTCGTTGAGCGGGCCCAGCGTGTCCCGCGGATTGAACAGATCGCCAGGCGAGTACCTCTTCTTCATCTCGGTGTGAGCCATGTACCACGACTGCGTGTAGTTGGTGTTGTACCCCCGCTCGATCAGCGCGTCCCGCTCGGCGACCGAGTAGGTCTTCCACACCGGGCCGGCATTCAGCTCGCTCATGATGAGCTGCTGCGAGTGCCTCGCCGGACTCACCGGCGAGAGCAGGTTGCCGGGGATCGTGTAGTCCCCGTTGACAAAGTCGGCCACCCAGCCCGCGTCCTCGATCGACCCGAACGAGCGCGTCCGCCGGTTCCACCAGGCACCCGAGCTGTAGAACGCGTCGTTGTCGCCGTTGTACGCCGTCGCGGCGACCGCAAGCTGCCGCAGGTTGCTCGCGCCCTGCGCCTGCCGGGCCGCATCACGGGCGCGGGCGAGGGAGGGGAGCAGGATGGAGATGAGGATCGCGATGATCGCGATGACGACGAGAATCTCGATGAGCGTGAAACCGCTGGATCGGCGAGAACCCGCCACCACGACGCTTCCGGCCGGATCTCGGCCGAGGGTTCGATCGATGCTTGGCATGGGTCGGTCTCTCGTGACGCCTCCTCACCGAGCCGGGGCGTCGTGCTGAACCGTGTTCCGTCTGAACCGTGGGGAGCGATTGTTTGCCGCGACCTCGTCGCCGCGGAGCGGACATTAGCGTGCGCTTGCGCAAGCCGAAGCAATGCCCGCGTGAAGATTCGTTGAAGGCATTCGCAATGCCGCATCACAAGCCACGAACAAGCAATGCAGACTCGCAATTACGCGACGAGGCATTGCAAACGCCGTGTCGACGAGATGGACCTCGCCCCGGAAGGTTGTTGCTTCATTGACGATCACTGAACACGGTCTTTGCAATTGCTCAAGAAGAGGCTGTTTACCATCGGCCCGTGGAGAGAGAGCGGCCGCCGCTGTGCGTTGCATCGGCGAGCCGTGACCAACAACGCAACCGGCTCGCTGGGCCGGCTGAGCGAGGAAGAGGAATACACATGAAGTTCACCAAGCTTGCGATCGCCTCCGTGGCGGGTCTGTGCGCCGCGACCGCCGCCGCCGACTTCGACCTCCAGATCACCGAGATCTGGATGGGCAACGAGCCCGGCTCCAACCTGTCCGAGGACTGGATCGAGATCACCAACTTCGGCACCATGACCTGGACCGCTGCGATCGACGGCGACCTGTGGTTCGACGATGTCTCGGCCGACACCGGCGACGCGGCGCTCATGAGCGGCGTTCCCTCGATCGCCCCCGGCGAGTCGGTCATCTTCGTCGACGGCGGCGCGACCGGCGCGGCCAACTGGCTCACCCTCTGGGGCTTCGGCGGGCAGGTCGGCAGCTACGAGGGCGCGGGCCTCGGCCAGGGCGGCGACGCCGTCGCGATCTGGATCAGCGCCGGCATCCCCGTCGGCAGCCCGGATGACTTCGAGGCCTACCCCGACGCCAACCTCAACGGCGGGCAGTCGTGGGATGTCGTCCTCGGCGCCTTCAGCACCGTCGGCAATCTCTCGAACGCCTTCGCGACCGGCACCGTCAACGACGAGGGCCAGCCCGCGATCGGCTCGCCCGGCACCATCCCCGCCCCCGGTTCGCTGGCCCTCCTCGGGCTCGGCGGTCTGGCCGCGGCTCGCCGCCGCCGCTGATCCGCTCTGAAGAGCGGTCTTCGAAGACACACACGCCCCCGGCGCGAGCGCGTCGGGGGCGTCTTGTTTCTGCACTCGGCCGATCGGCCCGACGAGAATGGGCGCAACAGGACTCGAACCTGTGACCTCTGCCATGTGACGGCAGCGCTCTAGCCAACTGAGCTATGCGCCCGAGCGGGGCAAGTGTAGCGGCGCTCGCCCCGGGGCGTCCACATCCGGGCCAACGGTCGCCCACTGGTCGATGCCGGGTCGCCGTCCCACCGCTCCCCATCCCGCCCTCGATTGTGCACGAGCCGTGAGGGAACGGGGGAAACCTGTCGGATCGACCCCTGAATCGAGCCGCGCGACCCCGCCTCGGCCTCGCCCGCGGGACTCTGCGGGTCGCGGTGGTATAGTCGCCGCCATCGCAATCCCGGACGCGACGCTCCGCAGAGGTTCACCATGGACGCGAGTTCCCTCAGCGCCACCGATTCCGCCCCGAAGCAGACACCCGGCCGCGACGAGCAGCCCGGCCGATCGACGCCCCGCGTCGAGGTCGCGCGTCGTCGGCTGCCCGACCCCAAGCAGATCAACGAGCGGCCCGTGCCCCTGAGCCCAGAGCAGATCCTCGCCGCCAACCGGCTCCACGCCCGGCTGACGCAGTGGATCCTGGGGCTCCGCGCCATGGCGGCTCTCCGCTCGCGCTTCCCCGAGAACACCGCCGACGCGGTCCTGCTCAAGATCATCACCGTCAATTCGCTCCACGGGCCCAATGTCATGTCGCGGGCCCGCGTCGCCCGGCACCTCGAGAAGGTCCTCTCGGCGGCCGACCTCGAGCACGCCGGGCCCGAACTGGTCGAGAAGCTCGCGTCTGTACCCTCGGGTGCAACCGGCGGCGGCACGCGGAAGCTCTACAGCTTCGCGTCCAAGTTCGCCCACTTCTTCCTCAACCCCGACGAGTTCCCCCTTATGGACCAGACCTCGGCCCGCATGGTGCGATACCACCTCGGCCCGCGGAGTTGGGTGCCCGACGAGGGGTACCGCTACCGCGAGTTCGCGGCCAACTTCCGCCGCCTCCGCGGGCAGTCCGGCTTCAAGGGCCGAAAGCGCGAGCTCAGCCGCTACCTCTGGGTCGCCGGTCAGTACCACGAGTGGCTGCGGAGCCCCAAGGCCCGCATCAACCCCGAGCTCAAGTCGCTCTTCGATTCACCCTCGCCCGAGGTCGCGGCGGACATCGAGACCCTCGTCCCCGCCGACATCCCCGGCTCCCCCTGGCTCTGAGCCGCTGGTCGCCCGCCCAACGCCGCTCGCAACCGGTCAGGGCGCTCGTCCGGTGTCGCTCCCGGCGACTACGCGGGCGTCCTCCATCAGGTATAGCCCGATCAGCCAGTTGCCCGAGAGATACGGATCCACATCAAAGGTGCCGACGATGTCGCCGTGCGTGATGTCCAGGCTCGACATCCGCGCCTCGGTCGCGAGCTTGACCTCCACCGCGTCGTACGCCGTCGGCGGGATGCCGATGCAGCACCCGTCCCACTGATTCCGCATCAGCAGCAGTTCGGTGACCTCGTCGGCCATCACCGGCAACAGCAGGAACCCGCGCACCTTGACGACCTGGCCATCAAAGAGTTCAAGCCATGCGGGCAGCGTCCGCTGCCCCTCGCGCGGGTTGTAGACACGCTCGACGCTGACCAGCAGGTCCCAGGGAAGCACGAACGGCTCCTCGGCCGTCCCCTTGCCCGTCACGACGAACCGCCCATCGATGACGATCCGCCCGTCCTCGCGGTGTTCGACCGAGATCGCCGGGGCGGCGTCGGCGGGCTTGGCGGGAGCCGCCGCGCCCTCGTCGACCAGATCGTCCGCCAGCGCCGACCAACCGCCCGAAGCCGTCTCGGATGCCGCCGCCTCCTCGGTCGGACGATCCGTCGCCTGCTCATTCGCCTCGCCGTCGGCGGTCGGCGCCGCCTCCGTCTCTGGCGCCGGAGCGACCTCGGGCGCAGTCTCCGAAACAGTCTCACCCGCGTCGGCTGCCAACTCGCCAGACCCCTCGAAAGGCTCCATGTCCGCCACGGCCGAAGTATCGACCGCCGCCCGATCCTGCGACGCCGCGTCGGTCGAATCGGCATGATCCACGCTCGCTGGATCTACCTCTGAGCCCGCAGCGACATCCCCCGCCTGCGCGGCGTTCTCCGCCATCTCGGTCGACGCGCCCTCCGCGGCTTCGACACCCGCGTCCGGCGCAACGCCATCAGCCGATACCGCAGGCGATGGATTGGAACCGCCATCCGCGGCTGCTTCCGGTCGCGTCGGCTCCACGGCACCCGCCGGATCGGCCGATCGCAGCAGGTCCGGCGGCTGGAGCGCCGTACGCGCGTCCCGCGTCCCGCTCGCCGCCACCGTCGCCGATGACCCGGCATCGGCCGAGGGCGAACGCCCCGACTGCAGGAACGCCGCGGCACCTCCGCCGACGAGAAGCAACGCCAGAATCGCCCAGAGCAGCCGCATGGTTCACCTCGCGCGTGGACTCTACCAATGGTACCGCGTTGCGGGTCGATGATTGCATCCGACCCGCCACCGCCCCGGAGCCGGCGCGCAAATCACGCGAACGGGCGGAGGTTTCGGGTCACCGAGGTCCGGTAGGCCGCGACCGCGGGCACAAGCCCCGCGATCACGCTGAGCACCACCGCCGCCGCCGCGATCACCGCGATCCACCGGGGTCCGAGCCACGGCTCGACGACCAGCCCCAGCCTCGCCTCGAGCGCCGCGGTCACCCCCGCGATCGCCGCCAGCCCCAGCAGCGCCCCGATGACCACGCCGGTGATCCCGATGATCGCCGACTCGGTCATGATGAGCCCGAAGATCCGCCCGCGCGTGCACCCCAGGACGCGCATGATCGCGATCTGCCGCCGCCGCTGCCCCATCGAGCTCTGCAGCGCCACCATGATCGCCACGCCCGACGAGATCATCACCAGCACCGCGATGCCGAGGATGATCTGGTCCACGCTCCCGACGATCTCGAACAGCGTGTTCACCTCGTCGGAAGGAATCGCGACGGTGAAGCTCGGATTGAGCCGGAACGCGTTGAAGAGTTGCAGCGACGCGGTCGAGGCGTCGCCCGGGGTCCCGTCGCGATTGGGCCTCGCCTTGGCGCGAAGATAGAACGCCGTGATCTTGCGATCGTCGTCGATCAGGTCCGCCGCCGTCGTGCGCCCAACCTCCTCGCCCGAAGCCGCCGACCGCTCCCGCCGCTCCTGCGCATGCATGATCCACGCGCTGGTCAGGTCCGTGAAGAGCGCCCGGTCGTGCGGCGTGCGGCTCGGCGCCAGCACCCCCACCACCTCGAACGGAAACTCATCGTGCAGGTGATCCGGGTGATCGTGGTCGTGACCGTGATCGTCGTGCGCGTGGTCCTCCTCGCCGGCGACATCCATCCCCGCCGCGACCGAGTTCGCCCCGTGCGAGAGATAGATCCGATCCCCCACCTTCAGCCCGGTCCGCTGCGCCGCGTCCGAGCCCAGCACCACCTCGAACGCGCCCGGCTCCTCGCCGAAGACATTCCCGCTGGTGAACTTCCATGGCTCACCCGGGTGCGGCTCGAACCGCGTGAAGAAGTCCACCGTCGTCGCCACGACCGGCTCGCCCCGGAACGAATCGCCGATCTGCGTCGGCACCACCCAGTCGATCAACTCAACCAACGGCGGCTGCCGATTGCGCGGCGCCGTCAGCGTCGCCTGCAGGTCCCGCCACAGGATCGGGCTCTGCGGCGGGTTCGCGTAGAACACATTGTTCAGCACCCCCACCAGCGGGCTCGGGTCGCGGCTGACGACCATGTGCATGTTCCCCGCGCCCCGGCTGAACGCCCGACGACCCGAGTCCTTCAGGCTCAGCAGCGTCAGCAGCAGCCCCACCGCTAGCCCCACGGTCAAAGCCGTCGCGAGCGTCGAGAACAAACGCACCCGCAGGCTCCGCCGAACGATGGTCAGGTCCGAGATCGACATGGGTCCGAAACGCTCCCGATGAAGTTCAGCCGGCCGCGCCCGAAGCACGCAACCCCGCCATCGCGTGCCGCGTCTCGAAACGCGCGATCACCGACGGATCGTGGCTCACGCACAGCAACGCCGCGTTCCGCTCCCGGCAGGCCGACTGAATGAGTTCGATTGCCCGCGCCGCGTTCTCCGGGTCCAGACTCGCGGTCGGCTCGTCGGCGAGCACCAGCGGCGGGTCGCACGCCAGAGCCCGCGCCACCGCCACCCGCTGCTGCTGACCCACGCTCAGTTCCGTCACCTCGCGGTCGGGCGAATCGATCCCCAGCGACCGGAGCAGATCCGCCGAACGCGACCGGTGCTCCCGACGGGGCACGCGCGAGAACAGCAGCGCCATCTGGACATTCTCCGTCGCGGAAAAGCCCGGCAGCAGGTTGAAGGTCTGGAAGATCATCCCGAGGTTGCTCCCCCGGAACCGGTCCCGCCGCGCCCCGCGGAGCGCGTGGATGTCCGTCCCCGCGATCCGCACCGAGCCCTCCCGCGGGTCGACCAGCCCCGCGACAACCTGCAGCAGCGAGCTCTTGCCCGAACCCGACGACCCCTGCAGCGCCACCTGCTCGCCCCGCTCCAACCGGAGCTTCGGCAGATCCACCACCCAATCGCCCCCGGACGCGTACCGGAAGCGAAGGTCGCTGATCTCCAGGGCCGGTGCGGCGGTTCCGTTCATCGGACACAGTGTAAGCCCCCTGCCCCGGCGTTGACGCTGCCCGCATGTCGCCGTAGCTTGATCGGATCGGAGCGGGGCTCGGCGTGGACCGGCCGCCGCTCGGATCGGCCCGCTCGGTGCGCCTCCGCCCCGAGCCACAAGGGGATGCTTCGATGCAGTGGTTCAAGAACGGCACGGGGTTCGGCGGCAAGCTCATCCGGGCCACCCTGCTCTCGCTCGCGGCGACGCTGACCATCGCCGGCTGCGGCAAGAGCGACATCGCTTCCCAGGCGACCGAGGCCCTCGAGAAGAAGTTCCGCGACGGCTCCATCGTCAAGAAGATGGAGGGCGGCGAACGCCTCGCCTTCGCACGCCTCGCCGACAAGGGCTTCCGCAAGCGCGGCTCCCACACCTTCGAGGGCTACGGCATCCAGTACCGATTCGTCCGCGTCGAGGCCGTCGAACTCTCCGAGGACCACCTCACCCGCAAGAACGACGACGGCGGGACCGACAATGTCATCCCGGAGAACCTCCACAAGCTCATCAAGGACGGCGACGCCGTCATCATCGGCGAACTCTCCTACGAGGTCATACCCAGCGAATCGTTCATCAAGGACAACATCATCGATGTCATGCGCATGGGTGCCGGCGGCGTCGAACGCTACATCATCGTCAAGAACGACGACGGCGAGTGGCTCATCCCCAGCGGCGAGTTCGCACAGAATGTCCGCCGCGTCCTCAATGCCTACCGCAACGACAAGGACCTCAAGAAGCATGTCATCAAGCGCGAACTCGCCGAGCGACTGCTGACCGAAGCCCCGAAGGAAGAAGACGAGAACGAGTAACCGCGCCACGCCTTCCCGCCCGCACGCGCAAGACCCCCACGCCCGCGGCCCAACCGAGTCGCGGGCGTTTCTTTGTCCCGGATTCCTCACGCCCCGGCGCGGATCAGCGCCCGGCTGTCGTGCACCACGCGCCCCCCGACGATCGTCATCACCGCCCGCCCCGTCAGCTCGCGCCCCATGAACGGCGTGTTCACGCTCCGACCGGCGAGCGTCTCCTCGCAGACCTCCCACCGCTCCCCCGGGTCGATGATCGTCACATCCGCAACGCCCCCGACCTCGAGCCGCCCCAACCCCTGCTCATCCACCCCCAGCAGCCGCGCCGGCTCGATCGTCATCAGCGCCACGAGCCGCGGCCACCCGATCAGCCCCGTCTCCACCAGCGCCCCGGCGTTCAGCGCCAGCGCCGTCTCCAGCCCGATGATCCCGTACGGCGCCGCCTCAAACGGCTCGGCCTTCTCCTCCCGCGCGTGCGGCGCGTGGTCCGTCGCCAACACCGTGATCACCCCCCGCGCCACCGCGTCCCGCAACGCCTCCACATCATGCCGCTCCCGCAGCGGCGGGTTCATCTTCGCGTTCGGATCCAGCCCCGCGCACGCCTCGACCGTCAGCGTCAGGTGATGCGGCGACACCTCCGCGCTCACCGGCTGCCCCTCCGCCCGCGCCCGCTCGATCAACTCCACCGACCCCGCCGAACTCAGATGCTGCGCGTGGTATCGGCACCCGATCCGCCGGTTCAGGCGCAGATCCCGCTCGAGCGTGATCTCCTCGGCCTCCCTCGGCCAACCGCGCAGCCCCAGCCGCAGCGACAACTCCCCCGCGTGCATCGGCGCCCCGCCCGTCAGCGTCTCGTCCTCGCAGTGCTGCATGAACACCCGCCCCGTCTCCCGCACCAGCGCCAGCACCTTGCCCATCACCCCGGCCGTCGGCACCGCGCTCCCGTCATCGGTGAACGCCACCGCCCCGGCCTTGGCCAGCAGCGGGATCTCGCTCGGCGTCGCACCCTTCCGCCCCGCCGTCGCGCACGCCGCCACGAACACCCGGCACGACGCCGACCTCGCCCGATCCGCGATCGACGCCAGCATCTCCGGCGTATCCAGCGGCGGGAGCGTGTTGGGCATGCAGCAGACCGCCGTGAACCCCCCCGCCGCCGCCGCCAGCGACCCCGACCGGATCGACTCCTTGTGCTCGCCCCCAGGCTGGCGGAAGTGCACATGCGGATCGATCAGCCCGGGCGTCACGATCCGATCGCCCGCCTCGATCACGCGGTCGGCGGCCGCCGACCCCAGCCCGGGCCCGATCGCCGCCACGCACCCGTCCTCGATGAGCACATCCGCCGTCGCATCGTGCCCGGACGCGGGATCGATCACCCGCCCACCCCGAATCAGGATCGTCTCTGGCTTCTCAGGCATGCCCGGGAGCATATCGGGCCCGCGCGAGCCCCTCACGCCCGCTCGCCGGCGCCCCGGGCTTGGAACCGCGCCCCGGCGGGCGTATCCTCCCAGTCTCCGGGGCGTAGCGCAGCTTGGTTAGCGCGCTTGACTGGGGGTCAAGAGGTCGGAGGTTCGAATCCTCTCGCCCCGATTCGGAGCAGGAGCCCGCGCGACAGCGCGGGCTCCTGTCGTTCCCGAGCCCGGCCGCCGGGACACCGACACCGGACCGCTCAAAGAACAGCCCCGACCGATCGGCCGGGGCTCGGGAATCCGGTATGGTCTGCCGCCCTTACGAGCAGCCCGCCGCGAACAGGTCGAGGTACCGGAAGAAGTCGTCCCCGTCGCAGTCGCCATCGGGCGTGTCGTAGCTCGGATCATTCGGGTCGCTCGAACCCGTCAGGTCGCAGACCGCGAGATTGGCCGACGCGAACGCATCGAGATAGAAGAAGAAGTCGTCCCCGTCCGCGTCGCCGTCCTTGATGCCGTACGACGGATCGTTCGGATCGCTCGACCCGGTCAGGTCCGCCCCGCATCGGTCCACGAAGACCTGGTAGTCGGTCACCGAGACATTCCCAGTCTCTTCGAACGCCACGATCGTCGCGCGGTGGAACCCGTGCCCGGGCGTCCCCTGCACCCAGCGGTACTCGAACCGGTCGTGCTGCGGCACCTGGTTCAGGAAATTCGCCGCCGCCACCGGGTCATCGCCCTGCGGCAGGTCCCACAGGAAGTGCACCGCCGTCACCGTCCGATCCAGCGCCCGGATCGTGAAGGTGTTCTGCAGCGCCGTCAGGATCTGCCCCGCGTCAACAAGTTCGACCTGCGGCGGGAGCCGGTCCACATAGATCGCGTGCCGCCACTCGTTGAACAGCGGCGCCTCCCCCGCCGGGCGATTCCGGAACGCGATCGTGCTCAAGTAGTTCACGCCCTCCTCGAGCAGCGTCGCGTCGATCGTCTCGCGATACACGCCCTGCCCCGCACCAGGATTCGCAAACAGCGGCTGCGAAACCTCGACGAACCGCTCATACCCCGCCAGGTCCCCGTCGAACGCCGAGAAGTCGATCGACCCGTTCCCGTTCCAGTCGAAGAAGCCCTGGTTGATCTTGAACGCCGCCCCGGAATCCGTGTTCGGATCGAGTGCATCGGTCTGCGTCGTGATCAACTCGATCTGGAACGAATCGCCCGTGATGATCGGCCGCGGATTCACCCGCTGCCTCGAGTCGGGCGTGAACCCCGTGTCGGCCGGCAACTCGCCCGACGCGCCGATCAGCGTCACCGACCCCGAGGGAAGCGCGGGCCCGTACACGACATACCCGCCGTTGTGCAGCCCCGCCGTGCTCCGGTTCCGGGGCACCGTGATCAGCACGCGCTGGCTCCCGTCGACCACCAGCACCTCGGGGATCGTGCCCGCCGGGTCGACCAGCGGATCGGCCGCGTTGCCCGTCTGCTCGTGCAGCCGCGTCCCGGGCGGGAACGAGGTCACGACATTGCGCGTATCCGTCCCCGCGTCGTAGCGATCGTTCGCCGCCACGAGCACATTGCCCTGCGTGCCGCTGCCGCCGAACCCGGCCATCTCGAAGACAAGCACATCGTCGATCGAGGTGTTGAACGGGTCCGTGCCGTTGAGCGGGAAGAAGAACCCGCGCCGGTACTTCCGCCGAAGCTGCACCAGCTCAGTGATCCGATCGTCCGGCATCACCGTAGACGGATTCCATCCCAGCGCGATCGGCGTCCCCTCCCGCGGAAAGAACCCGAACGCCCGGTTGATCCCCCGCGCGTTGTGGTACACGATCGCCGGGCCCGGGCTCATCAGCAGGTACGCGTGGGCGTACAAACCCATCTGCTGATCGCTCGGGATCGCCGGCAGCGAGCCGCCGTCCCCCACGCTCCCGTTGTCGTGGCTGAAGACATGCTTGACACCCAGCGACCCGTTCTGGAACCCGTCGTCGCTGATGTCCAGGTGCCCGCTCCCGCCCAACACCGGGCCCCAGCCACCGAGCCCGCCGCCCCCGACCATCTCGCGCAGCCGACCCGCCCCGTTGAGGTCGAGCGCATCCCGCCGAGCGAAGCTGTCCTTCCGCACATACTGCGAGTAGATCGTCCCGTTGTCGGTCACATTCTCGCCGAAGGTGAACGCAGTCACGATCCCGCCGCTCGGCGTCTTGCGACGCTTGTGCATCGACACATCAAAGAAGGTGTCCCAGAACCAGGTCGGCAGGTGCTTCGACGCGTCCAGACGCATCCCGTCCACCCGATGCTCGTCCATCATCCACTGCGACCACCGCATCAGCAGCCCGGTCGTGTTGTCCGTCACCGGGTCCCCCGCCAGCGGCGTCGTCGTGTTGAACGGGTACACCGTGAACTGCTGCGAGCCCGGGTTCCGAGCCGTCCCCGGGTTCGTAAAGGTCGAAGGAAGCAACTGGCGATCCGGATAGAACCGCGCGTTGTCCGGATCGGGCTTGTTGTACCGCGTCCCCGCCGGGATGTTGTCCGGATCGCCCGGCGTCACCGGCTGGCGGATGAACTGGTGGTTCGTCTCGGGCGCAATGTCCACCAGCGCCACCAGGTCCCCCAGCACCAGGTCGTAGTTCGGCGCGCCCGGGTTCTCGCTCTGCAGATACCCCAGCGCGTTCCCGTTGTGGAAGTCGCCCCAGTCATCGGTCGGCATCTTGTCGCGCGGCGGGTTCTCGGGGTTCATCCAGAAGCCCGGCCAGCCTCCCTCGGCCTGGAAGAACTGCGACTCCGTCCGACCCGAGTTGTGGTTCAGCACCGCGTCGACATACACCAGCGCGTTGGCGCGATGGAACTCATCGACCATCGCCCGGAAGTCCTCCTCGGTCCCGTACGCCGTCTCCCCACCCGGCTTGCCAAGGTCGAAGCGGTTGAAGGTGTCGTACCCGACCGATGCCGTCGACGCCGCCTTCGAGGGCGGCGGCAGCCAGGTCGCGTCGTACCCCGCGATAAAGAAGTCGGGCATCTTGCGTTCGATGTCGTTCCACGACGCCTCGAACCACTGCAGGAACACGCGCGTCTCATCGCCCGCGGCCGCGCCCGCCAGCGCCATCACCGCCGCCGCGCCGCACGCAACCCGACCCGCCGCACTCTTCATCTGCATCGCAAACACCCTCTCTGGTCGAGAATTCGAGCCCCTCCCGAAGCCGATCGAGACTATCGTATGACCCGTGCGCGGGGAATCCTCGTGCCACGAACCGCCCGGAATTTCCAGCCCTTGGCGAGTCGCCCCACCCGGTCGACGCGTCCGGAAACCAGATTCAGAGGGAGCCCAACACGATGAAGATCCACCGATCCGGATTGGCGTGCGGACTCACCGCCGCGGCCCTGCTCGCCTCGACCGCCGGCGCCCAGGTCGTCACCTCGCTCGGCGAAGATATCTTCCGCCTCGACGCATCCCTCGAAGCCGGCCGCAAGGCGCTCCCCTCACTCTCCTTCCAGAGCCCGGCCCGGCGCGATCGCGCCCGCGTCACCAACCAGCGCCCGGAATTCATGCCCACCGTCCAGACCATCGACGGCCGCACCGTCTGGGAGTTCGAACTCCCCGAGGGCACCAGCCTCTACGGCACCGGCGAGGTCGCGGGGCGCCTCCTCCGCAACGGCCGAACCAATGTCAATTGGAACTCCGACTCCTACGGCTACGACCTCGAAACCGACTCCCTCTACCAGACCCACCCCTGGGTCGTCGGCGTTCTGCCCGACGGCAGTTCCTTCGGCGTCCTCGCCGATACCACCTGGCGCTCCACCTTCGACCTCCGCGACGGCATCCGCATCGACGCCGAAGGCCCCGCTTACCCCCTCATCATCATCGAACGCGACCATCCGGAAGATGTCGTCGAGGCCCTCGCCGACCTCACCGGCACCATCGAGATGCCACCCAAGTGGGCCATCGGCTACCACCAGTGCCGATATTCCTACAACCCCGATTCCCGCGTCCGCGAGATCGCCCGCGAGTTCCGCGAACGGGACATCCCCTGCGATGTCATCTGGATGGACATCGACTACATGGACGGCTTCCGCGTCTTCACCTTCGACCAGGAGCAGTTCCCCGATCCCGCCGGGCTCAATGCGTTCCTCCACGAGCACGGCTTCCGCAATGTCTGGATGATCGACCCGGGCATCAAGGACGAGGACGGGTACTCCGTCCACGACTCCGGCGAAGAGCTCGATGTCTGGGTCAAGCGGGCCGACAAGACCACAACCTACACCGGCGAGGTCTGGCCCGGCATGTGCGTCTTCCCCGACTACACCAACGCCGGCGTCCGACAGTGGTGGGCCGGGCTCTATCGCGATTTCATGGCGCTCGGCATCGACGGCGTCTGGAACGACATGAACGAACCTGCCGTCTTCAATGTCGAATCCAAGACCATGCCCGAAGACAACTGGCACCGCGCCGACGAGGCGATCGGCGGGCCCGGGCCGCACGCTCAGTACCACAACATCTACGGCATGATGATGATCAAGGCGACCCGCGAGGGCGTCCTGGCCGTCAACCCCGACAAGCGCCCCTTCGTTCTCAGCCGCGCCAACTTCATCGGCGGGCACCGCTACGGCGCCGCGTGGACCGGCGACAATGTCGCCAGTTGGGAGCACATGGAGTGGTCCGTCCCCATGGCGCTCAACATGGGGCTCTCCGGGCAGGTCTTCGCCGGCCCGGACATCGGCGGCTTCATCGGCGACGGCGACGGGCCCATGTTCGCCCGCTGGATGGGCTTCGGCTCCATGCTCCCCTTCGCCCGCGGGCACACCGGCAAGGAGAACCGCGACAAGGAGCCCTGGGCGTTCGGCCCCGAGGTCGAGGCGACCAGTCGCCGCGCCATCTCCCGCCGATACCTCCTCATGCCCTACTACTACACGCTCTTCTGGCAGGCCCACCGCGAGGGCACCCCGATCGTCAAGCCCATCTTCTTTACGGATCCCGCCGACCCGGCCCTCCGCTCCGAGGACGACGCGTTCCTCGTCGGCGATGACATCCTCGTCCGAGCCTACATGACCCCCGACCGCGACCGGGCCGTCGCGATGCCCGCCGGCGAGTGGCGCAAGTTCGACTTCGCCGACCGCATCGAGGGCGATGCGACCGACCCGGACCTCCCCGACCTGTACATCCGCGCCGGCGCGATCGTCCCCACCGGGCCGCTGATGGAGTATGTCGACGAGAAGGCCCTCGACCCGCTGACGCTGCTGGTCGCGCTCGATGGCAACGGGCAGGCGTCGGGAATCCTCTACGAGGACGCGGGCGACGGCTGGGGGCACCGCACCGGCGACAACCGCATCACCCAGTTCCGTGCACGCCTCACCGATGACGCGACCGTCGTCGTGGACATCGCCCGCTTCGATGCCGACGAGGGCGGACGCCTGCGCCAGACCGACGGGCAAGCCCCCTACGACAAGGCCGCCGCCGGCACCGTCAACATCCGGCTGATCCATGCCGACGGCCGCGTCACCACGGGCTCGGGACGCTTCGGCGAGCCGATCGAGGCCCGCGTCTTCGAGTGGTGATCCGTCCATCGCGCCACGCACAGTCCGGGGGTGTGTTCCACGAGGAACACATCCCCGCTTCGTGCGCACCATCCCCGTACCTGTTCCACGTGGAACATTGTTCGCTGGTCTGCGCGCTCGGTCCGCGTGACATCCTCGCCCGACGGCGGGTCAGTGGTGCTCGCGTGTCGCGAGGGTGAGGACGGCTCGCTGGGTCATCTCTTCCCCGGCCAGTTCGCCCTCGGCGTGCCCGCTCGCCAGGACGATCACGCGATCCGAGAGCGCGAGCAGTTCGGGCATCTCGCTCGAGACCAGCAGCACGGCAACGCCGCGGGCGGCGGCGGCGCGGATGTGCTTGTAGATCTCGGCCTTGGTCCCGACATCGATGCCCCGGGTCGGCTCGTCGAGCAGCAGCACCTTCACCTCGGGCCCCATCCAGCGGGCGATGAGGAGCTTCTGCTGGTTGCCGCCGCTGAGTTCATCCGGGAGCGACGCGGGCGTGGCGGTCTTGATCTGGAAGGTCGAGCGCCGTTCGGAAAAGAGCGTGCGCTCGGCGGCGAGATTGCGGACCCCCATCACACCCGAGAGCCGAGGCATGGACGGGACGACCGTGTTCTCGTCGACCCCCAGGTCGAGGAACAGGCCCTGCCAGCGCCGATCCTCGGGGACATAGCCCATGCCCGCGGCGATGCGATCGCGGGGCTTGCCGGGCGCGAAGCGGCGCCCGGCCATCTCGACGGTGCCGGTGGCTTTGCGGTCGAGCCCGAAGATGGCGTCGAGGAGTTCGCTGCGACCGGCGCCGACGAGCCCGCCGACGCCGACGATCTCGCCCGCGTGGACCGAGAGCGACACGCCCGAGAGTTTGCCGGGCGAGGAGAGGTTCTCGACCCGCAGGACGACTTCGCCCGCGCCCGCGGTGGCGCCCGCGCCGGCGAGGGCGCGGGTGGCGGGCGACGGTCCGCCCGGGGAGCGCTCGGGCTCGGCGGGGGCTTCGAGTCGGCGGCCGATCATCTGCTCGACGAGATCCGCCTCGCTGATGTCGGTGATGTTGCTGGTCGCGACATACTTCCCGTCGCGGAGCACCGTCACGCGGTCGCAGCAGGCGAAGATCTCGCCCATGCGGTGGGAGACATAGACCACACAGAGGCCCTCGGCGGCGAGCTCGCGGACGATCTCGAGCAGGCGATCGACCTCGGCGGCGGCGAGGGAGCTGGTGGGCTCGTCGAAGACGATGACGCGCGGGGCGGACCCGCCGATCTCGGAGGTGTCGTCGAGGGCGGCGGCGATCTGGCAGATCTGGCGGTGCCCCGGGCTGAGCGATCCGATGGGCGCGTCGACATCGATCCGAGGCTCGAGGCGAGCCAGGAGCGTGCGGGCGCGGGTGCGCATCGCCTCTCGGTCAACGAGCCCGAACCGGCCCCGCGGCGGGTCGTGCAGCGAGAGATTCTCCGCGACGCTGAGGTTCGGGCACTGGGCGAGTTCCTGGTGGACAAGGCGCACGCCGGCGGCGAACGCGGCGGCGAGCGACCCGGTTTCCAGTTGCGTGCCGTCGAGCGTGACGGTGCCCTCGTCGGGCTTGTGGAGGCCGGCGATGACCTTGCCGAGCGTGCTCTTGCCCGCGCCGTTCTCGCCCATGAGGGCGTGGACTTCTCCGGCGCGGAGGGAGACGCTGACATCGTCGAGGGCGCGGGTGATGCCGAAGCGTTTGGAGATGCCGCGGGTGACGAGGAACCCTTCCTGCGGGTCGCGGGCGGGTTGTCGATCCGGCTTGGCGATCATCGCTCGTTCCCGTGCGTGTCGGTCAGTTCTTGTTCCACTTCTCCCAGTTCTTGGAGTACTCCTCGGCGTTGTCCTGGGTGACGATGTCGAAGTCGGCGTAGATCATCTCGGACTCGGGGATCTTGCCGAGGTGGACCTTCTCGACGATGTAGCGGATGGACTCGTAGCCCCAGTTGTAATAGGGCTGGCCGATGAGGACCTGGACCTGCCCGGACTTGAGGTACTCGAGCGGGAGGGGGAGCGGGTCGAGGGAGACGACCTTGGCGTTGATGCCGTCGAGGGCGTTGTCGGTGTAGAGGGGCCAGCCGCCGACGAGTGCCCAGCCGTCGATATCGGGGTTGGCGTTCTGGACGGACTGCATCTTGGCGGCGGCGTCGGGGGCGGTCTCGGGGTGGTAGTAGACATCGACGATCTGGATGCCGGGGTACTTGGCGGCTTCCTCGCGGACGCCGGCGACGCGGGCCTGGAGGTTGGTGGCGGCCTGGTTGCCGGCCAGGACGGCGACCTGCCCCTGCTCGCCGAGGATCTTGGCGAGTTCGCGCATGACCGCGGCGCCGGCGGCCTTGTCGTCGACGCCGTAGTACGCCATGCGGCCGCTGGCGGGCGCGTCGGAATCGAAGGTCATAACGGTGATGCCCTTGTCGACGGCGTCCTTGAGGGTGGCGTTGAGGAGGTTGGCGTCGATGCAACTGATCGCGATGCCGTCGACACCGGCGTTGGTGAGGCTCTCGACGAACTGGGCCTGCTGCTGAGCGTCCTCGTTGTTGGGGGTCTGCCAACGGACCTCGACCTTGATGCCGTACTTCTCGCTGAGATCGCGGGCGGCATCCATGGCGCCGACGCGGGCGGCGCGGAAGACGGGGTTGTTCTGGCTCTTGGCGATGAGCCCGATGGTGATCTCCTGGGCGGTGCCGTCGCCCGAGGCCTTGGAATCGGGCTTCTTCTCGTCGCCCGAGCCGCCGCAGGCCGCGAGCCCGAGGGAGAGAAGCCCTGCGAAGAGCCCGCGGAGGAGTTTGCGAGAGTTGCGCATGATGGATCCTGCCTTTTCGTTGGACCTCAGGAGCGTCGCCCGCCCGAGGAAAACCTGCGTTTGGCCTGGTCGATGACGACGGCGATGATGATCGCGGCGCCCATGACCACCTGGTTCCAGCTCTGATCGATCTCGAGGATGATCATGCCGTTGTTGATGAGCTCGATGATTATGGCACCGAGGACGGCACCCAAGGCCGAGCCGCGCCCGCCCATGAGGGAGGCTCCGCCGATGACGGCGGCGGCGATGACACGGAGTTCGTAGGTGTTGCCGGCGCTGGTCTCGGCGGCGCCGAGGTAGCCGAGGTAGACGCAGGCGCTGAGTCCGGCGAGGGCGCCCATGACGGTGTAGACGATGATCTTGACGCGCCCGACGGGGATGCCGGCGTACTTGGCGGCGGTCTCGTTCCCGCCGATGGCGAAGACCTGTCGCCCGATGACGGTGCGGCTGAGGACGAACCAACCGGCGAGCCCGATGACGAGCATGACGATGACGGGGACGGGGTAGACGCCGAAGATCTCGGCTTTGAAGAATCCACGGGTGAAGCCGGCGGGGAAGCCGGCGATGGACTGCTCGCCGTAGACCTCCTGCGGGATGATGATCGCCAGGCCGCGGAGGGCGGCCATCATGCCGAGGGTGATGACGAACGGGTGGACGCGGAGCCCGACGATCATCATGCCGTTGAAGAGCCCGCAGAGCGCGCCGACGCCTAAGCAGACCGCCAGCCCGAGGAAGATGGCGGTGACTCCCGAGGCTTCGGGGCCGAGTTCGTGGAGGGCGATGGCGCCGACGATGGCCGCGATGCCGTAGATCGATCCGACGGAGAGATCGATGCCGGCGAGGATGATGACGGCGGTCATGCCGACGGCCATGATGGCGATGAAACTGGCGTCCTTGGCGATGAGAACGAGGTTCTCGAGATCGAGGAACTTGTTGACGGTGGTTTCGCGGAGGAGGGACTGGGTGCCGGCGCGATCGCGGGAGTAGGACCAGCCCTGTTCGGTGGCGTAGCGGGTCTCGGAGCCGTTCTCGACGACGACGATCTCGGCGAGTTCGTTCAGGGGGAAGGTGCCGAACTCTCGCTCGTTGCCGGCGGCATCGATGAGGGTGACTTGAGCGCCCGGGGGGAGGTCGACGCGGACCTTGCGAGGCTTGGACCCGCCGAAGATCGTCAGGGCGGTCATCATCAGGAGGATGACGAGCAGCAGCCCGGATTCCTGGGCGGAGAAGAGCCCGGCCAGCGCGCCCTTTCGGCGGGCCGAGCCTCGGGCGACGGGAGATGTTGGCGTCGCTTCTTCGGTCACGGGGCGGGAGTCTAGCGGCTCGGGGCGGGGCGGATCCGGTGCTCAGGGCGGGCCGGTCGATCCCGCTCGCGAGCGGTCGGGAGAGGTTGGGTCAGTCGATCGTCTCGACCTTGTTGCTGCGGTCTTTCTTGATGACATTGATCGACTGGGGATTGCCGACGGTGTCGGTGGAGAAGAAGGTCTCCTGGATGTCACCCTTGGGGTAGAACTTGGCGTGCCCGTCGGTGAAGGCGTAGTTGCCGCCGAGATCGCCGTGGTTGTCGACCTTGGAGAAGTAGCCGGGCTCGGTACCGGCCTGCTCGGCGTCGGTGGGACGGGCCCACCATGCCTGGGTGTTGATATCCGGGCCGTTGGTCTCGTCGCCCCAGATGGGCGCGGGGGTGAGGATCTGGATCTCGTCGGTCTTGAGCCCGGCGATGTAGAGGTAGCTGATGTTGTAGCTGACGACATCGAAGGTGCCGCCGGGCTGCTCGGGGCGGAGGGGAACGCCCTGCTCGTAGAAAGGGGCGTTGAAGGGGGGCGTGATGGCGCCGTAGTAGCGGTCTTCGAAATCCGACGGGCAGGTGAGGGCACCCCAGGAGTCCATGTAGGGCTCCATGAGGGGGTTCTTGTTGCCGTCGGCGTAGGAGGAGGTGTCGGGGTTGGCGATGAAAGCGCCGCGGTAGCCAAAGTTGGTGCCGTTGCCTTGCTGGAAGAGGCTGAAGAGGCCGGCGACGCCGCCGTAGGCGTGCTGGCCCTGGAGGAATCGGGGGTCCTGGAACTGTCGGCCGCGGGGCATGACGGGGTACCAACTGTCCCACTCGTTGGCGTAGTAGGTCATGCCGAGGGTGGTCTGGCGGACATTGGAGAGGCACTGGGCGACGCGGGCGGCGTTGCGGGCCGAGGCGAGGGTGGGGAGCAGGATCGCGATGAGGATGGCGATGATCGCGATGACCACCAGCAGCTCGATCAGTGTGAATGCCGAGCGGCGGTCTCCGTGAGCTTGCATGATGACACTCCAAAATCCGGCCCGCGACGGGCGGCTTCACGAAACGCCTGCGCACCCCGCGGCCCTCGATGGTGCCGAGCGTCCAGCCCGACATGGGAGTCTAGAGAAGCCCCGCCTCTCGCACAACAGAGCGGCAGGTGCGTTTGGCCGGCGTGGCAAAGGCGGGGTGTGAATGGGCGACGCTCCGGCCCGACGCCGGTCGATCGGATTCCACCCGGCGGAGGTCGGCTCGGCGTGATCTCGGGGCTTATCGGGTGTCGGGTGTGCGGGGGCTTTGCGCGTTCTGAACGGTGGGGAGCAGCGGCGTTTGCCCGGGTTGAGGCGGGCTGATCCGGGTGCTCAGACTGCGTCAGAAATGTGCATGCAGCGTGACTCGGGCGCTGGCTTTCAGTTTGACGATCTGCAAGACTACGGGGAGCGCTCCGAACTCGGCGCGCCTGTGTAAATGACTGGCGAAACGGGATTTCCGAATCTGCAAAGCCCGTTCAACGCGGCTTGCGGGAGTTCCCCGATCGCTGTTGAAGAATCGAGGGAAGGAGATTGATCTCATGAAGAAGCGTGCTTTGACGGCTCCGTGTCTGCTCGCCGCGGTGGCGGGCTCGGCGTTCGCCCAGCCGGTGATCGACGGCGTGATCGACGCCGACTGTTACCCGGCCCTGCTTTGGGTGAACACCAACCCGACCGACTTCGGCGACAACGACCCGGCGAATGTGCCCCCGGCGGGCGACGCCTCGACGGCGACGACCGGCATCGAGTTGGTGATCCCGCTGAGCGCGCTGGGCGGCGCGACCGCGAACGGCGACATCCGCCTCGGCGGCTATGTGACCTCCGCGGACGGAACCTTCCTTTCGAATCAGGTGATCGGCGGGCTGCCCAACCTCTCGAACCTTGGGAACCCCGCGATCGACTTCGGCGCGATCGCCGGCAACCAGTTCATCACGATCACCGCCGCGACCGGCGGCACCGCCCCCACGCTCGACGGAACCAGGGACTCGGTCTATGGCGGCCCGCAGGCGGGCTGGCTGCAGAACAACTTCACGCAGTTCGGCGACGCCGGCCACGGCAACATCGACGGCGGCGGCGGCTCGGAGATCAACGCGGTCTTCGCGTGGACCGACGGCACCGACCTGTACCTGATGATCACGGGCAACCTCGAAGCGAACGGCAACCTCCTGTCGCTGTTCTTCGACACGCTCAGCGGAGGGCAGCAGACGCTGCTGAACTCCAACGCGGTGTTCGACAACCCCAGCGGCAACGGCTCGACCGATGTGCTCAACGCGCAGGCCGACATCAGCTTCGACACCGGCTTCGAGCCGGACTTCAACCTGACCGTCGCCGGCCGGAACACCGCGACCGACCCGGATCCGGCGGTGTTCGTCCTCGGCGCGACGCTGGCGACGCTGCCGACCGCGGGCTCGGGCACGGCGGTCTTCCTGGGCAACGCCGACTACGCGAGCGGCGCGGCGCCGACGGGCGCCGACGGCGGGGCTCCGGCGGTCTCCTTCACCGTCGACAACTCCAACACCGCGGGCGTGGCGGGCAGCCCGCCAGTGCAGATCCCCAGCCGGGATGACTCGGTGGGGTCGGAGCTCAATGGGATGACGGCGTATGTGAACACGGCGGAGAACCGCGTGTACATCATGCTGACGGGCAACCTGCAGACGAACTACAACAAGATCGACCTGTTCTTCGATGTCGATGGTGCTCTCAACGGGCAGAACACGGTGCGTGCGGACAACCCGGATGTGGACTTCGACGCGCTGGGCCGCATGGCGACCGACGGCATCGACCCGGGGCTGACCTTCGACGAGGACTTCTTCGCGGACTACTTCCTGTCGATCACCAACGGCGGGACGAACCCGGTGCAGATGTTCTCCAGCGCTGCCTTGATGCGCACCAACGGGGCGTTCCTCTACGGCGGCAGCACGCTTGGCGACTATTCCTGCTTCGACGGCGGCGCCAAGCCCGACAACGACCCGTTGCAGTACAACGGGTCGCAGTACGACGAGCAGGACGGCACCGCGACCTACCTCGGGTCGAACTACGCCCCGCGGATCAGCTTCCAGACGCTGTTCGACTATGTCTCGCTCAACGGCACCGGCGTGGGCGTGCCGCCCCCGACCCAGACCGACCTGATCACGCTCACGATCGACAACAGCAACATCGACGGCATCGACGGCTCGAGCGCCGCCGGGGCCGCGGATGTCACCACCGGCATCGAGATCAGCATCGACCTCGATGAGCTGGGCTACGACCCGATGAGCGGGAACGAGCTGCGCCTGGTCGCGTTCATCAACGGCGGCGGGCACGACCTCATCTCGTCGAACATCATCGGCGACGCGGTGCCCGGAACGATCGGCGAGCCCCGCCAGGCGGACTTCTCGACGATCCCGGGGAACCAGTTCGTGGTCATCCCGATCACGCAGGGCTGCGTGGACAGCTGCCGCGCCGACCTGACCGGGTCGAGCGATCCGAACGACCCGACCTACGGGATGCCCGACGGCGACGCCGACGGCGACGACTTCTTCTTCTACCTCGACGCGTTCAGCACCGGGAACCTCGCGGTCTGCGACATCACCGGCTCGAGCGACCCGAACGATCCGTCGTTCGACACGCCCGATGGCGACTGCGACGGCGACGACTTCTTCCGCTACCTCGACCTGTTCCAGGTCGGTTGCCCGTAAGGGCGGCGGCGTGGGGTTCGCCCGGCGCCGGCTCACAGTCTGATTGAAGAAGAACGCCCGGGTCGAAAGGCCCGGGCGTTCCATTTGGTGGCTGATGGATGGCGAGGCGGGATCAGTCGGCGGGGAAGAGGAACCGGAGCGCGTCGGGGAGACGGTCGGCCCAGGCGCCCTCGTTGTGGACGGCACCGGGGGCGATCTTGTATCGCAACGCATCCTCGGGGAGCCCGGCCGACTGCATCGCCCGGACCATCTCCTCGGAC
Source organism: Phycisphaerales bacterium JB037 (assembly GCA_043101605.1). Taxonomy (GTDB): domain Bacteria; phylum Planctomycetota; class Phycisphaerae; order Phycisphaerales; family UBA1924; genus JBICIG01. The sequence goes on from JBICIG010000053.1 coordinate 24,206, forward strand.
CAGGCGGCGTAGTCGAGGTCGCGCTCGGGGCTGCCGGTCTCGGCGGTGCCAACGCCGACGAAGACGCGCTCGGGCAGGACGCTCATCATTTCGAGCGAACGGCGCCAGGGTCCGTCGCCGGCGTCGATGAGGGGCATGCTCTCGAGGAGCAGCATGCCGAACTCCTCGGGATGGACCGAGGCGGCGTAGAGGCTGATGACGGCTCCGAGCGAAGCGCCGCCGATCGCGGTGGATTCGCGGTCGGTGCGCACGCGGAACGCGGCTTCGACGCGGGGCATGACCTCGGCTCGGAGCCACGCGATGTGGTCAACGCCGGCGGGGTCCTGGGGGAGCATCTTGAAGGGAACATACTCCTCCATGCGGGCGGGCCCGCCGTGGGGGATGCCGACGATGATGATGGGCTCGATCTCGCCCTGCTCGATGAGCTGCTGTGCGGTTTCGTCGGCGTGCCACTCGCCGGGGACACCGGGCATCTGCTCGAAGAGGTTCTGCCCGTCGTGGAGGTAGAGGACGGGGTAGGTGCGGTCGTGGTTGGCAGGCTCGTCGTAGCCCGGGGGGAGCCAGACGAGGAGGTCGCGGGTCATGCCGGCCGCGAGCCCGGCGCCGCCGGCGACCTCGAGCCGACGGACGGTGCCGGTGACATCGAGGGTGCGGTAGGGATCGACGACCATTCGCTGCATCTGGTCGGGGCTGGGGATGCGGAAACTCTCGACGGTGAACTCGATGACGGGCATCTCGCCGGGCGCGAGCCGCGATGCGTCGATCTTCGGAAGGGTGCGGTTGTTGATGTCCTGATCGTCGGCGGTGCGTTCGACGCGGGACCAGGCGCCGAGGGTGAACTTGAACTCCATCGGCTGGGTCGAGTCGGGTTTGGGCACGACGATCTGCCACTTGCTGTCGGAGCGCGGGCTGAGGCGGAGCGCGGGCTTGCCGGGGTCCCACCCGCCGTGGTTGGACGCGAGGTAGATGGGGTTGTTGGCGTCGGCCTGCCCGGACTTGTCGGTGACGAGGAGGACGAAGCCCTGCTCGAGGGACTCGGGCGCGACCAGGTTGGCGGGCTGGGCGGAGCTGGGCGCGGGTGCGGCGTGCGGAGTGGGGTTGTGCGCGCAGCCGGCGGCGGCGAGTCCGGCGGACATCGCCAGGACCAAAGACGCGGTGATCCGTGGTGCTCGTCGGTGCATGTTCGCAAGCCTCCGGTGGGTTTGGTGGCGGAAATCGCGGGAATCCTAGCCGAATCGTTGCGCGTGGTGCGCGCGAAAAGGGCCCCTTGCGGGGCCCTCGAATCGGATCAGAGGATCGGTTGATCAGCGCCGACGGCGAGCCGCGGCCAGGCCGCCGAGCCCGAGGAGGGCGAGCGAGCCGGGGGCGGGGATGGTGGCGTACTGCGTGCCGGCGACCTGGGTGAAGTCGACGCCGCCGCCGAGGTTCCCGCCGCCGTTCTCGATGCCGGGAAGGACCTGGCTGGAGGAGTTGTTGCCGTCACCGCTGGTGATGATCGCCATGACCTTGACCTCGCTCGGGACCGAGCCGAAGAAGGTGGCCATGTCGATCTCGAACTCCCAGCCCTTGGTGGCGGTGAGAGCACCGGCGGCGCTGCTGCCGTCGACGCCGTCGACATTGCTGTTGTCCCAACCGGTGGTGACGCCGAAGCCGCCGGCCGCGCCGACGAGCGGGAGGGCGCCGGGGCCAGCGAAGTCGATCCAGACATCGCCGCCGGTGTTGTCGATCAGATCGAAGGCGCGGATGCCGAGGAACCCGCCGCCGACCTCGATGCGGATGCCATGGTCGGGCTCAAAGCCGGCATCGAAGGTGTAGCCGAGGTTGTTGATCTCGCCGAAGCCGCCGTCGTTGTTGTCACCGGCGAGGGTGTTCTCGCCGCCGGCGACGCCGTCGAGGAAGATCCAGACCTTGTTGAAGTTGCCTTCGATGTTGCCGGTGATGGAAAGGCTCAGCGTGCCGCCGCTGATCGAGCCCCACATGGCGTTGAGCTCGGAGCCGCCGGCCGAGTCCTGCCCGCCGCCGGTCGCGTTGCCGTACTCGGTGGCCGAGGTCTGGACCGCCAGCAGCTCGAGCCCGCTTGCGGGAATGCCGACGCCGTCAACCTGAGCCGCGGCGGTTCCGGCGCACAGCGCAAGCGCCGCGGCCCCAGTGAGAACGGTCTTCATGGTGTGTCTCCTCCTGCAGTGTGCGATTGGCACGCTGATGCTTCAAAGCATTCGACTTGTCTCTCTCGCAGCCCGCCGATGCCGGCTGCATGCGGACAGGATAGGGCTTCACGCGATGCTGCACAAGGGTTTAGCAAGTCGAAGCAAGCTTCCCGGACCCGAGGTATTCGGGATCTGATCAGCCTGTTTCAGCGCGGGCGGCCGCCGGTGGCGCGCGGGCTGGATCCCGACCGTGAATGGAGGTCTTGAGCCGTGTGAAGGGGAAAAGTGGGCGAGGAGGGATTCGAACCCCCGAAGGCGTACGCCAGCAGATTTACAGTCTGCCCCCTTTGGCCACTTGGGTACTCGCCCAGCGCTTGCGGGCTGGTCCCTTGCGGGGGTCCCGGAAGCGAGGGGCAGTGTAGGCCGGGTCCCCCACGGCGTGGCAAGGGGCGGGCCTCCCTCGCGTACACTCGGTCGAGCCGGGGCGAGCCCTCCCCGGGTGGTGAGGAGACCCGGCGTGAGCCTGACCGACGCGATCCAAAACGCCCTGACCGAGGCGGCGACGGTGGTGACCAACCTCCGGGCCGACGGGGCGGGGGTGGCCAGGCTCGCCGAGGCGGCCGAGCGACTGGCGGAGGTCTTCCAAGGGGACGGGCGGGTCCTGATCTGCGGGAACGGGGGCTCGGCGTGCGACGCGATGCACTTTGCCGAAGAGTTCACCGGGCGGTTTCGCAAGGATCGGCGGGCGCTCTCGGCGATCGCGATCGCCGACCCGGCCCACCTGACCTGCACGGCCAACGATTTCGGGTTCGACGAGGTGTTCGCGCGGGCGATCGAGGCTCATGCGCGGGCCGGCGATGCGGTGATCGTGCTGTCCACGAGCGGGAACAGCGCGAACATCCTGCGGGCGATCGAGGCGGCCGGCGCGCGTGGATGCGTCACGCTCGCCTTTCTAGGAAAGGCCGGGGGCGAGGCCCGCGGGCGGTGTGATTTCGAGTGGATCGTCGCGGGCGAGACGGCCGACCGCATCCAGGAAGGGCACATGCTGCTGTTGCACACGCTGATCGAGTGCATCGAGCGGCGGCTGTTCCCGGACCTGTACGCCGACTGACGGGCGCGCGAGCACCGGGCGAGGAGCCACCATGTTCAAGAAACTGTTCGGCAAGGGGAAGTCGGGCGGGAAGACTCCGGGCGGATCGGACGAGCCGATGCCGACCTGGGAGACGGCCGCCGCGGCGCCGCCGGAGCAGCTTGCGGGTGGCGCCGGGGATCCGACGGCTGGTGCGGCTCGGGCTGCGAACCCTGCTGCGAGCGAGGACCCGGAATGGGAGACCGACACGCCCGCGGCGTCTGAGCCCGCCGACCCGAAGCTCGCGATCTCGCTGTTTGCGCGGTTCGAGGATCCGGCTCGCTTCGAGCGTTTGGCGGAATTCGGGCGAGCGCTGGCGGCCGAGCCGCGAAGGACCGAAGAGGGCGTGGCAGGGGTCGGCTACGAGGATGAATCGCTCGTGCAGATCGTGCTGGATGCGGCGGCGCGTGCCGAGCTTGGGCGCACCGCCGAGGCGACCGCCCGCGCGTGGCTCGAGGAGTTGCGGGGCGCGGTCGGGCCGGACCTTGCGCCGGGCGAGTACGCGGGCGTGAGCTACTGCGGCGACGACGGCGTGACGGTGCAGCTGACCTGGACGATTCTCAGCGGTTCGTCGCGGGCCAAGCCGCGCGTGTTTGAGAGCCGCGAGGAGGCGTCCGTGTCCGGTGGGTGAGAGGGCGTGAGATCCGACCGGCGGGGCCTTGCCGCGTATGATTCCCAGGACCGCAAGGTCCGCGGAAACCACGGCCCTGACGAACGGAGGCGACCATGCCCTATTACACCAAGCTCGGCAAACTCCCTCGAAAGCGTCATGTGCAGTTCCGCCGCCCGGATGGCGCGCTGTACTCCGAGGAACTGTTCGGCACCGAGGGGTTCGTCGGCCCGACGAGCACGCTGTACCACATCCATCCGCCGACGCAGGTTTCAGGGTGGAAGACGCTGTACGGCACGAAGCCCGAGTATGTCGAGACGGATGTGATGCGGATGCGCCACACCAAGACGCGCCCGTTCAGGAAGCAGGGCGACCCGGTGACGGGGCGGGTGGTGCTGTTCGGGAACGCGGATGTCGAGATGAGCATCTGCCAGCCCGAAGAGGCGATGGAGTATCACTATAAGAACGGACAGGGGGACGAGTGTCTGTTCATCCACTACGGCTCGGGCAGGTTGCTGACGATGTTCGGCACGCTGACCTTCGGGCCCAAGGACTACATCGTCATCCCCAAGGGAACGATCTACCGGATGGTGTTCGACGAGCGCCCGGCGGACGGCTCGGACAACGAGAGCTTCGGCGGCTTCAGCAAGGACGAGATGCCCTACGGGAAGTTCGTGGGCTTCGAGACCTGCAACGCGAGCCACATCATGCCGCCGCCGCGGTACATGAGCAAGCAGACGAGCCAGTTCCTCGAGCACGCGCCGTACTGCGAGCGTGATCTCCGGATCCCGTTCGAAGACGAGCAGCACCCGCTGGCCCATGAGGATCTGGGGGACTACGAGGTCCGGATCAAGGCGCGGGACCGGGTGCACAGCTACATCTACCCGTACCACCCGCTGGATGTCGTGGGCTGGGACGGGTGCTACTACCCCTACTGCTTCAACATCGATGACTTTGCGCCGATCGTCGGCAAGCTGCACATGCCGCCTCCGATTCACCAGACTTTCGAGGGTCACAACTTCGTGATCTGCTCGTTCTGCCCGCGGATGCTGGATTTTCATCCCGAGGCCATTCCGGTGCCGTACAACCACTCCAACATCGACTCGGACGAGATCCTCTACTATGTCGAGGGAAACTACAAGGCTCGGCGGGGCATTGAATCAGGCTCGATCAGCCTGCACCCGCAGGGCATCCCGCACGGGCCGCACCCGGGCACGGTGGAGGCGAGCCTCGGCAAGACCTACACCGACGAGTTGGCGGTGATGTGCGACACCTTCCGCCCGATGTTCCCGACCAAGGCGGCGATCGATCTGGACGACCCGGGGTACCCGGAGAGTTGGCGATCGGATCACCACGCGCCGCTGGAGCAGCGAAACGGGGCAGCGGCGGGCGGGACGCCGGGCGGGATCATGGCCAAGCAGAGCGAGGACGAGCGGCTGGGAACGACCTGGCAGTAAGCCTCGGCGGGTTTCGTCTTGGAACCACGAACCAACGCGGGACGGGCAATGGCCCGTCCCGTTTCGTTTCTGGAGGGTGGTCGTCGCGTCGATCAGCCGGCGGGCGAGGGGGCGGCGACGCGCGGGGCGCCACGGTGGAGCTCTGTGAAGCCGGCGTTCCCGAGCGTGGCGAGTTTCTCGCTGAGATTGTGCTCGGCATCGGTGCCGACGAATCGCAGGGACTGGGCGTGGCTCTGCGCGAGGAGGGCGAGCACGAAGTCGCTCGCGACGATGGTCAGCAGGAGAACGTTTCCGATCAGCCCGACGAGGAAGTTCAGAGCATCGAGAAGGCTCAGATCGGGGATGGTGAAGACGAAGGACCCGATGAGTACCGCACCGAGAGCGTTGAGACCGGCGGAGGTTTGCCGAATACCACGGATCTGTGTCCCGACTTCCGCAGGCTTGTGAGAGCGGATGAGAACCGGGGCGCGGATCACAAACACGAGGGCGCCGAGAATGAGGGCGAGAATCCCGGAGATCAGGAGGAAATCGCCGTACGCCTGGTTGATGGAGGTCGAGAGGACGAGCAGGAAGACCGCGTAGAGCGGCGCGACCAGTGCGGCGTACCACCCGGGGGCGGGAGACTCGGGGAGCAGGGTCTTGAGCGTCATGGATGCGCGAATGAGACCGGGGAAGAGGGCGATCGCCTTTGGGCCGATCATCATGAAGACCTGGAGAGAGAAGAGCACGCCGACCGCCCGGGAGATCTGCTCGCGGGACGACGAATCGAGATGGGAGAAGTCCATGATGGCGGTCACCGGGATCGCGGTCACGAGGAACGGCGTGGCGAACATGACCAGCCACGCGGCGCGGCTCCAGCGTCGGCTGGTGCGTACATTGGACCACTTGCGTGCGGCGTAGAACGCCGCGGCCGCGCCGAGCACGCTGGAGATCACAATGGACGCGGTGATCCCGTCGAGCAACTCCATGTTGCCGCGCCCGAACTGGGCGATCTGGGCGTCCATCTGGGCGCTGACGAACTCGGACTCACTCATCCCGTTGGTCGGCTGTCCGGCCTTCTCCATCGCGCGGTACTGGGCGCGCATTGCGTTGCGGGTCTGCTCTTCGACCGTGCGAAAGCCGATGATCTGGAGACCCGCGTACACGAGCAGCATGAACGCGGAGATGAACAGGACCGACTTGCGCCAGCCGGCGTAGTCTTGCGTGATCGGGTCGTTGATGGGCGGGCTGGCGGCGGCGAGCCTGTCGCGTTCCTCAGGGGTGACCTTCTCGACCTGGAAGTCGCTGCGGATCACGCGCCGGATGCACAGCCACGCCTCGCGCCGGAAGCGGTCCCCGAACGACTTTGCGTACCCGCCCAGGGCCTTGGCGGCATCGGTGGCGGCCTGCGCGTTTGGTGGCGCGGGCGGGGGCGGTTCGCTTGAGGGCGTGGCGGTCGGTTCGTTCTCGGGGGTCTGCGACATGGCGGCGAGTATAGCGGTCGCGCGCGCACGCCCGGCTCGGTTGTGAGCCGGGCTCGGCGTCGGTAGCATCGCGCCGGGAGCCGCGGCGAGCGCGGCCGGCCCGCGCCCACACCCGGACGCTCCCCAAGGATGGACCCACCCTCGTGCGCACGCTCCACGCGAATCCCGTCAGCCGGTCGATCCTGGGGCTGCTCTCCGTCGTCGGGTGCGCCGGGCCGGTCCATGCGGCGTCGAACACGCCCGGGATGGATGTGCGGGCGGCGGCCGGGATCGCCCAGCCGACCGATCCGCTGGCGATCACAGGGAGGACCTTTGCCGGCACGCGGCTGCCGCTGGGCCCGGTGACGGGGTACCTCGAACTGACGGGGCGCCGGGCGTCGGTCTGGGCCGAGCCGGGCGAGTCGCCCGGGGCGGGTGAGGTCCGGCGGGCGCTCCTTGAGGGAGAGGTGAGCGTCACGATCGGAGCGCAGAGGTTCAGCGCGGATCGCGCCGCGGTGTGGCTGCAGCGGATCGACGCGTCCGGCGATCGCCCGGTCTACCAGGTCTTCGCGGTGCTCGACAACGCGTCGCTGCCGGGGGCGGATTCGGGGATGTCGCTGGCGGGTCGGCGGCTGAGCGTCGAGGGGGTGGTCGCGGTCGTCGGGGGCGTACGGATGCGGTGCGACCTGGTGAGCGACGGGCGGCCGCGCGAGCCGTTCCTGATCGAAGCCGAGCGGCGGTTCGCCGAGCGGCTGCGCGAGACACTGGGACTCCCGACGCTGTCGGAGGGCGACCCGGCGTGGTTCGGATCGGGCGTGGACGAGCGGGGGGATGAGCGGGCGTTGTCGGAAGAGGAGATCAGCGGGATTCTTGCGGGGCTGGACCCGGCCGAGCATCGCCAGCCGATCTTCGCCGAGGAAGGGATCATCTCGTTTTCGTTCGGGCCCGACGCGACGCTGAGCGTCGTGCCGTCGCTGCGTGAGGACGGGCTGGACGCGGCGGTCGTGACGGGCGGGCTGACGGTCTTCTACCAGGATCCGAGGCAGCGCCGGTCGCTGCAGATGCAGGCCGAGCGTGCGGTGGTGTTCGCGCCGCCGGGCTCGGCGACCAACCTCGCGGGCGGGCTCTCGCCGGGGCAGGTGGTGGGTATCTACCTTGAGGGCGGGGTGATCGCGACGGATGGGCAGTACACCGTGCGCGGGCCGCAGGTCTATTACGATGTGCAGAACAACCGGGCGGCGATCGTCGACGCGGTGTTCTGGACCTACGACGAAGCGCGCCGGTTGCCGCTGTACTTGCGGGCGGCGATGGTTCGGCAGGAATCGGCCGACCAGTTCAGCGCCGAGAAGGTCACGCTCGCGACGACCTCGTTCTTCAAGCCGCACTTCTCCATCGGCGCGAGTTCGATCACGCTTTCGCGGCGTGAGACGCCCGCGGGCGAGACGCGGTACCGGGCGCGGGCGGAGGACATCACGCTCTATGGCGGCGGGCTGCCGCTGTTCTATGTGCCGGTGTACGCGGGCGACCCGGAGCGGCTGCCGATCAGCCAGATTGCGCTGGACTCGTCGACGGGCAACGGGCTGGCGCTCAAGACGAGCTGGAACCTCGATGTGCTGCTGGGGTACGAGCGTCCCGAGGGCACCGATGCGCAGCTGATCGTCGATGCACACTTCACGCGCGGGCCGGCGCTGGGCGCGGACTTCTCGTGGAACCGCCCGGATCTGCGCGGCAACCTGCTGACCTACTGGATCTTCGCCGACCAGGGCGAGGACCGGCTCCGCACGGGGCGGGACCTCGACCAGGACGGGGACACGCGCGGGATCATCCTGCTGCAGCAGCGCTGGCGCGTGGATGACGAGTGGGCGGCGTGGCTCGAGGGCGCGTACATCACCGACGAGACCTTCGCCGACGCGTTCTTCGAGGAACTGCAGACCGATCGCCCCGAACTGATGACCGGGCTGTATGCGCGGCGGCTGCGCGGCAACTCGCTGCTGAGCCTCGAAGCGCGCGGCTCTCTCAATGACTTCATCATCAACGATGCGGCCCTCCAGACGCCGGGATATGTGACCGAGAAGCTGCCCGAGGCGGTGTATGTGCGGCAGGCGGACGATCTGCTCTCGGGCGTTGAGCCCGGGCTGGTGACGCTCTTCTCGGAGTACCGCGCGGGCCTGCTCCGGCTGAATTTCAACGAGCCGACGGCCGACGAACTGGGCTTCCGCACGCCGACGCTCTCGCAACGAGCGTTCGGGATCGATCCAAACGAGTCGATCGCGGACCGGCTGCGCGATGCGGGGTACACCGAGGACTTCGTGACGCGGCTGGACACGCGGCAGGAGGTCGTCGCAACGCTGGACGCCGGGCCGTTCCGGATCACGCCTTTCCTGACCGGGCGGGCGACCTTCTGGGACGACGACTTCGATGAGTTCAGCCCGGAGGAGAACGACCAGGCGCGGTTCTGGGGCGCGGCGGGCGTGCATCTCTCGACGCAGATCCTGCGGGTGCACAACTCGGTCGGGAGCTCGGTGCTTGATCTGCACCGGCTGCGGCATGTCATCGAGCCGACGCTCTCGATCTGGCATGGCGAGACGAACATCGAGCGGGCGAGCCTGCCGACCTACGACGAGCAGGTCGAAGCCCTCATCGAAGGCACGGTGATCCGGTTCGCCGTCGACCAGACCTGGCAGACTCAGCGGGGCGGGCCGGGTCGGTGGCGGTCGGTGGATGTGTTCACGCTCAACACTGAGTTGGTGTTCAGTTCGGGTACGGGCGAGGACGCGGCGATCGGTCGCTTCTACGAGTTCCGCCCCGAATACACGCGCCCGGGCGACTACGCGACGGTCGAAGCGATCTGGCAGGTCTCCGACGCGATCGCGGTGACCGGGAGCACGATCTTCGACTTCGAGACCAGCCAGCAGGCACGCTCGAGCGCCGGCGTGCTGCTCGATCACTCCCCCACCGCGAGCACCTCGGCCGAGCTCCGGTTCGTCAACCCGACCGATTCGACCTTCCTCGATGTGGTCAACGCGCAGGCGATCGGGGACAAGTACACGCTTTTCTCATCGGCGTCGTACGACTTCGACGAGGGAGATTTCCGCAGCATCGCGGGCGAGCTTCGGCGGGAGTTCCCCGACATCGTCGTGGGCATCGGCGTCAGCTACGACAACATCCAGGGCGAGACAAGCTTCGGCTTCTTCTTCAGCCCGCGCGGGCTGGGTACGGGGGCTCGAATCCGCGGGATCGGCGGCGCCGCGGACACCCGCTTCGGCGGCTGAGCGGGCCCGGCATCGACCCCGACCGGGCCTCACTCCCCGGGGATGGAGTTGATGGTGCCTTCCCATGGGCTCGACGCGGTGGCGTACAGTTTCTTGGGGATGCGTCCCGACCGGCCGCCGTGATACCCGGCTTCGCAGGCGAGCTTCATCGCGTGGGCCATGCGAACGGGGTCGGCGGCGTGGGCGACGGCTGTATTTAACAGAACGCCGTCGGCGCCCAACTCCATCGCGACCGAGACATCACTGGGGATCCCCACGCCTGCGTCGACGATAACGGGGTAGTCGGGGGCACCTTCCTTGAGGAGTTCGAGGCAGAGCACGATGTTGTTGCGGTTGAGCACGCCCTGCCCCGAGCCGATCGGGCTGCCGGCGGGCATGACGCTGGCGGCCCCGGCGTCGCGGATGCGCTGGGCGGAGATCGGATCGTCGCTGGTGTAGCAGAGCACCTCGAAGCCGTCGGCGACGAGTTGGCGGGTGGCTTCGAGCGTTCCGACGGGGTCCGGCAGGAGGGTCTTCCTGTCGCCGAGCACCTCGAGCTTGACCCAGTCCTTGCCCGGATTGCCGATCTGGTCGAGCAACTCGCGGCCGAGCCTTGCGACGCGCACGGCGTCTTCGGCGCTGAAGCAGCCCGCGGTGTTGGGCAGGATCGTGTACCGATCGGTGTCGATGGAGTCGAGCAGGCTCTCGCCCTTGTCGTTGACCAGTCGCTCGCGGCGGACGGCGACGGTGACCACATCGCAACCCGAGGCGTCGAGGGCGGCTTGCATCTGCTCGTACGACGCGTACTTGCCCGTGCCGAGGATCAGACGGGAGTGGATCTCGCGCGATCCGATCCGCAGGGGGGGCACGCCGATCGCGGGCGCGGCGGCGTGGGTGGAGTGGTTGGTGGGCATGGGCGGCGTCCTCCTGGGCGGGGTCGGAGTCCTGCGGGGCGGGCCGGGGTCAGCCCCCGCCGACGAGCGTGACGAGTTCGATCCGGTCGCCCTCGGCGAGGGTTTGCTCGGGGTGGGACCGCTTGGGGACGACCTCGCCGTTGACCTCGACGGCGCACGGGAGGGACGCGAGCCCGACCTCGCGGAGCAGGTCGGCGACGGTCTGGCCGGTCGTGAACGGGCGTTCCTCGCCGTTGAGGATGATCCGGATCATGTCAGACTGTAGGGCCGGGCCCGGAGGAGCCGGAATCGCGGGGGGGTGAAATCCGACCCGGGCGGATCCCGAATGGTCTGGTAGGCTCGATCGAACGGGAAGTTCGCGGAGGTGGTCCATGCGCGCAGACGGGGTGGTTCGGCGGCTCGGGACGGGGTGGAGACGCCTGAGGCGATCGGCGGTGCCGATGCTGGGCGCGGCGGCGGTGATCGTCCTCGCTCCCGGGTGCGGGCGCGAGGAAGAGTTCACCTGGAGCCAGGACACGCCCGAGGAGGTGCTCGCCAGCGCGAAGGAGATGGTGCTGGCTGGGCGCGCCGAGCTTCTGACCGAGCTCATCTACGCCGAGGACGAGCGGATGCGCCTGCTCTATCGGCAGGCGGGTCGGATCCTCGGGAGTCTGCAGGACCTGGCGGAAGTGGTCGCCGAGAGGTTCCCGACGGAGATCTCGCGGATCGAGCGGCTGGCCGAGGAGGCGGCCAAGAAGCCGACGGCGCGTCGCGGATCGCCGATGAGCCGGGGCCCGCAGCTCTTCCAGCGGTTTGGCGAGTCGGATGACCCGATCAACGACGCGGTGCAGTCGGTACTGGCCGATCCGTACGGGTGGCTGACGACCGAATCGGACAAGCTGACGACGGTGGTGGTCAACGACTCGATGGTGGCGGTGCTGCGCGACGGCAAGCCGATCCTCCCGCCGTTGGGGCTGGTGATCGAGAAGAAGGACGACGACCGCTGGTATGTGATCGCGCCGACGAGCCTGCCTTGGGTGCAGCGGATGCTGCCCAAGACCGACGAGGAGTTCCAGATCTGGATGAGCCTGCTGCAGGTGGTCGACAACGCGCTGGTCGATCTCACCAAGGACATCGAGACGGGGAGGATCAACTCGCTGGATCGTGCGGTCGAGGAGGTCGGCAAGAAGTTCGCGACGACCGCGCCGCTGGTCATCTTCGCCTACAGCCGGGCGCAGGACGCTCGGGAGGAGAAGAACGAGGACGACGGTGCGTCGTGAGTGACGGTCGGCTCAGCGGTCGCCCTGCTCGATCCGAGCCCGCACACCCGAGACATGCGCGACCTCGATCGCGAGCTGCTCGATATCGATGTCGGTGAGCGTCCACCCGCCGCCGAGATCGTCGCCCATGCGGCGGGGGGTGCCGTCGACCACCGCGATGGGATGCCGACCGCCGAGGATCGAACGCAAACCGAAGTTGGGCTTGACGGCGATCTGCTCGTTCGGACCGGACTGGAACGCCGAGTCGGGGGTGTCGATGTCCTCGAGTTCGAGCATCGGCGTGGGCAGGTCGTGCGGGACCGCGAGCGTTTCCACGAACTGGGCGAGCTGGGTCTGGCTCATCGAGAGCGTGACATCGGCCAGCTCCGGCATGCCCGTCGCGCTGGACGCGAGGGGCCCGGCCGAGGCGCGGCTCGGGCCCGGTCCTCCTCGGAGCAGCGCGAGGGCGATCGCCGCGAGCGTGGGCGCGGCAAAGAGCGAGACGCGCATCCAGCGCCGGGAGTTCATGGAGACCTTCAAGAGTCACCCCCTCGCGAATCGAGTTCGATCAGCGGCTTGGCGAGGCTCAGGTGCGAGGTCTCGATAACCGCCGCGATCAGGTCATTCTCCCGCTCGGTCGGCTCGGGACGGATGCGGCAGGTCTCGACGCGCGTGCCCGGGCCGGAGCGTTCGATCGCCTCGATGAACTCGGCGATCTGGGCGTAGGTGCCGACGATGTTGGCGCGGTAGCCGATGACCTGAACGAATTCGGTATCGCCGCGTGAGCCGCCGGGCGATCGCAACGGATCGAGCCGGTCGATCCGTACGCCGATGCGGGAGGCGAGTTGCCCGAATCGTCGGTAGGTGCGTTCCTCGTCGGCGTTGGTCGCCAGCGCCCTTTCGAGGCGTTCGGCGCGGGCGATGAGCCGCGAGAGCTCGGCGACGGGGTTCTCGATGGTACGGTTCTCGCCTCGCTCGAACGCGCCAAGCTCGCGCTCCTGGCTGACCAACGCCGCCTGCGACTCGGCGTGCTGGCGACGGAGCGGCTCGGCGAGGATGAGCCAGGCGAGGGCCGAGACGGCGCACCCCGCGACGCACTGGACGATGATCTTCCGCCGGGTGTCGCTGTTCACCGCTCACCTCCGCTCTGCGCCGACGCGAGCGTCGGCATGCCGACCAGCGAGAGCTCGACCGAGAAGCGCGTCGCGGGGCGTCCCTCGATCTCGGTGCGCCGCGTCGTGCCCACTTTGACCGAGGCGATCACCGGCGAGTCACGCAGCGTGCGGATGTAGGCCCCGATGGGGTCGTCGCCGCCGGCACCCTGTCCGCCCGCGACGCCTTCGAGCGTGACGACCGTCGTCGATCCTTCGTGGCGGCCGCGCACCTCGATGATGCGGACCTCTTCGGTCGAGCATCGGCTCAGCTCGCTGAGCAGGCCCGCCCAGCTCGACCGCTCGCCGAGCTGGCTCTGCAGTTCCTTCTCGGCCGCGTGGACCCGGGACGCGAGTGCGATCGCCTGCTCCTCGGCGACGAGGTGCGTGTGCATGCGCTGCGTGGCGGGGCGCGCGTCGGCGAGCGCGGTCTGCACACGATCGATGGAGGCCTTGGTCATCAGCGCATCGCCGCCGAGCAGCAGCCCCGCGAAGATCGTCCCGGCGAAGACGACGCGCCCCAGGCTGCGCGTCTCCGTCGCGTCTTCGAGGCGTCTGGGCAGAAGCCCCGGGATGCGGACCGAACCTCTGGCGAGCACAGGGATCGCGGTGCGGCCGGCGTGAGACAGGTCCTCGCCGACCGGGCCCTTGACGGCATCAACATCAAGTTCGAGTTGATTGGCGAGAATCTCGGCCAGGCCCGGGATGCGAGCGGCAAGGCCGCTGAGCAGGATCCGGGTGTTGACCGCGTCGGGCATCCCGAAGCGGATGGTCTGCTTGAACTCCACGACGAGCCGCTGGAGCACGGGCTGGAGATGCGGAAGGTAGTTGACGCCGACCCGGTCGGCGACCTGCTTGACGCCGGGTCCGCCGATCGGGATGCCGTGTTCGAAGAGGGTGTCTTCACCCGCTTCCAGCGGAAGGGAGGCATCGGCATCCTCGGGTTTGGTTTCGCGGAGGGCCCGCGCGACGGACTCGGCGAGGCGCTCGATCCCGAGATCGATGACGCGTGCGAAGGCGAGCTTCCCGTCGACACCACCGATCAGCGCCGAGGCGCCCCGCCCGATCGACAGGGACACTACCGCTCCGGATCGATCGGCGTGGTTGAACGCCGAAGCGACGGTGAGGAGGTCTCCGAAGCGGTCGGGGATCAGCGCCGAGATGCGAAGCCCGGCCGACTCGATCCATCGGCTCAGGGCTTCGAGGGTTTCGTTGCGGTCGGCCGCGGCGACCAGGTGTGCGGTCATCGGATCGGGCTTGCCCAGTGAGAGGCGCGTGATCCGGCTGGGGTGGGCGTGGAGCGAGAAGCGCGCGATGTCGGCGAGCGCCAGTTCGGCCGCCTGCAACGCGTCGTCTCCCTGCACCGGCAGCGAGAAAAGTTCGAGCACCGAATCGGGCCCGGAATAGAGCACAACGGTCGGCGAACGGGCCGGGACTCGGAGTTCAGCCACGACGCGCTCGAGCATCGGTGTGAGGACCTCGTCGGCCCCCTTCCAGAGCCGATCGATCGCGCCCTCGGGGATCCGATGGCAGGTGGAGGAGACGACGCGCCCGCGTCGAGTCCACGCGGCGTGGAGGAAGCTGTTCGAGAGCCTGAGGTAGAGCCGTCCCGGATTGATCACCGTTCTTCCCTTCTGCTGGACCAGCCCGACAACGGGGGTATCGGCCACGAGGCGGCCCGACTTGTGCCCGCCCCGGGTGCATCGCCGTGATCAATCGATGATCACGCTGAGCCGACGCCGGGCCGACCCCGCTCGACCTTCGAGCACGAACTCTCCCGGGCCCCCATCAGGGGGCGCGGCGATCACGCCGGCTTCGGCCGGGCCGACCTCGACCACGAGATCCGGATCGGGGGGCTCCCCCGTCGCGATCAGGTCGCTCGCGACCACGCGCAGGATGCTCTCGGCGGCGTGGAACGCACGCACGCGCTGCACCCGCGCCTCGGAGACCAGCGCCTCGTCAACGCCAGGCCGCACCGATCCCACGACGACGATGTTGAGAACTCCGATCAGCAGCACCGACGCCGCGATGATCACGCCACGCCGATTCGCACGCCGCTTCATGACCCACCCCCCATCGTGTGCACGCGGGCGAACGCGATCGACTCGAGCCAGAGCCCTTCGACGCAGAGGCGGATGCGGAAGCGATGGGTGCTCTGCGGTGTCGCGGAGACATCGGAGACGCCGTCGGCCCCGAGGTAGGCGATCTCCAGGCTCTGCACGCCCCGGCAGAGGGGCATGGGCTCGTCGGTCGAGAGCAGTTCGAGCGTGTCGCCGGTGAGCGAGAATCCCCGGCCGTCGGCGAACTCGATGCGATCGCTCCCGGCATCGAGAATGAACAGCGTGCCGGTGCGCGGGTCGCCCGGCGCCTCGCGAAGCAGGCGCACGATGCGGTCTATCGCGAACGAGGCGTCGTCGACGGCTTCGCGTGCATCGCGGGCCGAGGCGTACGACTCGGCGGCGCCGGACATCACCGGGAGCGTCGCCGCGCCGATCACGCCCAGCACCACGATCGATGCCAGCACTTCCAGGAGCGTCATACCCCGGCGGCTTGGCGCGGTGCGGAGGCTCATCCGAGATCCCCCAGTACCACGGCAAACGAGACCTCGCTCGTGCCGGCCCGTGACGGGTGGGTGACGATCACCGTGACCAGCCGGAAACGGTCCTCGCCGGCGTCGCCCGTCACCTGTCCGGAAGCATCGGCGAGGGGTCCGATCATCACGCGATAGCTCAGCCCATAACGGGCGTACAACTCGGCCGTAGCGGAGAGGCGGTCCCGAAGGCCCGTGCCCGATCCGTTGACATATTCGTCGCTGTCGGCCAGAGCATCGAAGCCCAGCGTGGGCTCATCAGAGGCGGCGTCGGCGACGATCGTCTCGAGCACCGCATCCCCAAGCATCGCCGCCCGGGCGAGGGACACATGCTCGGCCCGCGTCCCCGCGGAGTTGGTGAGCATGGTCGCAACGGGCGGCACGATCAGCGCGACGATGACGATGACCGCCGCCGCCTCGATGAGCGAGAACCCCCGCCGAGGATTGCACGCTTGTCCGTTCATTCGATCAGCCCCGATCCGCGGCGAACCGTTACGGTCGAGCCGTCGTCCATCGCCAGCACCGAATCGCTCGAAGCGATCCCGAGCAGCACGCCCGACTCGTTGCGCACCTCCGGCACGCCATCGAAACCGAACCAGACGGTGCCGGGCCCGGGCGTCCCAGCGCCATCGGAGAACGACGCGATGCCGGCACCGGCGAACGAGCGGTCAAGCCGCACGGCGGGCCGCCCGGTGCCGAGCGCATCGGGCATGGGTTCGATCGTGCCAGTCTCTGAGTCAATCCACTGCAGCGCGATGCTCTCATCGTCAGGGTCGATCGCCGCGGCCGACGGCTCGCCGCTGAGCATCGCGTGCTCGCGCGCCAGCGCGATCAGACGCCTGGCCTCGACCGCCGCGGCGGCGGCACGGGCATCGCGGACACCCGCCAGCGAGGGGATGACCGTCGCCGACACGATGCCGATGAGAATGACCACCGTCATGACCTCGAGCAGCGTGAAGCCGGCGCGCCGGGATGTGCGGGTGCGTCCCTGCATGCTCGCTCACATTTCGTTCGCGGTGTCAGCGCCGCCGTCGGCTCCGGTGGTCGCGTCCGAGGAGTTGGCGTAGAAGATCGCGACGGGGGGCGAGGCCTCGTTGTCGACGAAGTAGTTCCATCCGTAGCTGGACTCATTGCGCACCACGCGCGACTCGGCGTCGCCCTGCGACACCGCCTGCACGGTCGAGAGTTCGTTGAACGGGTTGGCGGGAAAGGTCCCCTCGACGACCGTGCCGGGCGTCGTCAGTTCGCCCAGGGTCGGGAACGCCGGGTCGCCCGCGATGACCGCCCGCGTGCGGTGGCTCGCGAGGCCGGACCGGACACCCCCGAGCGCCCCCTGCAGGGCCGAGGTCCGCGCGTCATTGGTCACATTGTCGAACCGAGGCACAACGACCGCTGCGAGAATCCCGAGCACGAGCACGACGACCATCACCTCCAGCAGCGAGAACGCGGCGGCGGGACGGACGGAGATGGCACGGGCGCCCTGGCGGTTCATGTGTGTGCTCACTTATTCACCGAGACCATCTGCCACATGGGCAGGAAGACCGCCAGCGCGACCACGAGCACGACCACCGCGAGCAGAATCGTGAGGATCGGCTCGATGATCGAACTGACATTCTTCGTCAGGTGCGAGGACTCGCGGTCGAAGTGCTCGGCCACAATGTTCGACGCCCGGACAAGTTCCTCCGAGTCACGCCCCGCGCTGAGCAGGCGACGAGCAAACGGCGGCAGGTACCGGCTCGAAGCGAGCACATCCCCCACCCGGTCGCCCTGCCCGAGCCGCTCGGCCATCGCGTCGCATTCGACGGCGAAGAGCGGGCGGCCGCTGGATCGCCCCGCCAACCGCATCGACTCGATGATCCCCAGCCCCGACGCGGTCGCGATCGCGAACACGCGGCTGAATCGGCCGGCGGTCGTCGTGATGATGACCGAGCGGACATACGGCACGCGGAGCAGGAACGCCTCGAACGCCAGCCGACCGGCGCGCGTCCGCACCCAGGCGCGGAACACGATCGACCCGACGCCCGCAGCGAGCAGGATCGCCCACCAGTACGCGTTGACGAAGTTGCCCAGGCCCTGGAGCATCCGCGTCGCGAGCGGGAGTTCGACGCCACTGGAAGCGAACATCCGCTCGAACTTCGGAACGACCACGAGCAGGATCACGCCGAGCGCCAGCACGACGGCACCTATGACGACGATGGGGTAGGAGAGCGCTCGGCGCATCGCCTTGGCGGACTCGATCTGCTGTTCGAGCATGTCGGCCAGATGCGCGGTGACCTCGCCCAGGCTGCCCGACGCCTCAGCGGCGCGCAGCGTCTGGATATACGCGTCGCCGAACACCGCCGGGTGCCGACCCATCGACTCGCTGATCGACGAGCCCGCCTCGATCTGGCTGGCGATGTCCTGGATGACCCGCTTGAGCTCGGGGTTCGATTCGTGCTGGGCGATGCTCGCCAGCCCCTGCGAGGTCGGGATCTTCGCCTGCACGAGCACATTGAGCTCGCGCGTCAGGGCGGCGACGCTCGCCTTGCTGACACGCCGGATCGAGATGAGCGAACGCCGCTCGCGCACCGGATCGATCCGGATCGGCGTCAGACCCGAGGACGAAAGCTGGCGGTAGGCGTCGCGGCGGTCCGAGGCTTTCATCACCCCGCGGCGCTGCGAGCCGTTCCCGTCGGTCGCGGTGTACTGGAACGCCGTGGCACTCATGCGGCGGCCCTCGTCGGCTCCTGCGGCGAAGCCCGCTCCTCCAGCGAAGCGCGGAGCCCGATGATCTCGCTCAGCGCGGTCAGCCCGCGCCGGGCCTTCTCGAGTCCGTCGTGCCAGAGCTCGCGCATTCCCTCAGCGGCGGCGGCCTCACGCAGCTCGCTCGTCGTCGCGCCCGCGTCGACCATGCGGCGGATCC
The DNA here is from genome assembly GCA_043101605.1 of Phycisphaerales bacterium JB037. Classification (GTDB taxonomy): domain Bacteria; phylum Planctomycetota; class Phycisphaerae; order Phycisphaerales; family UBA1924; genus JBICIG01. Next base: position 43,037 of record JBICIG010000053.1, read on the forward strand.
GCGCGTTCATCACCAGCGTCTCGTACACCCCCAGCCGCCCCGAGAACCCGATGCCGTGGCAGGTGTGACACCCCTTCGGCTCGAGGAACCCGCGCCGATCGTGCTCGGGGAGCCCGAGCGCCTGCGCCTGGTCGTCGGTCGCCTCGCCCGGCGCGGCGCACTCGCTGCACAGCCGGCGGACCAGCCGCTGCGCGATCACGCTCAGCAGGGCGGCGTTGATGGCAAAGTGCGGCACGCCGAGATCGTTCAGTCGCGCCACAGCACCCACGGCGTCGTTGGTGTGGAGCGTCGAGAGCACCAGGTGCCCGGTCATCGCCGCCTGGGTCGCGATGCGCGCGGTCTCCTCGTCGCGGATCTCGCCGACGAGCACGACATCCGGGTCCTGCCGCAGAATCGACCGCAGCGCCGACGCGAAGCCCATCCCGATCTCGTGGTTCGCCTGCACCTGGCGGATCAGCGGCAGGCGCAGCTCCACCGGGTCCTCGATGGTCATGATGTTCCGCTCGGGGGCGTTGATGTGGTGCAGCGCCGTGTAGAGCGTCGTGGTCTTCCCCGAGCCGGTCGGCCCGGTCACCAGGATCATGCCGTGGGGTTTGGCGACCGCGTCGCGGAACCAGCGCTCCTGGTCGGTCGGGAGCCCCAGGTCCTCGATCTTCCCGATCGCCGACGCGGGGCGCAGCAGGCGCATCACCGCGTTCTCGCCGTGGATCGTCGGCAGCAGGCTCAGGCGGACATCGACATACCCCCCGGGATACCCGAAACGGAACTTCCCGTCCTGCGGTCGGCGGCTCTGGGTCAGGTCCAGGTGCGACATGACCTTCAGCCGCTGCATCAGCCCGGCGTGCATGGAGTGCGGCGGACCCTGCTGGGTGTGCAGCACGCCGTCGATCCGGAACCGCACATGCAGCTCGCGTTCGTCCGGGTTGAGGTGGATGTCGCTCGCGCCGGATTCGACGGCAGACGCCAGGATCTGGTTCACGGCCGCGACAACCGGCTCATCGCCCGTGGTCAGCGACTCGGCCTGGTCGGACTTCTTGCTCCCCGCGTCCTCCCCGCTCCGGATCAGCGAGTACGCGCGGCTGCTTAGCGCCCGGAGCTGCTCCGGATCGCACAGCACCGGCTCGACCTCCGTCCGGATGATCTGGCGGATCTGGTCGAACGCCTGCAGGTTCAGCGGGTCGACCATGCCCACCGTCGTCACACCGTCGATCGAGAACAACGGGAAAGACTCGGTCCGCTCGGCGACGCTGCGCGGCAGAAGATTGGCGTTCTTGATGTCGACCTGAAACGCCGCCAGGTCCACAAACGGGTATTCGCAGATCTTCGCGCGGGCGATCGCGAGTTGGCGGCTGGTCACCGTCCCCAGCGACAACAGCGACTCGAGCACGGTGCATCCGTGGAGCGATGCGTGCTCGCCCGCGGCCCGGAGTTCCTGGTCATTGAGCTCGCCGCTCTCGTGGAGCGTGCGGACGAGGAAATGGCTGGAATCAAGCATCGGCGCCCCCTGTTCCGGCCGGACGCACGCCAACGATGCCCTCGATGCGGTCGATCAGCGCCTCGACCCCCCGCCGCTGCTCGTCGGAGAGCCCGTCGAAGGAGGTCCCGATCAGGTACGCCGGGCGGCGGTCGGTCATCACGATCCGCTGCACGCGGACCGGGGCCTCGAGGATGGGCTCGGCCTCGGGCTGCCCCAGGGGGAAGACCCGAACGATCAGGCGGCACTTCTTGGGGAAGAAGGTCTCGCTGACCACTCCCAGCCCCCCCGAGCTGAAGTCGACGATGTCGACGCTCACCGCTTCCACCTCTCCGGCCCGGGCGCCGGCGAGACGCACCTGCGAGCGATGGACCTCGTCGACCACCACCTCGCCGGGCAGCAGAAGCTCGTGTCGACGGTTGCGCCTGATGCTCAGACCCGGCTGTTCGCCCATGCCCGCTCTCCACATCTGAATCAGCCCCCCGGGGGGACCGGTTGTCTCGAATCTGGACAGCCTTCGGCCCGGGAGGGCCCGAGATTGAGCCCGAACCCGAGAACCTGCCTCCCTGACAACCGCCCCAACCCGCATGGACGGAACTTGTCCGGCCCGGGAGGGGTTCTATACTCAAGCCCGGACTCGGTTGGGAGCCCGGTGTCCGCCCCCGCGGTGGTGCGGGTCGTCGTTTGTTTCAAGGAATTGGGCCCGGTCCGTCCGGGCCACGCGAAGCGCCCTTGGGCGAGCGCGGCGTCTCCTCCATTCGAGGGGAATGCCCCAACCCGTGCCCGCCGGTGTCGCTGCACGAAGAAAGGCCTCGATCATGGCAGAGTCACTCGTTCAGGATCTCATCGAGTCGGGTATCCACTTCGGCCAACGCGCCAGCAACTGGAACCCCAAGATGACGCCGTTCATCTACGGCAAGCGCAACGGCATCCATGTCATCGACATCAAGGAAACCGTCAAGGGCCTCCTGCTCGCCAAGAAGTTCCTGACGGGCACCGTCGCCCGCGGCAAGGATGTCTGCTTCATCGGCACCAAGCGCCAGGCCAAGGGCGTCCTCGACGAGCGCATCCCCCAGGTCGGCATGCACCGCGTCACCGAGCGCTGGCTCGGCGGCACGCTCACCAACTTCCGCACCATCCGCCAGCGGCTCAAGCGTCTCGAGGAACTCGAGCAGATCGAGAACGAGACCAACTTCGCCGGCTACTCCAAGAAGATGGAGAGCCAGCTCCGCCGCGAGCTCCGCAAGATCAAGCGCAACCTCGACGGCATCCGCGCCATGGACAAGCTCCCCGGTGCCCTGGTCATCATCGATGTCCGCCGCGAGACCACCGCCGTCCGCGAGGCCCGCAAGCTCGGCATCCCCACGATCTGCCTGATCGACACCGACGGCGACCCGGACATGGCCGACATCGCCATCCCGGGCAACGACGACTCGATGCGCTCGATCGATGTCATCGTCCGCGAGCTGTGCAAGGCGATCGCCGACGGCAAGCAGTCTCGTGCCGCTCAGGACCGCGCCGAAGAAGGCGGCTCGGGCGACGACCGCCCCCGCCGCAGCCGCCGCGCCCAGTTCCGCGCCGCCGACGAGGCGGGCTCGCCCGACAAGGGCGAAGAGCGCGAGGGCGCACGCGCCCAGCCCGAGGCCGTCCGCAACGCCGAATGACCCCTCGCCGCTCCGCGGCCGCAAAGATCCGATGACCCCCGCATCCCGGCCCGAACGCATCGGCCGCGGATGTCGACCCGAACCACCCGGAGGGCCCCGTGCGGGCCCGCGAACCACAGCACCGACCAACCAGTCAGAGGCGGGAGAAACCAATGGCCGAGATCAGCGCCAAGGATGTGATGAAGCTCCGGAACAAGACCGGGCTCGCCATGATGGCCTGCAAGAAAGCGCTCCAGGAGACCGGCGGCGATGTCGATGCCGCCGAGGACTATCTCCGCAAGCAGCTCAAGGGCAAGATGGACACCCGGACCGAGCGCCCCGCCGGCGAGGGCCGCCTCGCGATCGCCATCAACGAGGCGCACACCGCCGCGGCGATCATCGAGCTCCGCGCCGAAACCGACTTTACCGCCAAGAACGAGGCGTTCGTCAAGGCCGCCAACGACATCGCGAAGATGGCGATCAACGAGCACGCCGGCGAGGTCTCCGTCACCGACGAGATGAACGCCCCGATCGACAACCTCCGCATCACCACCGGTGAGAACTGCTCCTACGCCCGCGGGCACAAGCTCATCGGCGAGGCCGGCAAGACCACCTTCGGCAGCTATGTCCACCACGACGGGAAGACCGGCGTGCTGATCCAGGCCGAGGGCTCGGTCGGCGAGGACACCCTCCGCCAGATCTGCATGCACATCACCGCCGCCGTCCCCCGCCCCATGGGCGTCACCGCCGCCGACATCCCGGCGCACCTGCTCGAGAAGGAGCGGGCCTTCCGCATCGAGCAGGCCAAGGAGAGCGGCAAGCCCCAGGAGATCGCCGAGAAGATCGTCGAGGGCGGCATGCAGAAGTTCATCTCCGAGATCGCCCTCGTCGAGCAGGACTTCGTGATCGATCCCTCCAAGAAGATCAAGGACCTGCTCGGGCCCGACGCCTCCATCAGCGGGTTCTTCCGCTGGGAAGTCGGCGAGACCTCGTCCGACTGATCCGCGCCCGCCGCGATCCACCACAGGTCCACCCACAAGCCCGGGCGAACTCCCCGGGCTCTTTCTTTGCGCCCACGCCGCGCGGTCGTGGCTCCCCCGCATCCGTACACTCGGTATCCAGCCCCCGAACGGAGCATGCGCATGACCATCACCGCCGCCCCCGGAGAGAAATACACCCTCCGCTGCAAGTTCTTCCGCGTCTTCGGGAACGCGTTCCACATCTACCACGCCGACGGCTCGCTCGCGGCGTACTGCAAACAGCGTGCCTTCAAGCTCAAGGAGGATCTGCGCGTCTACACCGACGAGTCGCAGACCGAGGAACTCTTCAGAATCGGCGCGCGCAGCATCATCGACCTCGGCGCCACCTACGATGTCAGGTTGCCGACGGGTGAAACCATCGGCTCGCTGCGACGCAAGGGGCTCAAGTCCACCTTCGTCCGCGATGAGTGGCTCGTGAGCGACGAGCAGGGGCAGCAGGTCGCGACCCTGCGCGAACAGGGCTCGTTCCCCATGCTCCGCCGTTTCGATTACATCGGAGCGGTCATGAACATTGTGGCGCCGCAGCGGTACGAGATCCTGAGAGCCGACGGCACGCCGATCGCTCGCTTCCGCCAGCACTTCAACCCGGTGATCTATCGCCTGGGAATCTCCGTCCTCGCCGACGACGAAGTGCTCGACGAACTGGTGATCCTCGCCGCGGCGTGCCTCGTCGGCGCCATCGAGGGGCGGCAGCAGTAGCCGGCCCGATCACTCGCGACTCCCTGAAACGAGAGGAGCTCCCATGAACGCCAACACACCCCCCACCCCCAACACCTCCGCCGGCTCCCATCCCACCCTCGACCGACGCGGTGCCCTGGCGGCGATGGGCCTCGGCGGTGCCGCCCTCGCGTCCTCGGCTTTCGCCGCACCCGCCCGGGCCGCGATCCTCACCCAGCCGCAACTCGGCTACGACCCCGCCACCGGGCGCTACACGCTGCCCGACCTTCCCTATCCGGCCGGGGCCCTCGAGCCCCACATCGACGCCCAGACCATGCGGATCCACCACGGCACCCACCACGCCGGGTATGTCCGCGGGCTCAACAAGGCCCTCGATGCCCTCGACGCCATCCGCTCGGGCTCGGGCGACGCCTCGCTCATCAAGTTCTGGTCCCGCGAACTCTCGTTCCACGGCTCTGGGCATGTCAACCACACCCTGTTCTGGCTCAACATGGCCCCTCCCGGCAACGGGGGCGGGGGGCGGCCGGCCGGCAAGCTCTCGGCCACGATCGATCGCGACTTCGGCTCCTTCGACGCCTTCCGAGCCCACTTCCTGGCAGCTTCCGGGGCCGTCGAGGCTTCGGGCTGGGGCTGGCTCGTCCACGACCCCATCGCCGACCGGCTCCTCGTCCTCCAAGGCGAGAAGCAGCAGGACCTGATGATGACCGGCGTCACCCCCCTGCTGGGCGTGGATGTCTGGGAACATGCCTACTACCTCAAGTACCAGAGCGGGCGGGGCAAGTACCTCGAGGCGTTCATGGAGGTGGTCAACTGGTCCGAGGTCGCCCGCCGATTCAATGCCGCGACCGGCGCCTGACCCGGCCGGGCTTGATGCCCGGCTGACACCTCGGGCCCGCACGCGATCAGAGGCCGGGCGTCGTCAGACCACATTGCAGACAAGCTGCTCTATTTTAGCGCCCGGCACGGGATCCCGCGTCGGGCGTTCTTGCGTAAACCACTCTCGGACCGTCCTTTGCGGCAAGAGCCCCCGAAGCCGCAAGAAATTCTGCCAGAATTCATGGCTTCTCTGGATTCCTGTGGCACTCTGTGCATGTCTTGTCTCTCTCTCTCCTCCTATGACTCGGCTGCGGGCGGGAACGCTGTAGCCGGGTTTTTCATTCTGGACTCGGCGTTCCCGTCGGCTCCACCCCCTCCAACCTTCAACACGCACACCGCCTCCAGCCGCGATCGCCGCGCCCGGAGGCCTGTCCTCATGGGTTGAAAGAAGCGAACCGCCCCTACTCGACATTCCAGCAAGCCACCGGGTGCCCGCCGGACTTGATCTCCAGCGGCGGCATCTCCTGTCGGCAGCGATCGGTCACCTTCGGGCACCGCGTCTGAAACGGGCAGCCCTTGGGCGGGTTGTAGGGGCTCGGCACATCGCCCTGGAGCACCGTCAGCGGGCGACGGTCGTCGGGGTCGTCGACCGGATTGGCCCCCAGCAGCGCGACCGTGTACGGGTGCTGGGCCCGGTCGTGGATGTTCTCCGACGAAAGTTGCTCGACCACATGCCCGAGGTACATCACCGCGACATCGTCGCAGAAGTGCTCGACGACCTTCAGGTCGTGCGAGATGAACATCATCGTCAGCCCGTACTGCTCCTTGAGGTCCTTCATCAGGTTCAGGACCTGCGCCTGGATCGACACATCCAGCGCCGAGACGGGCTCGTCGGCAATCATGAACCGGGGCTTGACCGACAGCGCCCGCGCGATCCCGATCCGCTGGCGCTGCCCGCCGCTGAACTCATGCGGGAACTTGTCGACCGCATCGGCCCGCAGCCCCACGGTCCGGCAGAGCTCAATGATGTAGTCATTGACCTCGGCCCGGTCAACGATCTTGTGGAGCAGGATCGCTTCCTTGAGAAGCTGGCGCACCGTCTGCCGCGGGTTCAGCGAAGAGTACGGGTCCTGGAAGATGATCTGCATCTTCCGCCGGTAGGGAAGCATCTGCGCATGGTTCAGCGGCGTGATGTCCTCGCCCTCGTACGCGATCGTGCCCGAGGTTGGCTCGATCAGACGGATAAGCGTCTTGCCGAGCGTGGACTTCCCGCACCCGGACTCGCCCACCACGCCGAGCGTCCTGCCCTGCTCGATCTTCAGCGAGACATCGTTGACCGCGAAGACATGCCCCACAACCGCGTTGCGGATCCCGCCGCGCACCGGGAAGTGCTTGTTCAGATTGACGACTTCGATCAGCGCCATCGGTTCAGGATTCCTCCCGGGTGCCGGGCTCGCGCCCAGTCCCGTTCGCCGAGCCCGCACCCGACGAGACCGTCAGATCCACCGGCTGGTCCATCGGCGTGTGGCACCGAACCGGGTGATCCTCCCGCCCGTGCGGGATGAGCTCCGGCTCCTCGTTGATGCACCGGTCGAACGCGATCGGACACCGGTCGTTGAACCGGCAGCCCTTGGGAAGCTCGAACAGGCTCGGGACGATGCCCTTGATCGCCGGCAGCCGCCCGCTCGCGTCCCGCTTGCCGCGCTTGGGGATCGAGTGCAGCAGCGCCCGCGTGTACGGATGCCTCGGGCGGTGGAAGATGTCCCGCACGCCGGCGCTCTCGATCACCCGCCCGGCGTACATCACCTGCACGCGATCGCACACCTGCGCCACCACGCCCAGGTCGTGCGTGATCAGCAGGATCGCGGTGTTCAGCCGCTCCTTGAGGCTGTTCATCAGGTCGAGGATCTGCGCCTGGATCGTCACATCGAGGGCCGTCGTCGGCTCATCGGCGATCAGGATGTCGGGCTCGCAGCAGAGGGCGATCGCGATCATCACGCGCTGCCGCATGCCGCCCGAGAGCTGGTGCGGGTACTCGCGGTAGCGCTTCTCGGGGTTGGGGATCTCGACGAGCCGGAGCATCTCGATCGCCTTCTCGCGCCGCTCCTTCTTGTTGAGATCGGTGTGGTACTTGAGCGCCTCCTCGATCTGCCACCCGACGCGGAAGACCGGGTTGAGCGAGGTCATCGGCTCCTGGAAGATCATCGCGATGCGCTTGCCTCGGACCGATCGCATCTTCACCGGGTCGGCGTGGGCGAGGTTCGTCCCCTCGAACATGATCTCGCTCTTGTCGTCGATGATCGTCAGGTGCTCGGGAAGCAGCCGCATGATGGACTTGCTGGTGACGGTCTTCCCGCACCCGGACTCGCCGACAATCCCGAGCGTCTCGCCCGGGTAGACCTCGAAGGAAACATCGTCGACGGCGGTGACGATCCCGCGATCGGTCTTGAACCGCGTCGTCAGGTGCCGCACCGAAAGAATGGGCTTCCGCTCGCTCATCGGGGTTCCGCCAAAGTGGGCTCCGTGCTCCGGGCTCGGTCAGACATGCTTGGGATCGAACGCGTCCTGGAGCGCGTCGGACACGATGTTGAACGCGTACACCAGCCCGAACATGAACACCGTCGCCGTCAGCACCTCCCACAGGAAGAACCGGGCGACATCGTCCTTGCCCTGGCTGATCATCACGCCCCACGAGGGCTGCCCCTTCACGCCGAGGCCGAGGAAGCTCAGGATCACCTCGCTCTTGATCGCCCCGATGAACAGCAGTGAGAAGTTGATGAACATCAGGTGGATGGTGTTGGGGATCACATGCTTGATGAGGATGTAGAACCGCCCGAACCCGATGCTCGTCGCCGCCTGCACATACTCGAGCTCCTTGATCTTCATCACCTCGCCGCGGATCACGCGGCAGGTGCCGACCCAGAATGTCGAGCACATCGCGACATACACCGGCACCAGCGCCAGCGCCGGCTTGGTCGCGTTGTCGAAATCCGACCCGCTGAACATGAACACGACGACCGCCAGCAGCACGATGTACGGGATCGAGCTGAGCGTCGAGACCAGCCACATCACCGCGTAATCGACCCACTTGCCGTAGAACGCCGCCGCCGCCCCCAGCAGCGTCCCGAACAGCACCGACACCAACGCGACGATGAACCCGATCTGGAACGCGATCTTCGTCGAGTACACCGCCTTGAAGAAGATCGACCGCCCCTGGCTGTCCGAGCCCAGGCTCGTCCGCAGCCAGTAGACGAACCCGTCCACGCCGCGCGGCATCGGGAACAACTCGGCGTGGATCTCCTCCACGCCCGCCAGCTCGCGGTCGAACACAGGCCGAAGGTCGGCCAGCTCCGCTTCGACAGCCTCGAGATCGGCCTGCGTCGCCCGAAGCCGCGCGGGCTGATCGGCGTACTGCTTCAACTCGTCGAGGAGCACCTGCTTCAGGTCCGCCGCCCCCTGATACTGCGAGTAGGTCGTGCGGAAGACCTCCCACCGCTCGCCCAGCGTCGCCGCGAGTTCCTGCAGCTCGGCGAACGGCCGATCGGCGAGCTTCCGCTCCGCCCAATCCAGCGAGCCGAGCGCCAGCAGCGGCTGCTCGCTCTCCCCCGCCCGCGCGAACGAACGGGTGATCTCCTGCACGCGCTGCTCGAGCTCGCTGACGACCTTGAGCTCATCGGGCTTCTCGATCCCCCACAGCGTCCCCGGCCAGGTGTTGGGCAGCACGCGCTGGGTAACATCCTTGAGCGTGATGATCCCCAGCAGCGGGACCAGCGCCACGAGAAAGTAAACCCCCACGATGCCCAGCGCGAACACCGCCAGCCGGTTCCGCCTGAACTTGCGCACACCGCGCCGCCTGAGGAACCGCTTGATCATGACAGCCTCACCCGCGGATCGACCACCGCATAGAGCACATCCGTCAGGATGACCGTCAGGATGAAGAACGCCGCCAGCACCGCGACGAACGCCTGGATGACCGGGAAGTCCTTCGCGTTGATCGCCGTGATCAGCTCGAAGCCCATCCCCGGGATCCCGAAGTACATCTCGAGAAGAATGTTGCCCGTGATCAGGAACGGCATCGTCGCCATCACCCGCGTGATGATCGGGATCATCGCGTTCTTGAGCATGTGGACGAACATCACCTTCCGCTTCGAAGCACCCTTCGCCACCGCCGTGACGATGTAGTCACGCCCGGATTCTTCGACCATCACCGCGCGGTAGAAACGCGTGTCATACCCCAGCGCCACCACCACGCCGATGATCACCGGCAGCATGCAGTACCGCACCCAGCGCCCCGGCTCGAAGAAGAAACCGTTCTCCCCGAACCCGATCCACGGCTCGTACCCCCGGATCGCGAACGGCGCCACCGAACTCTGGTTGTACTCCGGCAGAAACGCCCCGAAGAACTGCCCGAAGATGATGTACACCAGGAAGCTGACGCTCATCCCGATCACCGCCAGCAGCATCAGCCCCTGGTCCGGCGGCCTCCCCCGGAAGAACGCCGCGATCAGCGCGATCAGGATCCCCAGAAACGCGCTGGTGAACAGCAGCGGCACCGTGATCGACAGCGACGGCGGGATCGCCCGGGTCAGAATGTCACCGACCGAACGCCCCTCCTGCTTCCAGCTCTGCTCCGTGAAGTCGAACGCCGCCACCTTCCCGAGGAACTTCGCGTACTGCACCACGAACGGGTCGTCCAGGCCCATGCTCTGACGCAACCGATCGATCTGCGCCGGCGTCGGGTTCTTGCCGAGATACGCGTAGACCGGGTCGTTCACCCGCAGCGCCAGCATCAGCAACAGGATGATGCTCAGGTACACCGGGATGTAGGTGATCAGCTTGCGGACGATGAAGGCCCACATGCGGGCGACCCTCCGGCGATCGGCTCAGACGCGCCGACCCCCCTCCCGATCCGGAATCCACCCCGGGGCCGACGGCGGGGCTCTCGCCGCGCCGCCGCCCGGGCACGCTCGCGGTCTTACTTCCCGCTCTGAAGCTCCGGATCCACATCGACATACTTGACCCAGTCCCAGAACTTCTCGGTGGGCTTGTAGTTCTTCACCCACGGATGCACCAGGTAGGTCCGCGTCCGCGCCATCGAGCCAGAGTACGGCTGATCCTGCAGAATCATGTCCCGCATCTCCTCGTAGATCGCCGTCCGCTCCGGGCCGGGGGGCATCGTCTTGATCCGCTCGTACATCCGGTCGAACTCCGGACGCTTGTAGTTGAATGAGTTCGAGCCCGGCGCCTCGTTCGGCCCGTAGAACAGCGCGAAGTTGTTCTCCGCGTCCGGGTAGTCCGAGCTCCATGCGTAGCTGAACATCGGCGCCTTCTTGTTGTTCACATTCTGGATCAGCACGCTGAAGTCCACATACCGCGGGTTCAGCTGGATCCCCACTTCCGCCAGGTGCCGCTGCATCAGCTCGGTCATCATCTGGCTCAGCGAGCCCCGGCTGGTATAGAGGTCGATCGGGGGCAGGTCGGTCACCTTCCCGTCCGCCCCGATCGTGTACCCCGCCTCACGCAGCTTCTGCCGCGCCAGGTCGTAATCAGGCCCGCGGTAGCCCTTCTCGGCCCGCCCGTTCGGCGGATAACCGTCCAGCCCCGGCGGGATCGGGCCGTCGTACACCACCGCCAGCCCCGAGTAATACGCCTCGTTCATCTCGTCGTAGTCGATGCACAGGTGGATCGCCTGCCGCAGCGCCTGCTTGTCGGGCGAGTATCCCCCCACCAGCGGGTCTTCCATGTTGAAGCCACGGAAGATGAAGTCCAGCAGCGGAACCTGGTGCGCCGTCACATTCCGACGCTGCCACGCCCGCTTGAGCTCGTTGGTCGTGCGGTCGAACGCCTCCTCATACGCGTTCGGATCCGTCGTCGTCATGTCCAGGTTGCCGGCCTTGAACTCCAGCCACATCGGCTGCGTCTCGGTGAAGAAGTAGTACTCCACCACATCCACGAACGGCACCCGCTTCCCAGCCGCGAGATGGAAACCGAATTCCTCGTCCTCCGGAAGATGCTCCTCCGGGTAGTACGCCTCGCGATAGTTCGGATTCCGGTAGAAGGTCATCTTCTGCCCGCGGACCCAGTCCGAGGGACTGCGAAGCACGAACGGACCCGTCCCCACCGGGTTCTCCGCGAACTGGTCCCCGTAGTGCTCCACCGCTTCCCGCGCCACCGGCGCGAACTGGAACATCGCCAGCTTCCAGATGAACTGCTGATCGGGCTTGGTCAGCCGGAACTCAAAGGTCCGGTCGTCGATCTTGCGAAGACCGTCCACCTCGGCGTCGTAATCAAACGCCTCGCCCGCGTCGACGCGTGCTTCCTGCTGCTGCCTATACGCGTCAAAGCCCTCGATGACCCCGTCGACGATCCACCAGTTCTCGTACCGGTACTTCGGGTCCGCGTGACGCTTGAACGAGTAGATCACATCGTCCGAGGTCAGCTTCCGACCCTTCCCGTCCGGGAAGCAGGGGTTGTCCGTGAAGTACAGGTCGTCCCGCAGCGTGCAACGGAACACCCGCCCGCCATCGAGCACCTCGGGCATCGAATCGAGCAGCAGCGGCTCGAGTTCGAACGGCCGCACCAGGTACTTGTACTGCAGCAGCGTCTCGTTGATCAGCCCAACCGCCCGGTTCTCGTACACCGTCGAGCCCACCACCGGGTCGAGCGACCCCGGGCCATCGGTCTGCATCGGGATCCGCAGCACCTTCACCAGCGACCCGTCCGAATTGACCTCAC
>JBICIG010000054.1:0-29245 GCA_043101605.1 Phycisphaerales bacterium JB037
AGCGCGTAGGTCGTGATGACCAGGTCCGACCGCCGCGCCCGCTCGATGAACGGGTCGTCCTGCAGCCGCTCGGCCCCGTGGTGCACCAGCACCGACAGCTCCGGCGCGAACCGCTCGGACTCGTGCATCCAGTTGCCCAACACCGAAGTCGGCGCCACGAGCAGCGTCGGACCCATCGGGCCGGTGACGCCCCCCTCCCCGGCCGCGGCCGTCTCCTCCTCGGCATCGGCCCGCTCGCTCTGGAGCAGCGCCAGCAACTGGATCGTCTTGCCCAGGCCCATGTCGTCGGCCAGGCACACGCCGAAGCCGAATCGCTCCATGAACGACATCCAGCTCATGCCGCGCGTCTGGTACGGGCGCAGCGTCCCGCGGAAGCTCTCGGGCTGTTCGAGCACCGGGAGCGCCTCACGCCCAAGATCCGCCCCGAGCATCGACCCGAGCCAGCCCTCGGCCTCGATCCCGAGCACCGGGAGCCCCACCTCGCTCGCAGCCGTCCCGAATGCGAAGCCCATCGCCTCGCCGATCTTCATCTGCCCGCCCGGGTTCTCGCGGATGAACTTGATCGCGTGCTCGAGATCCTCCGGGCGCACCTCCACCCACCGACCGCCCATGCGGATCAGCGGCGAGCCCTGCGACGCGATCTGCTCGAACTCCTTCAGGCTCAGCGTCGTGTCCCCGACCGCGATCTCCCAGTGGTAATCCACCAGCGTCGACAGCCCCAGCCTCGGCACCGCGCGACCCACCGCCTCGGGGCCCCGGTCGGCATCGCCCAGCTCTGAAGGCGGCGCGAGCCTCAGGCGCGCGCCCAGCCGCGACTCGGGCGACTCCCACCAGGTCGGCGTCTGCACGCCGAACCCCTGCTCGACCAGCACCGGGCGCAGCTCGCGCAGGAACGCGTACGCCTCGTCGGTGGTGAGCTCGACTTCGATCGGCTCGGGATCGGCCAGCGCCGACTCGAGCTTCTTGAAGTACTTCGCCGCCCGCCCCAACTCGCCCAGCAGCAGTTCCTGCGGCCCGACGAGCCGATGCCCGCCGATCGTCACATCATCGCCCGGGAGCGCCCAGACATCTGGCGCATCGACGAACAGTTCGGGCGTCTCGACCGCCTGCAGATGGAAGCTCACCGACCAGAGCAGTTCCTTGGTGGGCTTGGCCGCCTTGCGTGCCTTGCCCGGCTCGGGCTCCTCGGCCACCAGCGGCGCCAGCGGCTCGGTCAGCCGCAGGCAGAGCCTCCACTCGGCGCTCGCCCCGCGTTCCTCGAGCCCGCCGATCCACCGCCGCACACGCCGGATCATCTCCTGCCGCTGCGCCGCCGGCGCGTCGACCTCGTCGCTCGGCCCGAGCAGCCCGTGCAGCCACGCGACCTGCGGGTCCTCGGTCGATCGCCCCTCGACCGTGTCGTACATCTCCTCCCGTCGCAGCGTCGCCCGGCAGGATTCATCGACCAGTTGCCAGAGCATCTCGCCCAGGCTCGCCCACGGCTGGTGGGAGTACCCGTCGATCGCCGCACGCGCCACCGGCGGCATCGCCCTCACGAGCTTGGCGACCTCGCCGGCGGTCTGGTCGTCGGCCGCCCACGGCATCCACGAAGCGTGCAGCGCCCCCGACGCCCGCTGGGTCAGAATCGGCACGACCCGGTGCTGCGCGAGAATATGGTCGGCCAACGCCACCACCTCGGCGTGGAACGCCACCGCCGGGCCCGCGGCGAACGAGGGCTCCTCCTCGGCCCAGCCCGGCTCGAAGAGCCGGTTGATCGCCCGCCGCGCCGCGCCCGCCTCGATCGAGACGCACCCGACGCGGTATCGCTCGAGCACCGGCTCGGCCTCTCCCGCTCGGCCGCGCCCGCTGCGCGCCCACAGCGTCTCGCTGGCGAGCGGGCGTCGGGTCTCGGGTTCGGCCGGGAGCAGCAGTTCGAGTTCCTCGATGGTCGCCGATTCCCCGACGGCGCGCGCGCCGCGCAGCACCCGGATCAACTCGTCGGGCGTCGCGGCGAAGGGGTGGGCGTGATGCGCCTCGACGCTGGGCGGAGCGTCATCGATCGCCGCCTCGGACTCGGCCCAGAGCTTGAGCGAGCCGTCCGACCAGTGGCTGTGGATCACGAGCAGGGATTGACGCGTCTGGAGTGCATCCATGCGAACAGGCGGTCTCCGTAGGGCTCGGTGTCGGCGCGCGATCCGGTCGCGCGTGGCGCGTCGCCGCCGGATCAAGCGGATCCGGCCCGGGCGATTCAATGGGGGCGCGGGGACTCGAACCCCGGACCCGCGGATTAAAAGTCCGCTGCTCTACCGACTGAGCTACACCCCCGCGGGTCATCGGTCCGGCCCGTCGGAGCCGAACCGGACAGGGTACGCGCCTCACCGCGTCCAGGCTCGCATTTCAGCGTGTCTGTTGCGGGAAGATCATCACCCGGTCGTGCACGATCAGGAGCAGGTCGTCTCGATCGTCGCCGGTCAGGTCCGCGATCACGGCTTCGGAGGGCTCGTATTCCCGCGATTCGCCCCGCTGGAACAGGCGCGACTCGAAGACCTTGAACTCGGTCGCGAACACGAGCCGACCGCTCGCCGACACCGACAGGATCGTGCACATCTGCTCGCCCGCGTCGAGGATCGCCAGATCCGCGTACCCGTCGCCGTTGAGATCGCCCCCGGCCAGTTCGTGCTCGAAGCGTCCCTCGGCGTCGGCGCGGTAGTCGCTCTCGGCCTCCAGCCGCTCCCCCGGACCCGCCAGGCTCGCGACCGCGAACGCCGACTCACCGGTCGTCAGCACCCCCGGGACGCCCCCCCCGAGGAAGGGCCCGGCGACCAGGCGGCCCAAGTCGAACCCGGTCGCCTCCGACCGGCGGGCCACGCGCCAATCGCCGACGGCCCACTCGAGTTCGAACAGCCGCGAGCCCTCGGCATCGGCCAGGAAGAGCCCCGCGGCCCCGCTGTCGTCCGATCCGCCCGCGGGCGCGAGCCCCACGAACTTCACGCCCTGCGGCGCCAGGTTCCGCTGCGTCACCACCCGCCAGCCCTCGCCCGGGTCGAAGACGCACCCGCGTACGAAGTTCTCGTCGGCAAAGACGATCTCGTCGGACCCGTCGCGGTCGAGGTCGAACGCGAGGGTGTTCGCCGGTCCCGCGCCGGCCATCAGCCCGGCCTGCTTCATCTCCGCGTCGGTCAGCACCGTCCATGAGCGTGCGCCCGAAGCGGTCAGTTCCGAGCGCACCATCGCCAGCGTGCGCCCCGGCGCGAGCAGCAACAGGTCGGGCGAGCCGTCGCGGTCGGCGTCAGCGGCGAGGATGGCGTCGGGCGCGCGCGACACGCCCTTCAGTTCGATCACCTCAGGCTCGACCCCCGAGCCGGCCGGCGCGTGGAGTTCGATCGACAGCTCCCGCCGGCGGGAGACCACCACGGCCAGGCGGGGCTCGCCGTTGATCTCGACAAAGCTCATGGTCTCGGGCTCGGCCGCGGGGGTGACCAGCCCGATCGCGCGCGGGAAGCCGACGGCACCCGTGTCCGGGTCGATCGACGACACGCCGACCGACTTCTCCTCCTTGCTGAGCGTGAAGACCTCGAGCGGCCCGTCGCCGTCCCACTGACCGGCGGCGACGAGCGCGGGGCGCTTGTACGACGCGTGCGAGACGCCGTCGCCCAGCCCTCGCTCGGGATCATTGCGGTGCAGGACGATCGCGTTGCCCTGGGGGTCGGTCGCGATGAGGTCGGCCAGCCCGTCGCGGTCGAAGTCGGCGATGCTGGCGGTCCGCCCGCCCTCGGTCGAGCCGCCGAACGGCTGGACCTCGAACTGGACGGGTGTTTGCGAAGAGCCGTCGCCCGCGGCGGGGAGCGCCTCGGCCGCGTCCCACGACCACAGCGTGACACGGCGGCTGGACGGCTCGATCGTCGCGACACGGTGCGCGCGCTCGCCGGGGATCGTCACCAGGTCGGCGTCGATGAGCGGGGTCGCGGCGAAGCGGCGCTCGCGCAGCAGCCCCGCGGGCGACCCCAGCCGGATGCGCACGGGCGTCTTGCCCGCGTTGGACCAGCTCAGCAGATCGGCCCGCCCGTCGCCGTTGACATCCCCCGCGATGACCTCGGTGACATCGGACGAGCCCGACACGGCGATCGGCTCGCCGAGTAGCCCCTCGCGGGAGATGGTCCACGCGGTGGGGCGCCCGTCGATGAGGGAGATCAGTTCGGGCTCGGTCCCGCCCAGAACATCGGCGATGCTGAACGAGTCGCCGTCGGCATCGATGCCCGGCGCGCGCACGCGGTGGTGCTCCTCGAAGCGCCCCGGCTCGGTCTGACGCAGCACGACAAGTTCCTGTGGATCCGAGCCGGCGTAGACGAGGTCGAGCCGCCCGTCGCGGTCGACATCGAACGCTCGCACCGCGGCGACGCGGTGCGGGACAGCGATCGGCTGGCGGTCGTACCACGGGTTCGGCGGGAGTTCGTTCGCCCGCGTCGCGAGTTCCTGCTCCTCGAGGGTGCGGGGGCGGGCGCGCAGCGAGTGGATCTCGATCCGGCTCTTGCGATTGTTGACAATCGCCAGGTCCGGGCGGCCGTCGGCGTTGAAGTCCCCCACCGCGACCGGGCCCGCGCCGTCGTCGATCGCGAGCACGCGGGGCGGGTCGAAGCCGAAGTACGCGGCCAGCGGGTCGGTCGGCTGGGCGGAGGCGACCCCGACGGCGAGGATCAGTATCGCTGCGGACGAACGGATGGGCATCTCCGGCTCCTCATCTTCAGAACGCGTCCGCTGGTCGGGAGGCGTCCGGCTCGTACCTGCACGCCGACGATCGGAAATCGGCCGATCGACGGCACCGACGGCTTCGTACACTGTACGACCGGCAGGCGAACACGATGCACCCCCAGAGGGAGGACACGATGGCTTTGTGCGCTCGGCAGCGTGAAGATCGGAACCGGATCGGGCTCGCGGGGGTCGCCGCGATCGCTCTGCTGACCGTCGGCGGTGTCGCGGCGGCGCAGTCCGAGCAGGTCGTGTCGCAGAGCGATGTCGTGGTGTTGACCAGCGGGCAGCGGCTGACGGCTCCGATCATCAAGGAGACGGCCCAGGCGATCTGGCTCGACCTCGGGCCGACGGTCGTCGAGGTGCCGCGGGCGGACATCGCGGAGATTGTCCGCCGGGGCGACGCGGACGCCGTCGCGGTCGAAGCCGACGAGAAGGACCTCTTTCGAACGGCGATGGACCTCTCCGAGCGTGCGCCCAAGGAGCAGGCGCTGCGCTTCGGCGATGCGGTAATCAAGGTCTCGACGCCTTCGGGGCTGGGCTCGGGGTTCATCATTCATCCCGACGGGTACGCGATCACGAATGCGCATGTGATCCAGGGGGAAACGAAGATCCGGTGCACGGTGTGGGAGCGCACGCCGCAGGAGTTCCGGCGGTACGAGATCGACGATGTGCGAATTGTCGCGGTGAGCAACCATGTCGACCTGGCGCTGATCAAGATGGAGCACCCCGAGGGCAAGCCCTTCGCGAGCGTGTACATCCAGACCGACGATACGGTGTCGGCCGGACAGAGCGTGTTCGCGATCGGGAACCCGCTGGGGCTGGAACGCACGCTCAGCCGGGGCGTGGTGAGCACGACGAGCCGGAGCTTCGAGGGGCTGACCTTCATCCAGACCGACACGCAGATCAACCCGGGCAACTCGGGCGGCCCGCTCTTCAACGACAAGGGCGAGGTCATCGGCGTGACGAACATGGGCATCCCCATGGGCGAGGGGCTGAACTTCGCGATTCCCGCGCGGTATGTCCGCGACTTCATCCGCAACCGCGACGCGTTCGCGTACGACAAGGACAACCCGAACTCGGGGTACACCTACCTGCCCCCACCGACGCGGAGCGTGTTCGGCAAGCCCCCGCACCTTGACGACGAGACCGAGTCGGGCGGGCGCTGAGCGCTCCCCGCCCCCCGCGTGAGATTCCGCAATCCGCTTGCAGAGGAAGGACACGACCCATGCGCACTGCCCGCTCGATCGCAATGACCGTGGCGCTCGCGACTCCCGCGCTGGCGCTGCCCCCGATCGCTGAGATGGTGACGACCTCCGAGGCGGTGCTGGTGGTCGAGTCGCCGAGCGTCGAGGCGCTCGCGTCGGCGCTCAAGGACTCGGCGTTCGGGCGGATCCTGGGCGACGGGGAGCCGGGGGACCTGCTCGCCCGGTTGCTCGGGGCTGAGGACTTCACGGCCGAGGACCTGGGCGATCGGCTGGACTTCGATCCGGGGGACCTGGCGTGGCCGGTCGTCTCGCTGGGGTTCGTCATCCCCCCGCCTTGTGAGGACGACTTCTCGCAGCGGGTGCTTGACGCGATGGACGCCGAGGAAGGCCTCCCGCCGCAGCGTCTGCGTGGGAGCCCGGTGCTGGTCGTGGATTTCGGCGGCGCGGCCGAGGGCTGGCGCGAGGCGATCGACGCGGCGATCGACTACGCGGCCGACGAGGGCTGGATCGAGTTCGCCGAGGGGGACGAGGTCGGCGCGGTCGAGGTGTTCGAGGTCCGCAGCCTGCTCGCCGAGCGGCGCGACGCGCTGATCGACGAGATCTCCGACGAGGTCTTCGAGGAGCAGCGTGCGTCGGGCGACTTCCGCGGGTGGCAGGAGACCGAGGCCGAGATCGATCGGCGGGTCGCCGAGCGGCTCGGCGGGAGCGACGACGAGATCGACCGGACGCTGGCGACGATCTTCTCGTCTTTCGAGACGATCGCGTGGGCGTGGTCGGACCAGACGCTGGTGCTGACGAGCGAGGCGGAGGTGGTCGCCGAACTGCTCGTCGGAGCCGACGCCGGAGTGGATCGGGCGCTCGCCGATGCGCCCTTCTACCGTGACAGCACCGGGGCTCTCGGCGCGGTGCAGGCGCGGCTGGTGGTCAATCCGTCGGTGCTGTTCGAGCTGGCGCGGGACACGGGCGCGGGGGGGATGGGCGGCGGGGTGGTCGGGATGATCGGGCTCGACGCGATGCAGGGCATGGCGGTCGGGCTGGACCTGCGGACGCCCGACGGGGTGGCGGCGGTCCCGGTGGCGATGCTGGTGCCCGAGAAGCGCGGGATCTTCCGGCTGTTCGACCGCGAGTTGGATTCGTTCTCGCTGCCGGCGATGGTCCCGGCGACGGCGCAGGGGGCGTACCGGGTGAGCATCCGGTTCGATCAGGTGCTGCCGATGGTACGGGACATCATCGAATCGCTGCCGCCCGAGGAGCAGCAGGAGGCGCAGTTCGCGTTCGACCAGGCGGCGTTCATCGCGGGCCCGATTCTGGACCAGATGGAGCCGGAGCTCACGGTGGTGATGTTCGACTCGGTCGTCGATGAGCCCGAGGGGTTGGGAGCGATGCCCGACCTGCTCGTGCTGTGCGCGCTCAAGGACGAAGCGCCGCTGCTGAACGCGCTGAGCGGGTTCGGGGCGGCGGCGGGTCTGGCCGGGCGCCCGTTCGAGGGCGGGATGATCTTCGGGATGGAAGGACCGGCCGAGTTCGCGGTGGGCGTCGGGCACGGGTGGGCGATGCTGGGCTCGCCGGTGCGCGTCGAGAACGGGCTGCGGCGGGCGGCCCAGCCCGGGCAGCGCGGGCTGAACGACGAAGCCGAGTTCGCGTCGGCGATGCGACTGACCCGGAACCGCGGGCTGATGTTCAGCTACACCAGCGGCGAGGAGACGCTCAACGCGTGGAAGGAACTGATCTCCCTGCTCGATCTGGATGAGTTCGGGGATCGCCTCGAGGAGAGCCTGATGGACGACCTCGAGGACGCGATCGGTCCGACGATCGCGGAGGTGCGGATTACCGATCGGGGCTACGCCGGGCGGATGCTGATTCTCGAGAAGAAGGACTGAACCGAGAAGGGGTCAGTTCCGGCGGGCGGCGGGGAGAGCCGCCATGTCTTCGTCATCGACGATCATGGTCCTCGGCTCGGTGCGTTCCTGATCGGGCCAGAGGATCTCGACGCTGACGCCGAAGAACCCGAGCAGGCTGGTGATCTGCTTCTCGATGCTGGCGCGGGCCTCGTTGAGGTAGCGGGCGTCGTTGCGCTGGAAGAGTTCGGCGGCCTGCTCCTGGGCGCGCTGCATGAGCTGGCCCTGATTCTCGGCGTTCATCTGGATGACATCGAGAAGCCCGAGGACGCGCCCGTCCTGGATGTCGTAGGGCGAAACATCGGTCAGCCGGAGAGTGCCCTCGATCTCGGGCAGCGCGAGGCGGAAGCGTCCCTCGCCGAGGTCCTCGACATCGCTCTGGCCGAGCCGGGCGAGGTCGACGCCGTACTGCTTCTCGAAGTGGAAGATCATCGCGAGCTTGGCCTGGCTCAGGAGCAGGGGCGGGAGCCACGCGAAGCCCTTTTTGGCGGTCGCGATCTCCTTGGCCGAGACCTCGAGCCCGACGAGCCTACCGACGGCGCGGACATGCTCGGCGATGACCTCGATCTGGGTCTTCTCGGGGCGCAGGCCGGTTGAGCGTGCGCGCAGGACGCGGAAGCCGACATACAGCACGATCGCCGCGGCGATTCCGGATCCAAAGATGATCAGCCCGTCCATGAAAGTCATCGTAGGGTTGTTCGGAGCCGACCCCCCGGGGTTTCGTGGAAACGCCCGGCGCGACACCGAGGGGGCTGACGGGGGGTTTGGGGGCGTTCAGGTCCGCCCGCGGTCGCCGAGTTCGAAGGCGCGGATGGAGAAGTGGACGCCCGCGCTGAAGAGCCCGCCGAGCGCGACGGTGACGCAGAGGGCCATCGTGACGACGGCGATGCGCATGGCGCCGCTGGTGGGCTCGAACCACACGCCGCGGGTCAGCCAGGCGGCGGCGGCGGCGGCGAGCGAGCCGGCCGCGAGGCTCAGCCCGAGCAGGAAGGTCCGCCAGAGCTTGGTGTTGCTCCCGAAGACCGACCACGCCGCGACGAACGCGAAGCCGCCCGCGAGCACGACGCGGGAGAGGAACCAGGGGTTGGTCAGCACGGTGCGCCAGGGAACGCCCATCGAGACGAGCCCGAGCCCGACCCCGACGAAGGGCATCCCGGCGATGGTCGCCAGGGCCATGGCGCGTCCCTCGACGAGCTTGCCTCGGGCGATCAGCACGCCGCAGACGACGCAGGAGAGCGCGATGACCTCGAAGCCGAAGACCGCCCAATAGGGGGAGGGCCCGGAGAACGCGCGGTAGAGCCCGTAGCCGCAGGTGGCCAGCAGCGCCACGCTCAGGAGCGTGACGAGGACGCGTTGGGGCTTGGTCAGCGGGTCCATGGGTCGCCTGATGGGGTGCCTGATCGGGGGACTGTTGCGTGGGCGTTGGTACGCCCGGAGGGGAGATCGGTTCGAGGGCGTGCGGATCTTACGCGCGGGGCTTGAGAATCGGGCCGTGCCCCGGGATTCGGGAGCCGATCGGCCGAAGGTGCGCCCGCGCGGGGCGCGGCGGTCGAGTGCGCGCCGGGCGGGTGGTTCGAGGGAAGCGGGCGTGTGATCGGGCCGATGGAAGACGAGGTGGCGACGGTCGGCCGCGTTGGCAAGCGGTTTGCGGCAGGACGCGTCGGACCCCCGGGCCACGGAGCGACCCATGCGCGCAGGCGAAGAGACAACCCGTTCCGGGGAGATGAGCCCCGCCGAGGCCGAGGCGCGTCGGCTGTTTCAGCGCGTGCTGTCGCGTTGGGCGATGGACGCGCTGCACCTGCGCCGGCTCGGGCTCGATCGTCCCTGCTTCCGCCCGACGCCCGCTGGCGCGCTGGCGATCCCGGCGCGGGGAGCGGTCCGGGCGTGAGCGGCACCCACAGCGCGGAGACCGGTTCATGAGCGGCATCACCTCCAGTTCGGGGCTCTTCAGCGGGCTTGATACCCAGTCGCTGATCAACCAGCTTCTGGCGGTCGAATCGCGCCCGCGGATCCTGTTCGAGCGCCGGATCCTGCAGCTCCAGACGCAGCAGACCGGGCTGCTGGACCTCAACTCGCGGGTCGATGCGCTCAAGCAGGCGGCGGCGGCGTTCCGGGTCGACAAGACCTTCGACGCCAAGCGTGCGACCAGTTCGGACGACACCGTCCTCTCGGGCAGCGCCTCGATCGGGGCCCAGCCCGGGTCGTACCAGTTCATTGTCGACCGGCTCGTTTCGACCCAGCAGCAGCTCACGCGCGGGTTCGCCGACCGCGACTCGTCGGCGATCGGTGCCGACTCGTTCTCGTTCGAGTCGGCCAAGGGCAGGCTCGACCGCGACATCTCGCTGGCGGACCTCAACGGCGGGTCGGGGATCCAGCGCGGGGTCATCACGATCACACAGGGATCCAACTCGGCCGAGATCGATCTCTCGCGCGCCTCGACGGTGCAGGAAGTGCTCGACGCGATCAACTCCGCGTCGGGGATCGATGTCACGGCCCGGGTGTCGGGCGCGGGGCTGGAGCTGACGGGCTCGGCGGCGTTCGCGGTGTCGGACGAGGCGGGCTCGACGACCGCGGCCGATCTGGGCATCCTCGGCGCGAGCGCCGATGTCTCGGGCACGCAGACGCTCGCCGGCGATTCGGTCTACCGGCTGACCGACGCGACGGCGTTGGGCACGCTCAACGACGGCAACGGCGTGTTCGTCTCGAGCGTCATCGGGCAGAGCCGCTACGACTTCACGATCACCGTCGGCGCGACGGCGGTGCAGGTCAACATCGGGCCCGAGTACGACACCGACCTGAGCGTGCTCGAGGGGGCGCCTTCGACGCTCGGCGGGCTGATCGACCGGATCAACACCGAGCTCTCCGACGCCGGGGTGACCGATGTGGTCGCGCGGATCAACGACGACGGCGACGGGCTGATGCTCGAGAACTCCGGGCCCGAGGCGATCACGGTCGCCGAGAACACGGGCTCGACGGCGAAGGACCTGGGGCTGCTCGGGTCGGCCGCCGCGGGCGCGTCGATCGACGGGCGGCGCTTGCTTGCCGACCTGAACGGGACGCTGCTGCGGAACATCAACGGCGGGAGCGGTCTGGACGGCACGAGCACGATCGACTTCACCGCTCGCGACGGGGCGACCTTCTCGATCGATGTGAGCGGGGCCGAGACGGTCAACCAGCTCATCGATCAGATCAACGCCGACGCGGGGAACGCGGGACGGGTGGTCGCGTCGCTGAACGACGCGGGCAACGGGCTGACGCTGACCGACACGACCGGGGCGACGGCGAGCAACCTGATCGTCGCGGGCGACGCGGCCGACGCGTTGGGGCTGGCTGGCGATGTCGCCGCGACTTCGATCCGCGGGACGAACCTGCAGCACGCGTACATCACCAACGCGACGCTGCTGAGCGACCTCAACGACGGCGCGGGGATCGGGACGGGCGAGATCCGCATCACCGACGGCAACGGCGTCATCACCACGATCGACATCGGCAGCGACGCGGTGAGCGTCTTCGGGCTGCTGCGGGAGATCAACACGCAGCTCGGCGTGCAGGGATCGACGGCCGAGGTCGCGATCAACGACTCGGGCGACGGGCTGATCGTGCGTGAAAAGGACGGCTCGCCCGACGGCGCCTCGGCGCTGAAGGTCGAGGATGTGACGGGCTCGGTCGCGCGCAACCTGAACATCCGTGGCGAGGCATCGGGCACGGGCGATGACAACTTCATCGACGGCTCGTTCGAGACGGTCGTGGAGTTCGAGCCCGATGACACGCTCGACGAGATCGTGCGGAAGATCAACGAGTCGGGTGGTCCCGCGACGGTCTCGATCATCAACGACGGGAACGGCGCCAGCCCGTTCCGGCTGAGCTTCATCAGCCGCGAGTCCGGGCGCGACGGACGGTACATCTTCGACTCGCGCGGGTTCGACCTGGGGCTCCAGACGCTCGACCGGGGGGAGGACGCGCGGGTGTTCTTCGGGTCGAGCGACCCGGCCGAGGCGCTGCTGCTGACGAGCTCGAGCAACACGCTGGACTCGATCGTGACGGGGGTCTCGATCGACCTCAAGAGCGCGAGCGACGACCCGGTCTCGCTGACGGTGACTCGGAACACCGAGGAGATCGAGGCGGATGTCGACGCGTTCATCAAGGCGTACAACACGCTGATCGACCGGATCGACTTCCAGACGCGGTACATCGCCGACACCGAGGAGCGTGGGGCGCTGCTGGGCGACCAGACGGCGCTGACCCTCCGCCAGCGGGTCTTCAACACGATCCGCGGGCAGGGGCAGGGCATCGAGGGGCAGTACAAGACGCTCTTTGACATCGGGGTGACGGTCATCGAGGGAGGCAAGCTCAGCCTCGACAAGGACGAGTTCCGCCAGGCGCTGGAGGCGGACTTCGGCGCGGTCGAGGAACTGCTCGCCGCCCGCGACCAGGTCCAGCCCGACGAGTTTCAGGATGTCGCGCCGGGAGTGAAGGTCAAGGTGGTCGATCCGGACGCCGAGTTCAGCAAGCTCGGCATCGCCGGGCTGATCGAGGAACTGGCGATCACCTACACCGATTCGATCGACGGCGTGCTGACGCTCCGCAAGACGGCGATCGAGGACCAGATCGATCTTCAGCGGCAGCGGATCGAGAGCTTCAATGTCATCCTCGAGTCCAAGCGGTCGCGGCTGGAGGCCCAGTTCCTGGCGATGGAGCGGGTCATCGGGCAGCTCCAGGGCCAGCAGGGGGCGCTGGCGAGCCTGGCGGGTGCCGGCTGATGCCCCCGGCGTCCCCCGGCAACCCGCGTGAAATCAGCCCCGCCGACGGGCTCAAGCCGCCGGTGCGCACGGCCGATAGCTCCGGCATGGCAACACGAGACGCTTCCAAGGCCGACGCGTACCTCCGGAACCGGGTGATGACCGCCTCTCCCGAGCAGCTCCGGCTGATGCTGCTGGACGGGGCGATCAAGTTCGGGTCCCAGGGACTCGAGGGGATGAGGGCGTCGGACTTCGAGGCGGTGTACGACGGCGTGAGCCAGTGCCGGGCGATCGTCGCCGAGTTGCTCAGCTCCATCCGCGACGATGTCGACCCGGAGCTCGCGCACCGCGCCCGCAGCGTCTACGGGTTCATGTTCCGCGAGCTGATGGAGCTGGGCATCGAGCGCGACGCCAAGCGCATGGCCAAGGTCCTCGAACTCCTCGAGTACGAGCGAGAGACCTGGGTGCTGCTGATGGAGAAGCTCGCCAAGGAGGGCTCCACCCGGACGCCCGCGCCCGCCGGCGAGGAACGCCCGTCGATCTCGCTGCAGGCGTGATCCTCGCGTCCCGGATCGCCTCTCACGCGCGGACCGGCTCGCGGGCGAACGCGCGGGTCATCTCGACGATCATCGCTTCGGCGACGAACACCATCTGCACATTCATCCCCAGCCGACGCTCGGCGTGGCGGATTGCCTCGATGGCGCTCGCCCAGGCGGCGGCTTCGTGCGCATCGCGGGCCGATCGCAGCTTGGCGCGGCATCCCACAGCGAGGTAGCGGAAGAGCATCGCCCCGGCGGCCTGGTTGGCCGCTTCCTTGGACGCCAGGGGCGAGGCCTTGACGCGCGCGTCGGCCTGCTCTGCGATGCACTCGGTCATCGCGACGCCGAGGGGTCCCGGCGCGGTGCCCCTGGGAAGCTCCTCGAACCATCCCCCGAGCCGGGCGTGCCAGCCCGCCAGCCCCCCTTCAACCGCTTCGAGGATCGCCCCGGGCGAGCCCTCGGCGAACGCCTCGAGCCACGCGGGGAGATCGCCAACTTCGCCGAGCCGATCCTGCACGGCCGGGCGGGCGAGCCATCGGCCGAGGTCGGCGTCGGAGAGGGGCGAGAAGACCACCCGCTGGCACCGGCTGCGGATCGTCGGCAGCAGCTTGTCCTCGTTCTCGGTGACGAGGATCAGCACGGTGCCCTCGGCCGGCTCCTCGAGCGTCTTGAGGACCGCGTTCTGCCCGTTCTGATCGAGCAGGTGGGCCTCGTCGACGATCAGCACCTTGCCCGCGAGCGAGTCGCCCGAGCGGACGCGCGAGCGGGCGGCGGGATCGATCAGGAACTCGCGCAGCACGCCGATCGGGATGTTTCGCTGTTTACTCGCTCGGACCCTCTGCTCGCTCGAGAACACCGACAGTTCCTTGGTCACGACATGCAGGTCCGGGTGCGAGCCGGCGCGGAGGAGTTCCTGGGTGGGGCTGTCGGGATCCGGGGCGAACGAGCCCGAGAGATCCGGGGCGCTGGTAGGGTCGAGCAGCACGCCGGCGAGCCCGAGGGCGGCGGTGAACTTCCCGACGCCCCGCGGGCCGTGGAAGATCCACGCGTGGTGGAGGCGGCCCGAGCGGAGCGACGCCTCGATGGTCTCGCGGGGCCCGGCGTGCCCGATCAGGTCGATCCAGGGGGTGTACTCGAACCGCGGGCCGCCCTTTGGCACGGGCGGGGCCTCGACCGTCTGGACCTTCTTGCGTCGCTTGGCCATCGATCCCGGAGGGTATCAGCCCGGGCGAGGCCGAGCCCCGTGTGTTCGGGGAGGCCGCGTTACACGCTCAGGAGCTTGTTCACGCCGTTGAGGGCCGCGACCTTGTAGCACTCGGCGAGGGTCGGGTAGTTGAAGACGGCCTCGACGAAGTAGTCGACGGTCGCCTTGAACGCGATGGCGGCCTGCCCGATGTGGACCAGTTCGGTCGCCCCGGTGCCGATGATGTGGACGCCCAGGATGTGCCGGGTCTCCTGGTGGATGAGCATCTTGAGCATCCCGATCTCGTCGCCGAGGAGCTGCCCGCGGGCGATCTCGCGGTACTGGGCGATGCCCGACTCGTAAGGGATGCCCTCGTCGGTGAGCTGCTGCTCGGTCCACCCGACCATGGAGATCTCGGGGACCGCGTAGATGCCGTAGGGCAGCAGTTCGGGGACCTGTGTGGTCGGTCGGCCGAACATGTGGCACGCGGCCAAGCGCCCCTGCTCCATGCTCGTCGAGGCGAGGGCGGGGAAGCCGATGACATCGCCGGCGGCATAGACATGCCCGACCTTGGTCTGGAAGTGTTCGTTGACCTCGATCCGACCCCGCTTGTCGGCTTCGATCCCGACCACCTCGAGCCCCAGCCCGTCGGTCGAGCCCTGGCGCCCGACGGCGTACAGCAGGCAGTCGGCGCGGAGCGTCTTGCCGGACTCGAGGGTCGCCTGGGCCATGCGGTTGTCGGCGGTGCGGCTGCCGGCGGGGGCGTCGATCGTCTCGATTTTGACGACTTTCTCCCCCAGTCGAAGCGTGACGCCGCTCTGGCGGAGGTGGTACTGCAGGGCCTCGATGATCTCGGCGTCGACGAAGTCGAGCACGCGCGACCGCCCCTCGACGATCGTGACCTTCACGCCCAGCGCCGCGAGCATGGAGGCGTACTCGGTCCCGATCACCCCGCCGCCGACCACGATGATCGAGTGCGGCAGAAAGGCGAGCTTGAGCAAGCCGTCGGAACTGATGATCGTCGTCCCGTCGTAATCGACCCTCGGCGCCGAGGCCGGGCGGGAGCCGGTGGCGATGAGGAACTTGTCGGCCGTCACGGTGCTCTTGGCGGTCTGCCCGACGATCTCGATGCGGTTGGGCTCGATGAACGACCCGCGCCCGTAGACCACCTCGATCCCGTTGCGGGAGAAGTGCTGGCGGATCATGTCGATCTCTTCGGTGATGACCCGGTTGCACGAGGCGAGCAGGTTCTCGAAGGTCTCGTTGCGGGCCTGGGTGAAGTCCTCGTAGCGGGGCATCGCCGGGGGGCGGCCCGTGAGGTTGACGATCGCCTCGCGGAGGGCCTTGGAAGGGATGGTGCCGGCGTTGACCGCCTCGCCCCCCACCACTTGCCGCTTCTCGACGACCACGACCCGCTTGCCGAGCTTGGCCGCCTGGATCGCGGCTTTCTGACCGGCCGGACCGCTCCCGATGACGCAGAGATCAAAGTGCCTCATAGCGCCCACTCTATCGGTCTTTCGCCGGGGCGAATCCCGACCGAATCCGGGGTGGGGTGATCGGGCCCGGGCCCGGCTCGGGCGAGCGGGGGCGTCACCCTAGAATCGGGGCATGAGCAGCTCTGTCAGCGATTCGTCGACCCCCGCCTCGCACCGCCCGCCCGTCGGACTCCCCGCGGCCGAGGTCCGGCGACGGTTTATCGAGTTCTTCCTCGCCAAGGGGGGCGAGCAGACGCCGGACGCACGCGGGCACGCGTTCGTGCCGTCGTCGGCGGTCGTGCCGCTGGACGACCCGACGCTGCTGTTCACCAACGCGGGGATGAACCAGTTCAAGCCGATCTTCCTCGGGCAGGTCGAGCCGGGCTCGGACTTTGCCAAGCTGCACCGCGCGGTCAACAGCCAGAAGTGCATCCGGGCCGGGGGCAAGCACAACGACCTCGAAGATGTCGGCTTCGACACCTACCACCACACCTTCTTCGAGATGCTCGGCAACTGGTCCTTCGGCGACTACTTCAAGCTGGAAGCCATCGACTGGGCCTTCGAACTGCTCACTTCCCCGCTCGACCGGGGCGGGTTCGGTGTCGACCCCCGGCGCCTCTACGCGACCTACTTCGGCGGGGACGAGTCCAAGGACCTCGCCCCCGACCACGAGGCCCGCGAGCTCTGGCTCCGGCACCTGCCCCCCGAGCGCGTGCTGCCGGGCGACATGAAGGACAACTTCTGGGAGATGGGCGACACCGGGCCCTGCGGCCCGTGCAGCGAAATCCACTACGACCGCATCGGCGGGCGCAACGCCGCCCACCTGGTCAACCACGACGACCCGGATGTGCTGGAGGTCTGGAACCTGGTGTTCATCCAGTACGACCGCCAGAGCGAGACGGTGCTGCGGCCGCTGCCGGCGAAGCATGTCGACACGGGCATGGGGCTCGAGCGGATCGTCAGCGTGCTGCAGGACAAGCGTTCGAACTACGACACCGATGTGTTCATGCCGCTGTTCGCCGCGATCCGGCGGGAGACCAACGCGTCCCGGGGCTACGAGGGCAAGCTGGGCGACGCCGACGAGGGGCAGATCGACACCGCCTACCGCGTCATCGCCGACCACCTCCGCACGCTGAGCTTCGCGATCGCCGACGGGGCGGTGCCTTCCAACGAGGGGCGCGGGTATGTGCTGCGCCGGGTGCTGCGGAGAGCGGTGCGGTTCGGTCGGCAGATGCTTGGCGCCGAGACGGGGTTCCTCTCCAAGCTCGTGCCGGATCTGGTGAAGCTGATGGGCGAGGCGTTCCCCGAACTGCGCGCCCGCCAGCAGCACATCATCGACACGATCCTCGAAGAGGAGGAGAGCTTCGGGAGGACGCTGGACAAGGGCCTCGGGCTGTTTGCCGAGATCTGCGGAAGCTCGGAGAAGCGAATCTCCGGCGAGGACGCGTTCAAGCTCTACGACACCTACGGCTTCCCGCTCGATCTGACGCAGCTCATGGCCAAAGAGCGCGGGCTGACGGTCGATGTCGCGGGGTACGAGCGGTGCATGGAGGAGCAGCGGGCCCGCAGCCGCGCCGGCGCCAAGGGGGGCGAGGGCGACCCCATGGTGCTGTCGGCCGAGTCGATCGCGCACCTGCGCACGCTCCAGCCCGAACCCACCGACGACCATCACAAGTACGAGAACCGCCCCGTGCCCGCCCGCGTGCGCGCGATCTGGAACGGCAGTGAGTTCACCCACCGCATCGAGGCGATCGCGCGCGACGCCCGCCCGATCGGGCTCGTCTTCGACAAGACCAACTTCTACGCCGAAGCCGGCGGACAGATCGGCGACGCCGGGCGTGTCTTCACGATCAGCGAGGATCACGCGGCGACTTCGGCCGAGCACACAAAGGGCGAGTTCCATGTGACCGACACGCGCGCCTACGCCGGGTATGTGCTGCACATCGGGCACATGGTGCGGGGCGAGCTGCGCGTCAACGACCGCGTGGAGCTCCACCTCGACCGCGAGCGGCGGGCGCGCACCGCGAGCAACCACACCGCGACGCACCTGCTCAACCTCGGGCTCCGGGCCGCGGTCGGCGAGGGGTGCGACCAGCGGGGCTCGAGCGTGACGCCCGATCAGCTCCGCTTCGACTTCTCGAGCAAGCCCGTCACCGATGAGCAACTCCGCTCGGTCGAGCGCACGGTTCGGCATCAGATCGAGTCGGGCTACCGCGTCCACGCCGACGCGGTCCCGCTCGACGCGGCGATGAACATTCAGACGCTGCGGGCGGTCTTCGGCGAGAAGTACCCCGACCCGGTGCGCGTGGTGTCGATCGGCGTCCCGATCGGCGACCTGCTCGCCGAGCCCAAGAGCGCGCAGTGGTCGAGCCACTCGGTCGAGCTCTGCGGCGGGACGCATGTCGCGAGCACCGCCGAACTGCAGGCGTTCGCGATCACCTCCGAGACGGGCGTCGCCAAGGGGACGCGGCGGATCGAGGCGATCACGGGAGTCCCGGCGCTGGCGGCGAGGCAGGCCGCGGAGGGCTTGGCCGCCCAGATCGCCGAAGCCGCCGAGCTGGACGACGAAGCGCTGGCGGGCGAGGTCCCGTCGCTCAACGCCGAGATCGACTCGATGACGCTGAGTGTGTCGGACCGCGCGGATCTGCGCGCGCAGCTCGAGCCGCTGCTCACACGGATCAAGGCGGCTCAGAAGGCCCGGGCCAAGGAGGCGGCGGCCCGCGCGATCGAGTCGGCCCGGAGCATCGGGGCCGCGGCTCGGGAGGAGGGCAAGCGGTTCGTCGTCGCGCGGCTCGACGCGGGGGAGGACCGCCAGGCGATCGGGCAGGCGATGAAGCTCATCCAGGACGCGTGTCCGGACGCGGCGGTCATCGCGCTGAGCGCCGATGAGAAGGTCGCGATCGTCGCGGCGGTGCCGGATGATCTTGTCCAGCAGGGGCTCAAGGCCGGGGACTGGGTCCGCGTCGCGGCCGAGGCGTGCGGGGGCAAGGGGGGCGGGAAGCCCAATCAGGCCCAGGGGGGCGGGACGGATCCGGGCAAACTCGCCGACGCCGTTGACGCCGCCGAGCGGCACGCCGCGTCCGTGCTGGGCGGGTGACCGATCCATTCCTTCGGGCCCTCGGGGCCCTCGGAGCGCCGACGGATGCCGATGGGTCTCGGAAAGCACGGCGGCTCGCGCCAGCAATACAACGCGTGGAATGTCGGGCTGGACTTCGGCTACTCGGTGGTCGGGATGGTGATGCTGGGGCTGGCGATCGACTACTTCGCGAAGACCTCGCCGCGGGCGCTGATCATCTGCGCCGTGCTGGGGCTGATCGGGGGCGGGTACCGGTTCATCCGCGAGGCGCTGGCGATGAATCGTTCGAACAGCCGGGTCGGGCGGGGCGGACGGGACGGGGGGAACGGCCCGGGCCGCCCGCCGCCGAGTCGGCCGCCGGGAGGGTGAGGGAGCGTTGAGCGGTCCCTGTCGGGGGTGGGCCGCGGGGGGTGTGATCGTGGGGTCAGATTCGCCCGGGCGGTTCCTCGCCGGGGGCCTGTCAGACCGCTATTCTTCCCGTCCCACAGGAAGACACCCCGTGTGGGGGCCTCGCAAGGGGCTCCGGGGTGTGATTGCCGGGACCGAAGCCCTTTGGATGAGGATCGAGCGGGCGTGGAGCGAGCGATCGGAGACACCCGGGTGAGACTTCCCGCCGGCCGGCTTGCCGCGGCGACGGCGGGCGCGGCGCTGGCCGTCGGGCTGATCGCGTCGGGGGTTGTGTCGATGGGCGATGCGTCGTCGGGGCTGTGGGCCCTGTCGGCGATGGCGTGCATCGTGCTGCCCGCGGCGTTCCTGGCGGCGCTGCTGCTGGCGATCGGGCCCGTGGGGCTGGCCAGCGCCGGGCTGATGCTGATCTACGGGAGCTTCGGGCGGACGATCGTGTCGCTGGCGCTGGCGGCGGGAATCTTTCTGCTGGCCGAGCCCCCGGCGATGCCCTTCTGGGCGAGTTTCCTTCTCTCGGGCGTCGCGGCGTTGGTCGGCGAGACGCTCGTATCGATCCGCGCGATGCGCGCGCTCGAAACCGGACCGCACCACGCATTGACGCAGGAGCAGGCGTGATGACTAACTGGATGGTGCTCGCGGCGGGGAACAATCCGCTCAGCCATGTCATCCCCCACCCGTTCGTGGTCGCCGAGGACGGGACCTGGATCTGGGACACGACCGTGGGCAACCTGCTGCTCAGCGGTTTGATCCTGATCATCCTGGGGCCGTGGATCGCCAAGAAGATCGGGACGGGCCCGGAGAGCCAGGGGCACGATCGTTTCGTGACGCGGAACCCGTTTGCGCACGTGATCGAGGTGATCTGCACCTACCTGCGTGAGAACACGGTCCGCCCGCTGCTGGGCGACCGGACCGACGGGTTCATGCCGTTTCTCTGGACGCTGTTCTTCTTCATCCTGGTGAACAACCTGTTGGGGCTGGTGCCGATCCTCGATGCGCTGCACCTGATCAACAAGGACTGGAAGGCCGAGGGGATCAGCCCGTTCGGGGGGACGGCGACGCAGAATCTGGCCGTCACCGGCGTGCTGGCGTTCATCGCGTTCCTGGTGATCAACATCTCGGGCATCCGCCAGCTCGGGATCGGGGGGTATCTGCACCACCTGACGGGCGGGGCGCCGGCGTACATCTGGCCGATCCTGGTCCCGGTCGAGATCCTGGGCATCTTCATCAAGCCGGTGGCGCTGGCGATTCGTCTGTTTGCGAACATGACCGCCGGTCACACGCTGGTGGCGACGCTGTTCATGTTCGTGGGGCTGGCGGCGAACCTGAGCTTCATCCTGTCGGGACCGATCACGGTGATCTCGGTGGTCGCGGCGATCGCGATCTACTTCCTGGAGATCTTCGTGGCGTTCCTGCAGGCGTTCGTCTTCATGTTCCTGACAACGGTGTTCATCTCGCAGCTGGCGCACCACCACGACCATGAGCACGACCACCACGAGGAGTATCCCCCCGCCGAACCGGTGGGCATGATCTGAAATCATGTCCCGGGCGAGCCTGTCCCCGCGGGGATCGGCCGGGACCGCACACACGACCAAGGCCACCCGCCCGGTGACCCGGGCGGAGCTCTCCGCGGGACACGAGTTTCCAGTCAACACAAGGAATCGGGTGCAAGCCATGAACAAGACGATCCGCAATCTTCTCGTCGCGGCCGGGACCGTTGCCGCCCTCGCCACCCCCGCCCTCGCGCAGGACGGCACCAACCCCGCCGAGATCGCCGAGGCGACCGCCAGCGGCATGAAGCAGGTCGGCAAGGGCCTGGGTGCTCTCGGCGCCGGTCTGGCCGTCATCGGCGGCGGGCTGGGGATCGGGTTCATCGGCAAGGGCGCGGTCGAGTCGATCGCCCGCCAGCCCGAGGCCGCCGGCCCGATCGGCACCAACATGATCCTGACCGCGGCCCTCGTCGAGGGTGCGACCCTGTTCGCGGTCGTCGTCGGGCTGCTCGCGATCGTCCTCTGATCGCGGCGGTGAACGGACATCCCCTGGCCCGCCGTCTGCCGACGGCGGGTCGGCTTGGCCGCGCCCCCGTGGCGCCTCACGAGTTTCACGGAGAAGACTCCATGACCACGCTCATGCACCTCCGATCCACCCGCGCGGCGGTCGCCGCGAGCCTGATCGCCCTCGCCCCGACGCTCGCCGCAGCAGCCGAGGAGGGCGGGGCCAACCCGATCCCGTCGGGCGCGCAGGCGATGGCGCCCGCGATCGCCGCCCTGGTTGTCTTCGCCGTGGTCTTCACGGTGCTCGCGACGGCGGTGTGGCCCAAGATCCTCAAGGGCCTGAACGAGCGGGCGGACAAGATCCGCGAGGAGATCGCGTCGGCCGAGGCGGCCCGCAAGCAGGCCAAGGACGCGCTCGACGAGTACGAGGCAAACCTCGCCGAAGCTCGCGCCGAGGCCAAGTCGATGCTCGAGCAAACCAAGGCCGACCAGGCCAAGCTCGCGCAGGAGCTCAAGGCCAAGGCCGAGGCCGAAGCCGCCCAGCTCCGCGAGCGGGCGATGCGCGACATCGAGTCCGCCAAGCGCAGCGCGATCAACGAGCTCTATGCCGACGCGGCGAACCTGGCGACGCTGGTCGCGGGGAAGATCCTCGCCCGCGAGATCTCCGCCGACGACCAGACCAAGCTCGTCGAGGAATCCCTCGCCGAGCTCCAGGGCTCCCGCAACTGAAGTTCGATCAACGAACGACCCCCGGAGCGCCACCATGCCCCTGAGCCAGGCCCAGCCCGATGCTCTCGCCCACACCTACGCCCGCAGCTTCTTCGAGCTCGCTCGGGACGCCGGCGGGCAGCCGAAGATCGAGGAGTGCCTCGGCGAGCTCGAGGACATCCTCGAGATCGCGCGCGGGGACGCCCGCTTTGCCGAGTTCCTTTCCAGCCGCGTTCTCCCGGCTTCGTCGCGGGCCGCGTCGATGAAGACGATCTTCGAGGGACGCGTCTCGGACCTGACGCTCCGCTTCCTGCAGGTGCTCAACGAGAAAGAGCGGCTCTCGCACCTGCCTGCGATCGTCGCGGCGCTCGACCAGATCGCCCAGGAATCGTTCGGGCGGATCGAGGTCGATGTCTACACCGCCGCCCCGATCTCGGGCGATGAGCTCAACGCCGTGCGCTCGCGGCTGAGCGACATCCTCTCCAAGGAGGTCGTCGTCCACCCGTACACCGACGCGTCGATGATCGGCGGGGTCAAGCTCCGCATCGGGGACCAGTTGGTGGACGGCTCGGTCGCGACGCGGCTGCGCAAGATGCGCCAGCGGCTCACGACCTCCGGTGCCGCCGAGGTCCGCGCCCGCGCCGCCGACATCCTCGACAACGGCGAGGGCTGAGCCCGCACGGGAACGCGCGGCCGACCGACAAGAACTGCACCGGACCCGCCCCTCGGCGGGTCTTTTCACTCCTACGATTGGCCCGCCCGCAAGCCTTACTGGGGAGAGCTCTCGATGCCCAAGAAGACCGTCCGCACGACCGATCTCACCGGCCAGCGCGTCCTCGTCCGCGTCGACTTCAATGTTCCGCTCAAGGACGGCGCGATCACCGACGACGGCCGCATCCGCGCGGCCCTCCCCACCATCAAGCACATCCTCGACCACGGCGGGCGGGCGATCCTGATGAGCCACCTGGGCCGCCCCGCGGGCACGGGCTACGAAGCGTCGCTGAGCCTCAAGCCCGTCGCCGATCGGCTCGCGGAACTGCTCGGCAAGCCCGTCGGCTTCCCGTCACAGAGCTGCGTGGATGACGCGGCGGCGCAGGCGGCAAGCTCGCTGCAGAGCGGCGAGGTGCTGCTGCTCGAGAACCTCCGCTTCCATGAGGCGGAGAAGAACGGCGACGCCGACTTTGCCGCCAAGCTCGCGGCGATGGGCGATGTGTATGTCAACGACGCCTTCGGCACCTGCCACCGCAGCGACGCGAGCATGGTCGCGGTCCCGGCGGCGATGGAGGGCAAGCCGCGCGTGACGGGCTTCCTGGTCGAGAAGGAGATCAAGTACCTCTCCGAGGCGCTCGCCAGCCCCGCCAAGCCCTTCGTGGTGGTGCTGGGCGGCGCGAAGGTCTCGGACAAGATCGGGGCCGTCGAGAACCTGCTCCCCAAGGCCAGTTCGGTGCTGATCGGCGGGGCGATGGCGTACACCTTCAACGCGGCCCTCGGGCACAAGACCGGCAAGAGCAAGGTCGAGTTCGACCGCATCGCCGACGCCAAGCGGATGATCGAGGAAGCATCGCGGCTGCAGGTCGACATGCACATCCCCTTCGACCATATCTGCTCGACGAGCTTCGCAGAGCACGCGGGCGACATCGAGGTCTTCGAGGACAACATCCCCGACAACTACATGGGCCTGGACATCGGGCCCAAGACCCAGAGTGTCTTCTCCGAGACGCTCCGCAAGGCCAAGACGATCGTGTGGAACGGGCCGATGGGCGTCTTCGAGTGGGCGCCGTTCCGCATCGGCACCAAGACCGTCGCCAAGGCGATCGCCGAGGCGACCGACAACGGCGCGACCTCGATCGTCGGCGGGGGAGACTCGGCCGCGGCCCTGGAACGGTTCGGGATGAGCGACCGCGTGTCGCATGTCTCGACTGGCGGCGGGGCGTCTCTCGAGATGCTCGAGGGCAAGAAATTCAAGAGCGTCGAACTGCTCGACGACGCGTAAGCCGCCCGCCGGGGCGCCAAGGGCTTGGGCGATGACGAGCGACCAGTCCGCCGACGAGCGTCCCGACGGGGCCGGAGCCCAGCGCGATGGCGCGGGGCGCCGCCGGCTCGCGCTCGACCTCGCGCTGATCGCGCTGCTCGGCTCGCTCTGCTACTTCCCGGGGCTCAACGGGCAGGGACTGACCAACACGCAGGAATCGCTCCGGGCGCTGACGGCTCTGGAGATGCACCGGCGCGGCGACTGGATCGTTCCGACGATCCACGGGCGACCCTACCTCGACAAGCCGCCGCTGATGTATTGGGTGCAGCTCGACCTGGCGATGCTGCCGGGCGTCACGCCGGGCGAGATGACGGTGCGGCTCACGGTCGCGCTCTTCGGCGTGCTGGGGTTGCTGGCGACCTACCTCGCCGGTCGCGGGCTGTTTGCCGACATGGGCCCGCGCGGCTCGCGCACCGCGTCGCTCTGGGCGGTCGCCCTGCTCGGCAGCGCCCTCCTCTTTACCCGCTCGGCCCGCATCGGCGAACTCGACATCCTGCTGGTCATGCCGACGGCTCTGGGCGTGCTCGCGATGCATCGGCTGACGCGGTTGCGGTCCGAGGCGCCGATGGCGGTCGGGCGCTGGATCGGCTGGCTGGGGCTGCTGATGGTCTGCGGGGCGATGGCGGCGCTGACCAAGGGCCCGCCGGGTGTCGCGACGCTTCTGGTCGCGGTTCCCGGCGCGATCCTGCTCGCACGCCTGGCGAGGGATCTCCGCTCGTCCCGGCCGACCAATCGTCGTCTGCGGGCGGCGGGCGTCGCGGGAGTGCTCGCGGGCACCGCGCTGGCGCTGGCGCGGGCCGGCCGAGTGGGCGATGCCAACGACGCGCTCGGGCTGGGGTTCTTTGTTCTGCTCGCCGGTGTGCTGGCGTTTGCGCTCGTGCTGCTCGCGACGGGGCGCGGCCTTGGCTCGCTGGCGGGTCGGCTGCTCGCGTCGGGGGTGATCGAACTGGCGGTGGCCGTGGCGGGTTCGCTTGCGCTCTGGGGCATCGCGGTCTCGGCGCGGCTGGGCCCCGAAGCGATCCGCCAAGCGGCCGAAGAACAGACCGCCGAGAACCTCCACCTGCTCTACCTCGGCACGCCGGTTCGGCATCTGACCACTGCGATGTATGGCTGTGGGCTGGGGTCGCTCGCGGCTCTGGGCGCGCTCATCTTCATCGCCCGCCGACGCTTCGACCTTTCGCCTGGCGCGTGGACGGCGGTGTCGTGGGCGATCCTCGCGTTCGGGGTCTACCTCGTCGCGGGGCACCCTTCCGAGCGCTACCTGACGCCGATGTGGGGCGGCACGGCGTTGCTCGGCGGGTGGTGGATCGCGAGCACGCCCGGGTGGCGCGCGCGAGGCGGTGTGCTTGGCGTCGGGTGCGCCCTGCTCGCGGCGGGGCAACTTGTCTGGTACGCCGTGGGCCGCGAGCGTCAGTATTCGTATCGCAGCCCGCGCGACCTGGCGGCGTATGTGTTCGAGTCGCCCGAACTCCGCCGATTCGTCGAGGAGGAGCGCGTCGCGGTGATCGACTTCTGGGTGCCGGCGTGGGATGTGTACACCGGCGTGCCCGCCGTGCCCGTGCAGCAGCACGACGCGTTCGCCGACCTGGTGGGCCCGCCCGTCGCGATCGAGGCGTTCGCCGACCGAGTCGCCGAATCGGGGAGCGACTGGCTCGCGCTCGTGCGGCTCGAGTCCCACGGCCAGTACGCGCCGGGGGCCGAGGTGCTGCGCGAAGCCGGTCTGGAGGTGGTCCGGGTCATCGAGCCGCCGGCCGAGTACCGCAAGGACAAGCTCCGCACGACGATCGGGCTGGCGATCGTGCGCTCGCCGCGGGCGACGGACTGAGCGGGGCGGCTGCCGGGGACGCGAGTCAGCGCCGGTGGAAGAGCTTCTCGAGATCAGCGATCGACAGCCGGACGGAGGTCGGCCGCCCGTGCGGGCAGGAGCCGGACCGCTCGACCTGCGCGCGCAGCCGGAGCAGTTCGTCGATCTCCTCGGGACGGAGGGCGTCGCCGGCCTTGACGGCGGCCTTGCACGCCATCATGTCGAGCACCTCGTGCAATGCTTCTTCCTCGCCCGGGACCAGCCTTTCGCCCGCGACGCGGTCGAGCAGGTCGGCGACGAACTCGATGGGCTCGACGCGGCGTTCGAGGAGGAAGGTCGGCACGCTCCGCACGCCGATGGATCGCGGGCCGATCGGTTCGGCGGCGATCCCCAGCCGATCGAGCAGGGGGGCGCACGACTCGAGGGCCTCGAGGCGTGCTTCGTCGGCGTCGAGCACCGCGGGCGTGAGCAGCGCCTGTCGCTCGAGGGGCCCGGCGTTCACGCGCGCGAGCAGTTTTTCGAACATCACGCGCTCGTGGAGAGCGTGCTGATCGATGATGAGCACGCCGTGTTCGTCCTCGGCGATCAGGTACGAGTTGTGGACCCGCAGAGCCGTGGACTGCCGGGTGTTGTCGAGCAGCCTCGGCAGGTCGGCGGCGAGCGCGGCGCGGATCGCGTCGGTGCGCCACGGCTCGCGTTGCGCAGCCTCGCGAATCGGTAGCGACGCCTGCTCCCCGGAGCCCGGCTCGCGCAAGGACCACGCCGACGCACCCCGCGGGCCGGCGTGATCGGCCAACCCGGGCGAGCCCGGCAGGATTGCGTCGCGCGATCCCGGGTCGGCGGGGAAGGCCGAGCGCACGGCCCGATCGGCCGCGGGCGTGAGGTCGTGCCTCTGGAGCGCCTCACGCACGCTGCGGAGCACCGAGCCGTGAATCATGGATTGATCCCGGAAGCGCACCTCGAGCTTGGCGGGGTGGACATTCACATCCACGGCCCCGGGGGGCATCTCGATCATCATCACCGCGGTGGGATGCCTGCCCGGCTCGATGAGCCCGCGGTACGCCTCGCGGAGCGCGTGCTGGATGGTCTTGTCGCGGACGAGCCGCCCGTTGACGAACACATGCTGCTGGGCGGCCGTCGCCCGCGCGATGGCCGGCGTCCCGACGAGCCCCCAGATCGTCACGCCGCGATCGTCGTGCATCGCGTCGAGATGCACCGCCAGCAACTGATCCTCGAGCTCCCGCCCGAGGATCGCCAGCGTCCGGTCGCGCGGACCCTGCAGCGGGGGGAGGTCGAGCAGCGTGCGGCCGTCGCAGATCAGCGTGAACGCCAGTGCCGGCCGGGCGAGCGCGAGATGCTTGAGCCAATCGGTGCAGCGTCCCTGCTCGGTGCGCGGCGTGCGGAGGAACTTCCGCCTCGCGGGCGTGTTGAAGAACAGGTTGCGGGCCTCGACCATCGTGCCGACCGGCCCCGACGCCGGGCGGATCGCGTCCTGCCCACGATCCGCCGACCGCGGCCCCGCGACGAACGCGCCCCCCTCGCACGAAACCCGCCAGGCGCCGGGCTCGCCGGGCACGCGCGAGCGGATCGTCAGACGGCTGACCGACGCAATGGATGCGAGGGCCTCGCCCCGGAACCCGAGCGTGCCGATGCGGTCCAGATCCTCGGCCCGCTCAACCTTGCTCGTCGCGTGCGGCTCCAGCGCGAGCAGGAGCTGATCGCGCGGGATCCCCTCGCCGTCGTCGGTCACGCGGACGAGTTCGATGCCGCCCTGCTCGAGTTCGACGGTGATCCGGCCGGCCCCGGCGTCGAGGGCGTTCTCGACGAGTTCCTTGAGCACCGAGGCGGGTCGTTCGATAACCTCGCCCGCGGCGATCTGATTGACCAGCAGCGCCTCGAGTTTGCGGATGGCGCGCCGCCGCGGGGCCTGCCCGGCACGCCCAGCCGCCTGCTGCTCGATCTGCTGCCGGATCCCTGGCATCGTTGCAGTCTACGCGAGCCGGGCGGTAGGCTCGGGGTCATGAGCGAGACCATCTTCGACAAGATCATCCGCGGCGAGATCCCGTGCCATCGCGTCTACCAGGACGATGCCGTCCTGTCGTTTCTGGACATCAACCCCCTCGCCCCGGGGCACACGCTGGTGATCCCCAAGGAGCCGGCCGCGACGATGGACGAGCTCTCCGACGAGTCGGCCGCGGCGATCGGGCGGGTGCTGCCGCGCATCTGCCGGGCGGTCATGCAGGCGACCGGGACCGACGCGTACAACCTCCTCCAGAACAACCGGCGCGAGGCCCATCAGGAAGTGCTGCATGTCCACTTCCACATCATCCCCAAGCCCCGGGCCGACCTCGGGCTCGGCATCGGCTGGAACCCGACCCGGCCCGACCAGGACGAACTGGCCGACCTCGCCAGGCACATCGCCCGTCGGCTGTGAGCGCGGGCACGCGGGCGGAGCCGGGACCCGGTCGATCGGCTAGTCCACGCCCAGCAGCGTTGTCGTGTTCGCGTCGAGCCGGATGGTGCCTGTCGGCCGGGCGACGATGAGCGCGCACGCCGGGTCGATCTCCACGACCTCGCCCCGCACCTCGACCCCCGACGACCGAAACCGCGCGGTGCGTCCCCGGAGCACATCGCGCTGCGACCACTCCGCGAGGCACGCACGCGCATCCGCGTCGAGCACGACTTGGTGCGCGTGCATCAACGCTTCGACGACCTTGATGCGGTCCGCGGCGTGCCCGAGTTGGCGCAGCGATGCGGCCGACGCCGCGAGCTCCCCGGGCCAGTCGCCTCGTTCCTGGAGCACATTGATCCCGATGCCGACGAGCAGAGCGCCCTCGCGCTGCTCGATGAGCACGCCGGCGATCTTCCGGCCGTCGTGTCTCGCGACGACATCGTTCGGCCAGCGGATGCCGACCGCGCCCTCGCCGACGAACCGCTCGACCGCGGCGCACGCCGCCAGCCCGGCCCGCAGCGAGAGCGAACCGGCATCGAACGCGCCGGCATCGACCGTCAGCGTCGCGGCGATCCCGAGGTGGCCCGACTGGGTCCAGGCGCGCCCGAGCCGCCCGCGCCCCCGCGTCTGGGCGGAGGCGACGACGAACCAGCCGGGCCGGAGCGCGCTCATCCCTGCCGCGGCGTCCTGGGTCGATGCCGTCTCCCGCACCACCGCCGCCCGGGTGATCCAGCGCGATCGCATCGATGCGACCAGATCGTCGAGCCGATCCCCCCACCGCTCGATCGGCGTCTGGCCCGACGAAGGCGCGAGACCATCCGGCGAAGGCTCGGAACGCGCGGGCTCCATCACGGGGGTGCTCCATCGGCCCAGTCCAGCCCGACATCGAGCCCCACATCGAGCCAAGGTGCCGCGTGCGTCAGCGAGCCGACGCTGATGCGGTCGACGCCGGTCGCGGCGATGTCGGCGATCGTCTCGAGCGACACGCCCCCCGAAGCCTCCAGCAACAG
>JBICIG010000055.1:0-45372 GCA_043101605.1 Phycisphaerales bacterium JB037
CGCCCACGCGCCACGCATGCGGATACGCCCCGACCGGCTCGGGCGCCCGCTCGGAATCGAGCCGGTTGGCATCACTCATCGCCCACTTCCGTCCACCCCTCATGGCGCTTCCACCCACTCCCCGCCGGGGAGAGGGTGGAAGCGCCATGAGGGCTGGAAGGAAGTGGGCGATGAGTGATGCCAACCGGATCGATTCCGAGCGGGCGCCCGAGCCGGTCGGGGCGTATCCGCATGCGCGGCGCGTGGGCGAGTTGCTGTTTCTCTCGGGGGTCGGGCCGCGTCGGCGGGGGTCGAAGGAGATCCCGGGCGTGGTGCTCGATGAGGCGGGGGAGATGGTGGACTACGACATCGAGGCCCAGTGCCGGAGCTGCTTTGAGAATGTCCGGGCGGTGCTGGAGGCGGCGGGGTCGGGGTTCGAGCGGATCGTGGATGTGCTGGTGTTCCTGACGGACATGCGTCGGGACTTCGCGGCGTACAACCGCGTCTATGCCGAGTACTTCGCGGGGGAGGGCAAGCCCAACCCGGCACGGACAACGATCGAGATCAGCCGGCTGCCCCAGGGGGGGAACGCCCCGATCGCGATCGAGGTGAAGGTGGTCGCGACGGCGGGGTGAATGGGCGGGGGGTGGCGGCTCGGGCGGTGCGGCTGGGCGGCGGGAAAGAAGTTGGGCGGGCCCGGGCGGGCTCACTTGATTTCCGATGGACGCCGATACACTCATCTGATCGGGATCCGGCCAGTCGTGCAAGGCGGCCGGGACCCGGGGGGTGCGGCAACCGACTGCCGCCCAAGGAAGTGGCTTCGGCCATCTCATGCTCGAGCAAACCGAGGACCGAAAACTGTGCCGCCCGGCGACCGGGCGGCTGCTCGAAACTCAAGTGCAACGCAAGAAGGACACAACCGCGTCGGGGTTGACGCCGCCCGTGGCGTCGGACGCGGTTCCGCTCGCCGGGCGGAGTTCGGAGCTTCGCCCGCTGACCGAGGACGACGGGGCGCTCTTTGCGCAGGCGTTGTCGGGGCTGCGCGAACCGATCTCGGATGCGTCGTTCTTCTACTCGCTGATCTGGGCCGAGCCCCTTGGCACGCGGGTGGCGGTGATCGAGAAGCACCTGTGCCTGTTCTCGTCGGCCGACGGGGACCTGTCGATGCTTCTGCCGCCGATGGCGGTGGGCGAGGCGTCGGGGCGGCTGCTGCGCCGGGCGCTGGGGGCGTGCTTTGAGGTGATGGACTCGGCCAACGGGATGGGCGCGGGGGTGGAGCGCTCGCGGATCGAGTATGTCTCCGACGAGATGCTCGGGCGGATCCGCGGGGCGGGGCGGCTGGGGCTGATCTCCGAGTCGATGCCGGGCGATTACATCTATGACCGCCGGTCGCTGGCGGACCTGGCCGGCGGCGGGCTGAAGGAGAAGCGCCGGCTGCGCAGCAAGTTCATGCGCGACTACCCGGACGCGGCGACGCACGACCTGACGCCGGCGGACATCGTCGAGTGCGAGGGCGTGCTCGAGGCGTGGAGCCACGCGGCCGAGGTGCGCCACGAGGGCGAGGCCGACGAATCGCTGCGGGGCGTGGACATCCTGCGCCAGCGCGATGTGGCATCGACGAAGAAGGCGCTGCGGCTGGCGACGGGGGGGATGCCCGGGCTGGTCTCGATGGGGCTGCGCGCGGGCGGAAAGCTCGTGGGGTTCACCATCGGAGAGTGGATGGGCGGAGAGTGGATGGGCGGCGAGCGGGTGGACGGGCGGATGGGGGTGGTGGCGGTGGAGAAGACGCTGCCGGGCGTGGTGGGCGCGGCCCAGTACATCTACAGCGAGTTCTGCCGCACGCGCTTCGAGGGCGCGGCCGAGATCAACGCGGGGGATGACTGCGGGTTCGCGTCGCTGCGCTTCACCAAGCAGAGCTACCGCCCGACGCGGATGCTTGCCAAGCACATGGTCACGCGTCGCAACGCCAAGCCGGTGATGACGCCCGGGCGCGAGACGCTGCGGCTGCTGACCTTCGGGCGTCCTTCGAGCCGGCGCCCGGAGCCGTCGGCCGGGAGCGTGGGCATGACCCTGGCGACGATCCGCCGGGCCGACCTGGGCGACATCAAGGCGATCGCGCGGGTCGAGCAGGCGGCGTTCACCGACTCGGGCGATCGGTTCAACCCGCGGCAGATCCGTCGGCTGGTGACCAACCCGCGGGCGATCGTGGCGGTGGCCGAGCTCGAGGGCGAGGTCGTCGGGTGGTGCGTGGGGCTGATCCGCTCGCACACGCGCTGGCGATCGGGGCGGGTCTACAGCGTCGCGGTGACGCCCGAGCAGTCGGGGCGCGGCGTGGGGCGGAAGCTGCTGTCGTGGATGCTCGGGTCGCTCGCCGAGCGCGATGTTCGCCGCGTGTACCTGGAGGTCCGGGCGGAGAACCGGGCGGCGCTGGAGCTGTACCGCTCGCTCGGGTTCGTGCCGATCGCGCACCTGCAGGGGTATTACGGCGCGGGGACCGACGGGCTGCGCATGCGGCGGATCGCGCCGGCGCTCGGGCACTGAACATCTCTGAGTCGTGTTCCGTGGGTTGTCCCGGCGGGCGACCCGTGCGTGCGAGGGCGGTCAGGGCGGTTGCGTGGACGGGCATCCATTGCACGGCTTGCCCTGGGACAAACCGTGGCGCATGAGTCCGGCCGCGGCGTCCGAGCCGGATCGGAGATCGAACAGACTCAAGCCGGGAGTTCGCGCAGCACGGCCCTTACGGGGCTCGCGTCGAAGCCGACGAGTTTGAGCGGCAGCGCGATCAGTTCGTAGACGCCCGGGGGGACGGCGTCGAGCACGAGCCCTTCGATGATCGCGATGCGGGCCTTTCGGCAGCGGGCGTGGGCGATCAGTTCCTTGGTCGTCGCGGTGTCGACGCTGGGTGTGTCGACGCCGACGGTCATGACGCCCGCGCCGGCGAGGGCTTCGATCAGGTCGGGCTCGAGGCCCTTGAAGTCCTGGTTGAAGGTATTCTTGTCGGGCTGCGAGCCGGTGAAGAAGAGGATGCGGGGCTGGTCGAAGGGTGAGCCGTCGGGCACATCGCCCAGGGCGATGCGCTCGCCGCGGGCGGCCGAGACATCGATGACGCGGCAGGGACCGAGGTAGTGGTGCAGCTTGAGTTCGTCGATGGCGGGCCC
Organism: Phycisphaerales bacterium JB037; assembly: GCA_043101605.1. GTDB lineage: Bacteria > Planctomycetota > Phycisphaerae > Phycisphaerales > UBA1924 > JBICIG01. The sequence goes on from JBICIG010000055.1 coordinate 3,138, forward strand.
GTCGGCGGCGTAGTGGTTGACGCCGTCGGCGTGGGCGCCGAGGTGGACCGTCGCGTGGAGGGTTGAGAGGGTGAGGTGGTCGCCCCGGTGCATGTCGAGGAGGATCTCGCGCGAGGGGGGCGTGTCGCCCGGGAAGACGGCGAGGTCGGCGGTGATGGGGGGGGAGATGTCGTAGACGGTCGGCACGGGGCTCAGTCTCCGCGTTGGTTCGGGTTCGGCTGGTGCTGGAAGGGGTTGGTCGGGCCGCGGCTCTTGGCGCGGGCGAGCGCGACGAGCGCGAGGATGACCAGCGCGACCGCCGCGCCGACGGCTGCGACGATCGCCGGGGGCTGGATCATGTCGGGCTGCATGCGGTGCCCCGAGGGCGTGCCGAAGAACCACGAGAACTGATCGAAGAAGCGGTCGGCTTCGGGATCGCGGGCGGTGTGGGTGACCGCGTGGGCGGCGGCGACCTGCCCCCCCCAGCCGTAGGTGCCGATCGCCATGCCTCCCATCGCGCCGTATCCGATCGCCATGCCGCCGACGGTCAGCCCGCCGACCGCGGCGCCCCCGGCGGCGAGGGCACCGGTCGCGAGCCCGCCGACCCCGCCGAGGGTTCCCGCGGCGACGCCGCCGAAGACGACGCCTCCGACGGCGAGCCCGCCCGCGCCGACGAGCCCGATCGAGACACCGCCGAGGGCGATGCCTCCGATGGCGATGTCTCCGATCGCGATCCAGCCCTTGGCGACGCCGCGCTTCTCGCCCAGGTCGGGCCGCGGGCCGGAGGCGATGCTGAGGATCGGGTAGCCCAGCAGGCGGACGGGGCTGTCGTATCGCTTGCCGAAGGATGCGGGATTGGGCTGTCCGTCGCGGGCGAGGACCTCGACGAGCGGGCGCCCGCATTCGGGGCAGCGGCTTGCGTCGGTGAGCCCGGCGAGGCTGAAGCCGCAGTGCGAGCAATAGGGCGAGCCGAGCGGGGGTGGGTCGGACGCGTCCCGGGTCTGGGCGAGGCGGCTCATGCGGTTCATTCGGTTCCCCTGCCGACGGCGGGGTTGCTTGCGAGCAGTGGCTCGCCGAGTGCGCGCACCCGCTGCTGGAAGGACTCTTCGGAAACGCCGGCGGCTTCTTGCCTGGGGAATCGCTCGGCGATGCGTTCGACGATGCGGGAGAGGGCCCGGCCCCGCTCACGGGCCTCGGCGTAGGGGACGGTCGAGAAGCTGACGAGGTTGTAGAGGGGCTCGGCCCGCTCGCCGAACGCGGCGTGGAGGGCCTGCTCGATCCGCTTGCGGTGCTGGAAGCCCGGATCGGCGACGGTGTCACGCATCTCGATGAAGTTCGCCAGGGCCATGTCGGCGATCGCGTCGGCGTGGGGCTTGCGGAGGGCCGAGTATTCGGGCAGGGCGCGGGCGAATTCGCCCCGGTGCTCGTCGAGGAGTTCGGACAGCGCGACGCAGTCCTCGAACGCGGCGTTCATGCCCTGCCCGTAGAACGGGACGATGGCGTGGGCTGCGTCGCCGACCAGCGCGACCTTGCCGCGGCGCTGCCAGGGCTCGCAGCGGACGGTCACGAGCGAGCTGGTCGGGTTGTGCCGATAGTCGTGCTCGAGCGTGGGCATGAGGGGGACCGCGTCGGGATAGACGCGCTCGAAGAAGGGCGTCACCCGCTCCATCGCGTCGACCTGGGCGAAGCCGGCCCGGGGCTCGTCGGCGTCGGGAGCGTCGAAGGGCCAGAAGAGGGTGCAGGTGAAGGAGTGGTCGGGGTTGGGCAGGGCGATCATCATCGCGCCGCCTCGGGGCCAGATGTGCAGGGCCCTGGGCTCCATCGCGAAGCCGCCGTGGGCGGCCGGATCGACGCCGCACTCGGCCGCGGGCGGGATGTGCAGTTCCTTGTACCCGTGCGAGAGGTAGGACTGGGAGTAGTCGAAGCGGTCGGTCTTCATCATCTCGAGGCGGACGGCGCTGAACGCGCCGTCGGCGCCGATGATCGCGGCGCCCTCGTAACGATGCTCGTTGCCGTTGGCGTCGGTTGCGACGAGGGCGGGTGCGTCGAGATCGACCCGCTCGCAGCGCATGCCGAAGACGAGTTCGACGCTCGGGTGCTCATCGGCGGCCTGCATGAGCAAGAGGTTGAGCCCGCCGCGGGAGACGGAGTTGATCGCGTCGGTCGGGCGGTCGCTGTAGGGCTGGAACGAGAGAGCGCCGTCGATCGCGTGGAGCATGCGACCCGGCATGGGGATGGCGTCGGCGAGGACCTTGTCGGTGAGCCCGACGCGGGCGAGGGCGTCGAGCCCGCGGGCCGAGAGGGCAAGGTTGATCGAGCGTCCGCCGATGAAGCCCTTGGCGCGCGGGTCGGGTCGGCGTTCGACGACGAGGACCCGATAGCCGCGCTGCCCGAGCATGAGGGCGAGCAGCGCCCCGGCGAGCCCGGCACCGGCGATGACGACGCGCTGATCGGTCATGCGTGGGCTCCGGTGCTGGGGGTGCGGCCGCTCGCGGCGTCGCGCAGGAACTCGGCGAAACGGAAGACTTCCTGGAAGGTGTTGTAGAGCGGGACGGGCGCGACACGGAGGACATCCGGGGCGCGGTAGTCGCACACGACGCCGACGCGGGCGAGTTGAGCGTGGACGGCTCGGGCGCGATCGCCCAGCCTGAGCGAGAGTTGGCAGCCCCGGCGGGCGGGATCGCTCGGCGTGAGGATCTCGATGCCGGTCGTCCCCGCGTCGCGCCGGACGAGCGCTTCGAGGAACGCCGTCAGCCGCTCGGACTTGGCGCGGAGCCGTTTCATGCCCGCTTCGTGGAAGATCCGGAGCGACGCGAGCAGGGGCGCGGCGGCGAAGATCGGCGGATTCGACAGCGCCCAGGCGTCGGCGGACTTCACCGGCACGAAATCGGGCGACATCTCGAACCGCGTCGCGGGATCGTTCCCCCACCACCCGGCAAAGCGGGGCAGATCCGTGTTCATCGCGTGGCGCTCGTGCACGAAGCACGCGGCGATCGAGCCGGGCCCGGAGTTGAGGTACTTGTACGAGCACCAGCACGCGAAGTCGGCGTTCCAGTCGTGGAGCCTCAGCGGCACATTGCCCGCGGCGTGGGCGAGGTCCCAGCCGACCATCGCGCCGGCGTCGTGCCCGGCCCGCGTGATGCGTTCGATGTCGAAGAACTGGCCCGTGTAGTAGTTGACGCCGCCGAGCAGGACGAGGGCGACCGACGAGCCCTCGCGGCGGAGAAAGTCCTCGATGTCCTCGGTGCGGAGGGTCGCCTCGCCGGCGCGCGGCGTGAGTCGCACGATCGCGTCGGCGGGGTCGAGCCCGTGCACGCGGGCCTGGCTCTGTACGGCGTACGAGTCCGAGCCGAACGCGTCGTTCTCGATCACGATCCGGAATCGCTCGGTGGTCGGGCGGTAGAAGCTGACCATCATCAGGTGCAGGTTCACCGTCAGCGAGTTCATCGCGACGACTTCGGTCGGCGTCGCGCCGACCAGTTCGGCCAGCGGCCCGCGGAGCTGCTCGTGGAACGGGTACCAAGGGTCGCGGCCCTTGAGATGCCCCTCGACGCCGAGATCGGCCCAATCCTCGAGGTGGCGATGGAGCGCGGCTTCCACGCCCGTCGGCATGCAGCCGAGGCTGTTGCCCGTGAAGTAGATCGCCGGGTGGTCGTCGCGCGGGTTGTCGGTCACGCACGAGGCGGGCGGGATGCGGAAACGCCCGCGGAACCACGCGAGCGGGTCGGCGGCGTCCTGGGCCCGGGCCCAGTCGAGCGACCACTGATCGGGGCCGGGGTTCTCGCTCACTGCTGCCCCCCGCGCGAAGGGGAGGCCTGCGGCTCGCGGTCGCCGGTTTCGCCCGCGTACGGGGAGCGGAAGACATCGGGCATGTCGAACGCGGCCGGGTCGAGGTCGAGGAACTCGATCGCCGTGCCGGCCAGAAGCTGCTGCTTGGTGCGATAGGTAAGGTCGTACATCGAGTCGATCATCGCGCCGGGGCGCGCCTCGCCGAGCGGGAAGGGGTAGTCCGACCCGAGCGCGACACGGCGCTCATCCATGACGGAGATCAGGTAGCGGAGCGAGTTCCGCGAGTGCGTCAGCGCGTCGACATAGAAACGCGCGGGCTTGTCGTAGTCGGCGAGGTACCACCAGGGGTTGTGCTCGCAGTCGGTCGCGACGAGGTCTGGTCGGCACTGGTGCCCGTGCTCGATGCGCCCGATGGTGTATGGGAACGAGCCCCCGCCGTGCGCGAAGAGCACGCGGAGGTCCGGGAGTTTGTCGAACACGCCGCCGAAGATCATCGAGCAGATCGCGCGGGCGGTCTCGGCGGGCATGCCGACGAGCCACGGCAGCCAGTACTTGCCCATCTGCTGCTCGCCCATCATGTCCCACGGGTGGACGAAGACGCCCGCGCCGAGCCGCTGGCACGCCTCGAAGAACGGGAACAGCGCGGGCTCGGAGAGGTTCCAGTCGCCCGAGGCCGGCTGCTCGACATGGCTCCCGATCTCGACGCCCTTCATGCCGAGGTCGTTGATGCAGCGCTCGAGCTCGCGGATCGCCAGGTCCGGGTCCTGCATGGGGACGGTGCCGAGCCCGACGAAGCGCTTGGGGTGCTCGCGGCAGACCTCGGCGATGTGGTCGTTGAGCACGCGGGCGAGTTCGTAGGTGTGCTCGGGCTTGGCCCAGTAGCTGAACATGACCGGGACGGTCGAGAGGACCTGGACATCGACGCCGGTGTCGTCCATATCGGCCAGGCGTGCGTCGTGGTCGTAGCAGTTGGGCTTGACATCGCGGAAGTGCTTGCGCCCGATCATGAGCCGCCCGCCGCACCGACAGCCGGCGTGATCGGTGATGTGCTCCATGCGGACGAACCGCCCGTAGCCGTACTTCTCGGAGAGGTCGGGCCACTCGGGGGGAAGGATGTGGGTGTGAACATCGATCTTGTGCATGGCTGTCAATCCTGAAGATGCACCACGGAGACACGGAGGGCACAGAGTTCGGGGAGAGGGAGATGGGAATTGGGGACATGAGAACCTGTCACAGGACTCTCCCGACGATTCCCTTGGCCAGGACGGGGACATTGAAATTGATGAGGAGACCGACGCGCACGCCTGAGAGTTTGAGATAGGTCAGGAGTTGAGCTTCGTGCACCGGCTCGATTCGTTCGACGCTCTTGACCTCGACGACCAGTCGATTGCGAACCAGCAGGTCGAGGCGGTAACCGATGTCGAGCGTCTGAGACTTGTACTGAACGGGCAGGCTCACCTGTCTCCGATGCTCGATCCCTCGTGATTCGAGCTCGTGCGCAAGACAGGTCTCATAGACCGACTCGAGCAGCCCGGGCCCCAGTTCCCGGTGCACCTCGATCGCGGCCCCGATCACCGCCTCGCTCAGCTCTCGCTCGACGAGCTCCGCCACACACACTCCCTCCGTCACCCTCGGTGTCACGCTCCGTGCCCTCCGTGACTCCGTGGTGAACTCCCCTCTCACACCCCCGCCGGCTGCGCCATCGAGAGATCGAAGTGCCCCGCCCGCTGGATCACATTCCCGCAGCCCGGGCAGGTGCGCCCCTCGACCGGCCCGTTCCAGAACGCGTCCATGACCTTGTGCAGGTCCTCGTCGATGTGCGCCAGGCGGAAGCTCGCCTTGTGCACGAGCGTCTCGCACTCGTCGCAGTACCAGTGCAGCCCGTCCTCGTGGGTCTTGCCGTCGATCACGCGCGGGAACTCGACGATCAGCCCGATCGTGCCCTCCGGCCGCTGCGGGCGATGCGGCACCCATCGCGGGCAGAGCCACATTTCCCCCTCGCGGATCACGACATGGTGCGGCTTGCTCCCATCGAGCGGGCGGATCTTCACCGCGATGTCGCCCTTGAGCTGGTAGAAGATCTCCTCGGTCGGGTTCACATGGTAATCGTTGCGGTTGTTGGGCCCGACCGAGCAGAAGATGATCGCGTCCTCGGACTCGGGGTAGAACTGCTTGTTCATCACCGGCGGCTTGAACTCGTCGCGGTGATCCTCCACCCACTTGAGCAGGTTGAACGGCTTGGCGATCGTCATGGGGCACCTCCCGCTTGTCGCGGCTTGCTCGTTGCCTCCCCGCGTCCGTCGAGCCGCGTGCGCGGCGGGCGCCGGCGATCCACTATCCTACCCGCCGATCGCTCGCGCCCGCCCCCTTCATTTCCACGGGAACGACCGCCATGCTCAGATCCTTCGCGAACGCCCGATCCCGGTCGAGATTCGCCCGCGTCATGCTCCCGGTGCTCGTGGCGTTCACGCTCGGCGGGTGCGGGATGTTCGGGTCCGACGACCCCGTCACGCCGCCGGCGCGCGTCGAGTCGCTCCGCCTCGTCGATTCGCAGACGCTTCCCGGGCTCGGCGCGGGGCAGGGCGTCGCGGTGCGCGACGGGCTGGTTTACCTCTACGGCGACGCCGACCCGGGCGTCATCCGCGAGTACCGGCTCATCTGGGCGGCTCCGCCGTACCTCGAGCCCACCGGTCGTTCGATTGCGCTGACCATCGCCGGGATCGACACCGTCCCCCACCCCACCGGGCTGACCTTCCATCCGGAGCACGGCACCTACCTCGGCAACACTGTCGCCGGCGTGGGCACCATCCACAAGATCGACTTCGAGAAGGCGTTGGCGCGCGGCTCGCTCGACGGGTGCGTCCTGCGCACCATCGCCGACGACGCCGCCGTCAACGGCACGCGCCCCGAGTTCGTGCGCCTCGCCGGTCGCTGGCTGATCGCCACCAGCGACTACGGCGACACCAACAACCAGGTCCGCCTCTACGACCCCGCCAAGCTCTCGACCGCCCGCAGCACCGCCGAGCCCGGCGTGCTGGTCGATTCATACCCCTGCGGGCCCTGGGTGCAGAGCCTGCACTGGATCGACGCCGCTGAGACACTCGTGCTCGTGCAGAACCAGGTCGAGGGGCTCGGATACCGGCTGACGACCGTTCGCCTCGACGGACCCAAGGACCTCCGCAAGGCCCGCAAGTTTGATCTCAAGCAGCCGGCCGACGAGCTCGCGGGCTTCGCGATCGTCTCTGGGCAGCGGTCGATCCTGTTCAGCGCGTCGAGCGAGCGGAATGTGTGGTTCGCGGTGGTCGGGCTGCGCGACCTCGCCGCCGAGCGGCGGGCCAAGGAACAGCAGCAGGGCCGACGCCCCTACAACCCGGTCACCGGCAAACGCTGAGCACCGCGGGCATTGCCACCCGTGGCACACCTTGCTCTGCTCTGGTTCGAGGGGAAGCCCGAATCAGCGGCCGCGATAGGTGATCCGGCCCTTGGTCGGGTCGTGGGCGCTGATCTCGACGGTCACCGTGTCGCCCGGCAGCACGCGGATGAAGTGCTTGCGCATCTTGCCCGCCAGGTACGCGATGATCTCGGTCTTCTGCTCGTTGGGGAGTTGCACGCGGAACATGCCGTTGGGGAGCGCCTCGGTCACGATGGCGTCCATGGTGAACTTGTCGTCCTGTTTCGGCATGCGGGGGCGGCCTCCGGGTCGTGCGTCCGCGATCGAACGACCGCGGGGTCGCAATCCTACCCCTCGGATCGGGCCCGGGCGCGTCGCCCACCCGCGCCGGTCTGCTTCCCCCCCGCGACGCCCGACGGCGGGTCGGGGGGCTCGGGCATGCGCCTCAGAGACCACCACGCCGCGATCCGCGCCCGCCAATACCGCGCCTCGAACCGCGCCCGCCACAGCCACCCACCCCGCTCGATCGTCACACGCGGCGGGCTGAGCGAGGCGATCCGCACCGTCCGCGACCCCCGGCGAACGATCGGCGTGCAGGCGTGCGTCGGGACGATGACGACCCGCGTCGGGCGCCCGAGTGCCCCCATCAGCCGCCCGCGCCGCCCCGGCCCGCCTTCGAGCCGGCGCCAGCCGCGGGGCTCCCGCCCGAGCTTCCGAGCCGCCAGCCTTCGAAGCAACTCCCCCCGTTTGTGCGCCCGCCCCGAGCCCGCGGCGATCACGACGCGACCCGGCGCGCCCTCGACGCCCGCGTCGCGCAACGCGTCGCGGATCGGCATGGGGCGCGGCGGTTCGAGGTCCAGCCGCCCGCCCCGTCCGGTCGCCGCATCGAGCACGGTGCGCAGCGTCGCCCGTGCCTCGAACGCCCGCCGATGCGCCGCGTGACGGCGCGCCTCGTCGAGCAGCTTTCGGAAGTGAGCGCGCGTGACGCGCCGCGCCTCGCTCCTCTCGAACCACCGCCTCCAGACCCAGACCAGGTTCCGCCGACGGCAGTAATCGCGACCCGCGTCCCGCTTGAGCTTCCAGAGCTCGTGCTCGACCGTCGCGGCGGGGGCGCACACCACGCGGTACCCCGCGCGGCGCATCCGCAGGCACCAGTCCGCATCATCGCCCGAGATGAAGAAACGCGGATCCCAGAGCCCCACCTTCTCGACCGCGCTCCAGCGCGCCAGCAGGCTGCACGCGGCGGTCACATCGACATCGACCGGGCGCACAAGCCGCTCGGCATCGGGTAGGCTCCGCCACGCGGCGTACGCATTGGCGAGCGGGTGTCCATTGCCGGGCGTCGGCGTGTAGAGCCCGGTCCGCGGATCCAGGTAGACGGTCGTCTCGGTCGTGCGATCGGCCGCGAGCGGGTCGCTGACATCGTCCCCGGGCGCGAGCGGGCGGAGCATGCGCGAACCGGCGACCGCGATGCGAGGATCGACCGCCATCGCCTCGAGCAGCCTCGCCAGCGCATCGGGCGCGACGACCGCGTCGTCATCGAGGAGCCAGGCGAAGCCCGGTGGTTGGCCGCTCACGGCCAGGCGATCGCGCACGAACGCGAGCCCGGTGTTGAACCCGCCGCATCCGCCCAGGTTCAACGCATTGCGGATGATCGTGAACGAGCCGAAGGGGTGCGCGCCGCCCCCCTCGGCCCCGCCGCGCGCGGCCCCTGTATGAAGGTCCGGGGATGCGCCATCGCCCGAGCGCTGCTCGAACATCGCGTCGGGCCTCCAGCGAGCCGCGAGGGCATCGCCCGTGCCGTCCGTCGAGGCGTTGTCGACGACGACGAGATCGAGGCGCTGCGTGCCGGCGTCCTGAGCCGCCAGCGCCTCGATGGCGCGCACGACGGCGTCGCGCCGGTTCCAGGTCACGCAGACCGCCGCGACTCGTACGGGGTGAAGGTGCTCGCTCGTCACGGCGCGCGCCCCTGCTCGAACGCCGCACGCAACCGCTCGTCGCCTCCGAACAGCCGGCTGAGGATCGCGTCACGCACGCGCGTCATCGGCAGGGTCCCGCCCGGCTCGCCGATCGCACCGAGTTGCCCGTCGCCGATCAGGATCGGCCGATGCCGGGGCTCGACCTCGACCCGCCCGTGCGAGCCCTTCACCAGCGACGCATCGAGCGGGATCAGATCCATGAGCGTGCGGAATCCGAGTCTCTGTCGCAACAGCCGCGACGCGATCGCGCGCTTCGGGAATCGGATCGCCGGGTCGATGAACAGTTCGCACGGGTCGTACCCGGGTTTGCGGTGGATGTCGACGGTGCGCGCAAAGTCCGGGGCGCTCGATTCCTCGAACCAGTACGGGTACGCGAACCACGCGCCGCGCTCGGCGATCAGCACGAGATCCCCCGCTCGTTCGTGATCCAGCCCGGCGGCGCGGCGCTCCCCGCCCTCGAGCACCCGCTCGACGCCGGGCACATGCGACAGGATCACCGCGACCCGCTCGCGCGCCGACGGATCGTTGAGGTACACATGTGCGATCTGATGGTCGCAGACGGCGAACGCGCGAGAGCCGCCCGGGATCAGCACCTCTCCCCCCTGCTCCTCGCGCAGGCGGATCATGCCGAGCGCCCGCAGGGCGCGGTTGGGGAAGACCGGCGTCGTGACCGGCTCGATGCCGTATTCGCTGACGATCATCGGCTCGACGCCTCGCTCGAGGAGGAACTCGATGAGGTCGCCCGCGACCGCGTCGATCTCGCCGGCGGCCTGCAACGCTTCGGGCACCCCCGGGCCGAACCTCTGCAATGCGTAGTCCAGGTGCGGCAGGTAGATCAGGTGCAGCGTCGGCTCATGCGAGCGCTCGATGAACTTCGCGGCCTCGGCGATCCAGCGGGAGGACTCGATCGACGCACCGGGACCCCAGAACCGGAACAGCGGGAAGGTGCCCAGTTCCGCCTGGAGTCTGGCACGCAGGTTCTCGGGCTGCGCATAGACATCCGGGAACTTGCGCCCGTCGGCGGCATAGATCGGGCGCGGCGTCACCGACCAGTTCGCTGACGAGTACATGTTGTACCACCAGAACGACTTGGCGCAAGTGACGCCCGGGTCGAACCGGCGGGCGGTCTCCCAGGCCTTTTCCGCGCCGACCAGCGCGTTGGACTGCTGCCAGAACCGGACCTCCTTGCTCACGCGGTCGTACCACCCGTTGCCGACGATGCCGTGCTCGCTCGGGAACCTGCCGGTGAGCATGCACGCCTGGCTCGTGGTCGTGACGGCCGGGAGGGCGGGCGTGAGCGGGCGGACCGTGCGCTCGCGGGCGAAAGCGCCGAGCCTTGGCGTTCGCTCGCCGAGCACCGATTCGCTCAGCCCGACGATCAGGATGACCGCGACACGGCTGGTCATGTGCCGAGGATCCTGCGATGGGCGAGCAGCGTCAAGCCGAAGAACCCGAGTGCCATGCCCGCCAGCGCCGTCTCGCCGAGCAGCGCCAGGAACCACGCGTCGATCAGGCAGATCCCGCCGAGCAGCCCGAGGATCGGGCGGATCATCGCCGGTCGGTCGGCGGTCGCGAGCCGGGCACTGCGACCCAGCCACAGCGCCATCACGGCGCTCGCCGCGAGCGCGGCCGGGGAGAGCGGATCGAGACCGCGGCTGATCGCGAACCCCAGCCCGCCGAGGATCGGGATGACGACACAGAGCCACGCGAGCATGGCGCGGGTGCGTGCGCGTGCCGGCGTGCCGACCTCCCGCCGCGCCAGCAGCGTGAGCGCCGCGATGTACGCCGCCAGCGTCACGCCCGGCGCGAGGATGGCGCCCGAGATCCCCGCGACCGGGCCAACGGCGAACGCGCCGATCGCGACGACGAGCAGCCGGCACAGCCCCATCAGCACCGCCGCCGCGGGATGACGCTTGTGAAGCAGGTTGTACGCGAAGACGCACGCGATCAGCAGCGCGCACAGCACGACCACCCCCAGCCCGGCGGCGAACGAGAGCCCCATCGCGCCGGCGAGCAGGAACGCGACGAGAATCGCCGCGCCTCGACGCGTGATCCGTCCGGACGGGATCGGCCGCCCGGGGCGCTCGCGCGCGTCGATCCTCGCGTCGAACAGGTCGTTCATCGCCATGCCCGCGGCGTAGACCATCGAGCCGACACCCGCGGCGAGCAGGAACGCGACCCCCTGAGCCGTGCCCGATCCCGGCTCCGGCCCCGGCTCTTGGCGCAGCGACCAGGCGATCGCCACGCCGAGCAACGCGTTCGACCAGACCGTCGGCAGGTTGCTGATGCGCACGAGTTCGAGCCATGCCCGCGCCCGCCCGCCGGGCGGCGAGACCGATGATGCATGCTGTGCGCCGTCGTCGTTCAAGCCCCGAGCCCCCAGTCGCGGGCGCGATCGCAGACCCATCGCAGTTCGGCCGCGATTCCCTCGGCGAGCGTCCCGCTCCAGATCCCCGGGGGAAGCACGCCCCATGCGTAGGTCTCAACCTCGAAGAACCGGCAGTCGTGCAGCTCGCGGGCGGCAATCACGGCGTCTGCGATCTGGTCGTTCGTCGTGCCGAGCGGCCCGATCGCATCGAGGAACACCGGCACATGGAAGTGAACCCGGATCCATTCCGGGCGTGTGCCGGCTTCGAGGCGGGCGATGGCGTCGGGCAGGTCCTCGATCAGTTCGAAGCCGTCGCTCCCGAAGAACCCGGTCTGATGCAGGTATCGGGGCTCGGCGAAAGCCCGCAGGTGCTCGATCGCTGCCGGCACGCCCACCGATGCCACATCGACCTCGAGCGCCGACGAGATCTGGACCTTGTTCACTCGGATGCCCGCGTCTGCATACTTCTCGAGCACCGCGCGCTGATCCTCGAACATCACCGCGGCGTGGCAGACATCGTGGCAGACGCCGATGTGCAACCGCTGCGATTCCTCGGGCAACTCGCGGTCGAAGAAGTCGGCGACATCGTCGGCGGTGTCGAGCAGGCAGCCCGGCTCGGGCTCGAGATCAAGCGTCGAGATCACGCCGAAATCGGACTCGAGCTTGCCCAGCAGTTCGGCGATGACCCGCAGCCGCTCGCCGGCGGTCTTGAGTCGCTCCGACGCGTCGCCGCCCGGCCACCCGATCGGCAGCGTCGAGATCGGGCACCCGCCCTGGACCGGGTTGAGTTGATCCATCGCGCCAAAGAGCCACGCCGTGTGGGCCGTGCGCGTGACGCTCGTCCAATCGGGCTCGTAGACGCCGCGCTTGACGACCGGATCGTGGAACGCCCGCAGCGGGAAGGCGTTGCAGGTGAAGGGCGTCAGCCCCCGCTCTTCGAGGAAAGCGCGCGTCCGCCGCAGACGCTTGCTGCGCATGCGGAGCGACAGCCGCAGCAGCGTTGACGCGGCGTACACCGCCTCGCCGAGGGCGCCCGAGCCCAGCCGAGGACGCCGCGCCGGGATCCACAGGCCGACCGGGAGCGGCTCGTCGGATCCCAGCGGGCCGCCGCGCGAAGTGCTCAGCAGCCGACGCACCTCGGTCGCGTGGGTGTCGAGTTGATCGAGCATCTCGTCGAGCGTGCCCGCCGCGTGGACATTGGCGCAGTATCCGAGCAGCGTTCCGGGGCCCAGCAGATCACGCATCGACACGGAACCTGCCCGACTGGCTCAGGAAGCGCAGCGGGTTGTGGAAGCTGATGGTCTCGATCGTCTCGGGCGCGTGCCCGCGGCGCTTCATCTCGAGTTGACACCTGGGGACCGCGAGCGGGTCGCACGGGCCCCAGTCGCCGGCCGAGTTGATCCACAACCGTTCGGACCCGTACATCTCGATGATGTCGGCGGCGCGCTGCGGCGTGCACTTGGTCTCGGGATAGAGCGTCATGCCCGCCCAGAACCCGCGGTCGAGCACCATGCCGACGGTGTGCTCCTCGACATGGTCGATCAGCACGCGCCCGGGATCGATCGCCGCGTTGCGCGCGATCGCATCCATGATCAGCCGTGTGCCCTTGACCTTGTCCTCGAGGTGCGGCGTGTGGACGAGGATGAGCCGGTCGTGCTCCGCGGCCAGGGCGATCTGCTCTTCCAGAATCGCCAGTTCGTTCCTGGTGTTCTTGTTGAGCCCGATCTCGCCGATGCCGAGGACCCCCGGGCGATCGAGGAACTCCGGGATGATGGAGATGACTTCGCGCGCAAATCCCGGGTCGTCGGCTTCCTTGGGGTTGATGCAGAGCCAGCAGTGGTGCGCGATGCCGTAGCTCGCCGCCCGCGCCGGCTCGGTCACCGTCAACTGCGTGAAGTAGTCATGAAAGCCCTGCACGCCCGAGCGATCGAAACCCGCCCAGAACGCCGGCTCGGTGATCGCCACGCACCCGGCGAGCGCCATGCGCTGGTAGTCGTCGGTCGTGCGGCTGACCATGTGGATGTGCGGGTCGATGTATCTCATCGGTCCCGCTCTCCCTCGTCGCCCGCCGACGGTCCCGATCCGCCCTCCCCGAGCCACGCGCCGCACGCGCCCTTGCCGGGCGAACGCTCGATCGGCTCGGCCGTCGGGTCGCTGAAGTGCTCGAGAACGCGCCGGGCGCGCCCGGGCCCGTCCTGGAGCAGGATCCGCACCGCGTCGCGCAGCGCCTCGACGCGAAGATCGCCCCCGTCCCCGGCGGCTCGATCGAAACGATCCAGGAACGCCGCCAGGTCGATCACCTTGGCGCGATGCTCCATGAAGTACGCGTCGGCGACCTCCCGCTGAGTCCGGGGGCCGGGGCGGGCGTCGCGCGGATCGCCCGCGCCTCGCTCGGTTCGACCGGTCGGCAAAGTCACGCGGAAACTCCGTCGACGCCGCAGTCGGCGGGCGCGATCGGGCGACCTGCCGAGCGCATCTCCCCGATCGCCCGGCGCATCTCCAGCCGATCGACTTCCCGCACCTCCACCGCGCGTCCGGGCTCGGCGATCAGCGACAGCGTCAGCGCCCCGCCCAGGTGCTCGCGGAACTCCTCGAGTCCTTCCAGCACCGCGTCCGCATCGCCCAGGGCCTCATCGCCCGTCGGCAGCCCGAGCGATTCGAGGGTCGCGATGATCGTCGCCGCATCGCGCTCGCTCAGCACGCCCGTCCGGGCGGCGTAGCGCGCATCGATCGCGATGCCGATCGACACCGCCTCGCCGTGGCGCAGCCGATACCCGGTCATCTGCTCCAGCTTGTGCGCCGCCCAGTGCCCGTGATCGAGCGGGCGGGCGCGGGTGAGTTCGAACGCGTCCCCGCCTCGGGTGATGTGCTCGAGGTGGATCCGTGCCGAGCGGGTGATGATCGGCTCGCAGGCGTCGAGATCGCGCGCTGCGATCGCATCGGTCGCCGCCCGGATCTCACCGAAGAACTCCCGGTCCTTGACCAGCGCGACCTTGACCGCCTCGCTGAACCCGCTGGCCCAGTCGCGCGGGCTCAGCGTCCGCAGCAGGTCGGCGTCGTTGATCACCGCGCTCGGGACCGCGAACGCCCCGAGGTAGTTCTTGCTCCCCAGGGCGTTGACGCCGTTCTTGACGCCCACGCCCGAGTCGTCCTGGCTCAGCGTCGTCGTCGGCACGCGGACCAGCTTCACGCCGCGGTGCGCGATCGCCGCGGCGAACCCGACGACATCCAGCACCGCGCCACCTCCGACGGCGAGCACGGTGCTCTGTCGGCACAGCCCGGCATCGCGGATGCTCCGGAGCACCCGCCGCAGGATCTCCGGATCGTTCTTGGCGATCTCGCCGCCCGGCACCGCCTCGATGCCCGCCAGCGCCAGCCCGTGCGACTGGGCGTACGACGCCACGCGCGGCACGATGGTCGGGTCGGCGTCGACGAGCCCCTGATCGAGGAACGCCAGCGTGGGCAGCGATCGCCCCGGCTCGGCGGCGGCGTCCTGCGAGGCCTCGGCGAGCGCGCGGGCGAGGGTCGGGTTGGCCGGATCGAACACGCCGCGCGTGACCGTCAGCCGGTGCGTGAACGAAACCGAGAATGGCTCCTCGAACCGCGGCAACGAATCCTCCCGTCCGCTCGCCCGGGCCCCGCGCGGGGCGGCCGGCCGGGGATGGTACGGGAAGGCTTTGCGCGAATCGAACGCGGCGCGAGCCCTGGGACCGGTTTGGCTCGCCCGGGCGCCGGCGCCCTCCCGGTACCATGCCGACGCATGGCTCTGCTGGGCATCGATGTCGGCACCTCGTCTTCCAAGGCACTCGTCTGCGACGATGCCGGCTCGGTCGTCGGCGTCGGGTCGGCGACGCACCCCATCGCGATGCCCCGCCCCGGCTGGACCGAACAGCACCCGCGCGACTGGTGGCGGTCGGCGGTGCGCGCCGCGAGGCTCGCGCTCGAAGCGGCCGAATCCCGCGGCGTTCCCGCGAACGACCTCCGCGCCATCGGGCTCAGCGGGCAGATGCACGGCATGGTGCTCCTCAACGCCGACACCATCGCCCGCGGGGGGCGCGACGCCGACGCCCTCCGCCCGGCGATTCTCTGGAACGACCAGCGCACCGCCGACCAATGCGCGCAGATCGAGTCGGTCCTGGGCGGTCGCCCGGCGACGGTCGCGCAGACGGGGAACGCCGCCCTGGCCGGGTTCACCCTCCCCAAACTGCTCTGGATGCGCGCCCACGAACCGGCGGTGCTCGACGGCGCCGCGGCGCTGCTCCTGCCCAAGGACTTCGTCGGGTTCTGCCTGACCGGTCGGCTCGCGACGGATGTCGGCGACGCGTCGGGCACGCTGCTCTTCGATGTCGATGCCCGCGCCTGGAACCCGCGCGTCATCGAGGCATTCGGGATCGATCCCGCGATCCTGCCGGCCGCGTACGAATCGTGCGCGCCGGTCGGCGAAGTGACCGACCACGCCGCGGCGGAACTCGGTGTGCCCGCGGGCGTGCCGGTTGTCGCGGGGTCGGGCGACAACATGGCCGGCGCGATCGGCGCGGGGATCACCGAGCCCGGGTCGGTGCTCGTGACGCTGGGGACCAGCGGCGTCGTCTACGCCCACGCCGACGCCCCCCACCGCGACCTGCCCGCCGACCCGGCCCGGCCCGCCGGTCGGCTGCACACCATGTGCGCCGCGACCGGCACCGCCCACGCGCCCGGAGCCTGGTGCGTGACGGGGTGCCTGCTCTCGGCGGCGGGGGCGCTGGAATGGGCCCGTACCAAGGTCTGGCCCAACTCGCCCATCGACGATCTGATGCGCGAAGCCGCCGACGCGCCGCTCGGGTGCGAGGGGCTCAAGTTCCTGCCGCATCTCACCGGCGAGCGCTGCCCGCACCCGGATCCGGGCGCGCGCGGCGGATGGGTCGGGCTGACCGCCCGGCACGACCGCGGCTCCATGGTCCGCGCCATTCTCGAGGGCGTCGCGCTCAACCTCGCGACCATCCTCGATCTCCACCGTGCCGCGGGGATCTCGGTCGCGGCGGTCCGGATCGGGGGCGGCGGGGCGAGATCGGAACTCTGGCGGCAGATCGTTGCCGACACGCTCGCCGAGCCGATCGTGTCGCTCGAAGCCGAGGAAGGCCCGGCGCACGGCGCGGCGCTGCTGGCCGGCGTCGGCGCAGGCTTGTTCGCGAGCGTCCGGGCCGCGTGCGCCCGGGCGATCCGGACCGGCGAGGTCCGCGAACCGATCGACGCCCACGCGTCGCGGTACGCTGCGATCCGCGAGCGGTACGAAGCGATCTACCCGGCGTTGCAGCCGATCGTCTCGCCGTTGAGCGATTCCTAGCACGCGTCCACCCGAGCCTCCTCGAGCAGCGCACGGAGAGAGCCCATGCCCCTGGCCGACCTTCGCGGACAATCGACCCGGCGGACGCCCGATGAGCGCGTCGCGCAGTTGCAGTCGTTCACGCTCGAGCCGAAGTTCAGCGCCGGGATCTGGTACTTCCAGCCCATGGCGAGCCGCTTTCACGACGCGTACGGCGCGGGCCGCACGATCGAGGAACGCCTCGACATCGCCGCGGGCCTGAAGGACGCGGGTCTGTGCTCGCTCGAAGCCCACTATCCCAACGAGATCAACGAGGACAACGCGGACCTGTGGAAGGCGTTCAGCCGCGACACGGGGATCCGCCTGCTGACGGTCATCCCGCTGCTGTTCTGGGATGCTCGCTTCGAGTGGGGATCGCTCTCGAACCCGATCGAAGCGCACCGCCGATTCGCGATCGAGCGCCTCGTCGGCGCGCTCCGGATGAACAGGGAATTCGACACCGATTTCGCGGTGGTCTGGCCGGGCATCGACGGGTTCGAGAACCCGTTCGGCGTCGATCAGGTCGGGATGCGGGCGCGGTTCATCGACGGGCTGGTCGAGGGGCTGGACGCGGTGCCGGGCGTGCGGATCGCGTTCGAGCCCAAGCCGTACGAGCCGCGGGGACGGATCCTCTTCGGCACCACGCCCGAGGGGGTGCTGCTCGGGCGTGATGTCGAGGAGAAACTGAGTTCGAGCGAGAACCGCCGGCTGCTCGACGCGGGGCACAAACTCGTCTGCCTGAACCCGGAGGTCGGGCACGCGCTGATGGGCTTCGAGGACCTGTCGACCTGCTTCGGGTGGGCGCTGGGTGAGGGGCGGCTGGCGCACACGCACTGGAACAGCCAGCCGTTGGGCAACTACGACCAGGACCTCAACGCCGGCGTCGTCAGCCCCGAGCAGATGGAAGCCGGGCTGTATGTCCTCAAGATGCACGGGTACGACCAGCACTTCGGGATCGATGTCAACCCGGAGCGCATGCCCGTCGAGACGGCGATCCGCAACAGCATCGACGCGATCCGCGTCGCGTGCGACCGCGTCAACGCGCTCGATCACGCGTCGATCGTGCGCACGCACGAGCGGCCCGATGAGAGCCGGGGCTGGCTCGAAGCGCACCTGATCCGGGCGCGGGCGGGCGCGGCGTCGAAACTCGCGCCGCTCGACCCGCTGGCGTGACGGCCCGTTGCCCGGGGGTGCCCCGGGGCAACGCCCGAGAATCGCTTGGAGCCGGGATCGGGGTGTGGTAGGCTCGCG
This sequence comes from Phycisphaerales bacterium JB037, assembly GCA_043101605.1. Lineage (GTDB taxonomy): Bacteria > Planctomycetota > Phycisphaerae > Phycisphaerales > UBA1924 > JBICIG01. The sequence continues at coordinate 21,236 of JBICIG010000055.1, forward strand.
GATCCGGGCATTCGCCCGAGAGAGGAGTCTTCCATGAGATGCAATAGGTGCGCGGCCTTGGCCGCGGTCGTTGGTCTGGCGAGCATCGCGTTCGGCGATGAGTTGTACCGCCAGGATTTCTCCGGCACGCCCTCGTTCTCGTCGCAGGACGCCCGGAACACGGGCGGGCTCGGCTGGTTCAGCGAGGCGGCCGACAACTTCCCGGGCCAGGCCGACTGGACCATCACCGATCTGGTCTGGTACGGGTCGTACAACACGCCGCTGGGCCAGGAGGGCAACACCGAGGGCTTCACCATCCGCATCTACGACGACGCGGGCGGCGCGCCGGGCGCGCGGATCTACGAGCAGGACATCTTCGGCATCGGGACGAACATCATCGAGACGCCGCTGGGCATCTGGACCTCCAACTTTGAGCGGTATCAGTACGAAGCGGCGCTCCCGGTCGCGTTCGATGTCCCCGCCGACGGGCAGTACTGGCTGAGCATCGTCGCGATCCTGCCGCGCGGCGGCGGCGCGACCGAGCCGCAGTGGTTCACCGGCAACGCCGCGGGCGTGACCTCCCCGCCCGCCTACCAGTGGTTCTTCGACCCGGGGAACTTCACGCAGCAGTCGACCGACATCGCCGTCATCATCAATGGCACCATCGGCGATGACACCTGCCCCGCCGACCTCACCGGCTCGTCGGATCCCAACGATCCGTCCTACGGCACGCCCGACGGCGTCGCCGACGGCGAGGACTTCTTCTTCTACCTCGATCTCTTCAGCTAGGGCTGCAGCTAAACACCACCACCTTCACGCTCACACACCCAGGGCGTCGGTCCCAAAGACCGACGCCTTTCTCATGCGCGCACATCCCACCCCACCCCCACGCTCCGCGGCTCTCCGCGTCCCTCCGCGGTGATCTCCCCGCTACCCCTCCGTGCCTCGGTGGCGCCTTCCCCCGCGCGCACGAAAAAGGCCCGCTCCACCGAGCGGACCTCTTCGAAGTTGGGCATCCAGGACTCGAACCTGGACTAAGTGAACCAGAATCACTCGTGCTGCCAATTACACCAATGCCCAGACCGTCATCTCCGAGCGTCGCGGGGTGAACCCGCCCCGCTCGGCCCGAATCCTACTCACGCCGACCACGCCCAAGCAACCGTCCCCGATACCCTGTCTCCATGCTCAAGATCCTCCGACGCGTCCTCCCCGCCGCCGCCCTCGCCCACACCCTCGCCGGCGCTTCGCTCGCCAACGCCCAGCCCGCCGACGCCCCGCCCCCCGGCCGCTCCCCCGAGCTCTGGGGCGTCCTCGACGACTATGTCACCTGGCAGATGGACCAGTCCCCCGAGTGGGCGACCCAGCGCGGCTTGCCCGGCTACGCCGACCGACTCAGCGACCCCTCCCCCGAAGCCACCCGCTCTCGTCTGGCCGACATGCAGTCCTTCCTCAACAGCCTCGCCCGCCTCTCCGAGCTCCCCCTTTCCCCGGCCGACCACGAGGACATCGAACTCCTCGCCCGCGACCTCCAACTCGGGCTCGAGGGCGCCCGCTTCCACCCCGAGCAGACCCCCGTCGACGCCCGCTGGGGCCCGCAGATCTGGCTCCCCCAGATGCCCGATCAGCTCAACTTCAACAAGCCGGGCGACTACGCCGACTTCGCCGCCCGCCTCGAGCAGATCCCCTGGTATCTCGAGCAGACCACGCGCCAGTTGCGTCTGGGGCTCGAAGCCGGGCGCGTCCCGCCGCGCGCCTCCATCCTCGGCGCCGATCAGCAGGCCGCCGCGCTCGCGACCGAAGCGATCGCCGCCGACCCGACCCAGTCCCCCTTCTACCGCCCCTTCGCCGCGCTCGACGACGACCACCCCACCGCCGCGCGCGCCCGCGCCGCGATCGAAGAGGGCGTGACGCCCGCTTTCGCCGAGTTCGCGCGGTTCCTCCGCGAGGAGTACATCCCCGCCTGCCGCGAGTCCCCCGCCGCTTCGGATTCGGTCGACGGGCTCGCGTGGTACGCCCACCAGCTCAAGGTCCACACCACCACCGATCTCACGCCCGACGAGGTGCATCAGATCGGGCTGCGCGAGGTCGCGCGCATCCGCGCCGAGATGATCGGCGTCGTGAAGATGACCGACTGGTACGCCGACCGCCTCGAAGCAACCGTCGACGCGCCCGAGGACGACGACGCCCTCCTCGCCTCGTTCATCGACTACCTGCGCACGCACCCGCGCTTCTACCACGATTCGTCCGAGGCCCTGCTCGCCGGCTACCGCGACATCGCCAAGCGCGTCGACGCCGAACTCCCCCGCTTCTTTCGCGTCATGCCCCGGCTTCCCTACGGCGTGCGCGAGATGCCCGCCCTCGCCGCCCCGGGCTCCCCCACCGCGTACTACTACCCGGGCTCGCTCCGCGCCGGCGTGCCGGGCTACTTCGTCGCCAACACCTACCGCCTCGACCAGCGCCCCAGGTACGAGATGATCGCCCTGACGCTCCACGAAGCCGTGCCCGGTCACCACCTCCAGATCGCGATCAAGCAGGAGCTCGAGGGCGTCCACGAGTTCCGCACCCTCCAGAGCGTCACCGCCTTCAGCGAGGGCTGGGCCCTCTACGCCGAACGCCTCGGGCTGGAGATGGGCGACCGCCCGCTCAGCCAGGGCGGCTTCGGCTTCTACGACGATCCCTACGACAACTTCGGCCGACTCACCTACGAGATGTGGCGCGCCTGCCGACTCGTCGTCGACCCCGGCATCCACGCCAAGGGATGGTCACGCCAGCAGGCGATCGACTTCATGCTCGCCAACACGGCGCTGAGCGCGCACAATGTCGAGAAGGAGGTCGACCGCTACATCGGCTGGCCCGGGCAGGCGTGCGGGTACAAGCTCGGCGAGCTCAAGATCCGCGAGCTGCGCGCCCTTGCCGAGGGGACACTCGGCGACGACTTCGACCTCCGCGCCTTCCACGACCACCTCCTCGCCGCCGGCGCCATCCCCCTCGATGTCCTCGAGTCACGCATGTTCGACTGGGTCGAAGCGCAGCGATCGGGCAACTGACCGACCGCCACCCGGGGGGATGTTCCACGTGGAACACATCGCCCTCGGTGCGCACAGAAATGAAGCACGCGGCCCGAGTCGCGGACCGCGTGCGCATGCTTCCGTTCAGTCGCCCGCGCTCACGGCGTGCGCCAGGCGCTCCCGTTCTCATCCCCGCGGCGCAGCGGCCTCGCCCGACCGTAGGGGCTCGCCCCCGGGCGCGGAGCGGTCGTCGTGCTCCCGCCGGGCTGCTCGGGCCTGGCTTCGGGCTCGCGCTGGGGCTCGGCGGGCTCCTCCGGCTCGTCGCCGTGCAGCCGCTTCTTGCGGGCCTCGTCGATCCCTCGATCGAGCTTGCCCAGCAAGTCCTTGACCTCGTTGAACGCCCGTCCGCGTGAACTCATATCCGGACCTCCGCACTCCAGTGCCAGCGGACCTATCGGGTGAAGCCCCGCCCGCCTCGCCGCGCACACCCGCCGAGCCCGCACGCGGCCGTCAATCCGTGCCGACTGATCGGGCTGGGGGACCGCCCCCGCCCCACTCGCCCCGCCGATTCCCTTGATCGTGGTGGGCCCCGACGCCCGCGAGCGGATCGGCTCGCGGGCCCGCAAGTGCTTGGATCGCCGCGACCCCCGCGATACGCTGGGCGATCCTCGAACCGGAGCCCGATCCGTGCGCGCGACGCTCGGCTGCATCCTCTTCTTGACGCTGTTCGCGCTCGTCGCGCCCGCGGCGGCCCGCCCGCCGATGGTCCACGCCGTGGTCCGTTGCGACCTCGACGCGATCGCCGTCGCCGACGACCTCGCCGCGTTGCTCGACACCGCCGCCGATCAGCGCGAACTGGTCGTGCTCGAACTCACCCGCCCCGGGTGGAGGCTCGATGTCGTCTGGGCGATCGCCCGCGCCATCCGTGATTCCGGGGCCGAGGTCACGATCTGGCTCAACCCCGAGGGCGACCGCGTCGGCGAGGGGGCGCTGCTGCTGGCGATCATCGCCGACGCGTCGGCGATCGCGCCGGACGCTTCCCTCGCGTCCACCCCCGCCGACGACGCCCGCACCCTGGCACCGAAATCCACCGATTGGGAGCAGGTCGAGCGTGAGATGTCCGGCTTGCTCTGGGTCGCGCTCGATCGCCGCGGGCTCGACCCGGCGCTCGCCGAGGACCTCCTCGTCGCCGAACACCCGCTCTGGGCCAACCGACGCGGCGTCGACTGGACGCTCTCGGGCGTCGCTTCGGGCGATGACAGCGAACGCTTCCTCACCGTCCACGCCGATCTCTCGCACTCGCTCTCGGCCCGAGCGTCCGTGCTCCGCGACCTGCGTCTGGTCGATGACCTCGCCGACTCGCCGCGTTTGGCGCTGCTCGAGCAGGGCATCAACCCGGGTCGGCTGCGGCGGGTCGTCCTCGAGAGCAACCTGTCGGGCGCGCGCGCCCGCGTCGAGAGGCTTCTCGCCCAGTTCGACGAGGCGCTCTACGAGATCGACGCCGCGCTGGACCGCGTCCGATATCCGATCGACGACCGCGTCGTGCCCAACACCGAGTACATCGCCGCCGGGCGTACGGCTCTGCGTGATCTCCGCGCCGCCGAGGCCCTGCTCGAGCGGGCCGAGGAGCTCTTTGCCCGCCATCCGGAGCTGATCCGGACCGAATCCTCGGAAGGGACGCCCGTCGGACGGAGCGCCGCCCGCAACGCCGCGGACTGGCGGGCGTCGTTCACCAACCGCCGACGGGACCTCGACCGCCTGCGCGACCGGGCCGAGGACTACGCCCGCCGATGATCTCTCCCCGGCGAGAATCTTCTCGCCCCACGCTCTCCGCCCGGGAACAATGACCCATGGCCGACCCGCGACCCGTGCCGACCCCCCCGCCGACCTCCCAGCCCCACCGCGACCCGCTCCGCACCGTCGCCCGGCGGGAGTTGTTCTGGCACAATGTCGTGCGCGAGATCCTGACCTCGCTCTCGATCGTGCAGGTCAGCCGACGCTCGGGCGTTTACGACCCCGAGATCGAGCACGCGACGCGTGAGACCTTCGACGGGCGCTACGCGGTGATCACCACGCTCGGGCAGCGCATCCCGATCGCCGAGGTCCACCCTCTGTTTGCCTGCAGCATCAACCACTCGCCCGAGTCGCGGGACCTGTCGTCGGAGGTCCAGTGCACGGTCTTCCAGATCCGCACGCCCGCCGGCGAGGTCTATACCATCCCGCTCCACGAGATCCGCAGCTTCCATGCGCTGACGCCCGAACTCATGGCCCAGCTCGAAGCGCAGGCCCGGCTCGCCGCCGACGGCCCCGCGTCCGACGCCGACCAGCCCTTCGGCTTCGCCGCGTTCACCTCCATCTCCAACCAGGAGACCGTCCAGGAAGCGGGCAAGCCGGCCGAGCAGGAGATCCCCGGCAGGATCATCGGGCCCGGGGTGGATCCACTGGGCGAGCCCGGCGAACTGCCCTGAGCCGCGCCTCGACCCCGGGCGATCGGTTCCCGTTCGTGTGGGAACAACGCTCCGGGGGGATGGGTTTGGCGTTGATCGGAGGAAGCCCATGAACTCACTCGTCGCGATCCCGGTCTACAACGAGGAGAAGTATGTCCGCCGCGTCCTGACGCGGGTCCTCGAGATCGCTCCCGAGGTGCTCGTGATCGACGACGGCTCGACCGACCGCACGCCCGAACTCGTCGGCGGGTTTCCCGTCCGCTCCATCCGCCGCGAGGGCAATGTGGGCTACGGTCGGTCGATGCAGGACGCGTTCAAGTACGCCCTGGCGAACGGGTTCGACTGGCTGATCACGATGGACTGCGACGAGCAGCACGAGCCCGAGTCCATCCCCCGGTTCCTCGACGCGGCGCGCACGATGGGCGTCGATGTCGTCTCCGGCTCACGCTACCTGCAGTACGAGACCGGCAGCGACTCGCCCCCGCCCGACCGGCGCGCGATCAACCAGCAGATCACCGACGAGGTCAACCGCCGGCTCGGGCTCGCGCTGAGCGATGGATTCTGCGGGTTCAAGGCCTATCGCGTCGCGCCGCTCGCGTCCCTCACGCTCAGCGAGGACGGGTACGCGTTCCCGATGCAGTTCTGGGTGCAGGCGGTCGCGCACGGGCTGTCGATCGCCGAGATCCCTGTCAGCCTCATCTACAACGACGCGTCGCGTTCGTTCGGCGGGCCGCTGGACGATCCCGCCGTGCGCCTGCGGCACTACCGCCGGGCGCTCCACTGCGAACTGGAGCGGTGCGCGCACCTGCTGCCCGCGGCCGCGACCACCAACATCGAGGCCTGCTGCGGATGACCCACGCGGGGGGCGAGCGCGAAGGCACCCCGCCCGATCCCCTCCGGATCGAGCCCGCGCCGGGTGCGTGGACCCTCGCCGAGCAGCCCGCGACGGGTCCGCTCGCCGAGTTGCGACGAACGCTGCGCGAGGAACTCGGTCTCCCGGCCGATCGCCCGATCATCATGACCGGGCACCAGTGCGACTGGTGGCACGCGGGGGTGGTCAGCAAGTACGCCGCCATGACCCGCGCCGCCGACACGCTCGGCGCGCACGCCGCGCGGCTGTGGGTCGACCAGGACACCAACGATCCGACGCAGCTCCGCTACCCGGCGTCTGACGGGAGCGGCGGGATCACCGAGCGGAGCTGGGAATTCGCGCCCGAGACGCCGGTCGCGCCCGAGACGCCGACGGGCGCGCGCGATCCGATCGACCCCGCCCCGCCGCCGACCGATCTGCACGACGCAGCGCGGCCCGGGTCGCTCGATGCGATCCGCGACGCGATGCTCGGAGCGCGGCGCGAGCCGACGCTGGCGCGGCAGGTCGCGCGAGCCGTGCGCACGCTCGCGCCGGCGTGGACCGGCGATGATCGCGGGAGCGATGTCTTCGCGCTCGACCTGGCGCGGACGGACGCGTTTGGGGCCCTGGTCGATCGGGTGGCGAACGACCCGGCCGCGTGCACGCGGGCGTACAACGACGCGGCGGGCGCACACCCCGACGCCGGCATCCGTCCGCTGACGCTCAGGGGCTCGCGCATCGAGCTGCCGCTGTGGCGCGTGCGTTCGGGTGAGCCGAGGCTGCCGGTCTACGCGGGTCAGCTCGACGCGATCCCGCGCGGGCAACTCGCGCCGCGTGCGCTCCTGATGACCGGGCTCCTGCGTCTGTGCGCGTGCGACCTGTTCATCCACGGCACGGGCGGCGCGGGGTACGCGCCTGTCACCGCGCAGTGGTTTGAAGCGTGGCTGGGCGAGTGGCTCGGCGCGCGAACCGAGCGCCTGGACGGCCGCGCGGGCGCGGCGGGGCTGCTGGCGCCGGTGGTGATGGTCACCGCGACCGTGACGCTCGCCGACGCGGGGGAGGACCTGCCCACGCCCGAGAGCGCGGCCGAGGCGCGGGCGCTGGCGCACAAGGCGCGGCACGATCCGTCGCTCATCGGCGATGCCGAAGCGGCCCAAGCCAAGGCCGAGCTGCTCGGGCAGATCGACGCCGCCAAGCAGCGGGGCGAGAAGCCCGGATCGCTCTTTGCGCAGATGCAGCGCTTGCTGGGCGAGCACCGCGAACGCAACGCGCGGGCGCTCGAGTCGCTCGATGCCGAGGCGGATCGGCTCGAGTCGGCGTCGAAGTCGTCGGCGTTGCTGCTCGACCGGACCTGGGCCTTCCCGCTGCTGCCCGAGAATCGGCTGGCGCTCGTGGAGAGGGCGCTCGACCGCGCGTTCGAGCGGGCGTCGGTCGGTGCCAAGCCGTGAGGGCGCTGGTTCGATGCGCGCACGCCGCGTGTCTGGCGCTGGTCGCGTGCGCGGCGATCGTCGGCTGCGGCTCGGAGCAACCGGGCGAGGCGGGCGACCGGGATGCGTCGGGCGAGCAGCCTCGCATCGTCGCGCTGAGCCCGGCGATCGCGATCATCCTGCGTGATGTGGGAGCCGGGGACCGCGTCGTCGGTCGGCACGCGTGGGACATGGTGCTCGACCCGGCGCTCCCGGTCTGCGGCGACCAGACCGGTATCGATTTCGAGAAGCTCATCGAGGTCCGCCCGACGCACATCCTGACCCAATGGGGCGAACGGGCGCTGCCCGCGCGCCTGACCGAACTGGCCGACGCACGCGGCTGGACGATCGACGACCACCGGCTGCTGACCCTCGCCGATGTGATCCGGAGCTGCAATGAACTCGATCGCGCGTTCGGGCGACGGACCGGCGCGGAATCAGCGAGCGAGAACGGGCAGCGGCCGCCTCGCGAATTGCTCGGCGACCGCCTCGCACGCACGATCGCCGAGCATCGACGCGACCGCGCGGCGGTCGGGCCTGTGCTGTTGCTCCACGGCAGCGAGCCCCCCACCGCCCTCGGGCCCGGGTCGTTCCATCATGAGATCCTCGCCGAACTGGGCGCGACGCCGGCGATCCGGGACGGGGCGGCGTACATGACGCTCGACCTGGAAGCGGTCGCCGAACTCGCGCCCGGCGTGATCGTGCTGATTCAGCCGAGGGAGGTCGGATCGCCCGAGTCGGGCGCCGCGGGCTGGACGGACCTCAAGCCGCGGCTCGGGGGGATCCCGCGGCTGGACATCCCGGCGGTGCGCGATCGCCGGGTGGTGCTGATCGACGAGCCGCTGGCGCTGATCCCCAGTTCGTCGCTGATCGGCTTCGCCCGAGATCTGGCCCGCGCGCTCGATGGCGTGGCGGGCGAGCCCGATCGGTGATCCCGCGCTGACGAGCCGCGGCCGTGAGGAAGCGGTCCTGCCCTCTGGTTCGTGCGTTATCCCGCTCCCTGAGGGTCGCGGCTCGTTCGGGCCCAGATTGGTTCGCGGTGCTTCGTCCCGCCGGCGCGGGCGGGCCTCTACCATTGGCCCCATGACGACTCCTCCAGCTTCGACCGGTCCGGATGCTGTTCCCGCGGCGCTCGATCCCGTGGAGTTGCTGCGTGAACGGTTCTCGGCGGCGCTGGCGCAGCACTTCGGTGCGCCCGATGCCGACCCGATGATCACCGGCTCGCGTCGGGCGGACCTGGGTGACTTTCAGTCCAACGCCGCGATGCCGCTGGGCAAGCAACTCGGGAAGAACCCGCGGGAGGTGGCGTCGGAACTGATCGCCAAGCTGGACCTGGGGGATCTGGCCGAGCCGCTGGACGCGTCGTCGATCGCGGGTCCCGGGTTCATCAACATCAAGCTCAGGTCGGCGGCGCTTGCGTCGCTGCTGGAGGCGCTGGATACGCCGGGGCTGGGGCTTTCCGGGACGACGACGCCGCAGACGATCGTGGTGGATCTCGTCGGCGTGAACCTGGCCAAGCAGATGCATGTGGGGCACCTGCGGTCGATGATCGTGGGGGACGCGATCGCGCGCACGCTCGAGCGGCTGGGGCACCGGGTGATCCGCCAGAACCATGTCGGCGACTGGGGCCTGCCCATCGCGATGGTGACGCGGGCGCTGTCGGAGGAACTGGATGCCGGGCGGATGTCGCTCGGGTCGGTGTCGCTGGATGATCTCGATCGGCTGTACCGGTTTGCGCAGACGCGGTGCGCGGGGGATCATCGCGGGCTGGCGGCGGCGCGGAAGTGGAACCTTGGGCCCAAGGCGATCGCCGAGCTCGAGGCGCAGGTCGAAGAGGCCGACGAGCACCTGGCGCGCGCCAAGCAGACGCTGCTGGAACTGCAGGCGCGGAAGCCCGAGGTGGTGCGCGTGTGGGAGCGCATCGCCGAGGTGACGATGGGCGAGTGCCTGAGCGTGTGCGCGCGGCTGGGGGTCGCGGTGACGAGCGATCACAGCGCGGGCGAGTCGAGCTACGCCGAGGAACTGGGGGAGCTGGTCAACGACCTGCAGCGTCGGAATGTGGTGGAGGAATCGCGCGGGGCGCTCCTGGTGCGGGTGGAGGGGCTCGAGCAGCCTTGCCTGGTGCGCAAGAGCGACGGCGGGTTCCTGTACGCGACGACCGACCTGTGCGCGATCCGGCGGCGGGTGCAGAGCCTCGGGGCCGACCGAGTGATCTACTGCGTCGATGCGCGCCAGAGCTTGCACTTTGCGCAGGTGTTCGGGGCGGCGATCAAGGCGGGGTACGCGACGAAAGAGGGCGCGGGCGGTCCGTCGAGCCTCGAGCACGCGGCGTTCGGGATGGTGCTGGGCGAGGACCACCGCCCCTTCAAGACACGCTCGGGGGAGAATGTCAAGCTCGCGTCGCTGATCGAGGAGAGCGATCAGCGGGCGGGCGAGATCGTGCGCGAGAAGAATCCGGAGCTGGACGATGCGTCGCGGGCTCGGATCGCGCACGCGGTCGCGATCGCGGCGGTGAAGTACGCCGACCTGTCGAACGACCGCATCAAGGACTATGTCTTCAGCTTCGAGCGGATGCTCGCGTTCGAGGGGAACACCGGGCCCTACCTGCTCTACGCGGTGGTGCGGATCCACAGCATCTTCCGCAAGGCGGCCGAGCGTGGCGTCGCGTTCGATCCGCACGCGGCGCTGCTGGTGCACGAACCGGCCGAGCGGGCGCTGGCGCTGCAGCTTCTGAAGTATCCGGCGGCGGTGCGGAGCGTGGGCGACGCGCTCGAGCCGCACCGGCTCTGCACTTATCTCTATGAGCTGTCGTCGGCGTTCAGCGCGTTCTTCGATGCTTGCCCGGTGCTGGCGGCCGAGGACGAGGGCGTGCGCGCATCGCGGCTTCGCTTGTGTGATCTTGCGCGGCGGGTGCTGACCGACGGGCTGGCGTGCCTGGGGATCGACGCGCTCGAGCGGATGTGATCGCCGCGCGGCTCACATGCGGAACTGGATCTGGATGCGCAGCGCGATCTGCCCGTCGTCGGCGTCGGGGAGCTGGGCGCCGTTGGTGCTGCGTCCGATGAGGGACGAACTGCCTTCGAAGTCGTCGAGCAGGTACTGGACATCGGCGACGAGTCGGATGGCGTGGCTGCGCGGGATGGGGAAGTAGTTGCCGCCGACGGTCAGGGTGGTGAAGGGGTCGGCGCCGCCTTCGCGGTCGCCCCCGGGCCAGATGGTGTCGACGCGGGCGAAGAGTTCGATCTGTTCCTCGACGAAGACCGAGCCCTGGGCGAGGACGCCGAAGTCGTCGATGGTGGGCATGCCCGCGAGGTCGGTGCGACGCCAGACGCCGGCGGCGTGGGCGCTCCATCCCCCGCCGAGCACGGTCGCGTCGGCGGTGACGACGGTCAGGTCGCGGTCCGCTTCGGAGAAGCCGGTCTCGCCGGCGGTCTCGAAGTGACCGGCGATGCCGAGCAGGACGCCCGCGGGCGCTTCGGGGAAGGAGATGTACGAGGCGTAGTCCTTCCACGGCGCGTCGCCCAGGCGGGTGTCGACGCGGAGAGTGACCGCGAAATCGGCCTCGCCGGGATCGACGAAGTCGGTGTCGCTCTGGTCGAGCCCATCGGTGAACTCGAGGAAGGCGCGGACGCGGTCGCGCGTGTGCACGACGCGGATGCCCTGGGTGAATCCCTGCCCGAAGATGCCGCTCAGCCGCGAGCGCCCGGCAGCGAGTTGGAGCAGCCCGCCGACGCGTTCTTCATGGAGGAGCGCGCCGCGGAACTGCCCGAGGTCGAGGACGGTCCGGTCGTCGATGACGATGGAGATCATCGCGTACTCGAACGAGAGGGAGCCGTCGCTGGAGAACGCGGCGCGGAGGCGGTAGCGGACGCGATCGGAGCCGACATGCCCGCGGACCTGCCCGCGCAGTCGGCGGATGGAAAAGCCGTGGGCGAAGTCCTCCTCGCCCTCGATGGGCTCGCCGCGGAGGTTGGCGGTGTAGCGGAACTGGCCCTCGAACTCGAACTGCATCGCGTTGGATTCGTCCGGGCCCTCGGCGGCGAGGCCGAGCCGATCGAGCACGCGGGCGACCGATTCCGACTCGTTGTCGGCCGCGAGCAGGCGGCTCTCGGAGAGCGACGAGACGGGCGTCTCGGCGACCGCGAAAGAAGGACAGAGCCACAGCAGGGCGAGTGTGAAGGCTTTGCAACTTCGCATTGTGTGTTCACGGTAGCGGGGGCCGAGTCTCGCCGCAAAGCGGGGTATCGCGTGGGCGCAGTCGGTGTGGATGTTTCGGGACAGAAAGAACACCGGCCGGGCGCTGGGCCCGGCCGGTGCGATCTGCGAACTGGCTGATTCAGGCGGCCCGGAGGCCGCGAGGATCAGTTGAGGACGGCGGCCTGGATGCCGACGCCGATCTCGGTGTCGTCATCGCCGAGGATGTTCTGGCGGGTGGTGCTGAACATCGAGCCGAGCTCGCTGCCGATGCCGCCGGCACCGCTGATGACCTCGGAGGTGTCGTTCAGGCCGACGATGATCTCGCCGGTGAAGCGGACGGCGGTGCTCTGGGCGAAGGGGAAGAAGTTCACGCCCGCGCGGAGGAAGTTCTGGTTCTCGTCGTCGAAGCCGAGCTCGTCGTCGAGGAAGAGAGCATCCCAGCCGGCGAAGACTTCCCAGTTGTCGTCGAGGAAGAGGCCGCCGCGGAGAGCGACACCGAAGTTGGTGACATCGTCGCTGCCGTCGAAGTCAACGTTCTGGGCATAGCCGTGGAGGCGGACGCTGTAGCCGCTGCCGCGGAGCTCGAAGTCAGCCGAGGCGAACCAGAGGTCGGCGTCCATGGTGAAGCCGGTCTCGCCGCCGGTCTGGTACTGGCCGCCGATGCCGGCACGCATGCCGTCGGGCGAACCGGGGAACGAGCTCTGCGAGGCGAAGGCGTCGCGGGAGCCGTTGATGATGAAGTTGGCGCGGGCGCCGATGCCGAGGTCAGCCTCGATGGGGCTGGTGAAGTCGGTGCTGGGGGTGTAGGCACCGTCGGAGAAGAACACCTCGATGTCGAAGGTGTCATCCTGGTAGCCACCGCCCCAGAACTGCTGACGGCCGGGGGAGAGGAACTCGCCCGGGATCGAGCGCTCCATAAACTGCTGCTGCCAGATGTGGGTCATCTGCTCGAAGCCCTGCGCGGGGCGGCCCTGGCCGAAGCGGAAGTAACCGCCGTTGCCGGGCTCGTCGAACCAGTAGGTGAAGACGGCGTCGAGGACGGCGACTTCGCCGCCGCCGTAGTAGCTGCTCGAGCTGCTGCCGTTGTCATCGGAGAACGAGCCCGAGGAGATCGGGTCGGCGCCGAACTGGATGAAGTACTCCATGTTCGGGCTGCCGACGGTGCCGAACAGGATGACGCGGACACGGGCGAGCTGACCGCCGTGGGTCAGGTCGGCCTCGTCGCCGTCGCTGTCGGGCTGATCGGAGAAGTTGAACATGTGGCGGTACTGGGTGAACAGGTTGACATTCAGCGAGTTGTTCCCGCTGCCGTCAGAGACGCCGAAGGCGCCGTTGTCGTGATGCACCGACCCGCCGGCGGCGAGAAGGCTGCTGCGGCCCGCGGCATCGGCGAGCAGCTCCGAGCGATACGCGCGATCCGCGTCCTGCGCCAGGCCCGCGCTCGACACCATGCACAGCGCCGCGCCCGCGAGCAATCCGAGACTCTTGTTCCGACTCATTTTCTGAGACTCCTTGCTTGAGCTGGAACGCTGTCAGGGCAACGGAGCGTTCCTACTTCCATCCACACCGTGTGTCGTTGGGCCCGGCCCCACGCCGGTACTGCCCGACCTTTGGATTGTTCCATCGTGCCCCGGGACTTCCCACCCTGAAAAACGGGCACTCTTTCCGGACTGGCACCCGGGGACTCCGCCCCGGAAACGATACGCCTTCCAAATCCCGGCTCCGGTCCGCGTCGCCATCGCTCGGCGGAGAGACCCGGAGAGGAAGGTCGGGAGTATACGCCCGCCGATTAGCGGTCGCAAACTCCGGTGGATTATTCGGCCCCGCCCCCACGGGACAATGATGTTTTTTGTCAACCACGCGTTTCTCCCGGGGATCGCTCACCCCTTAGCGCAATCCGAACAGCCGTCGGCGTGGTGATGCCCCGCGGGGCTCGATACCCTCCTTAACACTTCCGGGAGTCCGCCGACCGGAGCGGCGATTCCGAACGGGGACCCACGCGACGGCGCGGGTCGAGACCCTGCCGTAAGTCCATCTCCGAGAATAGCTTGGACACCATGACCACCTCCCCTCCCCCCCACATCCTGATTGTCGATGACGAGCGCGACCTGCTCGAGCTCCTGGATGTCAACCTGCGGAAGGCGGGCTACCGGGTGACCTCGGCGACCAACGGGCGCGAAGCCCTGACCCGCATGCAGGCCGACCGCCCGGATCTGGCGGTCGTCGATGTGATGATGCCGGAAATCAACGGGATCGAACTCGTCAGCCGGGTCCGCAGCGACGCCAAGCTCTCGGGGCTTCCCATGGTGATGCTGACGGCCAAGGGGGAGGAGGTCGACGAGTTGGTGGGGCTGAGCGTCGGGGCCGACGACTACATCGCCAAGCCCTTCTCCATGAAGGTGCTGCTGGCGCGGATCGCGGCGATCCTCCGCCGCATCGAGCCCACCGGCGAGAGCGACGAGGACACGCAGGTGCTCGGGCCCATCCGCATCAACGGCTCCACGCACGAGGCGATGCTCGAGGGCGAGCCGATGCACCTGACGCTCACCGAGTTCCGGGTGCTCGCGTCGCTGCTCGACGCCGAAGGGCGCGTGCTGTCGCGCGGCACGCTGATCGCCAAGGCGATCGGGCCCGGGATCACGGTCACGGAGCGCACGATCGATGTGCATGTGACGGCGATCCGCAAGAAGCTCGGGCGGCACGCGTCGCTCATCCAGACGGTGCGGGGCGTGGGGTATCGCGCCTCGCTCCAGCCCGAGCCCGCGGGCGAGGCCTGATCCCCTGATCGCATCGATGCCCCCCGGCGGCCCCGGAATCGGGGGCGCGTGAACCCTCGGGGGATGGAACAATCACGACATGAACCGGCGACCGGCGCTGCTACCGGAGTATCTCGGGCTTGGGGGGCTGTGGGCGGCCGCGGGGATCGCGTGGGTGCTCGTGCTGCTGGGCGCGCCGGGCTGGGTCGTGATGACGCTGCTGGTGGTGCTCGCGGCGAGCCTGACGGCGCTGATCGCCCAGCGGATCAGCGCCCGGGAGAACGCGCGTCGACGGCGGCTCAAGGCCCGGCGGGCCCGACGCGCCAAGCGACCCGACCTCGAGCAGGTCCGCCACGGCGAGTACCGCGCCATCCTTGATGGCGTCGATGCGCCGGTGCTCTGCACCGACCCGCGCGGGATCGTCATCGTCTGCAACCGCGCCACCGAGGACCTGTTCTCGGCGCGCCGCGGCGGGCTGCGGCGGCGGCCGGTCGAGGATGTCTTCACCAAGGGCGAGTTGCTCGCGATGCACGAGATGGCGGCCCGGGGCGAGGTCGCGCGGGGTCGGCTGCGGCTTCCCTGCGGCGACGAGCACCGCATCTACGATGTCGCCGCCCACCCGCTGCGCCCGCTCGAACCCACCGGCTCGCACCGGGCGGGGGCGGTCATCACCTTCCTGGATGTGACCGAACTGGCGACCGCGATGCAGCTCAAGGCGGACTTCGTGGCGAACGCGTCGCACGAGCTGCGGACGCCGCTGGCGTCGATCCGCGGAGCGATCGAGACGCTCAGCGACCTGGAACTGAACCTCGAGCCGCTGGCCGACCGGCTGTTCGGGATGATCGCGGTGAACTCGGCGCGGCTGGAGGAACTGGTGCGCGACCTGCTCGACCTGTCGCGGCTGGAGAGCCCCGAGACGAGCGTGCGGATCGTGCCGTTCGATGCGCGCGAGATGGCCCAGAGCCTGGCGCCGATGTTCGACACGATCTGCGCCGAGCGCGACCTGGAACTGGTCTTCGAGCTGCCCGACGAATTGGGTCAGGTCGAGAGCGACCGCCCGCTGATCGAGCTGGTGCTCAAGAACCTGATCGAGAACGCGACCAAGTACGCGCGGGAATCGACCAAGGTCCGCGTGCGGGCCGGGCTGCTCCCGCCCGAGGAGGGCTCGGCGCGTCGGGGCGTGCGGTTCGAGGTGATCGACCAGGGACAGGGGATCCCGCTGCAGCATCAGCAGCGCGTCTTCGAGCGGTTCTACCAGGTCGATGAGGCGCGGACGGGGGCGGTCAAGCGGGGCACCGGGCTGGGGCTGGCGATCGTCAAGCACGCGATGAAGCTGCTGGGCGGGCAGGTCGGGCTCGAATCGGTCTGGCAGGAAGGCACGACCTTCTGGATCGAACTGCCCGGGTGCGTTCCCCCGCCGGGCGAGCCGGGCGAGGAACGGGCGCGCACGCCCAAGCGCGGGCCGCGGCGGCTGACCGGGTGAGCGGCCGGGGTGGGCGGAGTCAGTCGAGCGGGGCGATGTCGACGCCGCGGAGCCGGGCGAGCCGCCGGGCGACCGCGTCGAGCAGTCGGCGTTCGCGGGGGTGCTCGCCGAAGCGCCCGATGCGGGCCGACAGGGTGAGCCGACCGGACTCGCCGCGGGCGATGACCAGTTGCCCGGGCCGCCCCTCGATCGAGACGAGTTCGTAGATGACGCGATCGGGCGCGCGCTGCGACCCCACGGCCGCGACCTCGGCCGACTCGAGCGCGACCTCGACGGCGGCGTCGATGTCGTCCCAGTCGCCGGCGACCGACCGCTCGCTCGCCTCGCCGACGAGGGTCGCCGAGATGCCCGTCCGCCCGGGGGTTGCGTTCCCGGCACAGGCAGCGAGCCCGCACAGCCCCCCCAGTCCTCCCGCGAGAGCCAGGACGGCGAGGGTTCGGCTTCTCCCCGGGTTCGGCGGGTGATCGGTCCGGCGGCGGGTCGTACAATGGGATGCTGGGGCCCGGCCGCGCGCGTCGCCGACCCGGGCCGAGCCACTCCGGAGCGATCCCTGCATGGAGCTAGTCATCCGCGTTCCTTCCGGTCCCGATCGCGTCGGGATGCTGGGTTCGGGCGAGCGGAACCTGAAGATGATCCGCGAGGCGTTGGGGGTCCAGGTGACCGCCCGCGACGATACCGTGCGGCTGAGCGGAGAGCCCGATGCCGTGCGGGCGGCGGGCGGGGTGCTCGAGCATCTCCGCGAGCGCTCGCCGACGGATCTTTCGCGATCGGAGATGCGTGAGATGATCGACCGCTTCGCCAAGGGAGACCGGACCCAACCGGTCGGTCCGACGCTGGTGGGCGGGAACGCGATCTCGTGGGAAGGGGAGTTGGAGGTGTCGGCGGCGGGTCGGCGGGTCCGTCCGCGCACCGACAACCAGGAGGCGTACCTCGAAGCGATCCGGACCAGCGACCTGGTGTTCGGGGTCGGGCCGGCGGGCACGGGCAAGACCTATCTCGCCGTGGCCGCGGCGGTGCACCTGCTGCTCCAGCACCGCGTCCGGCGGCTGGTGCTGGTGCGGCCGGCGGTCGAGGCGGGGGAGAAGCTGGGTTTCCTGCCGGGCGACATGGAGGCGAAGGTGAATCCTTACCTACGCCCCCTGCTCGATGCGCTCCACGACATGCTCGACGCGCCGACGCTCCGGCGGTTCATGGAGACCGATGTCATCGAGATCGCCCCGCTGGGGTTCATGCGCGGGCGGACGCTCAACGGGTCGGCGGTGATCCTCGACGAGGCGCAGAACACGACCAAGGCCCAGATGCAGATGTTCCTGACGCGCATGGGGCACGGGACGAAGATGATCGTGACCGGAGATGTGACGCAGATCGACCTGCCCAGGCCGGCCGACAGCGGGCTGATCGACGCCCTGCGTCGGCTCCGCCGGGTTGAGGGGGTCGGGATCGTGGGGCTGGATGAGGTGGATGTGGTTCGGCATCAGCTCGTGCAGCGGGTGATCCGTGCTTATGCCGCCGATCGGACCGAGCCCGGGCCCGACGCGGACCGATGACCGGAGAACGCCCGTTGCGATGATGGGCGGCCGGCGTGCCGCCGGGGCCCGGGATTTCTTCCTTTTAGAGAGCATGGCCAAGGACACGACCAAACGCCGACGCGGGAGCACCCGGCGCAAGAGCACGCGCCGCGCGGAGTGGCGCGCGCTGGTGCGGACCCGCCGATTCGGGTGGGGCGTGGTGATCGTGCTGCTGTTCGCGTTGACGGCGACGGCGTTGACCATGTGGGCGAGACGCGCCCCGCTCGTCGCCGCGGGGCGCGTCGCCGAGCGTGACATCGTCGTGCGCGCGCCGGTGACGGTTTCCGATCCGTCGGCGACACGGGCGGCACGGGATCTGGCGGCGCGGCTCACGCCGCGGGTCTACGCGGCCGAGCGGGCGGTATTCGATCAAGTCCGCAACTCTCTGGAGAACCTGCCTCGGGTCATCCTCGATGCCCCGACGCTCGAGGCGATGGGGCAGGACGCGATCAACGCGTTCGGGCTCGACGGCGAGCGGTTCGGCCGGGTCCGCCAGGCGCTGCAGGAAGAGGGACGGCTCGAGGCGTGGCCCAAGCAGGTCGATCGGCTGCTGACGCTGCTGGCCCAGACGCCGTTTCTTGACGGCCCGACCTGGACCGACGAGAGCCTGTCGGGGCAGCGCGGCGAGAAGTGGCTCGACCTCAAGGGGATCGAGGAGATCCAGGTCAGCGACTCGGCGGCGGTGAACATCGAGGGGTCGCCCGAGGAACTCCGAAGGGCCGCCGAGAGTCTGGCGTTGCGGGCGGGGCTCAACGGGCCGCTGGCCGATGTCGTCGCGGCGAGGCTGACGCATGCGCCGCGCGCGACCTACCGGTTCGATGACGCGGCGACGGAGGCGGCCCGGCAGGCGCGCCGGGACGCGGTCGACGAGGTGACGCGCACGATCTCGCCCGGGAGCGTGGTGGTGCGGCGGGGGGAGATCCTCACGCCCGACCGGATCGAGTTGATCCGGGCCGAGTCGGCCGCCCATCGCGCCGCCGAGCCCTTGTGGAGCCGGACGCTGCGCGACCTGGGCGCGTTCGGGGCGGTGGTGGTGGTCGTGGCGGCGCTGGTGGCGTACACCGTCTCGTTCTGCCCGCGGATCCGCAAGAGCCCCTCGCGGATGGCGTGGGTCGGGGGTTTGCTGCTGATCGCGTCGGCGGCGGCGATCGCCGGGACGATCACCGAGCCGCAGTTCGCGGCGCTGCTGGTCGCCAGCCCGGTCATCTTCGCCGGGGTGATCATCTCCATCGCATACGACCGGCGGACGGCGCTGGCGCTGTCGATGCTCGCGGCGCTGCTGGTGGCGATCGCGCTGGAATTGTCGATCGCGCGCTACGCCGTGATCGTCGGCGGGCTTGGGGCGGCGGTGCTGCCCCTGGGCGATGTCCGCGACCGCAACGCGCTGATCCGCATCGGGCTGCTGATCGCGGCGGTGCTGGCGGGCGGGACGGTGCTCGCGGCGCTCATCGACGGTCCGGTCACCTTCGCGATGCTCAGCCAGAGCGGGTTCGACGCGCTGGGGGCGGCGTTCGGGGGGCTGCTCGTCGGGGGGCTGACGATGTTCGTCCTGCCGACGATCGAGCGGGTCTTCGACATCACCACGGGCATGACGCTCGTCGAGCTGCGCGACCCCAAGCAGCCGTTGCTCCGGGAGCTGCAGCAGCGGGCACCGGGGACCTACAACCACTCGCTGAATGTGGCGTCGATCGCCGAGAGCGCCGCCGACGCGATCGGTGCCGACAGCCTGCTGACCTATGTGGGCGCGCTCTACCACGACATCGGGAAGATGAACAAGCCCGAGTACTTCGTGGAGAACCAGGCCGGCGGTCCCAACAAGCACGACAAGCTGCGTCCGGCGATGAGCCTGCTGGTGATCGTCGGGCATGTCAAGGACGGCGTGGAGCTTGCGCGGGCCGAGGGGCTGCCCAAGTCGATCATCCACTTCATCGAGGCGCACCACGGTACGACGCTGGTCGAGTACTTCTTCCGCCGGGCCAAGCAGGACGCCGAGCGTGAGACCGCCGAAGCCCCGGCCGAGGCGCCCGAGGAGTTCGACTACCGCTACCCGGGCCCCAAGCCCCGCACGCGCGAGGTCGCGATCCTCATGCTCTCCGACGCGGTCGAGAGCGCGACGCGTTCGCTGCCCGAGCCGACGCCCGCGCGCATCGACGCGCTGGTGCGAGAACTGGCCGAGCGACGCCTGCTCGACGGGCAGTTCGACGAGTGCGGGCTGACGCTTGCCGACCTGCGAACCATCGTCGAGTCGATCTCCAAGTCGGTCAGCTCGATCTACCACGGGCGGATCGCGTACGGCGCCGATCAGAGCAAGGCGCTGTCTCCCAAGAGCCGCTCGGCCAGCGGCGGGATCTGACGCGCGGTATACCCCCCGCGTGACCGATCCCGACCACGCCGCCGACGCGCCCGCCTCCGATCCCTCCGCCCGGGGAATGATGTCGCTCGCGCGCACGATGCTCCCGCCCGCCGAACGCGGCGACCCGACCGAGCCCGCGTGGCGCACGGGGTTCGTGGTCGTGTCGGCGGCGGTGTTGCTGGTGATCCCCGAGTACGCCCCCGCGCCCGCCGACGCCGACCGATTCGGACGGCTGGCCGCGTGGGCGGCGTGGATCGTCGCGTGCTGGGGCGTCGCGCCGATCCTGCTCTGGAAGTTCGTGCTGGGTCGGTCGCTGGGCGACCTCGGGCTGGGGCTCGGACGGACGCGCAAGCACCTGCCGATCTACGCGGGCATGGCGGTGTTGATGGCGCCGATCGTCGTGCTCATGAGCGCCACCCGGGCGTTCCAGGACAAGTACCCCTTCCTCCGCGTCGACCCGCACGCGATCGACTGGGCCCGGCTCCTCCAATGGGAGCTTCTGTACGCGCTGCAGTTCGTGGCGCTCGAGTTGTTCTTCCGCGGGTATCTCACGCTCGGGCTCCGCCGGCGGCTCGGCGGCGACGCGGTCTGGGTCATGGTCATCCCCTACTGCATGATCCACTTCGGAAAACCGCTGCCCGAGACGCTCGCGGCGATCATCGCGGGCGTGGCGCTCGGGTCGCTCGCGCTGCGGACGCGGTCGATCTGGATGGGCGCGGCGCTGCACATCGCCGTCGCGTGGAGCATGGACGCGGCGTCGTTGATGCGGCAGGCGGGGTGAAGATTTCTCACCACGGGGGCACGGAGGGCACGGAGTTGGCACGGGGGGATTTGGGTGAGGAGAAGAGGAAAGGCATATTCACCGCGGAGCACCGCGGTGGGCCGCGGAGCTTTGGGAGGGGTTGCAGGCGGAAGTCGCAGCATTCGCCGAGAACCGGGGGTTCGTGTGCCACGGCTTGTCCGGAGGCAAGCCGTGCCTACCGGCCCTCGTGGCACGGGCGTCCCGCCCGTGGCTACCGATCCTTACTCATCAGTCCGTTGCATTCCGATCTGAAGATGACCCCTGCATGGTCTCCGCGATCAGCCGTCGTGCTTGGCACGGAGCCTCGCGATGAACTCGCTCGTCGTACCCGGCGGGAGGGTGAACCACTTCCAGCTTGTCGTGCCGACGAGTTGCCGGGCGATGATGTTGATCTGCCCGACATGGAAGGCGTAATGGTCGAGTTGCCGGGCGATCGCGGCGTGGACGGCATGCGGCACGCCGCGGATGGTCACCTGCCTACCGAGGTCGGCGTTGGTCAGCCCGTCGAGCGCCGCGAACGCAGCCGACCAGCCGCTGGACCAGAGGTCCATGACCTGCGCGCGTTCGGTGGCCCTTTGCTCGGCGGTCATCTCCGCAGGGAACGGCTCGAGTTCGGCATCGCGGTCGCGGGATTCCTTCTCGCCGTCGGTCGTGAGGAAGTCGACCCAGCGGCTGAGCATGTTGCCGCCGAGGTGCCGGGTGATCACGGCGACCGAGTTGAGCCCGGGCGCGAGAACCGCGAAGAACTGTTCGTCGCTGAGCTGCCCGAACGCGTGCTCGGCGAAGGCTCGCTGGCGCTCGAACACGGCCCGCCAGGTCGCGATCATGTCGCCCGCGAGCGCGGATTCGTAGCGGTGGTCAGACATCATTCCCTGCAATCAGATACCATAGACTTTACCATGACCCCACAAAGCCCTCTGATCCAAACTGTTGGCCTGTTCTGGAAACGAGGTGATGTTTTTTGGGGACAAGGGGGAAGGGGAAATCGCGGCGCCTTACTCGGCAGACCGGCTTCTTCGGTTCGATCTAGGCCAGTTGATTTTCGCCAGCAATCTGGAATCTATGTTCTCTACTCTGGCTATGACATCGTCTATGCGGGCCAGACCGGATCTGGAAATCAGAAGCTTCTCAGCAGACTCAACGAGCATCGAAAGGACGATCTCGCTGAACGATGGGATCGGTTCTCGTGGTTTGGACTCAGACGAGCCATAAACCGAGGAAATGGTCTTTCGGTAGATACAGCGACAAGACCGACATCCTCGCGAATAGTCTTGAATCACATTGAAGCAATACTCATACATTCGACCGAGCCGTCACTGAATCGACAGGGGGGACGCTTCGGAAAGAAGGTAACCCGGTATCTTCAAGTGCGTGACGAACGCCTCGGACCAACTGCCGAAGAAATGGTCCGCGAAATGTGGGAATCGTCCGAATAATTTCATGCTATCGGCCGGGATTTTGCGAGATAATGCGCCTCCAGCACCCCCCGCCACTCGTCCATCGTTCGGCACGCGATGAACGCGCGGCGGACGGTGTCGGCCTCGGGGTGGTGCTCGCTGAACCGCACGCCGAATTTTCGCATGCAGCGCGCGGTCATCAGTTCCGGGTTCCGGCTGCGGGCGTTGACGCGGAGGGCGAGCTCGAAGTGGCGCTGCAGCACGCCCCGCTGCTCGTCGAGCGTCGGTCGCGTCGGTTCTTCGCCGGCCATCATCTGCCGCGCCCGGCGGAAGATCCACGGGTTGCCGATGCACCCGCGCGCGACGCTCGCGCCGGTCACGCCGGTGTACTCGATCATCCGGAAGATGTCGTCGGCGTTCCAGATATCGCCCGAGCCGAAGACGATGCGGCCGGGGCGCGCGCGCACGATGTCGCGCAGCAGGTCCCATCGGCTCGGGCCGATGTAGCGCTGCTCGACGGTGCGCCCGTGGACGGTGACCCACGCGCATCCGAGGTCGTACGCCGCGTCGTAGATCCGCCAGAAGTTCGCGACCATCTCCGGCGTGTCGTCGAAACTCCGGCGCATCTTCACGGTGACGGGGATCGATTCGGGCAGCGCATCGCGCACGGCTCTGAGGATCGCGATCGCGCCGTCGGGCTCGGCGAGCCAGTGCCCGCCC
Source organism: Phycisphaerales bacterium JB037 (assembly GCA_043101605.1). Lineage (GTDB taxonomy): Bacteria > Planctomycetota > Phycisphaerae > Phycisphaerales > UBA1924 > JBICIG01. The sequence goes on from JBICIG010000055.1 coordinate 44,262, forward strand.
CGCGCCTTCTTGGCGATCTTCTTGACCGGGCAGGCGAGGTTGATGTCGATGGTGGCGAAGGTGCGGGAGGGAGGGAGTTGGCAGTCGGCGTCCCGCAACGGGCCACCGCCCCAGGATCGTGGTTCGTGCCGTTCGCCTTGCGGGGCGGTGCCGCCGCTCGGCCGGGCGCGTTTGGCAAAGCCGGGTCGGTCGTCGGTATAGGCCAGATCGCGGTAGTGCTGGTTGGCGCGGGCGCCCTGCTCGACCATCTTGATCGCCGCCGCGGCCATCTCGGCGGGATCGGAGCCCATGATCTGCCCGACGAGCGGGTGGTCGTCGGCCCCGCCGGGCACATTGTCTTCGAGGCTTCCGAGGTCGGCCTTGTCGAACCCGCGCCCGCCCCCGAGCAGGGAGCGATCGAGCAGCGCCTCGGTGACGCAGAGCGGGCAACCGTGCTCGCGCGCGATGATCCGCATCGCCGCGTCGGAGTACCCCGCCAGCCCCGCCTGGAAGAACGGCGCGTCGAAGCCCGGGACGACCTCGGCCAGCCGCGGATCGACCGATCCGTCGTGCGCGCAGCGCTCGCCCACCCGCCGCGCCACTTCGCGCGGGTCGATGTGTTCGCCTCCGGGCGCGATTCCGGGGCTGGGTGGGGTCGCGTTGTTGCCGTCGCACGACATTTGAGAGAGGATAGGGGCGTGACCGACCACCACCCACGCCGTGCGGCTCGCGCCCGCCTCGCCCTCCCGCTTCTCGGACTCGGGCTGCTGGCGGGCTGCTCGATCCTCGACACCCGCCCCGCGCCCGACATCACCTACGCCCGCGGCTACCCGGCCCAGCTCCGCCAGGGCGAGACGCTGGACATCCAGGTCGTCCGCGACGGCACCAAGATCCGCATCACCAACACCTCTGCGACCGCCCTCGGGCCCGGCACCCTGTGGGTCAACCGCTGGTACAGCCGACCGATCGACGGGCTCGGCGTCGGCGAGGCCGTCACCCTCCCGCTCGGGGAGTTCCGCGATGAGTTCGGCGAGGCGTTCCGGGCCGGCGGGTTCTTCGCGTCCGAGGACGCCGACATCGTCGTCCTCACCCAGTATGAGACCACCCCGCCGCCGACGACCACGAGCCCGTA
>JBICIG010000056.1:0-7337 GCA_043101605.1 Phycisphaerales bacterium JB037
CGCTCTTCCGATCTTGGAGCTCCCGGTGGTGGCATACATCGTCAAGACCAAAAGCGGCGAGTTTGGGCCCCTTGAAGAGGCCGAAGTCAAGGCGCTAGCAACGACCGGGCAGCTACAGCCTGACGACCTGATCCGTCCAGCGAACAGCTCGCAGTGGCGTCCTGCACGGGCAGTGAAAGGGTACGTCGCTCCGGCATCGTCGCCTTCGCCATCTGGTTCGCAGCGGTCCTCGGCCAAAACAGCCGGCCAGTCTCGACAGTGGATACCGATCGTTGTCACAGCGGCTGTGTGCAGTGTCGTCACGGGGCTTGGCGTTTGGGCCGTTACATTCCTGACGAGCGCATCGCCGAATCCGACGCCTTTGCGTCCCGACTCGTCAGTTGAGGTGTGGACTGAAGAGCCGCTTCCAGAATCAGGAGCGGCGCTAACACGTCGATCCGAGTTTCCGGATGTACCGCCCGAGGCCATCACCGCGGACCAACTCGCCGAGTCGGCTAGGACCGCTGCACGAAACGGCGACCCCGAGTCCGCAGTTGCTCAGTATCGCGAAGCACTCGAAGTTGATCCAGACCGCAACGACATCCGCCTGCAGTTGGCAGAGACTCTTGCGAGCGCGGACTTACCTCTCGAAGCGATTGCGGAGTATCGGATCATCCTTGAGGACGATCCGAACGACATGTCAGCTTGGCTCGGCATGGGCGATGCAGCAATTCAGACCGGCGAAGCCGAGATGGTTGTGGCTGGCATTGCTGCATGGGAGCGTGCGCGAGTGATTGCGCCGGAAGATCAAACCATCCTGCTCAAGCTCCTGCTCGTGTATGAGCAAGCCAACATGGTGGCTCGCTTCATCCCGGTTGCGGAGGCCTATGTCGGTGAGTTTCTCGGAGATTCGGTCGAGAATCGCCGTCCTTCCCTGATGCAACTCGCCGCGATGACTTCGCTTGCATCGGCCTACTCAATCGAAGGCAGGACATCGGATTCTGAGCTTACTTATCGCACTGTATTGCGATACGACGACAGCAGCGACGCCGCTCGAAACGGGCTTTCTGGGCTACTGCTGGCAAGGGAGGCGTACGAAGAAGCCTCGCGCATTCTGGATGAGATCGAGGAACCAACAGCAGACTCGGAATTCATGCGCACGCGAGTGGCTGTTGCCCGGGGCGATCTCTCAACTGCGGCATCCACATTGCGGTCATCTCTCGAGCTTGACGCAGCGAATGCTGATCGGTGGTATTTCCTCGCGGCAATCGAGTTTGATCGCGAGAGGGTGTTGCAGGCGGTCGAGGCGACGGAGAGGGCCATCGCGATCGATGGCGATAAAGTTGACTACCGCGTGTTACGGGCGAGATCACTGCTGAAGGCGAATAGAGATCAGGAGGCGCTTCGCGAAGCATCGCAGGTTGAAGCGAAGGGCGGCGAGGCTGGCGTAGTTTCGGAACTTCGTGGACTCGCACTGGCCGGTCTGGGCCGAACACGAGAAGCCGAGACGGCTCTACGCGATGCCATGCGGCTTCGGCCGTCGGCAGAGGCAGGGATCGCACTCACTGATCTGCTCGAAGACCGCAAAGCTTGGATGGAGTCCGCCTCCGTCTATGCCCAGTTGGAGTCGCTGCAACCAGATTCTGCAATCCACTGGCGTCGTTGGCGGGCGAACATGCATGTCCAAGAGGCTAGCAGTCGCTATCAGGCCGGTGATCTTAATGGCGCCATCCGTCATCGACGCACCTCTGTTGAGCTTGACCCATCGGACAGCAACAAGGCTCGGCTAGCAGGGGTTCTTGGGCTGAAGGTGCTCGAATTGCTCGGAGTTGATGATTTTCGAGGAGCGCGGCAATACAACCAAGAACTCGCCCGGTTTGATCGCCAAGAGGCAGCAAAGCTTGGTCGAATGATCGATGAGCACGAGTCATTGCAAAGACAGATTGATACCCCGCAACCTGTAATTGCCGATCCACCGGTGACGCGAGGCACAGTTGAGTCTCGCATAGTCACAGACTTCGACGGTCTGGAGCATGGGAACATCTACGAGCTGCAAAACGGTCAGATTTGGAAACAAACCGATTTCTACATCTGGATCAGGATCGCCGTCTACCCACGAGTGATCATCTATCGCGATGGGGCGTCTTGGAAGATGAAGGTCGACGGGATCGATCGTGCCGTCCGCGTCGAGCGAATCAGATGATTCTGACAAAGCTTCGATGCGTCGAGTCTCGCTAGGTGCTTTGTCGGTCATGGGTGGGCGAGAATGCATTACTCTATTTCGAACAGCCGGCCCCTCACCCACTCGACCACCGCCTTGTTCTCCGGCGGCAGCGGACGCATGTACACGTCCGCGACTTCCGATGCGGCGGCGTGTCCGAGCCACCGCTTCATCTCCGCGATGGACGTGCCGGGACGGGAGCCGAACTCCGTCGCCCCGAGGTGTCGGAGCACGTAGAAGCCGGAAAGCGTCTTGGGCTTCTCGCCGATCTTCGTGCGGAGCTTGGCCCACCACTGTGTGACTGCGTTGGAACGGCCGTGCACGAGCGGTAGACCGTCCCGCGTGACGAACACCAACTCGCCCTCCTTGCGCCCGTGCTGTTCGATGTACTCCGACACGATTCGCCACACCAGCGGTGGCGTCGTGCCGTACCGCTCGATGCCGGTCTTGCCGCGGCGGAGGTCGTACGCCTCGTCGTCGATCTGGCCGACGCGAAGGACCGTCAAGTCCGATGCCCCGAACCCGAGCCCGATGCCGAGCCAGATCATCGCTCGGCCCCGGTCGTCGGTGGCCGCGAGCAGCTTCTCGATCTGCTTGACGGTTGGCAGGACCCGCCGCTTGCTCGGCTTGCCGTGGGCGACGTCGCGGGAGTCCCAGTTCCAGGCCAGCCGCTGCTGCCCGTGCTCGGGCCGGCCGGCCCGGTCGATGATCCGCTTGACCATCTGCATCCGCTTGCCGACCTGCGACGCGAGTAGCCCCTGTCGACCAGGTGTCGGTTGAACATCTCGACGTCGGCCATGGGCAGGTCTTCGACCCGCATGTGGGCGACGGTCCCCTTGCCGTGGCGTTTGTTGATGAAGCCGAGGAAGTCCTTGATGTGGTTCTCTCGGTCCACATACACCGGGCGAGCGATCGTGCCCCGAGCCCGTGGGGCTCCCTCCTCGCGGATGGAGGCCTTCATGGGGCGGAGCACGCTCGTCGCCACTTCAAGCAGCGACCCCGGAGCCGCGGCGACGCCGCCGCGAGCTGGAGTCCGTCGGACCGGCGGGGTCTCGGCCGAGGCGTCCTCGCCGGCCAGGTGCCGGGCAAGCCACTTGGTGTAGGCCACCTTCGCCTCGGCTTCGGTTTCGACGTCGAGGCGGTGCTTCTTGGCGATGCCGGTCTGGGGGTCGCGGTAGTTGACGTGCCACCCGATGCCCCGGGTGGTCCTGTGGCAGAGCTTGGGAATCCGCCCCTTCAGATTGACCGAGCCGCCCCGCTTTGCCATATACTCCGGTGCCTCGCGAAGGCGAATCGGGCCGGTCGTGGAAGCGAGGCGACAACCCGGTTTTTGACACCGTAGCGGGTGTAGTTCAGTGGTAGAACGTCAGCTTCCCAAGCTGAATGTCGTCGGTTCGATCCCGATCACCCGCTTTCCCATAAGTGATTGCTGAATATCGACTTGCCCGTCGTCCCGGCAGGGGCTGTCGCCTCTGCGGGGAGGCGTCGGCGCTTGCGGCTCCGGCCGTTGGGGGCCCGCCTGGGCCGCTCGGATCTCCGAGCGCGTTTCGCCGTCGGTATTGAGTCGTCTTCAAAGGATCGTGGCAGCGCGGTCACTGTGGCAGCGCGTCGCTTGCCCCAACTCGCCGGGTCCCATCAGGTTGGCGGCTTCGACTGCCCGATGCCCTCCCGCGGCGCTGGCTCCGCTCCCCGCGACACGATTTGCAAGGTCGCGAATCGCAGCGCCGCCCAAGGCCTCTTTCCCGCTCCGCTGTCCATCCCAATCTCCTCCGCGAGCGACGCCCGAGATGCCTCGCCGGACGCGGAACCCGCATGAGCCGGGGACTGAACCGCGCCGCTCGAGGCGTTCGGCGTCTCTCTCGGATGAGAGCGTCCAACTCGCCCCGCGCGAGTGAGAAGAGGGAACATCATGATCCGCGCCCTTTCAGCAACGACCGGCTGGACGCAGGAGAATCGCTCGATCGGCATCGAGACCACGCTCGGGCCCGATGCGCTGCTGCTCCGGTCCATCCGCGGGCGCGAAGCGATCTCGACACCCTTCGAGATGCTTGCCGAGGTCGAGTCGGCCCGGTTCGACCTGCGAGCGCGGGACCTGCTCGGCACCCCCGTGCGCGTCCGCCTCAGCCCGCCGAACGCTCGCGAGCGCTCCCTGACCGCCTTCGTCGCGCGCTTCGAGCGCCTCGCGGTCGGGCGTCACCGCCGCCTCGCGTCGTACCGCCTCACCCTCGTCCCGTGGCTGTGGTTCCTCTCGCTGAGCACCGACTGCCGCATCTACCAGGACGAATCAGCGATCGAGATCCTCCGCGATGTCTTCGCCCGCCACGGCTTCTCCGGGCATGTCTCCGATGCCGACAGCGAGGACCTTGTCTACGAGCGCCGCCGATACTGCGTGCAGTACCGCGAGCGATCGATCGACTTCGTGCACCGCCTGCTCGAAGAGGAAGGCCTCTTCTACAGCTTCCAACACTCGGCGGACAATCACACGATCCACCTCTCTGCCTCCCCCTTTCTCGCGCCCGAGGCCGAGTTGCTCGGAGTGGTGCGGCACCGATCCGACACCGGCGGGGCCGAGACCGAGGAGTCGGTCTGGGATCTGCGCGAGAGCGAAGAGGTCCGGGCCGCGCGCTTCGCGTCGTGCGACTTCAACTTCAAGCGCCCCTGGGCCGACATGGAGGTGCTGCGCGACGACCCGGAGCCCAACTCGCCCATCGAATGCGAGGTCTACGAGTATCCGGGTGGATATGGACGCATCGCCCGCGGCGACCACGGCGTCGCCCCGGTCCGCCTGGAGGAACTCCTCAGCGAGCGCAGCATCATCGAGGGCGAGACCAACGCGCCCGGCATCGCGGTGGGCACCCGCGTGCGGATCCACGACGACCCGCTCTCGCCCGAAGGCGTCGGCGACTACTTCATCACCGGCATGTCGTTCGAAGCACACAGCGAGGATCTCGCCGAAGGTCGAGCGGGCGATCCGGATGAGAACCGCCCCGCATACCGCGCGATCTTCCGCGCGATCCGCAGCTCCGAGCCCCTGCGCCCCCCGCGGAAGACACCCAAGCCCCGCGTCGAAGGGCCGCAGACGGCGATCGTGGTCGGGCGCCCGGGCGAGCATGTCCATGTCGACGAGCACGCACGCGTGAAGGTCAAGTTCCACTGGGACCGCCGCGGCGAGGCCAACGATCGCAGCTCCTGCTGGATCCGATGCAGCCAGCCCTGGGCCGGTGCCGGCTACGGCGGACTGACCATCCCGCGCGTCGGCCAGGAGGTCATCGTCGATTTCCTCGAGGGGGATCCCGACCGCCCGATCATCACCGGCCGCGTCTACAACGGTTCCAACGGGCCCCCGGTCTCCAACGCCGGACGCGATCCCGCGGCCTTCCCCAACCCCGCCGACATCCGCCAGGCCGCCATGATGACCAGCATCCGCTCCGAGACCATGGGCGGCGGCGGCAACAACGAAATCACCATGAACGACACGCCGGGCGGGGAGGGCCTCTTCATCAAGGCCCAGCGCGACGAGATCCATGTCGTCGGCAACGACCGCTCGGACTCCGTCGCCAACAACGAGACCCGCCGGGTCGGCGTCGACCGCTCAGTCACCATCGGCAACGACGACACGCTCGAGGTCGCCAACAACGCGAGCGAAACCGTGGGCGTCGACAAGACCGTCAGCGCCGGATCCAACATCGTCATCGAGGCCGGAACCTCCATCACGCTCCGCTGCGGTGCAAGCTCGATCCACATGAACCAGGCCGGCGTCATCACCATCTCGGGCATGATCGTCACCACCCAGGCCAGCGCCGCCGCGACCATGACCGCCCCGCTGACCACCGTCGCCGGCACGCTCAACCTCAATGTCGCCGGGCTGAATGTGATCACCGGCGGCGTCACCTCCGTCTCGGGCGGCGCCCTCACCGACATCAAGGGCGGCACCATCCAGCTCAACTGCTGACACCATGCTCCGCCTCCACCACAGCCCGGCCGATCGCATCGTGCTAAACGCGCAGCGCTTCCGCGTCGCCGGCGCCATTGCCGATGATCCCGCGATCATCGCCGAGCGCATCCGGAATTGGTCCGAGGCGCAGCGGGCGCGGGGATTCGGAGCCCCCGCCGAGCCGCCTCCCTCCGCCGCGCGGCTCGTCCTGATGGATGACGCCGGAACGCCCTTCGTGTGGTCGGGCGATCTCGGCGTGCCCCCGGAGCCCGTCGACGCCCGCGAGTTCATCTCAGATGTCCGTTCCCGGAACTCGCGCATCGTCGCGATCGAGCCCACGCCCGCTCCCGATTCGCAAGCCCACTCACCGGACAGCTCCCCCCCCGCGATGCCCCCGGAGGTGCCCGCCGCGCCCGATCTCGCCTCGTTGCTGCAATCCCAACTGCAGGCGCTCCCGGCCGGTCTCGCCGCGTCGATTCCCGGGCAGATGCTCCAGTCCGCGGCCGAGGGGCTTCTCTCCGGCACCCCCATCAGCGCGCTCACCCCGCCCATGAAGCTGCCCGGCACGGGCATCGGCGGCGGCCTCGGCACGGGAGCCGGAGACATGCTCCGCGAATTCGGCCCCCAACTCCTGCAGACCGCCGTACTCGGCCACCTCTGGTCGGTCGACGACGAAGCCCCCGCCGCGGAACAACTCACGCACCACCTGCTCAGCGAGCACGCCGCCCCACTCATCGAGGGCGACAGCCCCGCGCTCAAAGCCGCGAAGTCCGCCCTCGCGCCCGCCGGCACGATCGCCGCCCTCCGCGTCGGCGATCTCGATGCGAAGGGGAACGCGATCGCCGCCGGCTCGGGAGATGTCCACGCCAACGGACTCCCCCTCGCCCGGCTCGGCGACGCGATGGTCCGCAAGGGCGTCCAGGTCTTCAAAGGCAGCGAGAAGACGCTCGCAAACGGCATCCCCGCCGCCCAGGCCCCGGGCAGCCTGTCGGCCGAAGGCGTGTCCTTCCCCAAGGCAAGCCCGGATGTCTTCATCGGCGGTGCGACCATCGGTGCCGACCCACCCCCGCCTCTCAAGTCAGAGGTAGGTAATGCCGCAAGCCAAGCCCCGGAAACGACAAGCTCTCTAGATCAGGGCATGGCGCGTGGGTCTGGCGATGTGGGCGATGCTGATGGCCCGAGCAATTCGCGAGAGAAACGGAT
>JBICIG010000057.1:0-19899 GCA_043101605.1 Phycisphaerales bacterium JB037
TAGTCGTCGGGATCGGTGACGATCGCGACGCGCTCGTGGTTCTTCGCCGCGGCACGGACCATCGTCGGGCCGCCGATGTCGATTTGCTCGATCGCGTCGTCGTAGCCGGTCGAAGGATCCGCGATCGAGCAAATCGACATCGGCGGCCCGACGATGGTCCGTGCCGCGGCGAAGAACCACGAGCGCGTCGCGATCGTCACCGATCCCGACGACTATGCCTGCGTGATCGAGGAATTGCGTTCGGCGGACGGGTCGCTCTCGGCGAACACGCGTCGGGCGCTGGCGGGACGGGCCTTTGCGCACACCGCCGCGTACGACGCCGCAATCGCCGACTACCTCGCCGCCCGCATCGAGCCCGACGCCCCGATGCCGAGCCGGTTCGGGCTCGTCGGCCAGCGTCTCCACCCGCTCCGCTACGGCGAGAACCCGCACCAGCCCGCGGCGGTCTACCGCGTCGGGCCCGCCAACGCGCCGGGGTCGCTCGTCGATGCCGAGCAACTCCACGGCAAGGAACTCAGCTTCAACAACCTCGTCGACGCGGCGGCGGCGATGGAGGTCGTCGGGCGGCTCGCGGCCCTCCCGAGCGGCACTCGGCGCGTCGCGGCGGCGGTCATCAAGCACACCAATCCCTGCGGGGCGGCGGTCGCGCCCGACGCGGGCGACGCGGTCGAGCACGCGATCGCGGGGGATCCGCTCGCGGCGTTCGGGGGGATCATCGCGGTCGGCGCGCTCATCGATGCCCGCGCCGCCGAGGTGCTCACGGGCCCGGACCGGTTCCTTGAAGTCGTGATCGCGCCCGCGTTCGAGGACGACGCCCTGGCGATGCTGCGCGCGCGGTGGAAGACGGTGCGGCTGCTCGCGGTGCCCGGGCTGGGCGAAGCGCCGGCGGGAGAAAGCGGTCAACAGACCGCGGCCGTGCGCCTGCGGCAGATCCCGGGCGGTTTCGTCGCCCAGCACGCCGACACTCGGGCCCCGACGCCAGCGTCCTGGGAGCACCACGCAGGACCGGTGCCGGAGCCGGGCGATCTGGAACTCGGCGCCTTCGCCGAGGCGTGCGCCGCCTCGCTGACCTCCAACGCGATCGCGATCGCGGCGCGGGACGGGGACGCGCTGCGGCTCGTCGGCGGCGGCGCGGGGCAGATGGACCGCGTGACCGCGTGCCGACTCGCGATCGAGAAGGCAGGCGCGCGGGTCCGCGGGGCGGTCGCCGCGAGCGATGCGTTCTTCCCCTTCGACGACGGGCCGAGGCTGCTGATCGACGCCGGCGTGCGCGTGATCGTTCATCCCGGCGGCTCCAGGCGCGACGGCGACACCTTCGCGCTCTGCGACGAGCACGGGGTGACCTGTCTGGTCACCGGCGTCCGCCGATTCCGGCACTGACGCGGGCGAAAATGCGGCCGATCCGGACCGAACCGAACCCGACTCCCAGCCGATAAGTGTTTGGTAAAGCGGGGTTGACGGACATCGCTGGGCATTGCGGTCGCGCGACCAAACCGATATGAATAAAGCACCGTACCCATGTCCGGAGCGGAGCTCCGGCTGACGGGGATCGCATGATGCACCACGCAGGACGAGCGGGAGAAGACGGATTGAGCGTTCCCGACGCGCAGTCGGAGGGTGGCCCATCGCCCGTCCGCGCGTTCGCGGGCGGGAACGAGGGTCTCGACGCCAAGGTCCTGGTTCTCAACAAGTTCTATGTCGCGGTGCGCGTGGTGAGCGCGCGCCGGGCGTTCGGGCTGCTCTCGCGGAACATCGCCGAGATCATCCATGTCGAAGACGGGCAGTACCTCAACTACGACTTCGAGTCTTGGACGGAGATCGCGGCTTTGCGCGACGCGATCGGCGACGGGTTCGACTTCGTGCGCACGGTGCGGCTGAACATCCCCGTGCCGCGGATCATCCGCCTGCTCGGGTACGACAAGCTTCCCAGGCAATCGGTCAAGCTCAACCGGCGGAACCTGTTCGCCCGCGACCGCAACCGCTGCCAGTATTGCAACGGGCACTTCCCGACCAGCGAGCTCTCGATCGACCATGTCCTGCCCCGGACGCAGGGCGGCAAGGACTCCTGGGAGAACCTCGTGTGCGCCTGCGTGCGCTGCAACGCCCGCAAGGGCGGACGAACGCCCGATCAGGCGCGCATGAAGCTGGTGCGTGAGCCGGTCCAGCCCCGGCGGAACCCGCTGGTCACCATCCGGCTCGGTCAGCCCAAGTACGAGAGCTGGCGCGCATTCCTCGATGATGCGTACTGGTCGGTCGAGTTGGGCTGAGCGAGACCCGTCAGTCGTCGAGTTCGACCTCGAGCGTCACGCCCGAGCGCGCGTCGGTCGCGATCACCTCGTCGCCGTCCTCGACACGGACGCTCCAGCGATCGCCCGGCTGCGGGAAACCGGCGTCGTCGCCCAGGCCCGAGGCGTACGCCCTTGCCGCGTCGTCGGCGTCCTCGCTCCACTTCCACACCACACGCCCGCGCTCGACGCGGAGCAGCGCGAGCGAGAGTTCGGCGAGCGTTGCACGCCCGATGGGATCGGACTCCGATCGATCGCTCCGGCGGACATCCCCCACCACCATCGCCTGCCACACGCGCCCGCCGCCGCGGACCGGCCCGAGCATGACCGCGTTGATCTCGCCCGACCCGCTGAACGCGGGCGAGGGCCCGACGAGAACGAAGCGGCCGTCCGCGGGCGCGCCGGCGAGCAGCGAGCCCGGGTCGCCGTTGCCGACCTCGGCGATGTAGCGCTCGACCTCCCGCTGCCAGGTCTTCACCGGGGAGTTGGAGCAGCCGATCAGCGATGCCGCGAGGGTGCCCGCGAAGAGCGCCGGCGCGGCGAGGCGGCGGAGGCGGATGATGCGATTCATCGGCGGGCTCCGAGCGTCGAGCGTTCGGCCGAGAGCCGACGCGTCGTGAACTCTGCGATCCGGGCGGCGGCCCGCGGATCGCCCTGATCGAGCGCGATGCGTCGGGGCGTGCGCCCGAGCCCGTCGCGCACGGTCTCGTCGGCGCCCTGCTCGAGAAGGAAGCCGAGGATCTCAACATCCCCGCCGAACGCGGCTTCGTGCAGCGGCGTCGAGCCGAAGGCGTTGGGAGACGCGGCATCGGCGCCGGACGCGAACAACTCGCGTGCGGCCGAGTGCCAGCCGCCGCGGAGCGCCAGGTGCAACGGGCGCGAGCCCGAGGCGTCGGTCGGATCGACCGCGACGCCAGCGGCGAGCAGGGCCGAGACCGCCTCGGCGTTGCCCTGCGACGCGGCGTGGTGCAGGGGCGTCCAGCCCATCGCGTCGGGAAGGTCGGCTTCGGCGCCGGCGGCGAGGAGTTCGCTCGCGATGCCGCGCGCGTGGTCCGAACCGTGGATGCGGGCGGCGTAATGCAGCGGGGTCATGCCCAAGCGAGCGCGGTGGTTGGGATCGGCCCCGGCGGCGAGCAGGCGCTCGGCCGATGCGGGCTGGGCGAAGCGGGCCGCGTCGTGCAGCGGCGTGCGCCCGAGCGCGTCGGCTGCGTTCGGATCCGCCCCGTGCGCGAGCAGCAGCGCGATGGACTCGGTGTCGCCGACCGCGGCGGCCCAGTGCAGCGGCGTGCGCCCGGCGGGGTCGGTCGCCTGCACCTGCACGCCTCGCTCGAGCATCCAGCGGACGAGCCCGGGACGCGCGATCGCCGCGTGGAGCGTCGTGGCGCCGGCTTCGTTGCGAGCCGTGAGCGCCGCATCGTCCCACATCGACGCCACCAGGTCGGCCCGGTCGTCGCGGATGGCCTCGAAGAGATCGGTCGGCTCGTCGTAGCAGGTCTCGTGGATGGTGATGAGCTGGTCGCCCTCGCCCCAGTGTCCGTACTCGTCGCCGTGGAACTCGAACATGTTGTCCAGGACCGCGGCGAAGTGGGCCGGCGGACGCTCGCTGCCGTTCACATCGGCGTACCACGCGCGGATGGCGGGGGCGCGTTCGCGGACGGCCTCGCGGAGCAGCTCGCGCATGCTCTGCTTGTAGAGGCTGGGGTTGAGCGCCTCGTTGAAGTGGTGCGAGATGAATTTGGTCCAGAAATCCGAGTCTGGCGAGACTTCCTCGGCGATCCGCCAATGGTCGCCGTCGCGCACCAGCATGGGCGCACGCTCGACCCCGTTGAGCAAGACCGGCTCGGTGAGGTTGCGGTAGAAGACACCGCCGGCGTAGTCGACGGCGAGGTCGGAGTTGGAATACACGCCCGAGGACCAGAGCCCGAGGATCGCCTTCTCGCCGAGGATGAAGTTCTCTCCCGCGCCGACCTTGGCGGCGGCGGCCTTGGCTTCGGCGACGGAGCCACCGGCGTCGATGATCTCGCGGTATCGGCGGAAGACCATGAAGCCCTTGTCGAAGAAGTGCCCGATCTTGTCGGTGCCGAGGTAGACCCCGTCGACCATGATGGTCGCCGAGATGTGCCAGGTGAAGAAGTAGGTCGGGTCGAGCAGGCTCCGCGACTCGTAGATCGTGCCCTTGAACGCGCCGATGCGGCCCGGGAAGCGTCGGCGGACCTCCTCGGACTTCGCCTGCGCCTCGACCATCTCGATGTAGAGGACGGCCGCGGGCAGCGTCCCGCGGAACGCCCGCGCCACGAAGAGCGGGTCGTGCCAGCGGTCGAGCGGAGCCCCCGCGGCGTTCGCCTCGTCGATGCGGTCGTTGAGGTACGCGACCGCTCGCTCGAGGCTGTCGTAGTAGTCGCGCGACAGCACGATGCCCATGTCGAGGAAGCGGCGCCCGACGGGCATGGTGTACTGGTCGGTCTCCGTTGCGACGGCGCGCGGCTCGGGCTGCGGGACGCCCGGGACGAGCCCGAGCGCCGTCAGGCACGCGGCGGCGGCGAGCACACCCGTGCGGCTCATGCCAGCGCGTCCGCGCGGGCCGCGAGTTGGAAGTCCTTCTCGGTGATGCCCCCGGCGTCGTGTGTCGAGAGGGTCAGAGTGACCCGGTTGTACCGGATGAGGATGTCCGGGTGGTGCTGCATCGACTCGGCGACCTCGGCGATCTTGTTGACGAACGCGATCGAGGCGACGAAATCGTTGAAGCCGTAGGTCCGCTGAATCTCGCCTCCGACTTCCGACCATTCGGCCAGTTCGGTCAGGGCGTTCTCGACTTCGGCTTCGGTCATCTTCGTGGCCATCGGATGTGCTCCTCTGCCCGGCGTTGCTGTGAGCCTGTTGGTCGCTTCGGGAGTGTATCGTGCCGGGCATGACGAGTCGGGAGCCCCCCGCACACCCCCGCTGCACGCGTCTGGCGCCCTCCCCGACGGGCGCGCTGCACCCCGGAAACGCGCGGACCTTCCTCGTCAACTGGGCGCTCGCCCGGCGCGCCGGCTGGCGGATCGTCATGCGGATTGAGGACCTCGACTCCCCCCGGGTTCGCCCCGGGCGGATCGCGGAGACGCTCGACACCCTCGCGTGGCTCGGGCTCGATTGGGACGGCGGGGTGATGATCCAGTCGGCGGACCTTGCGCCCTACCGCGCCGCGATGGACTGCTTGGCGCGCGCGGGGAAGGTCTATCCGAGCGATCTGTCGCGGAAGGATCTCGAGGCGGTGTCGGCCCCGCAGGAAGGCTCGCACGAGGTGCGGTTCGACGCGTCGCTGCGCCCGGCTTATCTGCCGGGCTCCTTCGATGACCGGACGGGCGTGCCGTGGCGGTTCGTCGTCGAGCCGGGGGCTGGGGTCGTGCTCGACGCATTCGCGGGCGCGTGCGGGGTGGATGTCGAGCAGAGCGTGGGCGACTTTGTCGTCTGGACGCGGGCGGGCGTGCCGGCGTATCAACTGGCGGTGGTCGTCGATGATGCGCGGCAGGGGGTGACCGACATCGTGCGCGGCAACGACCTGCTCGAGTCGGCGGCGCGGCAGATGCTGCTGATCGAGGCGCTCGGGCTCGGCGAGCCCCCCCGCTACTTCCACCTGCCGCTGGTCCGCGGGCCGGACGGGCGGCGGCTCGCCAAGCGGCACGGGGATTCGCGGCTTTCGACCTATCGCGACGCGGGAACGCCCCCGGAGCGGATCGTCGGGCTCTGCGCGCACTGGTGCGGGATTCTCGGGCGTCCCGAGCCGATGTCGGCGGCGGATTTCGCCGATGGGCTCGATCTCTCTACGATGTCCCGGGATGATGTCGTTTTCACGCCGGAGGACGATCGATGGCTGCGAGAAGGCTGACGGACCTGAACGACCGGAACACGGGTCCCCGGACCGGGCGGATCGGGGCGCGGGCGCGGCGCGTGGCGGCTTCGGTCTGCATCGCGCTCGGGACGCTGACGGTCGGGGCGACGGCCGGGTGCGACGCCCAGCCCGGGCAGTCGTCGCGCCCGACGCACCCGGTGACCGGCTTGCCGCTCGAGAAGGTGACGATCGCGGGCAAGGAGTACAAGCTCGAGCTCGCGCTGAACAACGAGACGCGGTTCAAGGGGCTCAGCGACCGGACGAAGATCGAGGAGGACGGGGGGATGCTCTTCGTCTTCCCCCAGCCGGCGGTGCAGTCGTTCGTGATGCGCGACTGCCCCATCGATATCGACATCATCTTCCTCGACGGGGCGGGGCGGATCACCGCGACCCACGCGATGAAAGCCGAGGAGCCCCAGCGCGAGGACGAGAGCGACCTGGCGTACAACGATCGACTGACGAAGTATCCGAGCCGGGGCAAGTCGCAGTTCGTCATCGAACTCGCCGGCGGAACGCTCGCGAAGATGGACCCGCCGCTGAAGCGCGGCGAACTCATCAAGCTCGATGTCAAGGAACTCAAGTCGCTGGCAAAGAACTGACCCCGGCCCGCGCCCCCCGATCCGGTGGAAGCGCCGCGCAGGCGTTCAGCGTGGGCTCGCGCATCAGCGCGTGCGTTTCCGCGTCCGTTCCATCCGAGAATCACGCCGCACCGCCCGCGTGACCCGGCCTGACCCGCACGCACGGCGTGGGCGCGGCCCGCGAACCTGCCCATCCTTCCAGACCCGCCCGAGCCGACCCGATCATCCGCGGGGACGAGGGAGGCACGCGTGGGCGACTCGGGCGGCAGGCTGACGATCGTGTTCGACCACGCCGGGGCGGGGGGAGCCTCGGCGGCGGTCGAGCGGGTGCTGGGGGCCTGGCCGGTCGGCGGGGCGATCCCGGTGCCCTCGTTCCATTCAATCGAGGAGTTTGCCGACCACGCGACTCGAGAGAGCCTGGTCGTCGGGCCCGGCACCGGACGCGTGATCCTCGCGGTCGCGTCGAGCCGGCCCTCGGCGGGTCGGATGATCGCGGCGCTCGGCGACGCGGCCGAGACGACGATCCTGCTCATCGAAGGCGCGGGCGAACTCGGGTCGATCGAGGCGCCCGAGGGATTCGTGCTGCGTTCGACGGACGACGATCCGGCGCCGCTGGCGTCGCTGCTGTTCGGGCTGACGCGGTCGCAGCGAGCGATCGAACAGTTGCACCAGGAACTGCGGGTCGCGGTGCGTTCGAGCGACGGGATCGCCGGACTCGTGCGGGACTTCAACCAGGAGATGCACCTCGCGGCGCAGGTGCAGCGAGACATGCTCCCCAAGCGCATGCCTCCGATCGAGGGGTTCGACGCGGCGGTGCTGTTCCGCCCCGCGGGGTTCGTCAGCGGCGACATCTTCGATGTCCGCCGACTCGACGACCGGCGCGTGTCGTTCTTCCTCGCCGACGCGGTCGGGCACGGCGTGCCGGCGGCCTTGCTGACGATGACCATCGGGCAGAGCCTGGCGCAGGCGCGGGCGCTCGACGCGACGCACGCCTCGCCCGGGCGGGTGCTCGCTTTCATCAACGACGCGATGTGCGAGCGTGAGACCGACACGCCGCGCTTTGCGACGGCGGTGTACGGCGTGCTGGATGTCGACTCGGGTGAGATGACGCTCGCCGGCGCGGGGCACCCCTCGCCGCTGCTGCTCAGCGAAGGGGAGACGATCCCCGCCGAGACGAACGGGCCGCTGCTGGGCATCTTCGCCGGCGCGGAGTTCGACGAGTTCCGCACGCGGATGCGGCACGGGCAGACGCTCCTGGTCTACTCCGACGGGTTCGAGACGGCGTTCCCCAAGGGCGAGCCGAACGCAGAGGGACGCATGCTCCCCAGCGACGAGTACCTCCGGCACCTGTCGGAGATGCTGACGATCACGACGGGCAACCCGTCGAAGCTCGAGTCCCGGATCGAGGCGTTGACGATGCTGCTGGATCGCCAAGCAGGCTCGCTGCATCAGGCCGACGACCAGACGGCGCTGGTGCTGGCCCGGCGGAGCGCCAAGCTCGCCCAGTTTGCGGCGTGAGCCCCGGTCAGACCGCCGCGAGGAGCTCGCGGGGGTGCCGCCTCGAGAGCCTCCAGACCGCCGGGGCCGCCGCGCCGAGGGTGAGCACGAAGACCGTGCCCGCGCCGATGAGGATGGGGACGAACGCGGGACGGACGGTGAACTCGATGCCGAGGATCATCGCGTAGATCCGCTGACTGCCGAGCGACGCCTGCAGGCCCATCGTGGTGCCCAGCACGCTGGCGACGGCGGCGATGATGACCGCCTCGCCCAGGATCAGCCGCACCAGCAGCCCCCGCCGGGCGCCCACCGCGCGGAGCACGCCGAACTCGAAGCGGCGCGTCTCGATCGCCGCGACGATCAGGTTCGCCACGCCGAAGCACGCGATGAGCATGGAGACAACCGCGACCATGGAGAAGACGAAGATGGTGCCCTTGGCGAGGCGGACGATCTCCTCCTTGATCTGCCGCCCGCTGCCGGCGTCGAGCAGCCCGTAGGGCGTGAGCGCTCGGCGGAGTTCGGTGATCGCCTCGGCGTCGTCGACCTCGTCGTCGAGATCGATCTGGATGAGGTGGACGCGGTCGGAGCCGAGCTTGCGCAGGGCGGCGAGCGAGCCGAAGACCGAGTGGACCGCCTGGTGGGTGTACTCCTCGCCGATGTTGAAGAAGCGGCTGGCGATGTCGAGCCCGGGCGAGGTGACGACGCCGACGATTTCAAAATCGAGGCGGGTGCCCTTGAACTCGCAGGCGAAGGGGTCGCCCACGCCGAGCCCGCGCGCGACATGGAACTCACGGGCGATCAGGACGCCGGTCCCGTCGCGGAGCTTGGGCAGGGCGGTCTCGAGCGAGCCCTCGACCCAGGTGGGGCTGGTCATGGCGAAGAACGCGTCGGGCTCGAAGCCGATGAAGGTCGTGTCGTACTCGAAGTCGCCCACGCGGATGGCGGCGTCGTCGACGGGGTGGACGATCTCGCGCGTGATGATGCAACTGTTCTCCACGAACGGCAGGTCGTTGACGATCCGGACGGCTTCGTTGTCGAGCGGGATGCCCGAGACGAAGGCATCGGGGAACTCCATCGCCATCACCCAGTCGCGGAGGATCGACCCGCCGTTGGTCCAGATGACGACGATCAGGGCGAGCCCGGCCATCATGGCGCCGGCGGTGAAGCCGTGGCGGTAGGGCGTCGCCTGCACGCTCTGCCCCAGCAGCCCGCGCGGCAGGCGGGCCAGCCGGGAATACAGCGGGGCGATCGTCCGGCAGGCAATCGCGACCAGCGGCACGCCGAGCAGGAAGTAGCCCAGGAACATGCAGGGCAGCGCGATCAGCAGGTACAGCCACAGCAGGATCTGCGAATCGGTCGGCAGGGAGACGATCGCCAGGTGCGAGACCGCCAGCGCCGCGCCGATCACACCGGTCAGCGCGATCCCCCGCGCACGCGCCGGGCGGACGCGGGCGCGGAGCCCGTCGAGCGGCTTGGCGCGGGCGGCCCGCACCGCCGGCCAGAGCGCGCCGATCAATCCGGCCCCGGCAGCGGTGGCGAACGCCGCGGCGATGCCCGTCGGCGAGATCACCAGCCCGGCGGGGACCTCCTCGGGGTACTTCACCGCCAGCACCCAGGACATGAACAGGCCCAGCGGGACCCCGATCAGCGAGCCCGTCAGCCCCACGATGAGCCCGGTCGCGACCTGCGATTCGACGAGTTGGGCCCGCCGGCCGCCGACGCACCGCAGGATCGCCAGTTCGCGCTGGCGCTGGGCGAGGTCGGTGGTCAGCCCGGTGGTGATGATGAACGCCGCGGCAATCAGCGCCAGGAACGACACCAGCAGGAACCCGAGCTGGCTGGATTCGATGGAGTTGCGAAGCCCCGAGGTGATGCGCGCCGTCGTCTGCATGATGATCGACTCGGGCACTTCCCCGGCGTGGGCGTCGACGACCGCCTGCGGGTCGGTTCGCTCGCGGACGAGGACATCGACGCGCGAGATCATCCCGGGCTGGCTGGTGAGTCGCTGGAGCGCCGGGAGCGTGAGGTACGCCTGGGCACGCCCGCCGAGCGGGGGCTGCTCGACGATGCCGACGACCGTGAGCATCGTGGGCGAGCGGAGGGCTCCGTTGATGCGGTAGATATCCGAGCCGAGGAGCGCGATGCGGGCGGCATCGGCCATCAGCCGCAGCCCGTCGTTGATCGGGTAGTACCCCATCGCGCCGAGCACCTCGCGCGCGATGCGCTCCCGCGAATCGGGCGCGACGAACGCGGGCACGACGGTGAGATGATCGCCCAGGCGCACACCCTGCTGGAGGTTCCAGCGCCGGGCCTCCCGGGCATCGCCGACCGACGCGGGCGGCTCGAGCGGCCCGAGCCGGGATTCGATCATCGACCGCTCGACGATCGAGAAGCCGTAACGCCGCTGATCATCGGTCGACCATTCCCAACCCAGTCGAGCCGCGAGCAGGGCGTCGATCGCGACCTCGTTGTCGTGCTGCGGCAGGCGGCCGGCGATCAGCGGGAGCGGGCGAACGCTCGTCTCGTCCAGCGTGATCCCGTTGCCCATCGCGCCGGCGACGAAGACCCGCTCGCGCGGGGCGAACGAGCCGTCGGGCTGTTCGACGAGGATCGGCTTGCGCAGCGCCAGGGCGGTCAGGGAGCTCTCGAGCCGCGGGGCCGCGACGCGGACCTCGGGCCAGTTGCGGACGATGTCGGCGAACTCGGCGGGCATCGTTTGCCCGGAGCCGCTGGGCTCGACGCGGATGTCGGCCTTGCCGATGACGACCTCGGTGCGCAGCTCGACCGAGGCGTTCAGCGAACGCGTCGCGGTCGCGACGGCCGTCACGAGCGCCGCCGAGAGCGCGACGGCCCCGACGAGCAGCATCGTGCGGCTACGCCGCGCGAACGCACTGCTGATAGCGAGCCGCCACGCCGGCCGCATCGAGGCCCTCCGTATCGATCTGTCCGCTCACCACGCCGTCGTGGATGACGAAGACGCGCTGGCAATGCGCCGCCGCCGCGGGTTCGTGAGTCACCATGAGCACCGTCATGTTGCGCTCGCGGGCGACCTCGCCCAGAAGCGTCCACAGCTTCTCGGAATTCTGCGAGTCCAGCGCGCCCGTCGGCTCGTCGGCCAGAAGCACGGGCGGCTCGTACAGCAACGACCGCGCGATCGCCACACGCTGCTGCTCGCCCCCCGAGAGCGCTTCGGGGCGGTGGTGCCCGCGATCGCCCAACCCGAGCTGGACGAGCAGTTCGCGGGCGCGCGGCTCGAGCCAGTCCCGCCTGGCCCCCGCGAGCATCCCGGGCAGCGCCACATTCTGCATCGCCGTCAGCGTCGGGATCAGGTTGAACTGCTGGAAGACGATCCCGATCGTCTCGCGGCGGTAGCGCGTCGCGGCGGTCTCATCCATCGCGTGCACCGCCTGCCCGCCGACCCAGAGCTCGCCCGAATCCGGCGCATCGAGCGATGCGAGCAGGTGCAGCAGCGTTGACTTCCCGCTGCCCGACTGCCCCATCACGCCGAAGAACCCGGGCCCGGGGATCTCCAGCGAGAGCCCCCGCAGCGCTTCGACGGATCGGCCGCCGATGGTGTAGGTCTTGCGCAGTTCAGAGCAGCGGATCATGCGAGCGGGGGCCTCCCGGAGCGGTTCGGGGAACCGGCCGACCGGTTTCGTCCGCTCCCGAGCTTGCGTGAAGAATCAGTGGGCGTGGTCGCGGTCGTAGGTCTCGGCGTCAACGCACTTCTCGAGTCCGTCGGTGTCGCTCGCCTTGATCTTCACAAGCCAACCCGAGCCGTACGGATCGGAGTTGAGCAGCCCGGGCTCGGCGTCGAGGGCGTCGTTGACCTCGACGATCTCCCCCCCCACCGCCGAGTACACATCGCTGGTCGTCTTGACCGACTCGACCTCGCCCAGGCTGTCGCCCACACTCACGCTCGTTCCCGCGCCCTTCATCTCGACGAAGGTCACATCGGTGAGCTGGTCCACGGCGAACTGGGTCAGCCCCACGGTGACGGTGTCGCCCTCGGTCTTGAACCACTCGTGAGACTCGGAGTAGACGCGATCGGACGGGGTGGACATGCACGGACCCTCGGCTGGGGGTGGTTCTCTCGTTCGGCCGGGCCCGGAAAGCGGTCCGGGAGCGGTCGGCCACGCTCGGCGATGGTAGTCCAAACCGGCAACCGCCAGCGCTCGGGCGGGGGCGCGCCCGGGCGGGCCGGGTTCGCTACAGTCTCCGGCTTCATGCTCCTGACGCTCACGACATCCAGCCTCCGCCCCCTGCTCGCGGGTCGGCACCCCAAACTCCGCCTCGGCGACCTGCCGACCTATGCGCGGGAGGAACTCGGGCTGCACGGACTCAACCTCTCGACCGACCTCCTCAAGGGCGCCAGCCGCGAGACGCTCGAGGGGCTCCGCGAGCGGGCCGACAAGGCCGCCTGCGCCTGCCTGCTGCTGATCGAGTCCGACCCGCAGCCCATCGCGTCGCTGAACGACTCCAAGGGGGACAACGCCCTGGAGCGAACCGAACGCGTCCTCAACGCCGCCCACTTGCTCGGGTGCAACGCCGCAGCAATCCGCATGACCGGCGAGGACACCGAGGAAGCCTTCGACCTCGCGATCGAGCGGCTCAAAATGGCCCTCGACACCGCCGAGCGGCTGGAACTCAACCTGCTCATCGCCCCCGAGGACGGGTTCACGGGCGATCCCGAGCGGGTGACCGAACTGATCAAGAAAGTTGGCCGCTTCCGGCTGATGACCTTCCCGGATTTTGCAGCCGCCGCCCAGACCGACGACCCGGCGGGATACCTCCGCCGGCTGGCGCCGTACGCCGGAGCCGTGGGCGCGTCGACGATTCGCTTCGCGACCGAACCCGCCGCCCGCGAGGACGAGGACGGGATGCAGGCCTGGGGCGAGTTGGCTCTGGACGCGGCCGAGCACACCGGCTACGACCTCCGCCCCATGCTCGACGCGGTGCGGAGCGTCGGATTCGACGGCTCGCTGGGGCTGGACTATCGGGGCGTGGGAGATGTTACAATCGGGTTGTTGATGAGCCGGGCGGCGATCGAGTCGGCCATCGAGGAAGCCGAGGCAGCTTCCTGATCGGGCGAGCGTCGTCCGGGTTCCGAAGCGGGGTGCCATGCCCGAGACCGAGCCGATCTCAACGACGACGCGGCGGGGGCCGGTGCTGATCGTGCCCGCAACCACACCCATCATCGTGACCATCGACGGGCCCGCCGGGACGGGCAAGTCCACCGTCGCCCACGCCCTGGCGATGCGCCTGGGCATCGATGTGCTCGACACCGGCGCCATGTACCGGGCGGCGGCGGCGATCGTCCTCGACGAGGGCCTCGACCCCGACGACCCCGACGCCGTCGTCGCCCGCGTCGCCGACGCCGACCTCCACTTCGACTGGAACACCAGCCCCCCCGCGATCCTCGCGTGGATGAAGCCGATGAACGACCGCATCCGCCACGCGGATGTGACGGCGATCGTCTCGAAGATCTCCGCGATCGGGCCCCTGCGGGCGCACATGGTCCGCAAGCAGCGGATCATCGCCCACCAGCACCCGAGGCTGGTCACCGAGGGACGCGACCAGGGCTCGGTCGTGTTCCCCGATGCGCAGGTCAAGTTCTACCTCGACGCCGACCCGACCACCCGGGCCGAACGCCGGGCCGAGCAGCTCACCCTCGCCGGGCAGCAATGCACCGCCGACGAACTGCTCCCGCGGATCCTCGAGCGCGACCACCTCGACTCAACCCGGTCGGACGGGCCGCTGGTCTGCCCGGACGATGCGATCCGCATCGACACCACGCACCTCGACTTCGACCAGGTCGTGGATCGGCTGGAGCGCGAGGTCCGCGCCCGCGTGATCGAAGACGAGGCATGAACCCGCCCGCCCGACGCTCCATACTGACCCGGAGCCTTGGGTTCCTCGCGACCAAGCACGCCAGCAACGGCGCTGGGCGGCTGTTGCTCTACGAACTGGCGACCTTCGCGACCGCGCTGACAAGCATGACCCTGTACCGCTGGCGGTCGTATCACGCCCACCGCGTACCCCAATCCGGGCCCCTGCTGATCGCCGCGAATCACGAGAGCTTCCTCGACCCGCCGCTGATCGGGATCGGCTTCACCCACCGCCACGCCGAGTTCATCGCCCGCAAGACGCTGTTCGACTTCCGCCCGCTGGGCGCGCTGATCTCGGCGCTCAACTCGATCCCGGTCGACCAGGAGCAGTCCGACACCGCCGCGATCCGCGAGACGCTCGCCCGGCTCCACGCCGGGGCCGCGATCATGATCTTCCCCGAGGGCTCGCGGACCTACGACGGCGAGATGGACGAGTTCAAGCGGGGCGTCGCGGTGCTGCTCAAGCGGGCCAGGTGCCCGGTCGTGCCGGCGGCGATCCGCGGGCCCTTCACAATCTGGCCGCGCACCCGCGCCTTCCCGAGGCCTTGGGGCCGCGTCTCGGTCGCGTACGGACACCCGATCGCGCCCGAGGCCCTGCTCGAACACGGCGGGGACGGGGCCCTGCAACGCCTCCGCTCCGAGATCGGCGCCCTGCGCGACGAACTGGCCGAACGCGAAGCGCGAGCGGTGCGGACCATCTGGTAGCGACGCCGCAAACTGCTAGAACACCCCCGCGAGTTTGAGCGCGATCACGAAGAGCAGAGCGCTGATGAGCGCACGCACCGCGTTGATCGGGAGGGTGTGGGTGAGCGTGGCGCCGAGGTACCCCCCGATCATCGCCGCCGGGCCCATCGCGAGGATGAGCACGAACGCCTCGCCGACGCCGAAGCCGTGGGTGTCGAGCGTCCCGATCTTGATCGCCGCCCCGACCAGCGCCGTCAGCGGCATGACGGTCAGGGTGGTCGCGATCGCCCCGACGAGACCGACGCCGCACACCATCTGGAGCATCGGCACCATGACGACGCCCCCGCCGAGGCCGAGCAGTCCGCTGATGATGCCCGTCACGCATCCGGTCACGATGAGCTTCCAGGTCGCGACGGACGCCTTGGGGTCCGCCGGCTCGGGCAGTCGCTTGACGAGCCGCACGAGATTGAACAGGCAGTAAACCGCGATGAAGATCGCCAGTTTGCGGCGGAGCCACTCCCCTTCGATCGCGTTGGAGACCAGCACCGCAGCGACCATCGTGACCGTCATGCTCGGCAGGAGCCAGCGGAAGAGGTCCCAGCGGACCGCGCCCGCGCCGTGGTGCTTGCGGGCCGCCGGGAGCGCCACGAGCATGTTCACCGCCATCGCGGCGGCCATGTACAGGTGCTGCTCGGTCTGCGCCTCGGTCGCGTACCCCAGCACCAGCGCAAGCCCGGGGAGCATGATCATCGACCCCCCCACCCCCGCGATCCCTCCCAGCACGCCCGCGAGCAGCCCGATCACGACCGCCGCGATGATCTCGAGCGCGGTCATGCCAAGCTCGCCCGGTCGATCCCGACCCCGCGGTGCCGGGCGCTGCTTGAGCGGTGTGGACGCATCGCGCGATCGTAGTGGAACCCGGGGCAGCGCGTGCGCCCCCCGGTAGACTTCAGAGGCATGCCCCGGGTCGGTTCCAGCTTGGGCTTTGGCTCGGCACCTCGCCGCGAGCGTCGCGTGTTGGTGCGCGCCGGGAGCGTCGGTCGGCACACCACCGCCGCGCTGCTCGGGCTCCCGCTGATCGTCTGGACGGCGATGCTCGCCAAGGACGCCCGGGAGCCGGTGCCCGCGACGCCCGAACCGTCCCCGCCGACCTGGTACGAGGCGCACGGGCTCGAGCCCGCGCCGATGCCCCCCGAAGGCACGATCGCGTGGTTCGACGGGCAACCCGCCCGCCCCGTCCGCGCGGTCTATCTGCGCGTCACCGCCTACGCGCCCGACGCCCGATCCTGCGGCGAGTTCGCTGACGGGCTCACCGCGTCGCTCAAGTCGGTCTGGACCAACAACGGGCACCTCGTCGCGGCCGACACCCGCGTGCTGCCCTTCGGCACCATGCTCTCGATCCCCGGTTACGCGGGCGATCGCATCGTGCCCGTGCTCGACCGAGGCGGGGCGATCAAGGGCGGCCGGCTCGATGTGATGTTCCCGACGCATCGGGCGGCGCTCGAGTGGGGCGTCCGCCGGCTGCCAGTGGTCATCTGGGAGCCCGTGCCTCCGGAGGAACTCGCCCGCTCAGGAGAATCGGGCGAGGACGAGGGCTGAGGCTCGTCGAGTTCCGCGCTCGGGCGCTGCATGAACCGGCAGGTCCGGGCTCGTCACCGCGCAAAGGGAAGGCCCGGAGCGTGCTGCTCCGGGCCTGGGTGTGATTCTCTTTGTGTGAATGGGTCAGCCTCGGCCGCCGCCCCCACCACCGCCACCGCGGCCTCCATCGCCGCCGCCGCCGGGGCGACGCATCCCGCCGGGCCCGCGGTTCCCGCCGCCTCGCCCATCCCACTGGGGCATCTGTGGCGGCGGCTCCTGCTGGGCGGCTTCCATGAACAGGTTCAGATCGGCGTCGTCGACCGAGCCGTCGCGGTTGAGGTCGGCCCGGACATCCCGGGCATCGATCAGCGACGAGAAGTCGGCGATCTCGGCGGGCGTGGCGATGCCGTCGCGGTCGGCGTCGATCGAGCGGTAGGCGTCATCCACGGCGATGCGGTACTTGAGGGCATCCGCCGCCGCCTGCCGCTCGAGATCATCAAGGGCACCGCTGCGGTCGAGGTCGTACTCGTTGATGAACTGGTCGCCCATCTGGCGGAACATGTCCTGGGCGGTCTGGCGGGCGAGGCGGCCCTCCTCCTCGGAGATCTGTCCGTCGCCGTCGGCATCGGCCTGCTGGCGCAACTCGCGGAACTGGCCCATCATGTCGCGGCGGAAGAGTTCCATCGCGCGGCCGAGCTCGTCGTCGGTCAGCGGGATCTCCCCGCCCCAGAACTCCTCCATGCGCTCGCGGGCCATCTGCATGCCGCGGGCACGCATCTCGTCGCGCATGATGTTGCGTTCTTCCTCGCTGAGCTGACCGTCGCCGTCGAGGTCGTACTCGTCGAGCATGCGCTGGCGCCACTGCTCGGCCTGCGCCCGGCGGGCGGCTTCCCGCTCCTCGGGAGTCATGTTTTCCCAGTCGGCCCGACGCTGGTCATCCGGGCCCTCGCCCGCGCCGCGACGCCGGGGACCGTCCGGGCGGGCGCCGTCACGCTCGGGGATCTCACGCCGCTCAACCGCCGGCTCGTCGGCCAAGCGGTCCGCCCCGACGCTCGACGGCGACTGGTTCATCGTGATCCGCGACTGCGGGGTCTGATCCTGCGCCTGGGCCGACTCGGCGTCCTTGGACGAGCCGCTGCCCGGCATCGCCTGCACCAGCGCGATCGTGCCCACCAGGGCGATCGCTCCCACGCCGATCCCGATCGCGGTCTTGCTCATGTTCGGCACTCCTTCACGCGGCCCGCCCCGTGGACGCACCGCTCCACCCGGCTCAACGATGACCGAGGGACCGGTATTGCATCCGCTTCAATAGTATCGGAACCCCGGGCGTCCGGATTCGCCAATCGGCGATCGATCCCCCGCGCAGGGGTACAAGCCGGGGGTTTCACGAGCCGCTGGGAGCCCGGAGGCGGGGTCGCCGGGGGTCAAGCCTCACACCATCAGTCGGCGAGCACATAGTAATAGCGGCCGTTCTCGAGCTTGCGGAACAGGCCCGTGGCGAGGTTGCCATCGTCGAACAGGTCGTCGATCTGGAGCATGTACGCGTCGTTTCGCGTCGCGCCCGAGCCGTTGAAATGGACGCCGATCGCGCTGGTGACGCCGCCGGCATCCTGAAACTCGACATCCCAGACGCCGCCGATGTGCGTGCCGCCGGTGAAGTCCGAGACGCGGATGTAGCTCTCGAAGCCCGCCGGAACCTGGCCCGAGCTCCCGTCGCCGAGATACTGGTTCTCGCGGACGGTGTAGACCTCCGCCGCCGAGGCGAGCGCCTTGAGGTCCGAGATAAACGAACTCTGCCGGGCGGATTCGGTGGTGTTGGAGAACTGCGGGACGACGATCGCCGCGAGGATCCCGAGGATCACCACGACAATCAGGATCTCGACGAGCGTGAAGCCGTGCCGGCGCGACCGGTGCATGGGGTGTCCTCCGGGGGTCTCCGAGATGGATCGTCGGATCCGTCGCCCGATCGCTGTCCCCGGGACCGCCGCGATTCCCCAGGCTTTGCGCACCGATCCCGCAGACCCCGCACGCCCCGCCCCGATGCCCGCCGACCGGGCCCGGAAACCGGGCGGCGTGAATCCCGATCGGCTTGACCGGATCTGAACACCGGTCCGGTAAGCTCCCGGCATGAGCCGATTCACCTCTCTCGTCGTCGCCCTGCTCGCGGTCTGCGCCGCGTCGGTCTCCGCTCAGCATGTCTACGAGCCGGACAAGGGCCCGCACATCCATCCGCACAATCCCAGGCACGAGCGTGTCAAGGCCGACCCGTCGCGCTTCTTCACCGATCGCCAGGGCGCGCCGCTCGAACTCCCCGTCGACGACGACGCGTTCCTCTTTGCGGTCTTCGGCGATCGCACCGGCGGCCCGGCCGAGGGCATCGAGGTCCTCAAGCAGACCGTCGCCGATGTCAACCTCATCGAGCCCGACCTGGTCATGACCGTGGGCGACCTCATCAACGGCTACAACCAGACCGACGAGTGGATGCTGCAGATGCAGGAATACAAGGGCGTCATGGACTATCTCCTCTGCCCCTGGTTCCCCGTCGCGGGCAACCACGATGTCTACTGGCGCGGCCCGAATCGCCCCGACGAGGAACACGAAGCCCGCTACGAAGTCCACTTCGGCCCGCTCTGGTACGCCTTCGAGCACAAGGACTCCTACTTCATCGTCCTCTACTCCGACGAGCCCAACCCCGAGACCGGCGAACGCAACTTCAACAAGCCCGAATCCCAGCGCATGAGCCCCGAGCAGTTCGAATGGCTCGGCAAGGCGCTCGAGCGCGGCAGGGACGCCGAGCACATCTTCGTCTTCCTCCACCACCCGCGCTGGCTCAAGGGCAACTACGGCGATGACTGGGACAAGGTCCACCAGCGGCTCGCCGAAGCCGGCAATGTCAGCGCCGTCTTCGCCGGTCACATCCACCGCATGCGCTACGAAGGCGTCGTCGACGGCATCGAGTATGTCACACTCGCGACCGTCGGCGGCGGGCAGTCCGGCGTCGTCCCCAGTGCCGGATACCTCCACCAGTTCCACCTCGTCATGGTCCGCGACGATCAGATCGCGATGGCATCCATCCCCGTCGGCGGCGTGCAGGATGTCCGCGCCATCACCGGCGAGGTCTCCGACGAAACCCGCCGACTCGCCGGCGTCCGACCCGCATACTCCGGCGCCGTGCGCGTCTCGGCGGACTCGCCCGTGCTCTCGGAGTTCAGCGCCACGCTGAGCAATCCCACCTCGCGCCCGGTCGAGGTGACCCTCTCGCCCGTCTCCGACGACAGCCGCTGGAGGATGCTCCCCGATCACGAGCACCTCACCATCGCCCCGGGCTCAAGCGCGAGCGTGCCGATGCGCATCTGGCGCCCCGCCGCCTCGCTCGACGACGCCTTCGGCATGCCCGAACTCTCGATCAACATGGACTACCTCACCGACACCGCCCGCTTCCCCATCCCCGAGATCCGCGCGGCCCTGCCCGTCACCCCCGAGCTCCCCACCCCCGAGCCGCCCGACATCGACCGCAC
>JBICIG010000058.1:0-8071 GCA_043101605.1 Phycisphaerales bacterium JB037
GGATGTGATCTGGCCGGGCGTGCTCTTCGTGACGCTGATCCTTGCAATCGGTATCGGAATCGCCAGCGTCGCGATCTTTGCGCCCGACACATGGCGGCGATTCGTTTCGGAGTTCACCAGCGGTCCCGACGAGCCGCAAGAGGTCGCCGAGACTCCCGAGCCGGTCGCCAGCGCGAGCCCGGAAAGCCCCAAGGAGGCACCCCCGGCGACCCCCGGGGAGACGCCGCCGGTCGCCGGCGTGATCCCGGACATGCTCTCGACGCCCTCTCAGATCATCGGGGCGTTGTCGGCCTCCACTCAGTCGCTCGGCCTCAGGGCCGAAGACGGCGTCACACGCTTCACGCGCGCCCTCGACGCGTTCGCCGACTCTTGGACCGGCTTCACCCTCCAGGAACGGGCCGCGGCCCTGGGTGCAGTGGTCGAGTTCCTCTATCGAGCCTCGACCGACCCTTCGCTCGGCCGCCGATCGATCGAGCCGATACTCAGTGCCGCCGCCCCGCTCACCGTCCCGGAAGCAACGCTCTCAGATGACGCGGTGAAGCGAGCCTGCTGGGCGGCCGGGATGATCGCCCGGCTCGCCGAGGAACGCGAACTGGGCACGACCGTCCAGGAACCCGTGCGATCCATGCTCGCGAGCATCCGGGGCGATCAGCCGCTGGTCGACCGCGGACCGTTCGATCGAGGCGCCGCCCGCGGGCTCTCGCTTCTCGCGAAGCGGCTCGGCGCGCAGCCCTCGAGAGCGGCCGAAGGTTGGCGGGGTTGGATCGCGAGCGCCGAGGCGGTCGATCCGGAGGTCGACCTCACGCCGCTGATGATCCAGACCCTCGCGCCCATTCTGCGCGACGGGCCCGACCCGGCCGATCAGCGATGGGTGTACGAACTGCTCCGCCAGGCTTTCGGGCTGATGGACTGGAGCGGGGAGGGCAGTGCCCGCTCATGGGTGATCGGGCTATTCGATGATCCCGCGATCCAGCCCACCGACCTGCGCGCGGTCACGCAACTGCTCGCCGCCGCGGGCGCGACCCCTGAGATCGACACCTCGATGGTGCTCCCCGTTGATGCCAACGAGCTCGTCGTCGCGACCCTGCGCGATCGCTTCCGCGTCGCGTGGGATCTGGTCGGGCAATCCGAGGAGGACCAACTCGCCGCGATGTGGGGCGAAGCGGTCGGCGACGCGTCGGCCGCCTTGGATCGATCGCTCGACCCGATCGATCGGCTCGCGATCGCGGCCGAATTTGCGACGCTCAACCACGCCGCGTCGCTGCGCTGGCGGGGTGATTTCGAGGAAGCCGCCCGCGTGATCAGCGAGGCCCGCGCCGCCGTGGAGTCGGCCGCTTCGGCCGGGCGTCAACCCACCGCCGGCTCTTTCCAGAGCGAAGCGGGCAACGACTGGGCGGTCAGTTACCTGGAAGTCGGCAACAACCTCAGCGCCCGACTGGCCTTGCTCGAGGAACTCCAGGGTTTCAGCGGCCCCATGGGCCCCATGGCCGCAGAGGTGCTGGTGCAGGAAGCCACGCGGGGCAACCGCCAGCGTGTGCGCTCGCTCGCCCATGATCTGCTCCAGCGGTTCCTCTATCAGCCGACGATCGTCAACGCCGTGCTCGAAGCGCTGCCCACGATGCCTCCCACCCGACAGAACCTCGCACTCATCGAGCGGCTCGCCGCTCAGCGGCTGCCTCCGGAGTCCGACCCACGCTGGCCCGTGCTTGCCCGCCGGGCACTCGTCGAGCGGCTGCTGGAACTCACCGCCAGCGAGAGCGATCTCGCGATCGTCGATCGCCTGCAGTCGATCGTCGCCCGCTCCTACGCGGGCCGGCTGCGGGATGGAGCGATCGAGTCAGCCAGCGCCCCGGCCGATCGGCTCGCCGCCGCCGTGCGCCTGGAATGGTCTCAGCGGGGGAGCCGGGGCGGGGGCTCGCTCGCGGATCACCCGATCGAGCGGCGTCGGCTCGCCCGCCGGGCGATCGCAGACGGCCCGACGCAAGCGTTCCTCGTCGAGCAACTCGCGATCGTCGAATGGATGAGCCTGGTCGTCCGGCGCGAACGACCCGAGGCTTCGGCGGCGATCGACTCGATCCGCCGCGACCTCGACGATGCACGACGGGACGCGCGGAGTGTGTTCGAACAGGTTGCCGCCGCAGAGTGGACGATCCTTCGCCTCTGGTCGGTCCGCCTGAACGCGCTTTCTGCCCAGAGCGAAGGAGCCAGCCCATGACAGCGCTCAAAGCGGTGCTCGCCGCCACGCTCTTCGGCCTCGTTCTCGCCGGCACGACCCGCGCGCAACCCGATACGCCTCGTTCGCCCGAATGGTCCGATCGGCTCCGGTCCCTCTCGCCGAACGATCCCGAGGCATACTTCCTGCTCGGGGAGGAAGTCGCCGCGGCCGTGACGAACCCGGAAGACCTGGAACTCGCCACGCGGCTCTTCGTGCTGGCATTCGAACTCGACCGCGCCGATGGCGACCCCACCTGGATCAGCCCGAGCGCCTGCATCGCGCTGGCGGATCTGTCGCGACTCCAGCGCGAGAGGCGTTGGCTGCTCGCGTTGGCGTCGTCGCTCGACCCTCGTTACGCCCAGTCCGACTGGCACCGGGCCGATCCGGTCGGCGAGTCCCGGGAATCGGCGTTCGCCGCCGCCGAAGCGGTGGGGCTGGTCCGGGCCGGCGAGGGCATCCTCGCGCGCGAGCGGCTCGCAGACCCCGAGGTGCGCGCCCTGATCGAACGCTACGAGGAACTGCTCAGCCCCGTCGGTGTCGGCGGCTGGGCGAATCGCGTTCAGCGTGATGCCGAACTCTGGCCGTGCCCCGAGTGCAAGAACGCCCGCATCACCAAGCTTCTCAGCGGGCCACGGGCCGATTACTCGGTCTGCCCGGTGTGCAACGGCAACCCGGGCCCGCGGCTGACCCGCGAGGAGTTCATCGCCCACCTCCGTTTCGAGTCCGTGCTGCTCAACGGCGTGCAGCGGAACTGGTCCGCCCAGTTCGCCGTCGACGGCGGGGTGCCGCTCCGCGATCCCGATGTCGAGGAACTCGCCCCGACCCTGCGCGTCGACCCGTCGCTGAGCATCTACCGCAATGGCCGTTGGGTCGAGCCCTCCCGCACCCCCTGACCTGGCTGCGTCGCTCCGCAGCGCCCGCGTCGGCTACAGTCCGCCACGCCTTGCCCACGAAGGGAGATGCCGTGTCCGACGAAGCCAAGCCGAACGCCCCGACCGCCGAGGAGGCGCCCCAGCGCCCGATCGTCGACTTTGAGACCTTCGCCAAGCTCGACCTGCGCGTCGCGAAGATCGTCGAGGCCGAGCCGCACCCCAACGCCGACCGCCTGCTCAAACTGCAACTGGATGACGGCTCGGGCGAACCCCGCCAGATCTGCGCCGGCGTCCGCGACCACTACGACCCGGCGGACCTCGTCGGGAAGCTCATCGTCATCGTCGCGAACCTCGCCCCGAGGAAAATCCGTGGCGAGGAGTCGCGCGGCATGCTGCTCGCCGCCAGCGACGGCTCCAAGGGCGATGCCGAGCGGCAGGTCGTCCTGCTCACCCCCATGAGCGAGATCGCCCCGGGCGCCACGGTGAGCTGAACCCGCTCGCGGTCGATCGCGTCAGCGCCCGCCCCGGGGATCACGCCCGCGCTGCGGGGGCTCGGCGGCCGCGGCCCGCGCATCGAGCTCCACCATCAGTTCGTCGATCTGATCGGCCCGCTCGGCCTCGCGCTCGGCCAGTTCCTCGCGCAGCGATTCGAGCTTGGCTTCCAGTCGCCGGATTTCAAACCGCTGGGCCACGAGGCGAGCTTCGAGTGTTCGCTCGAGGGTCCCGCGGAGCTTCTCGCGGGCGGTTGCTATCGCGTCGCCCTCGCCAACAAGGTGCGCGGCGCGAAGGTCGCGCGTCGCGAGCATCATCTCGAAGCCCGCGCGGAACTCGGCCAGCCGGACGCGGGCCAACTCCGGATCGGTCTCACGCAGTTCCATCAGCTCGGCCAGGCGCGGCCGCAAACGCTGCCCGATCTGTCGCGCCAGTTCGGGATCGCGTGCCATCTCCTCGCGGATCGCCCCGGCAAGCTCGGGCCACGCCGCGGCCAGCCGGCGCATCGCCTGCTCGGGATCGGGATCCGGGCCGCGCCCGCTCGGCCGATCCGTCGGGGACCCGCCGCGCCTGAACTCGGGCCCCTCGCCGAGCGCCCGCTCGGCCCGGAAGAGGTCGCGCACGACCATTCCCGGGGCGTCTCCCTGCTCGAGCCGCTGCACCGCTTCGGCGATCCGGTCGCGCCGGGCGGTCATCGTCTCGATCTGTCGGTCGGTCTCCTCGAGCCGGGCGTTCAGCCGGCGCGAGAGGGTCCGCGGATCCAATGCGTCCGACATCGGTTGCCGGCGGTCGGCTCCGCGCTCGTCCATCGGCCGCACCGGCGGCCGCTCAGGCTGGGTCGCGAGGACCAGCCCCGCTCCCAGCCCCAAGACCGCGAGCAACCCGCCCACCCGGCGCGTGTTGACGACCGATTGATGCCTCACATCGCACCTCCCGCGCCAAACCCCAGATCGAGCCACGCATCGAGCGACTCGTCATCGCTCGGGTTCAGCCAGTCGTCACCGACCCCGGCCGTTTCGGCATAAATCAGATCGATCTCCGACCAGAGATCATCATCCCAAGCATCCTCGACCGCGATCCACAACGCGTCCTCGGCGCTCGATCCCGGTGCCGCCGCGATCTCGCCCGAAACAGAGCCGGTCGGCACGCTCGGCCGCCCCAGCGTCGCCAACAGCACCGCGCCGATCGCGCCCATCAGCCCCAGACCCGCGGCAATCCTCGACCCCGACAACGACCATCGCGCCGATGGCACCGCCCCGACGAACGGGATCGCCTCCGGCTCGCTCCGCGTCAGCCCCGCGACCGACGCGAGGTACGCCCGCTCGGCCAGCGCCGGCGGCATCTCCGCAGCGTCGGCCTCGGCGAGCCGGTCGAGGTCCCTGCTCAGATCGGCGAACTCGGTCATGTTGTCGGCAATCTCGTTCATGTTCGTGCTCCTCGCTCGGAGGATGGTGTCGCGGAGGTCAGCCGCGTCTGCAATTTCTTCAGGGCCCGGTGGTGCCTTGCCAGCAGCGTGCCCAGCGGCTCTCCCAGCAACTCGGCAATCTGCTTGAAGCTCAACTCCGCATGGTGCCGCAGATGAATCACTTCCTGTTCCGCATCGCTCAACTCGGCGACCGCCTCTCGCAGCGCCGTCAACCGATCCGGGTCCGCCCGGGAATCTTCCCGGGTCGGCCCGGCAAACTCGAAGCTCACCGGGTCGGTCGGCGTCGCGTGCCGCCTGGTCCGCCGCATCTCGTCCCGGATGCGGTTGATCGCGATCCGGAACAGCCACGACTCGAACCGGCCCTGCTCCTGATACAACCCCGTCCCGAGCTTCTCAGCCAGCGTGACGAAGACGGACTGGGTGATCTCCTCGGCCAACTCCCTGCTCCCGCACCGGGAACGAACGAGCGCAAACAGCCGCCCCGAATACGCCTCCACCAGCATCCGCCACGCCTCGGCATCACCCCGCGACGCGGCGTCCACGAGCCCTCGGACCCGGTGCTCGTCAAACGGATTCGCCGGCGGTTCGACCTTCAAAGCGAGCCCCATCCGGGAGCGTAACGAACCGTGCGGGCCCTCATTGCGTCCGCTAGGCTCCGTTTCCATGCCGCCCATCAGCTACATCGTCTGCGCAACGCTCCCCGACGAGCCCACCCGCAAGCGGTATGTCCAGTGGCTGCGGGCCGGGCATGTCGAGGCGGTGTTGCGAGGCGGGGCCGACCACGCCTCGATCGTGGAAGTCTCCGATCCGGCCCAACCCATCCAGGTCGAGACGCATTATCGGTTCCCAAACCCCGAGTCATTCGAGGAGTACTTGCAGCACCACGCCCCGGCCCTCCGACGCGAGGGGCTCGAACTGTTCGGGTCCGATTCGGGAGTGAGCTTCTCTCGGCGGGTCGGGCGGGTACTCTGATATCAGCCGCCGATCCGCTCTGGGTCGCCCGGCGTACGACCGCCCGAGCCGCCGACGGGCCCACTCTTCCTCCGACGAGACCCCCGAGCGTGACCCGACCGACCGATGAACAACTGCTGGCGGCCCATCGCCGGGGCGACGACGAGGCCCTGCGCGAACTCGTGGAGCGATACCACGGCGAGCTCTTCCGATTCCTTTATCGGCTCGTGGGCGATCGGGCCGCCGCCGAGGATGTCTTCCAGGACGCCTTCCTGCAGGTCCACCTCTCGGCCGACTCATTCGATACCAGCCGCAGATTCCGACCATGGTTGTTCACCATCGCGGCGAACAAAGGGCGCGACTACCTGCGTAAGAAGGGTCGCCGACGCGAGAGGGAACTGTCGGCACCGGTCGGGGGAAACTCCGGCGCCGGGGGAGGACGCCCCGCTGCATTTGTGGACCTGATGGAGATCGATATCCCGGGCCCGGAAACCGGGCTCGACCGCGAGGAACGCGACCGGATGGTGCAGGAAGCGCTCGCCGGGTTATCGCCCACGCTCCGGGAGATTCTGCTGCTGGCGTACTTCCAGCGGCTCAGCTACGCCCAGATCGCCGACGACCTCGGCATTCCTCTGGGCACCGTCAAGTCGAGGCTGCACGCCGCCGTCGCCTCGTTCGCCAAGCACTGGAGCCGCGTCTCGGCCAAGCACGGCCAGAGCGACTGACCCGATGCCCGCACGCCGACCAAGAGGACCCATCACCCCATGAGCGAGGAACTCACCCAGTCGGACACCCACGCATTCGAGCTCTCGCTGACCGATCAGGAAGCACTCGACGCCCTGATCGCCGCGGGGCTCGATCCAGACGCCGTCGAGCCGGCCCTCCAACACCGCGCCCGGGCCGTCGCCTCGATTCTTGGCGTGCTCGAAGCCGAGTCCGTGGCCTGCGACCCCTCCCTGATCGATGTCACCATGGTCCGCGTTCGCCGCTCTTCGTCCGGCATCACCGGCGATGAGCCCGTGCTGAGCGGTCACGACGCCGAGGCCCTCGACGCCCTGGTCCTCGCAGGTTTCGAGGTCGGGCGCGTCCCCAGCGCGCTGCGCGATCGCGCCGCCGCCCATCTCGCCCTCGGCGAACTCGTGCGGGCCGATGCCGACGCCCCGTCCGGCACCCGGCTCATCGAGTCCACCCTCGCCCGCGTGCAGGACGCGATCGACCGCCAGGACGGGCTGATGTCCTTCGAACGCCGCCGATCCATGGCCCGTGTTTCCTGGTCCGATCTCATCTCCGTCGCGGCGGTCCTTTTGCTGGGCGCGTCGGTTCTCTGGCCCGTCCTGAGCGCTGCCCGCTCCAGCCAGATCCAGGCCGCGTGCGCCCAGAGCATGCACGCCGCCGCATTCGGTCTCGGGAGCTACGCATCGAGCAACGACGGTTCGCTCCCCATGGTCACCGCCGGGTTCGGCGGGCGGACCTGGTGGAATGTCGGCGAGAAGCCAGACGAGTCGAACTCCGCCAACCTCTTCCACCTTGTCGGGGCCGACTACGCCTCGCTCGCCGACCTCGCCTGCGCCGGCAACCCGCTCGCCCCGACCAACCGCACCGATTCCCTCACCCATGACTGGCGCAGGCTCGAGGAAGTCTCCTTCAGCTACCGCGTCATGCCCCGGGGCGAACGCCCCCGCTGGATCGGCTCCGGGCGGGTCGTTGTCATGGCCGATCGTTCACCGGTCGTCCTCCGGGCCGTCCGCGGACACCTGATCGACCCGGAGGAAAGCTCCCCCAACCACCGCGGCATGGGGCAGCATGTCCTCTGGAACGACGGCAGCGCCCAATGGACCGAGTCGCCCATTCTCGAGAACGGCGACAACCTCTGGCTCCCCCGCCCCATTGAGGCCGCCATCGAGCAGGCACGCCGCGGCGAACGCATCCGCCCCATCCGAGGCACCGAGACCCCCGCCGCGATGGACGATGCTTTCGTCGGACCCTGATCGCCCGTTGCTCCCGCCCCCGACGCGGCCTATTGTTGAGGCCCTCGAGCCTTCGGGAATCCGGTCCGATCCGGATCCGCGGCCGAGCAACCACCGGGAGCCGCCAGGCTCCCGGGCAGCGACAGGC
>JBICIG010000059.1:0-50794 GCA_043101605.1 Phycisphaerales bacterium JB037
CCACCGCCAGCGCCAGCCCGAAGACCGCGTGCGTGGCGCTGGGCAACTGCGTCACCGACTCGGCGATCCCCTTCAGCCACGAGGCGTCGATCGCGGCACCGGTCTGATCTGTCGCGGGATTCGGCACGATAGAGTTCTTCCAGACAGCGACCCGGCTCTTCCACCCGGGCCCGACTCTCCCCGGCTCTTTCTTTCGGTCGGCGCGACCGGGCCGCACCACTCCGACCGGCCCCACAAACCCCCCACCGAATCGACCGACGCCCCCCGACCCGCCCTGACCATGACGCCCGACCCCACCAGCCCGATCCCGACCGATCCCGCCGCCAACGCCCCGGCCGACCATGCCGAGGACGCGCCTTCGGAATCGGGCCGGCACGACGCCCTCGAGGACCTCCGCCGGCGGATCGATGACATGGACCGCCGACTCGTCGAGATGCTCAACGAGCGGGCCCAACTCGTCGTGGAAGTGGGCAAGTACAAACAGGGCTCGAACATCCCGATCTACGCCCCGCACCGCGAGGCCGCCGTCCTTGATCGCGTCCTCCGCGCCAACCGCGGCCCGCTCCAAAGCCGCTCGATCGAAGCGATCTACCGCGAGCTGATGAGCGGGAGCTTCGCGCTCGAGCGCCCGCTGCGCATCGGCTACCTCGGCCCGCCGGGCTCGTTCAGCCACGCGGCCGCGATGAAGCAGTTCGGCTCGTCGGTCACCTACGAGGACCTGCGCGAGATCGCCGGCGTCTTCACCGAGGTCCGCCGCGGGCATGTGGATTACGGGCTGGTCCCGATCGAGAACTCGACCCAGGGCGGGATCGCCGAGACGCTCGACGCGTTCCTCGAGAGCGCCGGCGAGCTGTGGATCTATGCCGAGGCCCAGCTCGAGGTACACCTGGCGCTGCTGGCCAACTGCGAGCCGAGCAAGGTCCGCCGCGTGCACGCCAAGCCCGAGGCCGCCGCCCAGTGCCGCAAATGGCTCGCGACGCAGTATCCCCAGGCCGAGGTCGTCCCCGCGCCGAGTTCGAGCCGGGCAGCGATCACCGCGGCCGAGGAGTACCGGGTCGCCCAGTCGATCGCCGCCGAGTCCGGGGCCGCCGCGATCGCCCCGGCGCTGGCGGGGCAGCTCTACGGGCTGACGGTGCTGTTCGAGCGGATCGAGGACGAGCCGAACAATGTGACCCGGTTCGCGGTGATCAGCCGCCAGCGGGCCCAGCGGTCCGGGGACGACAAGACCTCGATCATGTTCAAGACCGCCGATGCCCCGGGCGCGCTGGTGGAAGTGCTCAATGTCTTCGCCCGGGCCGGGGTGAACCTGTCACACATCGACAAACGCCCGAGTCGACGCGTGAACTGGGAGTACACCTTCTTCATCGACGCGGTGGGGCACCGGGACGACCCGGCTCTGGCCGGGGCCCTCGACGAGGCGGGCAAACACTGCAAGGAACTGGTCGTTCTGGGCAGCTACCCCCGCTCGACGCGGACATTCTGAGCGTCGGAATGAGCCTTGGATCCGGGCACGCCCGGGCCCGGGTGAACCCCGCATCCCGGACCCCGGGCTTGCACCGGCAGGCGGGTGCCGAGGTTCGGCACCCCCGCTCCGGGTGTTCCCGGACCGAATTTTGATCCCGGGTGGTGCGGGCTGGGGGGCACTCTGATACACTGCAACCACCGCGGCCAACCTGCGTAGGTTGTCGTGGAACCCCGCCCGGCGCCCCGCGTCGGACGGACGCATGGTCCTGCCCGGAGAGGACGACCCCCGCTTGTCGTCCAAGGCAGCGCCCAGCGGGCCGACACCAGCCCCGCCGGCACCGAGCAGCCCGGCCGGCCCCCCTGAGCCACCACAGGATGCGATGCTTGCGTCGCTCGCCCGAGGTCGGTTGACGGGAAGCCCCAAGCCAGGAACCCTTCGGGTCGGTTGAGCGTCGGTGAAGGTTGGACTAGGTTGTGCCACCGCGATCCGGGTCGAGACCCGGGCGCCGCGGCACTCGGACCGGGCGGGACCCCAGCGCCGGGGTTCCCGACGCGTGTGAGACGGCCGAGTGAGCCGGCAGTGTGATTCGGCAGTGTGATCCGGCGAGGAGATGCCATGAACCGTTCGCGTCGCCTTGATCGTCCGTTCGTGCGGACCTCCCCCAAGCGTCACACCGATGCGCGCAGCGTGGGCGAGCCCTCGCGACTGGCCGTGCTGGCCGGCCGCGCCGGTCACACCGCCGTCGAGCGCCTCGAGCCCCGTCAGATGCTCTTCTCCCTGAGCATCACCGCCGACGACATCGGTGCCGACGGGCTCGGCACCGCGACCGCGATCTTCGGGTACACCATCCCCGTCTTCACCACCACGCAGGAAGTCGGCGACAACGATGTCGTGGTCATCCAGGAAGGCTTCACCGAGCTGGGTGCCAACATCGTCCCGCCCTTCAATGTCCCCAACGGCTTCGAGTTCGAGGAAACCGGGCTCCGCATCCGCCACAATGTCACCCCCGCCCGCGACGCCCGCGTCGTGGCCGACCTCGACGCCGACGGCGACACCGTCGAGGGCACCGAGCGACTCAATGTCCGCCTCGGCGAGCCCCTCGAATTCATGAGCTTCGAGTTCGACGGCTCCGAGGACCCGACCACCGACGACCCCAACCTCGCGATCTCCCGCCTGGTCATGACCATCGGGTACAACGGGCTCAACGGGCTCCCCTTCAACAGCCTCCGCGCGGTGCTGCTGTTCGACGGCACCGAGGTCGCCTCCTTCACCGGCAACGCGCTGCGCGATCTCAACGCCAACCCCGCCCCCGGCAACGGGCTCAACGAGGGCCGCGGCGAGTTCGTCTTCGATGTCACCAATCCCGCGATCGGCACCGAGTTCGACCAGATCCGCTTCGTGGCGACCGGCTCGACCGTCCAGACCTTCGCGATCGACGACATCCAGGCGACCACCCCCGCGGGCAACTTCGCCGAGATCGTCGACTCCCGCATCTTCGGCGCCGAGGTCCGCTTCCGCGGGCCAGTCGGCGCAACGGTCTCCATCTTCGACCTGTTCGGGCGCGACATGGTCGAGACCATCCGCCTGGGCATCCCCGAGAACTCCAATGTCCCGCTCGTCGACACCGACGACGACGGCATCCCCAACTTCAACGACGGCATCGGGCAGATCCTGCTCAGCAATGTCGACTCCCGCACCAGCCTGACCCTCTCGGGCGGCATCATCGAAGCGGGCGACGACGACGGCGCGTTCTTCCAGGAGGGCTTCGGCGACGGCGCGTTCATTTACAACCGCCCCGACGAGTTCCTCGGGCTCTTCGACGAGTTCGAGGGCGCCGGCTTCGGCTACGCCGTCGACATCGACGACCAGGGGAATGTCGTCGTCACCGGCCTGCCCCCGGGCCCCGGCTCGGTGATCGTGGGCTCGCCCTTCGACCGCCCGATCAACAACTACAACCCCGCCGGCGCCCCTCCCGGCTTCCAGGCGCTGACCGTCACCGATCCCGCGGCGTTCAACAACATCAACCAGGGCATCAAGATCCTCGACGGCTCCTCGATGGGCCGCATCAACTTCCACGGCGCGCTGCACGGCTCAAGCCGCTTCGACGGTGCCGTTGATGCGCTCAACATCGGCTATCTCCTGGGCAGCGTCACCGTCGCCGGCGACCTGGGCACCCTCGTCGTCGGGTCCGAGGCCGGCCAGTGGGTCGCCGACCCGGACTTCACCACCGACGACTTCACCGTCCCCGAGGTCGTCAAGACCGGCGCCGAGCTGTTCGTGGGTCGCACCGTCGGCGAGGTCGCTGTTGCCGGCCGCTCGCTGCTCGATGTCACCATCGAGGGCGACCTCGACAGCCCGGCCACCAAGCCCCCGCGCGACATCCTCCGCTACGAGGAGAAGGAGCACATCGTCCCGGTGGACGAGAACTCACAGGTCGACGCGTCGGACATCTTCGAGTTCGCGATCCAGTCGACCACGATCGCCAACCAGAGCTACTTCTTCGGCACCGACTTCCTCCGCAACGACACCGTGCTGAGCGCCGAGTGGATCGGCTCGATCGGCACCGCCGTCGAGCTGACCGGGCAGGTCGGCATCGGCGACCCGGCCGTCCACACCGCCGAGGACCCCGCCGATGTCTTCGCATTCGCCACCGACGGGCGCACCCCCGTGCGCATCCAGAGCGGCGACTTCCTCAACCTCCGCGTGATCGATCAGGACGGGCGCACCCTCGCCGCCGTCGACGCGCTGGGTGAGGCCGAGGACAGCCAGATCCTCTTCTTCGACGCGCCCAACCCCGGCGTCTTCTACCTCGTTGTCTCCGACTTCGCCCAGAACGACGGGGACACCGACAACGGCACCAGCTACCGCATCGCCATCAGCGGCATGGCGCCCACCACCCTCGGCGCCTACCGATCCGGCGCGGGCTCGGGCTCCACCGTCGACGGCATTTCCAACACGCTCAATGTCCTCAACGGCAGCGTCGGATCCATCCGCGTCGGCACCGGGTTCATCACCGGCGGCGGCGAGGAGGGCGACCCCAACGAGATCCTCAACACCTCCAACCCCGATGTCGATGACCTGCTCAGCTTCGGTGCCGGCACCATCTCCGTCCCGGGCAACCTTTACAACATCACCGCCGGCTCCGACATCGAGCCCGGCTCGACCACCCAGAGCCTCAATGTCATCGTCGGCGGCAACTTCGGAACCCTCTACACCGGGCTCTCCCCCCTCGTCGGACAGGGCCCCACCGAGGGCGATGTCGCGTTCCTCAACATGAACATCGGCGGCGATGTCGCGATCATCGACATCCGCGCCTCCATCGGCTTCGACCAGGACGACGCCAACTCCGGCACCTTCCTCGGCGGGCTCCAGCTCACCACCGGCACCAGCGGGCAGACCAACGGCAACATCGGACTCATCCGCACCGGCAACCACATCAACGCCGGGCTCCTCCAGGTCATCACCCCCGATGGCTCGACCATCGGCGGCGTCCTGATCAGCCAGGATGTCGGCGACGCCGCCGACGCCGGCGGGCACATCGGCATCGACGGCAACTCCATCTTCACCTCCAGTATGTTCCAGACGGGTGCCAACAGCGACATCCGCTTCGTGGACTTCCCCCAGATCGACCTCCCCGTCTCCGACAACGCCAGCATCGACCTCATCGTTGGCGAAACGATCGAACTCACCGACGACTCCGGCGGCCGTGTTCGGATCTCCATCACCGGCGCGGGCACCGGCATCGGCACCGTCGCCGGGCTCGTCCGCCTGCTCCCGATCAACAACTCGCAGGGTGTCGCGATCGGGCAGATCGAG
Source organism: Phycisphaerales bacterium JB037 (assembly GCA_043101605.1). Lineage (GTDB taxonomy): Bacteria > Planctomycetota > Phycisphaerae > Phycisphaerales > UBA1924 > JBICIG01. The sequence goes on from JBICIG010000059.1 coordinate 5,282, forward strand.
GCCGACCTCTCCGCCGGTCGCACCCTCAACATTCGGTCCGTCGGCGACACCGACGAGGACGACCCGATCTCCATCGGGCGCATCGAGATCACCAACGCCACCGCCCTCTCCTCCATGAGCATCACCGGCGAACTCGAGGTCGATGTCTGGCAGGTCGTCCAGACCGGCGGCGAGGCCTTCGGCTCCATCAACGCCGACACGCCCGGCGGCGACATCGTCGCGATCGATCTCGCCAGCCTCAACACCCTCACCATCGTCGACGGCGACCTCGGCCGCACCCAGCTCCTCGAGTGGGGCCCGGACCGCATCGGACCCGACCTCGGCGTCGTGGGCGGGCTCGTCGCCGATGTCGGCGGCGCGCTCGGCATCGATCAGGCCGCCATCGACAACGACTGGAACGGCGAGCTCTACCGCCCGACCACCGTCACCGCCACCGGCGGCGGCACCGCCTACCTCGACGACATCGGCTCGCCCTTCGATCCCTTCCTCAACGGGCTCGTCGTCCGCACCGGCAATGTCCAGTCGATCGATGTCGACGGCGCCGTCGGCGATGTCATCCTCCAGGGCAACGGCGCCCTCCTCCTGAATGTCAATGTCAACGCCGACGGCATCACCCGCATCGGCGGGTTCGACGGCATCATCGGCACCATCTACGCCCCGCTCATCGGCACCGTCGATGTCGGCGACGGCGTCGCGCCCCCCGATGCGGGCCCCATCGCGACCACCGGCATCTTCGCTTCCGACGAGATCGGGCAGATCACCGCCAGCGACATCGCCAACTCCAACCTCGCCGGCTACTTCATCGCCGCCAACACCGTCCCCGGCACCATCACCATCGGCGCCGAGGTCTTCGACGCCAACGGTATCGAGAACATCTCCGTCGACAGCGGCGGCGACTTCATCAACGCCGTCATCGGCGTCCACCAGCTCGACGGCTTCTGGCTCAGCCCCGACTACGACGACGCCCTCATCGTCTCGGGCGACATCTCCACCATCCAGGGACAGGGCGCCGACTTCTTCCGCTCCCAGGTCACCGCCAGCGACATCGACACCTTCCGCCTCCAGGGAGGCTTCTACGACGCCTCCCAGTTCCGCGCCGAGAACTCCGCCAACACCATCAGCGCCACCGGCTACCGCAACTCCACCATCACCGGCACCAACTCCGAGTTCCGCACCAACAGCATCCTCATCGGCGAGAGCGTCGATGACATCACCACCGAGTTCCCCACCGGGAACATGGCCGACCTGCTCATCGATGTCCTCGGCTCGGTCGAGGGTGCGATCACCGCCAACAACTTCACCCGCGTCGACATCCAGGTCGACAACGAGATCGAGAGCCTCGCGGCCCTGGGCAGCATCCGCGGCACCAACATCACCGCCGGCCGCCTGATCAGTTCGACCATTGGCGACCGCCTCGTCGCGTCGCGCCTCCGCATCGCCGGGCCCATCGAGGCCCTCGCGGTCACCAACGCCATCATCAACTCCGACATCGAGGTCACCGGGCCCTCCGGCCGCATCGACCGCATCTCGGCGCCCAACGGCATCTCCGGGCGCATCGCCTCCTCCGGGCCCATCTCCAACATCGTCTCCACCCTCGGCGACATCGACATCGAGCTGACCACCCAGGGGAACCGCGGCGTCGTCCGCTCCATCAACGCCGGCCGCGACCTCCTGCTCGACGCCGATGTCAGCGCCGGCATCAACTCCCTCATCGCCGGGCGCCACATCGGTTCGCCCACCAACCCGGGCGTCATCCTCTCCCGCGCCAACATCTCCAGCGTCAGCGCCCCCAACGGGCAGCTCTACGCCGACATCCGCGCCGCCGGCACCATCGGCGTCCAGACCGTCCAGCTCCCGCCCAACTCCGGCGGCAACGCCGGCGGGACCGTCACGCCCCTGGGCGTCGTCCTCGGCCGCGCCACCGACAAGCCCAACTCCTCCAACCTCGGCGCGGGCTCCATCACCGCCTTCGACCGCATCGGGCCCGTCACCATCAACGGCGACTTCGACGGCTCGATCATCAGCCACTCCAACGGCATCGCCAGCGTCACCATCAACAACGGCTCGTTCCTCCCGGGCAACACCATCGCCGCCTACGACGGCTCCATCACCAACCTCTCCATCACCAACGGGCACCTCCTGGGCGATGTCCACGCCGACTACGACATCACCCTCCTCTCCGTTGCCGGCACCGGCGTCTTCGGCAACATCGGCATCAACCCCAACCTCTCGGCCGGGTCCTCGGTCGACTCCTTCCGCAACCAACTCCCCCAGGGCGTGATCTTCACCAGCGCCATCGACGGGCCCTCCATCACCGCCGGGCGCAACATCGTCGCCCTCACCGCGACCGGGTCCGCCTACGAGACCATGATCCACGCCGGCCGCCGCATCGTCAGCGCGACCATCGGCGGCAGCTTCACCAGCGACTCGCTCAACTCGGGCAAGACCGCCGCCTTCGTCACCGCGGGCGACGAGGTCGCCCTCTTCTCCGTCGGCGGCAACCTCCGCGACACCCTCATCGGCGCCGGGTTCTTCGACCTCGGCCGCGACAACGCCCCGGGCGGCATCGCCCTCAACACCGACACCATCAAGCAGGGCGTGGTCACCTCCGTCGTCGTTGGCGGGTCAGCCCGCAATGTCGACATCACCGCCGGCCTCACCGCGGGCAACGACGGCGTCTACAACACCGGTGACGAGCGCACCGCCCTCGGCTTCTCCAATGTCGCGGCCGTCTCCATCGCCGGCGCCGGCAACGATGTCACCGTCTACGCCGACAACATCGCCGACAGCATCAAGAGCAACTCCAAGATCACGACCCGCGGCACGAACTTCAAGCATGTCGAGCCGCTCATCCGCACCGGCACCGGCAAGAACATCTCCGCCGGCGGCACCTCGTTCCTCCACAAGGGCGTCTCGGGCACCATCTCGTTCTCGGGCCCGGGCACCGCCGTCTGGAACAAGGCCGCGGGCACCCTCTTCATCAAGGACTCCACCCTCGCGTCCTCGCTGATCATCACCGCCGACAGCACCCTCACCGACTTCGACATCGTCACCAACGACGACGCCTCGCTCGGCATCCTCGATGTCCGCGTCGATCTCGCCGGTGATTCCGATGTCGTCGTCGATCGCGACGGCGGCACCATCACCTTCGACAATGTCACCGGCACCGGCAGCATCCGCTTCGGCGGCACCGTCGCCGCGATGAACTTCATCAACCTCAACGGCGGCTTCGTCGATGCCTACACCCTTTCGGCCCTGAACATCTCGGGCAACTTCGGCACCTCCGCCGCGGGCGAGGTCGGCATCGACCTCGTTAACGCCGGTACCATCGCCGTCGGCGGGCTCACCCAGGGCCGCCTGAATGTCTTCCGCAGCGCCACCTCCTTCACCTCCACCGGCGCCGTCTCCCGCGCCCTGCTCCGCTTCGGCGACAGCCTCGGGACCGTCGGCACCGGCGGCGGAACCCTCGCCGCCTTCAGCGCTCCCTCGGTCAGCCAGTCACGCGTCAGCGTCGGGAACAACCTCGGCCGCGTCGCCGTCACCGGCTCGGTCACCGACAGCGCCTTCCTCGTCGGCGGCGACCTCGGCGCCGACGCGGACTACGGCGGCATCGGCCTCGACGCCGACGAGGCCTCCGCGGGCTTCTCCTCCACCTTCACCATCGGTGGCAACTTCTTCGAGTCCGACATCGTCGCCGGCTACCTCCGCGGCACCGACGGGTTCTTCGGCACCTCCGACGATTTCGTCTCGGCCGGACGATCCTCCCTCGGCGCCGTCACCATCGCCGGCACCGGCGTCGGCTCCAACCGCTTCAGCGAGAGCTACCTCATCGCCTCCACCGGCGCGCTCGGCACCGTGAGCATCGGCGGCCAGACCGCCCCCAACACCATCGGCAACTTCTCCGTCGAGCAGGCTCAGACCCTGCCCAACCCGATCCAGGTCACCAACATCCGCGTCGTCGAGACCAGCCGCCTCTACACCGCCCAGATCTTCTTCAACCAGGAGATCGACGGCAGCTCGATCAGCAGCGCTCTGAGCGTCCGCGAGGTCCGCGGCGCCACCGGCATCTCCGAGATCTTCCTCGTCGAGGGCGCCGACTACTCCGTCAGCTACGACGCCGACCTCAACGCCGCCCTCGTCACCTTCGACCGCGACCTCACCTCCCGAGACCTGCCACGCCTCGCCGGCGTCCCGGGCCCGGGCATCTACCGCTTCGTCATCAGCTCCGACATCCTCCGGGCCCAGCTCGCCGGCGCCAAGCTCGACGGCGACAACGACGGCTTCGCCGAGCCCGCCGACAACTTCTCGGGCGACGCGATCATCGGAGATGTCGGCGACAAGCTCAACGAGGGCACCACCACCGTCTTCCAGAACGGCCAGCCCATCTTCGAGGTCGACTACTACGCCCCCATCAACCTCGACATCGTCTTCGATGACAACGCCGACTCCGATGGGCTCCCCGAAGCCAACACCCCCTACACCATCCGCGGCACCATCGGCGACCACCCCGACCACGACCCCGACTTCTTCAGCTTCCCGGGCGACATGGACCTCTACTCCATCACCCTCCAGGCCGGGCAGATCCTCCGCCTCGGCCCCGTCTCCGGGTCGGCCGTCTTCGCCCCCATCAACATCATCGGCCCCAGCGGGCAGACCTTCAGCGGCGTCGGACAGTCCGACGACCTGCTCACCCTCCCCATCAACCCGCCCACCGACACCGCCCTCTCCCAGGAGCAGAGCTTCCTCGCCCTCTCCACCGGGCGCTATGTCATCGCCGTGGGCAACGCCTTCGACACCGTCGGCAACACCGGCAATGTTCCCGACCTCACCTCGATCCCCGGCTCGGTCGGGCTCTACGAGTTCAGCCTCGAGATCTTCGATGACGGCAACTCGGGCTTCAACGATGTCGTCGATTCCGGCGACGGCCAGGTCGTCGTCGACGCGCCCCGTCCCAGCGCCTTCGCCGGCGGCGACGGCATCCTCGGCACCGCCGACGACCGCGCCACCGTCCAGACCAACGGCTTCACCTTCACACTCTCGGCCGGGCCTGACGGAAACCTCGGCACCAGCGACGACATCGTCTCGGGCGGCAACGGCTCGGACATCACCTCCACCCGCCAGGGCAACGCCGTCACCTCGGTCATCTCCTCGGCGATCGGCCCGGCCAACCAGGCGGGCGTCCCGGGCAATGTCTACGCCGATGTCGACATCTTCCACCTCAACAACCAGCGCACCATCCCCGCCGGCACCCTGATGCGCCTGACCGTCAACCTCTCCGACACCGGCGGCGACCTCGGCTCCCGCGGCCCGGACCTCGGCGACGACTCCCCCCTCTCCTTCCTCGACTTCACCGGCGCCGTCCAGTTCGCACTCTTCGACACCACCAACGCCACCAGCCTCGACGACGCCGCACTCGTCTTCTCGCCCACCGACTTCTCGCCCAACGGCAGCAACCCCGGCGTCATCGCCTCCTCCGGCAACACCGAGTACGGCTACGACGACGACGGCAACTTCTTCATCCAGTTCGTCACCCGCGGCGCCATTGGCACCGACGGCGACCCCGCCACCTACGCCGTCTACCTCCAGGGCGTCTTCAACTCCGACTACGCCATCGAGGTCACCCGCTTCGACGGCACCTTCTCCGCCGACACCGTCTCGCAGAATGTCTTCATCGAAACGCGCGGCGGCGAGATCGACTGGCTCCAGGCCGGCGGCATCCTCACCCAGCTCGACGGGTTCGATCCCGCCGTCCTCGGCCTCGTCGGCAAGACCAACAGCGGCCAGTCCGTCCGCGACTTCATCCTCGACCGACTCGTCGACAACCTCAACGATGTCTACGCCGAACTCGGCGTCGATGTCACCTTCTCCGCCGATCCCACCGACTTCGAGTTCCAGGACTTCTCCACCGTCTTCCTCTCCAGCACCCCCGATCCCATCAGCCAGGTCTTCAGCTTCTTCGACCTCGGCATCTTCGGCATCGGCGGCGGGGCCAACCTCTCCAACCAGCCCTTCGGCTTCGCAGAGCACTCCGACGCCCTGAACGCCGACCAGAACGACGAAGCCGTCGTCTTCGTCCCCACGCTCGGTCAGCTCGGCTACACGCCCACCGAAACCGACATCCAGAACCTCATCGAGTCCCTCACCGCCACCGTCGGCCGACACACCGGCGAGCTTCTGGGCCTCCGCCTCACCGGTTCCAACGGTGCCGGCGCCAACTCCTTCGACCTCTTCGCCGCCGACTCGGTCGCCAACACCCCCTCTCCCAACGGCAGCTACAACATCCCCACCATCGACCGCGTCCTCAGCACCCCGCTCGATTCGGTCGACACCACCGACTTCTGGCTCGGCCGCCAGAACAGCGGCTCGCTCCTCGAGAAGATCCTCGCGACCGTCTAAGTCTCCCGACCATCCACCCACGCCAACGCCCCGGAGCACCACGCCCCGGGGCGTTTTCTTTCACCCGCCACGGTGAGCGCGCGCAACAGCACGCCCCCACCAACAGGCTCAGACTCGGCTCACTCCAGTGGCTCGCCGAACCGCACCCGGTGCGTCCCCGCCCCGACCGCGCCCAGCCGCTGCACCGTCCGCGCCGCATCGGGCCAGATGATCTCGATCGACTCGGCCCGCTCGGCGCTCCCGATCCCCAGGTGCACCGCAAACCCCTGCTGCTTGCCCGCATGCCCGCCGATCCCCACGACCTGTCGGCTGATCACGCGCTGCTTCCCGTCCATCTCCACCCGCGCGCGCACGATCGCCCCCAGCCCGTCCCGGTTCACGCCGAGCCCCGGATCCCCCTCGAGCTTCAGCACGATCGCGTTGCCCAGGCCCCGCTGCGCCGTCATGTTCAGGAACACACGCACGCGAGGCGTCCGCCCTGCGATCTGCGACTCGCTCAGCCGGTTGAACGACTGACCCACCAGCAGGTCCAGGTCCCCGTCCCCATCAAGGTCGGCCAGCGAGGGCTGCTGGGCGCCCACATGATCGATCCCGACCCAGGGCGTCGCATCCACCAGCGAACCGTCCGCCTGCTGCCTCCAGATCCGCAGCCGCTGGTCATCCGGATAATCGCTCGAGCACAGGATCAGATCCAGCCTCCCGTCGTGGTCCAGGTCCGCGAGTTCCGCGTAAAGGTCCCCCTGGTTCCACCCGCGGATCGTCGCATCCCCCGGCACGCGATCGACCACCAGCCCGGGACGCGTCTCCGCATCGGCGCGCACGAACTCGGCGATCCCGTCCCCGCCCGGTTCATTGAGCAAAAACTGCGACCGATCCGAACTCTCCCCCGCCCACCCGTGCGTGATCTCGGCCAGGAACACATCGAAATCCCCGTCGCCGTCGATATCGCCCACCGCCGCGTCGAAGGTGTTCCCGTTGGCGCGGAAGGGTTCCTCGTCGGCCCGCTCGAACCGCGGGTCCTGCCTCGCCCGCTCCTTGAGCCACTCCGGATACCGCCCGTGCCGGATCGCATCCCCCGCGAACGCCGACGCGTTCCCCGTCGGCGCCCAGGTCGCATCGCCCGGCGGCACATCGGCATCGGCCACTTCCGCGTCCTGCGCGCCCATCCGACGCATCACCGCCGCGATCATCACGCGAAAGTCCTCGGCGTTCAGCCGAACCCACAGCCGGTTCCACCGCCGCCCGTAGCTCAACTCCAGCAACTGCGGATACGCGAACGCATGCGCCCCCGCCGTCCCCGTCAGCAGGTCCGCGATCATCACGCCGTAGGTCGGCCGACCGCTCGCGTCCCCGCCCTCCGCGTCCGCCGAGCCATCAAGCGCGTCCCGCCGAAGCGCCTGCTTCGTCCACACGCCCGCCCCGGTCTGCAGCAGCAGTTCATCCTCGAACCCCGCCAACGACGCCCCGTACCGCTCGTACCAGTTCCCGATGTACAGGTCGAGCCGTCCGTCGCGGTCCGCATCGCCCACCGCGATCGCCGCGCTCGTCGCCGGCGTCGCGCTCTCGATCTCCCGCCAACTCCCCACCGGCTCGCCGAAGGTCCCGTCCCCGTTCCCCTTCAGCCATGCCGCACGCCCCGGGCGATCCGTCGGCGCTTCGTAGCCCTCGCCGTTCACATCCAGGTACGGCACGAACACTGCATCGAGCGCCCCATCCCCGTCCACATCCGCGAACACGCACAGGTCGCCGCCCATCGGCGTCGGCAGCCCCGTCCCCGCCACCTCCACGAACCGCCACCCCAGCGAAGCGTCCGCATCCACCGTGTTCAGGAACACCCGCCTCCGATCGATCACCGCGTCGGGCCGCCCGTCGCCATTGACATCCGCCAACAGCACCCGCGCCGCGTTCAACGACTCCAGCCCCACCGACGCGCTGACATCCTCGAAGCGCATCTGTGCCCGCCCCGAAGCCGCCAGCAATCCGAGCACCCCCGCCGCCAACACCACGCCCGCTCGCTCGCTCATCCGCTCTTCTTCCTCGTCGTCTTCGTCGATCCTGTTCCGCCAGGCTTCTTCCCGCCCGGCTTCCTCTCACCGGTCGAAGCGCCGGTCGATCGGCGCGTGGTCTTCTTCTTCGCCGCGGGCTTGGCCGGCGCCTTCCGTGTCGTGCCCGTCGCCGCGACTTCGCCGGGCACGATCGAAGGCATCGGCTTGAGCTCGCTCCGACTCGCGTCGTTCGTGCGCGCCGCCCGCGCCGCAGCGAGTCGTTCCTCGATCCCCTTGAGCCGCTTCTCGATCGCCGCGACCGCCGCCCCGAGCTCGCGCTCGACCCGTTCCATCACCGCGCGGATCGCCGCGGGCAGTTCGCCCCCGTCTCCCTCCAGCACGCCGCGCCACGGCTCGAGCGTCTCGGCCGCCGATTCGATCGCCTCGCCCAGCGACCGCTCGCGCTCGGCCCCGATCTCCTCGATCCGCGCGCACGCCGCGTCGGCGTCCGCCCGTGCCCGCTCGCGCAGCTCCTCGATCTCCCGACGCCGCTCGCCCGCGAACGCCTCGAGTTGCTCGATCGCCGCCCGCGTCCGCTCGGCCGACTCTCCCGCCAGCTTCTCGAGATCCTCGCGAACCGACTGCGCCTTCGACCCCGCGACATCCTCCATCGCCCGGATCTTCGCCCGCGACGCCTCGACATGTTTCTTCGCCTGCGCGACCAGCCCCTCGAGCCACGCGTTGACCTGCCGCGCCTGCTCGCTCAGCTCCGCGACCGGGCTCGACAGCATCGCCCGCAGCTCGCCGAGGTGGTTCTCGACGCGCTCGGTTGCCTGCGCGCAAAGCTCATCGACGACGATCAGCCCGTCCCCGACCGAATCGACCCGCTGCCGCTCGGCGTCGATCCGCGCCGAAGCCGCCTCGATCGCCCGCTCGAGCGCCTCGGCGCTCTCGCGCGCCCGATCGACCCGGGGCCCGATTCCCGCGACCCGATGCTCGACCTCACCCGCCCGCTCGTCCAGCTCCCGCGCGCGCGCTTCGAGCGCGTCGGCCCGCTCGGCCGTCTCGAGCACCGCCTCGCTCGCCGCCCGCCGCGCGCTCTCGACCTGCTCGCGCATCGCCTCGAGCGCCCGCTGCTTCTCGTCGATCTCACGCACCACCGCGCGCGCCTTGCCCAACGCCGCCTCCAGGCTCCCCGCCCGCGCCTCGCCCCCGCTCTCGGGAGGCATCCGCGGGTCGCGGCCCAGGATCTCCACCGCCCGCTGGCACAACAGGTTCAGGTTCGTGATGATCGGCCCGGCCGACTGCGCCAACTCCGTCCGGATCTGCACCGTCCGCTGCTCGAGCCCCTCGATCAGCGCCTTGGCGCGCCGCTCGGCCGCCCCCATCGCCTCGGTCACGCGCGTCCCGGTTTGCTCCACGCTCCGCGCCGCCGCCGACTCGACCCGCTCGTCCAGCTTCGATTCCAGCTCCGCCAGCCGCTGCTCCTGCTCGCGCTCCCGCGCCTCCAGCCGCTCGGCCCACTTTCTCTCGAGCCGGTCGAGCGACTCGCCCGCCCGCGCCAGCATCGCCTCGACCCGGTCGTGCAACTGCTCGACCCGCGGCCCGACCGCCTCCTCGAGCCGCGCCCCGATCGCCTCCACGCTCCCGAGCTTCTCGCACAACTCCTCGGCCGAGTGACGCTGGCTTTCTATCACGCCCAGCGCCCGCGCCGCGGATTCCAGCCGGGCTTTGAGCTCGTCGGACGCCTCGCGGGCGCGGGCCGCCATGCGGTCGACCCCGCGCGTGGTCGCGTCGAGCCCCTCGGTCCGCGCCGTCGCGTCGTCGATGATCGCGCGCAGCGTCTGCGAGTACTCCTCGAAGCTCCCGCGGTCGATGACCCTCGGCGTCAGGAAGATCTCTTCGATCGTCGCCGCCGGGGTCGATCGGTTCCCTTCCCGTGCCGTCTGTGGCTCACGCCGCGTCCGTCCCTGATCGCTGTTCACGCCGATCCTCCGGTTTGACCGGCCCGCATTACACCACATCCCGCGCCGACCTGCGCAATCGGCGCGCGCAGACGACAGCCCCCGCGCTACGATTCGGGCACATGACCAACGAACCCTCCTCTCGCATCCACCCCTACACCGACGCGTCGCGTGGCAAACGCCTCCAGCGCGTCCTCGCCGACGCCGGCGTCGCCGCCCGACGCGCCTGCGAGAAGCTCATCGAGCAGGGGCTCGTCCGCGTCAACGGCACGGTCATCGACTCCCTCCCCGCATGGGTCGACCCCGAAACCGATCGCATCGAGGTCGAGGGACGCCCCCTCAAGCAGCCCGAGCGGCTCGTCTACATCATGCTCAACAAGCCCAAACGCACCCTCTCGACCGTCACCGACGAGCCCGGCGCCCTCCGCAAGACCGTCACCGACCTCGTCGACCACCCCGCCGGCCCACGCCTCTTCCCCGTCGGGCGGCTCGACTTCGACACCATGGGCCTGGTCCTGCTCACCAACGACGGCGAACTGGCCAACAAGCTCACCCACCCTCGATTCGGCGTCGCCAAGACCTACCACCTCGTCGTCCGCGGCAAACTCGAACAGGATCAGATCGCCGAACTCGAGCGCGGCATCTACCTCGCCGAGCGTCGCTACGGCAAGACCGTCGGGGCCGTGCGCACCAGCCAGGTCGAACTCGACCTCATCGCCCGCGATGTCGACCGCACCGTCCTCGCCCTGACCCTCCGCGAGGGGCGCAACCGTCAGGTCCGGCGCATGCTCTCGGCCGTGGGCTGCCCCGTCCGCAAGCTCGAGCGCGTCGCGATGGGCCCGCTCAAGCTCAAGGGGCTCCGCCGGGGGGAGTGGCGTGAACTGACCTCCGACGAACTCCGGGCGCTCCGCCGAGCCGCGACCGCCGGGAAAGCCGCCCCCGTCGCTCGTCCCCCCCGGCCCGTCGGCTCGGGCGGACCGCGAGGATTCTCAGGATCGAACGCACCGAGCCGTCCCGCCCGGCCGCGCCCGGATTCGGCCCGGCCCGCCGGCCCGCACGAGGTCGACCGCCGACCGCCGAGTGAACGCCCGCGCGCCGCCAGACCCGCGAGCGAGCCCCGGCCGCAGCCCAGTCGCCCGACCGAGCGACGATTGCGTCCTCCGGGCCCTCCCCGCCCGCCGCGCCCTTCTCGAGGCCCCGCGTCCGCAGGTCCGCGATCCGGCTCGGGTGGCGGTCGCCGACCCGGCCCCCGGATGAGTTCCGGACCCAGATCCGGCCCCAACGCCAGCGCAGGCTCCGGCTCTCGAACCGGTCCGGGTGCCGGCCCCAGGCCCGGGCCGCGCGCACGACCCGGAACCACCGGCGCCCGCCCCTCCCGAACCGGCCCCGGCGGCCCCTCGGGTCCACGCGCGTTCGGAGGAGCGGGCGGCCCTTCCCGCGGCGCTTCGGCCGGTCCGGGGCGGGCCCGTCCCGCTGGATCGCCGGGCCCTGCAGGACGGCGTCCCTCGGGACCTCCCCGCACCGGCCCGGGAGGCCGTCCTGCCAACCCGCATTCGGGCCCGCGTTCGGGCCCGCGTTCAGGCCCGCGTCCAAGTTCCGGGCCCGGCAAGGGTCCGGGTCGAGGTCCGGGCCCCGGTCGGCCCCCCGGCCCGCCCCGCGGGCCCGGCCCGAAGAAGGGTCCCCGTCCCGGCCCGCGGAACGGCCCCGGACGAGGCCCGGGAGGACGCCCGCGCGGCGGGTCCGGCCGGTGATCCCGGGGTCGAGCCGGAATGCGTCCCCGCGATCCGACCGGCTCGGTCCGCGTACAGTCTGACCATGGCAGGCACCTCCCCCCGGCGAAGATCCCGCCCCGGAGCCCCGGCTCTCGCGTTCGTCGCGCCGCTGGTATTCGCCCTGTCGGCGGCGGCCTTGCTTCCGGGCTGCTACCGGCGGGTGACCCGGGCGGATGGCTTCGCGAGCTTCGGCACCCCGCGCATCTACCAGCGATCCGACTCGGGCCAGACGCTCTCGAACTTGCTCCTCGGGCCCACCCGGACGCGTGAGGCCGGCGGGACGATGCGGGCTTGGTCCGAGACCGAGCCGCACCGCTATCGCCCCGAGCAGCGGAACCTCTCGGCGGGCGAGATCAACGACCGATAATCGGCCGGGTCCGTCCCGCTCGCGACCCTGCGGAATCACGGGATGTTCGTGGAGTCGATCGGCGGCGCGGTCTACCATCCGGGCCCCGCTCGCCGCGGGTCCACGCCCATGGATTCCACCGTCCAGACCGAGTTCTCGATCTATCTCGCCGACCGTCCGGGCGAGTTGGCGGGCGTGCTGGAAGCCGCGCGGGCGGCGGGCGTCGAGATCCAAGGGCTGGTCGTCGGGCACAACCATTCCAAGGGCTTGGTGCGGATGCTCGGGACCCCCGAAGAGGCCCTCCGCCGCATCCTTGAGCAACTGGTCGAGTCGGGGGCGGGTCCGTGCGTCGAAGCGCCGGTCGTGGTGGTGCCGATCGCGGATCGTCCGGGGCTCTTCCGCGAGCTGGCCGCCGAACTGGCGCTCGACGATGTGAACCTTCAGCACGCGTACGCGATCCCGCCGCGCCCCGGCTCGGACAACGGGCACGGCATGAGCTTCGTGCTCCGCGTTTCGGATGTCGACCAGACCCGCAAGACGCTCGACCGGCTCGCGTGAGCGGTTCCGGTGCGCGGGGTCCGGTGTTCGGGCGTCTGAATCGACCGGGGCGTGCGCACGAACCCGAGGGGAGAGAGTGGATCGCCCGCCGCCGGCGGCCTGTAATCTGTGAGCGATCGAGTCTTAGGGAGCCTCCGCATGGGTATCGAAGCCGCCCTCGACCAGGACACCTTTCTGACGACCCAGCTCCAGCGGGTCATCAACTGGGCTCGGCGGAGTTCGCTGTGGCCCATGCCCTTCGCGACCGCGTGCTGCGGGATCGAGTTCATGGCGACCGCCTGCAGCCGGTACGACCTCGCCCGGTTCGGGGCCGAGGTGGCGCGCTTCAGCCCGCGTCAGGCCGACCTGATGGTCGTCGCCGGCCGCGTGGGCATCAAGATGCTCCCCGTGCTCCAGCGGATCTACGAGCAGATGACCGAGCCCAAGTGGGTGATCTCGATGGGGGCGTGCGCCTCGACCGGCGGCGTGTTCGACACCTATGCAACGGTGCAGGGGTGCGACCAGTTCATCCCGGTCGATGTGTATGTGCCCGGGTGCCCGCCGCGCCCCGAGATGCTCATCGAGGGCGTCATGGCGATCCAGCGACACATCGACAACGAGGGCATCCCGCCCAAGGGGCCCGACGGCAAGCGGATCCCGCTTGGGCTGACCGTCCAGCCGACGCACACCGTGCGTCCGCAGCCCCTGCCGATCGGCGTGAACATCAGCAACTGAGTCGGCCCGTTCGGCCCGTCGGCTGACCGCGGCACCCGCGCGCACGCTCCGCGTCGATCGGCGACACTGCCCGTGTGCCCGATGTCACGATCTCCACGCTGCTGCTGTTCCTGGTCGACTGGGGGTTCCGGCTCGGGTTCGCGCTGCACATTCTGCTCCGACGCCGCCCGCTGGCGGTGACGCTGACCTGGATCGCGATCGTGCTCGTGGTGCCGGTCGCGGGGATCGTGCTGTACCTGTTCTTCGGGCAGCTCCGGCTCGGCGAGGACCGGCTGGTCTGGTTCAAGCGCTTCACCCACGAGATGTTCGAGGACGCCGAGGCGGTCTTCCGCCAGCGGGGTGAGCTCGCGACGCGCGACGCGGACCACGCGGCGGCCGAGCAGATCCAGCGGTTCGCGGCGCACGCGGGGCACCTGCCGGCGTTGTCGGGCAACCATGTCGATCTGATCGCCGACACCGACGCGTTCCTTGATGGGCTGATCGCCGAGCTCGAGCGCGCCGAGCGCAGCGCGTTCATCCAGACCTATATCTGGCAGCCGAGCGCGCGCACGCAGGAAGTCGTCGACGCGATCGCGGCGGCGGCGCGGCGGGGCGTGGACTGCCGCGTCCTCGCCGACGGGGTGGGCGCCTATCAATGGCTCGCCAGCGAGTCGCGCCGCGAGCTCAAGCGGGCGGGGGCGCGGATCGTCTCGGAGATGCCCGTGGGCCCGTTCCGGCTGCTGTTTCGTCGGCTCGACATCCGCAACCACCGCAAGATCGCGGTGTTCGACGGGCGTGTCGCGTTCGTGGGTTCGCACAATCTCACCGACTCGACCTTCGGGACGGGCGAGCGGGATTCGGTCGGACCCTGGATCGACGCGAGCGTGCGCATCGAGGGCCCGGCGGCGCAGGCGCTGCAACTCGTGCTGCTGCGGGACTGGGAGTTCGACGCGAGCGAGCGGGTGATCTCGGTGCGCCGGTTCATGCCCGATCTCGAGCCCGCGGGCGGGGCCGTGGCGCAGGTGATCCCCTCGGGGCCCGGGATCAACGCGCGGGCGTTCGAGCAGACGCTGCTGACCGCGTTGTACTCGGCGCGGCGGGAGGCGCTGCTGGTCACGCCTTACTTTGTCCCCGACGAGCCGACGCAGCGGGCGATCACGGCGGCGGCGGGTCGGGGGGTGCGTGTGGTGCTGCTCATGCCCCGGCGCAACGACAGCCTGCTGGTCGCCAGCGCCGCCAAGTCGTGCTTCCCGGAGTTGCTGCGCGCGGGGGTGGAGATCCACGAGTACACGCCGGCGCTGCTGCACGCCAAGCTCATCGCGATCGACGACACCGTGGCGTTCGCGGGCTCGTCGAACCTGGACATGCGGAGCTTCGAGTTGAACTTCGAGGTGATGCTCGCGCTCTACGACCGGCCGAGCATCGCGCTGGTGCGCGCGCAGATTGAGCGCTACCTCGACGCGAGCGAGCGGATCGATCCGGCGGCGTGGGAATCGGTCTCGATCCCCCGCCGACTCGGATACAACCTGGCGAACCTCGCAAGCCAGATCCTGTGATCGGGCGGGCTACTCGGGCGGGGTCCACAGTTCGCCCAAGTCGCGGCCGACGATGCGGTCGGCATCGTCGCCGGCGATCTCGAGCAGGCGACGCATGGGCTCGTCGGGGTGTTCGTCGCTGAGCGGGAAGGTCGAGTGGTGGACGGGCATGAGGTAGTTGGCGCCGCTCTGGAGGAACATGTCCCAGACTTCCTCGGGGGTGGCGTGCTGGTGCTGCCAAGGCTCGTAGGCACCGATGCCGAAGACCGCGAGATCGAGTTTGTCGGTTTCGGCGAGTCCTTCGAAGGCGCGGGTGAACGCGGTGTCGCCCGTGACGAGCACGCGGCGGTCGCCCGAATCGAGGACATAGCTGTTGTAGCCGCGCCTGCGATCGAGGGCCCGGCGGGCTCCCCAGTGGTTGGGCTGGATCGCCGCGACGGTCAGGGCGGGTGTGGTGGGCGGGCCGCCGGCGTGCGCCGATCGCGGGTGGTCGAGCGTGTGGTCCCAGCCGAGTTCCTCGACCGAGCCGAAGCCCTTGGGGATGAGCCGGCGGGTGCGCGTCGCGGTGATGACGCGTGTGCGCGGGTCGGCCAGACGCTTGAGCGTGGGGCGGTCGAGGTGATCGAAGTGGGCGTGGGTCAGGAGCAGGAGGTCGAGCGTGGGGAGGCGTTCGATGGTCAGGGCGGGCTTGATCAGGCGCTCGACGCCCACCGTGCGCCCGATCAGGCGCAGCCCGATCCGGTCGCCCAGCACGGGGTCGACCGCGATCCAGCATCCGGCCAGGCGGAGGAGGATCGAGGCGTGACCGAGCCACGCGGCGGCGAGGGAGAGGTCGGGCGCCGAGTCGTCGAGTTCCAGCGTGCCCGCTTCGGCCGCGGTGCAGGGGCGCCCCAGCAGCGAGCGGACGAGCGCCCGCGGGTATCGGCGCAGCCCGGAGCGAGCCATCGCCATCCGGTTGGGACGGGGCGGGGAGCCGGCGGATTCCGGGGAGGGGCGTGCCACGGGTGTATTGAACACGCCGGCGGGCGTCGGGACCAGCGGGGGGGATCACGCGGTGCCGGGGGTTCGTACGCTTTGGGTGTGACGCGATCCATATCAGAGCGTTCGGGGCGTTCGGGGCGGGTGTGCCTGCTGGGCTTGTGCGCGGCGGCGTGCGCGCTGGGCGGGTGCGTGCGGTTCTCGCCGGCGGCGGGGGATCGCGCGGGGGCGCCGGGGTGGACGCCGATCCCCGAGGAGGCGTGGCCGGCGCGGCGTCCTTACACCGCGCGGATCCGCATCGGGGAGGACGACCTGGCGCGGTATCGGCGGGTGTTCGGCGGAATGACGCGCGACGGGCTGTCGCTGCTGGGCTCGATCGACGCGACGCCGACCGACCTGGGATGGACGGGCACGATCCGGCTCGTCGAGATGGGCGTCGAGGAGCGCGAGCGGGCGCGGCATCGGATCGAGTGGTCCCGGATGTTCCTGGGTTTCAGCGCGCGGGAGCCCGTGTTCGCGGATCCGCGCCCGGTCGGCGATGACTCGATGCCCGAGGCGTACCGGCAGGATGTGCAGTCGATCATCACGGTGCGGCTGTTCGAGCCGCCAACGCGGGAGCGGTGGGGGACGATCGTTCATCTGACGGGCATCATGGGGCTGTCGCCCGAGGTGGGGACGGTTCGGGCGTGGCAGCGGCTGGGGTGGCGGGTGCTGGTGGTGAGCCCGCCGGCGACGCGGTTCGTCGGGGGGGATGTGCTGCGTCGGGGCGTCGAGATCGAACTCGACCCCGAGGAGCCCCGGGAGGAGGAACTCGAGCGGATCGGGAGGCTGCTGGCGCGGGAGGTCGATGCGAGGCTGGCGGACTGGTCGTACACCGTCGAGGCGGTGCTGGATGAACTCGAGCGGGAGGGAGAGCTCGCGGGGGATGAGGCGCTGGTGCTCAGCGGGCTGAGCATGGGGGCGATCGTGTCGCCGGCGGTCGCGGCGCGGATGCCCGGGCGTTTCGACGCGGCGGTGCTGACGGCCGGGGGCGGGGACTTCCTGACGATCATGCGCTCCACGCTTCTGCCCGGGGCGGGGGCGAAGATCACGCGCGGCGGGCGGGCGATCTCGGCGGTGGAGCGGTCGGTGGTGGCCCGGGCGTATCGCGAGGCGAGCAGGCTGGACCCGGTGAACGCGGCGATGTCGCTGCGTGGGACGCCGGTGCTGATGCTGCACGCGGCGTGGGACGCGATCGTGCCTTCGTCATCGGGGGATCGGCTGCGGGCGGCGTTGGGCGAGCCCGACCGGATCACCTTCCTGACGGGGCATGTGGGGCTGAGCTGGGTGTTCCAGACGCAGGCCGAGCCGATCCATCGATGGCTGATGGAGCACGCGGCGGGTGGCGGGGCGCGCAACAAAGCGCCCGGCTCGGAGCCGGGCGCTTGGGGAGTGGAATCGCGTTGAGCGTGCGGATCAGCGGTCGGCGGTGTTGACGGATCGGCCGACGCGGCGCTGACGGTTGATGAGCTTGCGGCCGCTCTTGGTCTTCATGCGGGCGCGGAAGCCGAGTTGCCGCTTGCGCTTGATCCGGCTGACTCGGCGGGGGTAATGCATCGCCATGGGTCGGTCCTCTGGTTGCGGTCGTCGGGCCCCCTGGCCCGTCGGGCTGGGAGTCTAGGCACGCCTCGGGCTTGGGGCGAGTCCGGGGGGGAAGGGCCGAGGCGTCCGATCATCGCGCGGGCCCCGGGGGAATGTGGGGCAAACCGGGGGGAGCGTGCGGGGCGGGGGCGGCGGATCGGGCGGAGAGGGAATCGGGGGCTCAAGGAGTCTTGCAGGTGGGCCGATGGCGCGGGTAAACTCGCCCGGTTCAACGCGTTCGGGCGGGCGACCCCGTCTGCCGGCTCCCCGCGGCGGGGGCCCGCCGAGATCGATATGCAAGACGCCACCCCGTCAACGCTCGAGGAAGCCCTCGGGCACCGGTTTGCCGATCCGTCGCTCCTGGAGCACGCGTTGCGTCATGCCTCGACGACGGAGGACCGGAAGGAATCGAACGAGCGGCTCGAATTCCTGGGAGACGCGATCCTGGGGATGGTCGTCTGCGAGATGATCTTCGATCGGTTCCCCGACCTGCTCGAGGGGGAGATGACCAAGATCAAGTCGGCGGTGGTGTCGCGGGGCGCGTGCGCCAGCGCGGCCAAGCGGCTGGGGCTCGAGGAGGCGATGGTCATCGGCAAGGGGATGGCGCAGCAGCGCGAGTTGCCGCGCTCGCTGGCGGCGGCGGTGTTCGAGGCGGTGATCGCGGCGATCTACCTGGACGCGGGGTTCGAGGCGGCGGCGTCGTTCGTGCGCGCGCAGATGGGCCCGGTGGTCGAGCGGGCGCACCGGAGCGGGCACCAGCAGAACTTCAAGTCGCTGCTGCAGCAGTCGGCGCAGCAGCTTCTGGGCGAAGCGCCGAGCTACCGGATCCTCGATGAGAAGGGCCCGGACCACGCCAAGTGCTTCAAGATCGCGGTGGAGGTGGGGGGGCGTCGGTTCGAGCCGGCGTGGGGCCCCTCGAAGAAGCAGTCCGAGCAGCAGGCGGCGCTGAACGCGCTGCGCGACCTGGGCGTGATCGAGGATCACGACGGGGAGATGCTGCTGGCGGACCTGTCGGCGGACACCTCGCCCGACGACGAGTGACCGACGACGGATGATCAGCGCGGGCGGAGATCGATGACGACGGGCTTGTGGTCGCTGGCGGTGGTGTCGCCGCGCTCCAGACCGGCGGCCTGCAGGGCCGCATCGGAGAGGCGTGCGTCGTCGAGGACGAAGGCGTTGAGGAGGTCGGCGTTGGCGCCGGAGTAGACGAGGTAGTCGAGCCGGCCGGGGGAGAACGCGCTGCGGGCGTCGAACCAGGTGTAGACCGCGGCGTCGCCGAGCACATAGGGTGCGGCGATCTCGAGGTCGCTCGCGTCCTCGTCGAGGTCGTCGACGAGCGAGGCGAGCGGGGGGAACGAGCCGACGAGGTTGAGGTCGCCCCCGATGACGCGGGTGGTGCGCCAGGATGGGGCGATGTTGGCGAACGCGGCGTTGATGGCTTCGGCTTCGGCGACGCGGCGGATGTCCTCGCGGCTGCCGGCGCTCCCGCAGCACTTGAGATGGACGCTGGCGACGATGGTGTCGCGGAGGGGCGTCTGGACGAGGGCGGCGACATAACGGACGGGGTAGTTGCTCCCGCCGGCGTCGACGGGGATGGGCGCGGTGTCGGTGTCGATGATGGGCTGTCGGCTGATGATGCCGACGCCCTGGTCGGGCTTGGCGACGGCGAACCACGCGCCGCCGACATGCTCGTTGAACCACGCGACGAGCGCCTCGCCGTCGGCGCCGTCCCATTCCTGGACGAGGACGACATCGGGCTCGACGGCGCGCACGACGCGGGCGAAGGGCTCGGGGTTGTCGCGTGGCGCGGCGCGGAGGACATTCCACGACATGACACGGACGGCGTCGCCGCGGCGGCGCGGGATGGCAGTGTCGGCCAGGGCCGGGGTGTCGATTCGGGGCGGGAGGGCGAACGCGAACGGATCGGAGGCGCCGATGAGGCTGCCGCGGTCGTCGAAGAGCGCGAGCACGCCGGCGCCCTGCCCGGTGCCCGCGTCGGCGATCGCGCCGCGGCGCGAGGTGACGGGGGTGGGGTTTGGGTTGTCGGGGCTGGCGATGGGGTCGCCCATCGGGACGGGCTCGGGGTCGATGGGCTCGGCTTCGAGGACGATTGAGCGTGCGATGCGGGCTTCGTACCACTCGGCGGCGAAGGTGGGGGCAAAGTGGAAGTCGGCGGCGGCGTGCCCGATGTTGTCGCGGTTGCCGCGGGTGTCGTGGCGGAAGACGGCGACGCCGTTGCCTCGCCCGTCGCTGCCGCGGGGCGAGAAGAGGATCTCGGCATCGACGCCCATGCCTGCGGCTTCAGGGATTTCGGTGTTGCCGGTGAGGGTGTTGCCGTCGACATCGAGGTAGAGGGCGAGGGTTTCGTCCGAGGACTGAAGGGTGGTCTGATCGCCCTCGACCTTGAAGCGCAGGTAGACATACTCGTCGTCGGCGAGGGCGGCGGCTTCGACGGGCCACTCGCTCGTGTCGCCGTCGATCGCGACCTGCAGGTCCTCAGCGAGGACGGGGTAGCGCTCGGAGTAGGCGCGGTCGCGGGCGACTTCGGGGCCGGGGCCGGGCCTGGGGCGGGTGACGCCGCAGGCGGCGAGGGTCGCGAGGGTCGCGGCGAGGAGGGCGCGGGAGGCGGGGCGGCGGAGGGCGCGTCGATGGCTGCGTTCGGTCATGCCGCAAGCATAAGCGGGGAGCCGGGAGCGGGGGCGCTTACCCGGGGGGCTCGGCGAGTTCGCGCCAGCGGGCGGCGTCGTCGGCGCGTCCCTCGCGTTCGGCAAGGTCGCGCAGGACGCCGGCGGCGAGGCGCGTGTAGCGGTGCTGCGGGCTCAGCACGGCGGTGAAGCCCTCGTGGGCGCGGGTTGCGAGCGATCCGACCTCGTCGGTCCGGTCGTCGCGGAGGAGGGCGCGGGCGAGGGTGAGGCAGGAGACGAGGGTGTCGGTGTGGTCGTCGCCGAGCGTGCGCTGGCGGATCGCGAGGACCTCGCGGAAGATCGGGATGGCTTGGGCGTGTCGATCCGACTGTGAGTGCGCGAGGGCGAGGTTGTTGCGTGCGATGAGCGTGCTGGGATGCTCGGGGCCGAGTCTCTCTGCGTACGCGGCGGCGGCGCGTTCGTGGAGAATGAGGGCTTCATCGAGTCGCCCGAGGCGTGTGCGTGTCTGGGCGAGGCTCGCGAGGACGTCCAGCGTGATCTCGTCGGCGGGGTGGTCCGTTTCGAGACGGTCGAGGGCGCGGCGGAAGATGCGTTCGGCGCCCTCGGGGTCGTCGAGGCGGTAGCGCACAGAGCCGAGGTCGTTCATCGCTTCGGCCCACGCGAGGGTGTCGCGGTCGGGGTCGAGCATGCCGAGGAGTTCCTGGAGGAGGGCCTCGGCGCTGGGCTGGTCGTCGCGGTCGATCTCGATTTTGGCGAGGGTGTCGAGGGCGCTGCGGAGGCGCTCCGGGTCGTTGCCGTAGCGCCGCTCGATTGCCAGGGCGCTGCGGCCCTGGTGGGCGGCGGGCCCGAGGGCGGCGAGATCGAGGTAGAGCCGGGCGAGCATGGAATGGACGCTCGCCTTGGCGAGTGGATCGTCGGCGAAGCGGTGCTCGAGTTCCTCGGCGGCACGGTCGGCGACTTCGCGCATGCGTCGGGCGGGTGCCTCGTTGACGAACGGGTCGAAGGAGAAGAGGACCTCGGCGAGGAGTTCCTCGGTCTCCCTGGCGATGCGGGCGCGGCGGTCGGCTTCGTCGCGCTGGCGGATCGCCGACTGCATCGCGAGGGTGACCGCGACGAGGGCGGCGATGAGGATCGCGACCGAGGAGACACCCGCCGCGACGATTCCCGGGGTGCGGCGCGAGAACTTGCGGATCTGGTAGGCGGCGCTCGGGGGGCGGGCGTGGATGGGCAGGTTGTCGAGGAATCGTCGGCAATCGGCGGCGAGTTCGGACGCCGAGGCGTACCGGCGATCGAGATCGACCTCGAGCGATTTGGAGACGATCAGGTCGAGTTCCCCTGAGCAGTTGGGGGCCGCGTCGCGGAGGCGTCGCGGGGGCGTGTCGCACTTGATCTTGACGCCGCCGAAGACCGAGACACTCGAGAAGTCGTGGGGGAGTTGACCCGAGAGGAGTTCGAAGAGGACGACGCCGAGGGCGTAGACATCGGTGCGAAGGTCAACGCGATCGGGGTCGCCGGCGACCTGCTCGGGGGACATGTACTCGATGGTGCCGACGATCTGTCCCTGGACGGTCGCGAGGGTGCCGGCGCGGGCGTCGGTGGCGCGGGCGATGCCGAAGTCGACGACCTTGATGCGGCTCTCGCCGGGCCCGGCCTGGTGACGGACGAGGATGTTGCCGGGCTTGAGGTCGCGATGGATGACGCCGTTCTGGTGGGCGTGGTGGACGGCGTCGCAGACCCCGGCGAAGAGTTCGAGGCGTTCGCGTGTGCCGAGGTGCTGGAGGCTGGCGTGGCGTGTGAGGCTGACGCCGCGGACGAGTTCCATGGCGAACCAGGGGCGGGCGTCATCGCCCCGGCCGATGGTGCCGGTCTCGAAGACCGAGGCGATGCCTGGGTGGTTGAGGCGTGCGAGGACTTCGGTCTCGAAGTCGAATCGTCGGCGACCGGCGGGAGAGGCGAAGGCGGCGCGCATGACCTTGAGCGCGACGCGCCGGCGGGGGCGGTCCTGCTCGGCTTCGTAGACGATGCCCATGCCTCCCGCGCCGAGCCGCCCGAGGATGCGGAACGGGCCGATCTGCTCGGGGTCGGAGGTCGGGGGCAGGAGGGAATCCGGATCGGGCATCGGGCGATTCTACGGGGAGGCGGGCGGGCGACTTGCCGAGCCGCGGGGGGTGATGGAGCGCGAGGTTGATGTGCACTGGTGCGATCGGCGCTGATTTATCGGCGGCTCGGGTCGGTGTTTGGTTGCAGGCTGCACGCAGAACGCATTTCGAATCGTCGAACACGCCGAGAACAAGGAAGTTTCCGCGTGGGATTGCGGCGTGAGCGTGGGAAGATGGTGTCGCTTGCCGTGGTGACGCGTCCGCGGCGTTGCGGGGGCGTCGAGCCGACAGGGCTGCGTTGACGCCGAACACCCGCACCGTTGAAAGGAACCGTCATGTTCAAGCAAGTGAAGCGTCGAGCCGGGCTCGGGCTGCTGGCTCTGGTGATGAGCGCCGGGCTGAACCCCGCGATCGCCGACCCCGGGGCCGACGACTGGATCGAGCTGCCGGTCGTCGTGAACCTGTACAAGGGCTGCAGCGTGACCAAGGCCGAGTCGGAGGCGTATGTGAAGCGCGCCAACGAGGTACTCAAGCAGGCGAAGATCAAGCTGAAGATCGTGCACACCAACGAGAGCTTCGAAGTCGGGAACAACGACGCGAACCAGTCGGGCACCGAGGACGCCGAGGCCGAGCGGAAGGGCAAGGAAGAGCTCAAGAACAAGGCCGAGGGCAAGGGCATCAAGATCAATTTCACGGACAATCCGTGGACGGAGAAGCCCGGGACGAACGCGTGGGCCAAGCACAAGTCGCCGGTGATCTTCCTGAAGGAGAACGCCGACGCGGCCAAGCAGACCGAGAAGACCGGCAACACGATCGCGCACGAGATCTGCCATGTGCTGACGATCGACTACGACCTGTACACCGCCGACAGCAAGGGCCGGCTGATGCACGGCACGGACGGGCGCACGGGAACCACGCTGACCGACGCGGAGAAGGAAGAGATCCGCAAAGAAGCGGCCAAGCGGGGCAAGATCCAGGAGAAGCCCGCGGGCCCGCCGCCGAGCACGCCCAAGCAGAAGGAGACGGCGCTGGGGTTCAACGGGAACCCGGCGTCGCCGAACGATCATCTCGGGGTGAAGGACGCGATGGTGACGGCCGAGCAAGGCGACTTCGAGTACGCGTTCCGGATCAACACGGGGGGGCTGGTGCCCGCGGGTGTGCCCGACAACTACCTGTTCGTGCTGGACATCGATGCCGACCCGGCGACGGGCGTGCCGTGCTTTGGCGTGCCGGGCGCCGAGTTCCTGATCCAGGTGCAGCCGGACCCGCTGGCGGACATCGTGTTCGTGATGGGGCAAGATCTGCTCGTGCCGACCAACCAGATCTTCACCGAGGGAACGCTGATCACGGAGATGAAGTTCCAGGAAGTCATCGACGGGATGATCGGCACGCCCGAGCCCGCGTTCGACGCCGTGGACTTCAAGCTCCCGATCGGCTTCTTCGGGCCCCCGATCAGCGACACGGCGACGGTTGTCGCGCTCTCGGCCGACGGGTTCGGGCCGGTCGACGGGCTCGCGATGGAGCTCGACCGGCTCGATGGGTTCCGCGGGCCGATCGTGATGACCAGCGACGGCGAGATCGACGCGGCGGGCGGCGAGGCATTCACGGTGAGCGGGGGTGAGTTCACGCCCGGCGCACTGCTGGACATCGAGCTTGACGACGAATTGATCGGCGGCGTGCCGGCCAATGGGATCGGCGACTTCGGGACGCTGCTGTCACTCCCGCCGACGACGCCGACGGGCACCTACTTCCTGACGGTCTCGGACCCGCTGACGGGCGACTTCGGGTTTGCGGTGATCGATGTCATCGGGTTGCCGCCCTGCCCGGCCGACCTGACCGGGAGCAGCGACCCAAACGATCCGAGCTACGGGGTTCCCGATGGAGACGCCGACGGGGACGACTTCTTCTTCTATCTCGACGCGTTCAGCTCGGGCAACCTCGGCGTGTGCGACCTGACGGGTTCGAGCGATCCGAATGATCCGTCGTTCGGGCTCCCCGACGGCGACTGCGACGGCGATGACTTCTTCTTCTACCTGGAACTGTTCGCGCAGGGCTGCCCGTGATCGCGGCGTCCTGATCGTCGAACCGATACACCGCACTTGCTCAAGGGCCACCATCGATCGCCGATGGTGGCCCTTTCCTGATTCGGCGGCTCGTCACCGCGTGATCTCAGCGCCACGCGGCTTCGACGCAGACCGGAAGGTGATCCGACGCGAGGCGGGCGGCGCGGGTGCGCACCGCCTCGCCTTCGAAGCGATCGGGCGCGGGCGCAATCAGCACGCGATCAAGCCGGAGCGTCGGGCGGCGGACGGGGAAGGTCCGCGGGGCGCAGGAGCAGTCGAACTGCGCGCGCAGCGAGCGCCACGGGCCGCGCGAGCCCGGCCTCCACTCGTTGAGGTCGCCCAGGAGCGCGAGGATCTGGTCGCGCGGGCGCGGCTCGGCGCGGAGATGGCGATCGATGCGGGCGGCCTGCTCCCAGCGCTCCCGGCGGGAGAGCCCGAGGTGTGTCACCAGCACGCGGAGCGAGCGGCCGCCGAGGGACAGCGACGCGTCGATCGCGCCGCGCGGTTCGCGTTCCGGAATCGCCAGGTCGAGTTCCCTGGTGCGTTCGATCGGGAGGCGTGTGAGGATCGCGTTGCCGTACGAGCCCCGATGATCCTCGAGGTTCGGGCCCTCGATCGGCGTCATGCCCAGGCGATCGGCGAGTTCGGCGAGCTGGTCGAGCCCGTTCCGGTTCGGGTGGCGCCAGTCGACTTCCTGGAGCCCGATGACATCGGCATCGAGCGTGCGCAGCACCGATGCGGTGCGCGCCGGGTCGTATCGGCGATCGCGCCCGACGCAGGCGTGGATGTTCCAGGTGACCAGACGCACGCGCGTCATGCATCGCCCCGCGCGGAGTCCGAGGTCAGACGCGGGCCGGCGGCAAAGGCGGCAGCGAGCGCGATCGCCACGGCAAGCAGCGCCAGCGTCGCGATGGGGCCGACCCACCAACCGGCGTTTCCGCTCGCGAGGCCGAGCGTCGCTCCGAAAGCGAGGCAGGCGACCGCGAGCAACGCGGCGGCGGGTTTGTGTCGGCGCGCGAGCCCGATAAGCCGTGACCTGGCCAGCCGGGCACGCTCAGGGATCCCGGTGCTCTCGGCGAGCGCTTCGAGCACGCGCTGGGTGTCGAGTTCGTCGGGCGGCTCGTCGGGATCGGCCAGGCGGATGTCGAGGGGCACGGCCCGCGCGAGCTTTGCCGCCCGGTGCTCGAAGGGCCAGAGCGTGCGCTCCCCGCCGCGCAGACGGTCGATCGCCGCCACGACCGAACCGGCGTCGGCTTCGGCGCGGGCGATCTCCTCTGCATCGCACCCGAGCAGATACGACATACTTCGGCGGCGGAAACTCGCGACACGCCCGCGCGCCTCGGCGTCGTCGCCCACCTCGATGAACGCATCGAGCTCGGAATCGAGGCCCATGGATCGGTTGTTGAGGTTCGCCGACCCGATGCGGAGCAACCGGTCGTCGATCACCGTGACCTTGGCGTGGACATACACCGAATCGGCAAAGGGACGGGTCGTGTCGCCGCCTGCAAGCGTGGGCCAGAGCGCACGGAGGCGGTCGTATTCGTCGGCGTCGCGGAGCCGGTCGAGCAGCCGATCGCGCTGGCGATCCATCGCGATCGATTGGACCAGCCCCGGGCAGCCGTACGGGAGCACAAGGACGACCTCCGGCCCGCGTGGTTCGCGCAGACGATCGGCGAGCACCTCGGCGAGGCGATCGGCGGCGAGGTACTGCGTCTCGAGGTAGATCAGCGATCGCGCTGCGCGGAACTGATCGAGGAAGGAGCGTTCGACCTGGCGCGTGCCCACACGGCCGTTGAACTTCGGCTCGGTCAGCGCGAAGGAGACCTCTCGGTCCCGGAGCAGCGGCTCGACGCTCGCGGGCCAGGGGTCGGGCGGCGACTCGTCGAGCGTGGGCGGGTCGAGCGACTCGCCGGCCGCGCGGCGCCAGCGGCTCCGGGCGTGTTCGCCGAGCGTGCGCGCCGCGTCGGAGTCGAGGGCGAGCATCGCGTCGTGGTAGGGATGGCTGGGTGAGGAGAACATGCCGGGCGTCCGCCGGCGGGGGTCCTCGCGTTTGTGCTCGTGCGTGTCCCATCGGGCCTTGGTCAGGTCGATCCCGCCGACGAACGCGACGAGGTCGTCGACGACCACGAGCTTCTGGTGCTGCGAGCCGAGGCTCGGGGTGTCGCGGTCCCACTCGAGCCGGATGCGTTCGTGCATCTCCCACGGGCGCTTCATCCGCGGCAGGTGCTCGCGTTCGAGGGCGAAGAGCGACGCACCGCTCCAGATGAGCAGGTAGACGCGGAGTTCGGGGCGTTCCTCGACGGCCCACTGCAGCAGGTCGGCGAGCACTACCGGACGGTCGTCGCGGCGATGCTCGGCCTGCTCGCCGCGCAGCAGTTCGACTTCCGAGTGGAGTTCCCAGCCGACGATCAGGACCTGCCGGCGAGCGTTCATGATCGCCTCGCGCGCGGCGCCGAAGTAGGCGGCGGCGTCGATCAGCGGAGCGATGCGACCAGCCCTGGCGCGCCACGCATGGTCGGGTTGCTCGGTGTGTTGTTCCACCGGCATGACGAAGCATTCTATGCGTGGGAGCGCGGGCGCAGGCGTCGCATCAGCGTTTGCCCGCGCCGGTGAGCAGCACGACGCCCGCGAGGATGAACACCACGCCGACGGCCTTGCGCGCCGACATCGGTTCGCCCAGCGCCAGCCAGCCGAGCAGCACGGCCGTCGCGGGCGCCAACGCGAACGCGATCGGCTTGACGCGCGAAACCTCGGCCAGCGAGAGCGAAGCGTAGAAGCAGATGATCGCCAGAGCTCCGGCCGCGAGCCCGCTCCCAAGGAGCAGGCGGGTCCAGTCCGAGGCGGGCATGCGCGTCCATTGCGCGGGCTCGGTGGTTCCGAGCCGCGATGCGATGATCCATGCGAGCATGATGAGAGGCAGCGCGACGAGCGTGCGCACGCCGAGCGCCGTGAACGGCCCGACCTTCCCCCCGTGGAGCACGGCTTTGGTACAGACCTCACCGACGCCCCAGAGCAATCCCGCCAGCACCGCGAGCACGATCGCTTTCATGCGAGGCAGCGTACCGAGGGCGGGACGCACGCGGGAGCTGCTCGCCCGACGCTCGGTCGCGGCGGATGTCTAGGCGTCGCTCGGCGGCTTGGCGGGATCGGCCGCGGCGCGGGCGCGCTGCTGGCGCCAGTTGAGGAATCGGCGGACGATCGCCTGCTCGACTCGCCCCTTGCGCCGGGCCGGCACCGCCACGCGCGCCAGCATCACGACCCTCTTGGGCTCGTCGAGGCGGAGCGTGACACGCGGTTCGACCGAAAGCGGCTCGAGCCCCTCCCGCCGGACGAGTTGCTCCATGTGACGCTCGGCGTCGGCGAGGAACGCGGCGCACTCGGCCCGGGCCGCCGCCAGCAGGGCCGCTTCCGCTTCGTGCCAGTCCTCGTTCTCATCGATGGGCACCATGAAGACATGGAGCACATACTCGTCGGAGAAGGTCTCGTTCACGACCGGCGTCGAGAGCAGGATGCTGTTGGGAAGGACGATCGTTCGGCCGGTGTGCTGGTGGATGCTCGTGCCCGGGCCGACCTCGAGGATCGTGGTGGTCAGGAGGGTCTGGTCGACGACATCGCCGCGGAAACTCCCGATCTCGATGCGGTCGCCGATCTGGAACGATCGCCCGCCGGCTTTGAGGATCGAGCCGCTGACGCACATGATGAGTTCCTTGGTGGCGATGACGATCGCCGCGGCGATCGCGACCACCGAGAGCGCGAAGGTCCGCAGTTCCGCGCCCCAGATCACCATCATCCCGAGCAGGAAGAGCAGGAAGGCGATCAGGCGCACCTGGGCCGCCCAGCGTCGCCGCATGTCCTTGGACATCCCCTCGGTCCGCTGCAGCCGGAAGAGGATCATCCACCGCCCGAGCATCAGGGCGGCGACGAGCACCCCGCTGTAGATGAGCTGCTCGGGATGCAGGTTCTGTTGGATCCACTCGAGCACGCGGCAAGTCCCCAGCATCGGGCGCGACCCGATCCGCAAGAGGTTAACGCAAGCAAAGTGAGAGACCCGGGACGCCGACCCCCCGCCGCCCGGAGCGATCGGCCGGGCGGGTGTGCGAGGAAGGCGAAGTGACCCCAACGGGATTCGAACCCGTGTCTCCACCTTGAAAGGGTGGCGTCCTGGACCAGGCTAGACGATGGGGCCGAGAACCCGGCTCGGCGAGTCCGCGGGCATCGTAGCCTCCGCGCTCCGCCCCGTCCCGCTCTCGCGTCCGATCACGATCGACGGCATTCGACCCTCAGCCCGCGGCCATTGGCGATGGTTCTCGGGCTTGCCCATCGGCCCGACATCACACCCCGCCGATTCGGGGGTCTTCCCGGCTTTGCTTCGATCCGGCCGCCGCGCGCGCCGATGATTCCCGAGCCCTCGCACACGGGAGACCGGCATGTCGCTCGAATCCTCGCTGACCGCCAACCCCAGCCGGCTCATCGCCGCGATGATCGGCGCGGGCGTGCTCGGCACCGCCGCGTTCATGATGACCCCCGCTGGCTCATTCGCCGACCAAGCCCCCGCCGACGACGAGCGGACCTCGATCGGCGACCTCAACGACCGCCCGCAGCCGGTCGCCTCCCCCGGGGAGCAGATCGAGGGGCCGATCCTCGGTCGGCTCATCGGGCGACGCCACCGCGTCACGATCGAGTCCACCGCCGAGGGGCCGCGATACTGGCTCTACCACCTCAACGGCGAGCTGATCGCGCCGCGCCTGAGCGCCGACGAACTGCGCAGCCTCGAGCCGACGCTCGATCTGCAGGGCATCCACGCCGACGACGCCGGGCTCGCCCCGACGGGCGCCGACGAGCCGCTGCCGTTCGATTCGGGCACGCCGCTGATGCTCGTCGATGATCCGCCCACCGATTGGTAACTCGATCGGTCGCCGCGAACACCCCTAGCATCGCCGATGCCCCCGGCCACTCCGCTCCCGGTTCCCGATGATGCGCGCGAGTTGCTCGTGTTCGGCGGGTCGTTCGATCCGCCGACGCGCGCCCACAGGGAATGTGCCGTCGAGGCCCGCGATGCCGCGATGCCCCACGCGTGGCTCGTGCTCGTGCCCGCGGCACGCTCGCCGCACAAGGTCGACGCGCCCGAAGCCTCCGACGCCGACCGGATCCGCATGCTCGAACTCGCGTTCTCGGGCGCCGAACGCACCGCGATCTGGACCGACGAACTCGATCGCGCCGCCGAGGATCCCGCCGCGCCCAGCTACGCGATCGAAACGATCCGTCGGCTCGCATCGCTCCGCCCGCGCGCGACGCTCCGGTTGCTCATCGGGGCCGACCAGGCGCTCGCGTTCTGCCGCTGGAAGGAGCATCGGCAACTGGCCGAACTCGCCGAGCCGCTGGTGATGCTGCGCGCCCCCGCCGAGTCGCCCGAAGACCTGATCGCCCGGCTCGCGCAGACCGGCGCGTGGTCGCCGGCCGAACTCGACGACTGGCGCGGGCGGATCGCCCCGGTTCCCGTGCGAGCCGGGAGCGCGACCGAGGCGCGCGGGCTCCTTGCCTCGCTCCGGGCGCGCAACAAGAAGGACCTCGCGGCGCTGCTGCACCCCGAGGTCCTTGAAGTGATTCTCGCGCGAGATCTCTACCGCGGCTGAGCCGCGCCCTCAGCCCACCAGCGACTTGAGCGCCTCGGCCCGGTCGGTCCGCTCCCAGGTGAAGAACGAGTGCCCGTTCTCCTCGAACGGCGTGCGCCCGAAGTGCCCGTGCCGCGCCGTGCGCCGGTAGATCGGGTTCCGCAGGTTCAGCGTCTCGATGATCCCCTTGGGCGTCAGCTCGAAGACCTCGCGCACGGCATTGGAGATCTTGCCCGGGTCGGCCTTCTCCGTGCCGTTGCACTCGACCCACACGCCCGTCGGGTCGGCCACGCCGATCGCATAGCTGAGCTGGATCTCGCACTCCTCGGCCAGCCCGGCCGCGACGACATTCTTGGCGATGTACCGCGCCATGTACGCCGCTGAGCGATCAACCTTGGTCGGGTCCTTCCCGCTGAACGCCCCGCCGCCGTGCCGCCCGCGCCCGCCGTAGGTGTCGACGATGATCTTGCGCCCGGTGAGCCCCGCGTCGCCGTGCGGCCCGCCGATCTCGAACCGGCCCGTCGGGTTCACATGCACCGTGATCCCGTCGTGCCACAGATCACCCAGCACGGGCTTGCAGATGTGCTCGATGACCTGCTTCTTCAGCTCGCCCTGCTTGTCATTCCACCTCGGGGCGTGCTGGGTCGAGAGCACGAGCGTCTGCACATCCTTCGGCGTGCGCCCCTGGTACTCAACGGTCACCTGGCTCTTGGCGTCCGGGCGCAGCCCCTCGATGATCCCCTCCCGACGCACCCGCGCCTGCTGCTCGACGAGCCGGTGCGCAAGCTGGATCGGCATCGGCATCAGCTCGGGCGTCTCGGTGCACGCGAAGCCGAACATCATGCCCTGGTCGCCCGCCCCGCCCGTGTCCACGCCCATCGCGATCTCGGGGCTCTGCTGGTTGATCGCCACCAGCACCGCGCACGATTCGTCGTCGAAGCGCATGTCCGCCGAGGTGTACCCGATCTCCTTGATCGTGCCGCGCACGATGTCGGGGATGTCCACATACGCCTTGGTCGTCACCTCGCCGGCGATCACCGCCATCCCCGTCGAGACCATCGTCTCCACCGCCACCCGCGAGTGCGGGTCGTCCGCCAGCATCGCGTCCAGGATCGAATCCGAGATCTGGTCGGCCACCTTGTCGGGGTGACCCATCGAAACGGACTCCGAGGTGAACAACTGACGATGCTGGCCCATGCCGGCTCCTTCCGCGTGCTCTGAGATGATGCCAAACCCCCGCCACGGGCCGTCCCGCCCGATTTGGGGCCTCATTCCGATGCTTCAATCCAAAGATCCGGGCGAACGGATGAAGGATCGGCCCGTCAGTCTAGAGCCCCTGCGCTCCCGAGGCGAGCCCGCCGCCCGCCCCGGTCCAGCCCGCCGCCCGGCTATCCTCACGCCCCATGCCCCCCAAACGCCCCAGCCGACCCGCCCGCGGGCTCACCTACGCCGACGCCGGCATCGACCTCGACCGCTACGACGCCTTCACCGCGACGATCGGCTCGCTCGTCCGCCGCACCCACGGCCCGCGCGTCATCCAGAACCCCGGCGGCTTCGCCGGGCTCTTCCGCCTCGACTTCAACGAGAAACTCTTCGCCCGCAACTACCGCGACCCCGTCCTCGTCGCCTGCACCGACGGCGTCGGCACCAAGATCCGCATCGCCCAGGACCTCGGCATCTACGACACCATCGGCATCGACCTCGTCGCGATGAATGTCAACGACCTCATCGTCCAGGGCGCTGAGCCGCTCATCTTCCTCGACTACCTCGCCGTCAACGCCGTCGACCACGACAAACTCACCGCGATCCTCAAGGGCATCGCCGAGGGATGCAGGATCTCCGGCTCGGCCCTCATCGGCGGCGAGACCGCCGAAATGGGCGACCTCTACCAGCCCGGCGACTTCGACCTCGCCGGCTTTTCCCTCGGCGTCGTCGAACTCGCGCGCGCCACCGACCCCCTCCGCGTCCAGCGCGGCGATGTCGTCCTCGCACTCGCTTCCTCGGGCGTTCACTCCAACGGCTACTCCCTCGTCCGCAAGATCGTCTCGAGCGCCAGACTCGACCTCGCCAAGAGCTACCCGGGCCTGCATCGCACGCTCGGCGAGGAACTCCTCGAGCCCACCCGCATCTACGCCGAGTCGATCGTCCGCCTGCAGCGCGCCTATCGCGTCAAGAAAGTCATCAGCGCCATGGCGCACATCACCGGCGGCGGACTCGCCCAGAACCTCGAACGCTCCCTCCCGCCCACCGTCGACGCCGTCCTCGAGCCCGGCTCGTGGCCCGTCCCACCGATCTTCGACTTCCTGCAGAGAAAGGGCCGCGTCGCCGACAGCGAGATGGCCCGCGTCTTCAACATGGGCGTGGGCTACTGCCTGGTCGTCCGCCCGACCTTCGCCGAGTCGGTCACCCGCAAACTCGAACGCCTCGGCGAACGCGTCTACACCATCGGCCGCATCACCAAGGGCACCGGCAAGGTCCGCATGAAGGGCGCCTAAGCGAGAAAGGGGAGAGGCCGCAGGCTCCTCCCCCTTGCCTCTCCCCATTGCCCATTGCCTCGATTCAGTTCCCGCCGTACTTCACGCGGAAGGTGAAGGTGTAGTCGCTGGTGATGTCGGTCTCCGGGTCGACGGTGACATACGCCGCGTGCCCGTCGAGGTACCCGATCACGCCCTTGTTGTAGTCGCCGAACTCCCCGAGCAGCCGCACATCGTCCTGCCGATCGTCCCCGAGCGAGCGCGTGATGTCGACCGTCTGGTCGTACACGAATGCCATCTTCGCCGAGTCGAAGTCGCGCGACAGCCGGAACAGCCGCAGCCCTTCCTCGTAGGTCGCCACCGGCCCGCTCGGCCGCCCCGCCCGCGAGAGGATCCCGCGCAGGTTGAAGTACCACTTCATGTTCGCGTGATAGCTCGTCCCGACATCGTCGTAGCTGCTCAGTTCGAAGTTCTGCGTGGGATAGCTCCGCTGCCAGGTCGCCTTGTCGCCGGGCGACTGGAACGCGGGCATCTCCAGCGTGTCGCGGAAGTCATCGTCGATGTCCCACCGCCCCGTCGACGCCGTGTACCCGTGCCCGTCGTAGAACCTCAGGTCCGGGTAGAGGTACGGGTTCAGCGGCCGGTCGACCGGCGGGTAGTCCAGCGTCGCCCGCCGCGCGCCCCACCACGCACTGGCGTACTTGCCCCCGAACACCCACGAAGACCAGTCGATCGCGCCGAACCGACCCCGCGTGTACTTCAGCGGCGGCACGCCGTCGTTGTCCTCCATGTACGACAGCGTCCCCGCCATAATCTGCCGCACATTGCTCAGCGACTGCGCCAGCCGCGCGCTCTCACGCACCCGGCTCAGCGTCGGCAGCAGGATCGCGATCAGGATCGCGATGATCGCGATCACCACCAGCAGCTCGATCAGCGTAAACGCCCCCCCCCGGCTCGGGTTCCGCCGAGAGGATGAGCGCACGCAACGACGGGTTCGGAGAGTCATGCCAGACTCTACCCCCAAACCCGCCCCGCGGTTCCCCCGAGAGCGCCCGATCGCCGCCATGTCCGGGCTCGGGTGCCACCGCATGCCGCCTCGGCTTGCGGTGTGATGGGCGTTCAATCGACTCTGAGTGTCGAAGAAGCACCGCTAGGAGCTGCGCTCCAAGCGGTGGCACCCGGCGTTCCTTCAATGACAACGCCCGCCCCCGGCGGGACGGGCGTTGCGATTCGTTTCATTTCCCGAAGGATCACGGATTGTCGCTGCGCTTCTCGAAGAAGAACTGGTAGTCGTTGGTGAACGCGGCGCCGGGCTGCATCCGCACATACCCCGCGTGCCCGTCGAGGAACCCGATGACCGACTTGTTGATGTCGCCGAACTCCCCGACCCAGTCGCGCCGCTGCGGGTCAAAGGTCACGATGTCGCCGGTCTGGTCGGTGATCCACGCGAACTTTGACGACGAGAAGTTGTTCGCCTGTGCCATGCGCCGCATGCCCTCGCGCAGCACCTTCACATGATTGGTGTACCCGCCGAACTGGTACTGGCTCCACGGCTGGATCTGCGTCAGCTCGCTCCACCACTTCATGTTCATGTGATAGCTCGTCCCGACATCGTCGTAGCTCCCGTTCTCGAGGGTGTAGTCCGGCGTCGGGTACGGGTTCAGTCGCTGGTAAGTGATCGTGTCGCCCGGCGAGCGGAACAGCGGGAGCTGCAGCACCTCCCGGTCCGTGTCGTACGGGCGCCCGATGAGACGGGTCTGGTTGAACACGATATCCGGGTACACGAACTCGTTGAGCGGGCGCTTCGCGGCGGCATGATCGAACCCGCCCGAGCCCCAATACGCCGAGTTGTTCTTCCCGCCGTAGTTCCAGGTGCACCACAGCGCGTTGCTGCCCAGGTGCGGGCGGTCCGGGCCCGACGACAGCCGCATCGGGAAGTTGTTGTCCCCGTACTGCGTGCGGTAGGACTGCACGCCGAACATGATCTGCTTGACATTGCTCAGGCTGATCGACAGCCGCGCCGCCTGCCGCACCCGGCTGAGCGTCGGCAGCAGACTCGCGATCAGGATCGCGATGATCGCGATCACCACCAGAAGCTCGATCAGCGTGAACGCCCCCCGGCGATCCCTGCGGGAAGTCAAGAACATCCGCACGCTCCTCATCAGGAAGCCCAGTTGTCGGGCGGCCCCTCAGCCGCGCATCCCCCGGCCGCGCCCGGGCGAGAACCGCCCTTGCTCAGCACGCCGAGACCTTGATAAGCAATGTACCGCCTGCAGGGCCCCATTGGAACCCCCACCCGGCACCCTTCCCGATTCGCCCCCCTTTCCCATCCGATCCCCGTCCGACCCGCCGCGCCCACGCTTCCGGGGTTTTCCCGGTTCCCCTGGCCGATCCGTCGCCGGGAGTGGGGGGCAGCCCACCCGTGGTTCGTCCCGGGCCCGCGAACGCGCCCCGTGTTCCCGGACCCCGTTCACGCCGGGGGCGGGCCGACCCGATACCCTTCTCCGACCGCGCGCCGAAGCCGGAGCGCCCGCCGCGCGGGACGGATCCCCGCTCGTTTCGACACCAAGGACGGTCCCTCCATGCCCCGCGACATCCCCGTCGGCAACGGCCAATTGCTCATCACCTTCGACCGCCTCTACCGGATGCGGGACATCTACTTCCCCCATGTGGGGCGGTACAACCACACCGCCGGGCATGTCCAGCGCTTCGGCGTCTGGGCCGACGGGAAGTTCGCGTGGATCGAGGACGAGGGCTGGACCCGCGAGCTCCGCTACAAGGCCGACACCCTCGTCACCGATGTCCGCCTCGTCCACGAGAAGCTCGGGCTCGAACTCACCTGCAACGACTGCGTCGACGCGCAGAGCCCCGCCCTGATCCGCCGCGTCACCGCCCGCGACCTGCTGGGCAAGACCCGCGATGTCCGCGTCTTCCTCCACCTCGATCTGTCCATCGAGGAGACCGCCGTCGGCGACACCGCCAACTACGACCCCCAGACCGCCGGCGTCGTCATCTACAAGGAAGACAACTACTTCATGATCAACGCCTCCGATCGGCACAAGCACGGCATCGACCACTGGGCCATCGGCACCAAGCGCGTCGGCGGTGCCGAGGGCACCTGGCGCGACGCCGAGGACGGGCAGCTCGGACGCAACGCCATCAGCCAGGGCTCCATCGACGCCACCGTCGGCTTCAACCTCCAGGTCCCGCCCGGCGGCGAGGCGTTCTTCCACGCGTGGATCGCCTGCGGCCGCTCCTACGCCCAGGTCAAACAGCTCAACGAGTACATCCTCGAGACCGGGCCCGAACGCATGACCGCCCGCACCGAGGCCTACTGGAAGCTCTGGTCCCGCAAGGAACCCATCGACCCCACGCCACTCCCCGAGAACCTCCGCGACCAGTTCTTCCGATCGCAGCTCGTCGTGCGCACGCAGATCGACCACGGCGGGGCGATCATCGCCGCCAACGACTCGGACATCACCCAGTTCGGCGGCGACCACTACTCCTACTGCTGGATGCGCGACGGCGCCCTCGTCGCCCGCGCCCTCATCCAGACCGGGCAGAGCGAGCTCTCACGCCGCTTCTTCCGCTTCGCCGCCAAGTGCATCGGCGACGATCCATACTTCCTGCACAAGTACTCGCCCACCGGCAACCTCGCCTCGAGCTGGCACCCGTGGATCCTTGACGGGCAGCGTGTGCTTCCCATCCAGCAGGACGAGACGGCCCTGGTCACCTGGGCGCTCCGCAAGCACTTCGAGACCTTCCGCGATGTCGAGTTCGTCAAGCCTCTCTACCAGCCCCTGATCGCCGGCCCGGCCGAGTGGATGCTCGAGTACCGCGACCACAACGGGCTCCCCCTCCCCTCGTGGGATCTCTGGGAAGAACGCCGCGGCATCCACACCTTCACCGTCGCCGCGACCATCGGCGCGCTCAAGGCCGCCTCTCAGTTCGCCGCCGAGTTCGGCGAGCCCGACCGCGCCGCCGCCTTCCGCGAGGGCGCCGACCGCATGAAGGGCGCCCTCCGCCGACACCTCCGACACCCCGAGAGCGGCGTCTTCGCGCGCATGGCCGTCCCCCTCTCCGACGGGTCCTACCGCCTCGACATGACCCGCGACAGCGCCAACCACGCGCTCTGGGCCTTCGACGCATTCCGCCCCGACCATCCCGAGGTCCTCGCCGAGGCCAAGTCCCTCCGCGAACGACTCTGGATCAAGACCGAGGTCGGCGGGTGCGCCCGCTACGAACGCGACTACTACCACCAGGTCGAGCACGAGGACACCGACCGCGTGCCGGGCAACCCGTGGGTCATCTGCACCCTCTGGAACGCCCAGCACCAGATCGAGATCGCCACCGATCGGCGCCAGCTCGACGAGGCGCTCAAGCTCCTGAACTGGGCCGCCGACCGCGCCGAGCCCTCGGGCGTCCTCGCCGAGCAGTTCCATCCCTACACCGGCGAGCCGATCAGCGTCAGCCCCCTCACCTGGAGCCACGCCGAGTTCGTCGTCACATGCGCGCAGTACCTGCGCAAGCTCGAGCAACTCTCGCGCACCCGCCAGCCCGCCGAGACCGCCTGATCCGATTCGGCGCTCGATCCGACTCAGAGCTGGTCGGCCAGCAGCTTCTCGGCCAGCGCGAACTCGTCTACATCCTCGTCGTCAACCTCGATCTTCGGCTTCGGCTTGCCCAGCGCCGCCACCCGGTCGCTCTGCGACCCGATCGCCGTCACGCGCACCCCGAAGTTCTCGCCCACCTTCACCGCCAGACCCTTGCCCACCGGCTGATTGTTGATCAGCAGGTCCAGCTCATCGTCGGCGTTCTTGGGGATCTCCAGGATCGTCCCGGGCACCAGCCCCACGACCTCACGCAGCGACATCGAACGCTCGCCCAGCCGGACGATCACCGGCACCTCGAGCTTCATGATGTTCCTCAGGTCGCGGCTCATCTCCACCCTTCATCGGCACGATCGCGCACGCCCACCACAGCCGCACGCGACCTTCCCCGCCCCTCCGCAATCGCCGTGCCGACCGCGGCGCGAATCGCGAACAAGCCCGCAGCGACACCCGCCCGCTTCCGGGGGGTGCGTCCGAGCCTCTGTTTCATTGGATGGATCCCGCCCGCGGGCTTCGGCTCAGCCTTCGTAGCGTCCGACGATCAGCGTGACATTGTGCCCGCCGAACCCGAAGGTGTTGTTCATCGCGTACCGCATCGGCCGCTCGCGTGCCTCGTGGGCGACGAAATCCAGGTCGAACCCCTCGTCGGGCTCGTCCAGGTTGATGGTGGGGGCCGCCACCCCGTCGCGCACCGCGTGGATGCACGCCACCAGCTCCACCGCGCCCGACGCTCCCAGGCAGTGCCCGTGCATCGACTTGGTCGAGCTCATCATCAGCCGACCGCCGGCGCTCCGCCGCGCGTGATCGCCGAACACCCGCAGCACCGCCGCGACCTCCGCCCGGTCGCCCAGCGGCGTCGAGGTCCCGTGCGCGTTGATGTAGTCGATGTCCGTCTCGCCCAGCCCGGCGTCCTTGAGCGCCCAGATCATCGACCGGGCCGCCCCGGACCCCGCCTCATCCGGCGCCGTGATGTGGTGCGCATCGGAGCTGTTCCCCGACCCCAGCAGCTCGGCGTAGATCGTCGCGCCCCGGGCCTTGGCGTGCTCCTCGGTCTCGAGCACATAGAACGCCCCGCCCTCGGCGAGCACGAACCCGTCCCGACCCACATCGAACGGGCGCGACGCCTTGGTCGGATCGTCCCGACGCGGGCTCAGCGCCCGCATCGTCATGAACGCGCCGATGCACAGCGGCGTGATCGCCGCCTCGCACCCGCCTGCGAGCATCACATCGGCCATCCCGCGGCGGAGATACCCCATCGCGTCGGCGATCGCGTGCCCCGAGCTCGCGCACGCCGTCGCGTGCGCCGACGCCGGGCCCTGCAGCCCGTACGCGATCGAGACATTGCCCGTCGTCGCGTTGACCATCAGCCTCGGAACGGTGTACGGGCTGATCCGGTCCGGGCCCCGGTTCTCGAGCGTCCGCACGCCGTCCTCGATCGTCTGGATCCCGCCGATCCCCGAGCCGACGACCACGCCGCAGCGGTCGGGCGCCTCCTTCGAGAAGTCGATGCCCGAGTGCTCCACCGCCGCCTTCGCCGCCGCCCACCCGAGCTGCGTCGTCCGGTCGAGACGCTTGACCTCGCGCCGGTCCAGCCCGCTGTCCTCGACCGGGTCCCAGTTCTTGATCTGACCGGCGGCCCCGACCGTCCACGCATCGGCAAAGCGGTCGAACTCCGACCCCTCCATCGCGCTGATCCCGCTCCGCCCCTCGCGCATCGCTTCCCAGGTCGCAGTTGCGTCACGACCGAGATTGGTCACCGCGCCGAAGCCCGTGATCACGATGCGGGGGGAGCCGGTAGTCATGGTGGGGGAGCGTCCAGGCGCCGCCGGATCAGCCGGCGTCTCGCGCCGCCATGATGAACTCGATCGCCTGCCCGACCGTCTTGATCTTCTCGGCGTCCTCGTCGGGGATCGAGGTTTCGAACTCGTCCTCGAACTCCATCACGAGCTCGACCGTGTCCAGGCTGTCGGCGTGCAGGTCGTCCACGAACCGCGTCTCCCGCGTGATCCCCGTGCGGTCCGCGCCCATCTGCTCGGCCACGATGTCGATGACCTTCTGCTCGATTTCCTGTTCGGTCACAGTCGATTCTCCGCTGGGCCCGGACCCACCAAGGGCCCGCCTGCATCCGCTACGCGCGTCCATCCACAGGCAGGGCGGCCACCAGGCCCGAAAAGCAAGACGCGATTCTACCCCCCCTCGGGCCCGCCCGCCAAGGCCCCCCGACTCCATCCCCATAACCACGCCCACCCCTCCCGAATGCGTCGGCCGGAGCGCATGTACCGCCTCGCACGCCCCCCGACCCCGCCCCCGCCCGCCAAGCCGTTCAGACCACCGCCCCCGCCGTCGATCCAAGCCCCGGCAGGACTCGACGAGGGAGACGGGCCCGGGGGCCCGAGCGAGCTTCCCGCCCGCCGCCCGGAGAGGCGGTCCGACGCTGCAAGGAAAGGCCGCGAAATGTCCGATCTACCTTTCGACCCCGAGGCTTTCGCCGAGTTCGTCGCCGGCATGCTCAAGCGCATCCAGCCGCAGGCCGCCGTCAACCTCGTCGGGCCGCGCGAACTCACCGTCAACGGCAGGCGTCTGGATCTCGAGAACCTCTTCCGGATGGTCTCCCAGGATCCCGAGCGCGGGCTTGAGATCGCCGAGCACTATCTCGAACAGATGTTCGCCACCGATGCGCTCCACATGACCGATGTCCCCTTCGAACTCGCACGCCCCCGCATCATGCCTCGCATCCAGCCCGAGTCCATCTTCCAGCAACTCAACCGCGAGCTCGTCGCCCATGTCCCCTTCGTCAACGGCACCGTCGTCGTCTTCGTCACCGACCTCCCCCAGATGACCGTCTCCATCACCACCGAGCAGGTCATCAAGTGGGGCATCACCCCCGAGGAACTCGAGCTCATCGCTCGCGAGAACCTCCAGGGCTACACCCCGGGCATCGAGATCCGCCTCGTCGAATCCAAGGAAGGCGGCCGCGCCGCCATCGTCTCAGAGCAGGACGGCTACGACGCCGCCCGCCTCCTCCTCAACGACCTCTACTTCCGGCTCGCCCCCCAGCTCGGCGGCGACTTCCTCGTCGCCACCCCGGCGCGCGACATGTTCGTCGCCCTCTCCACCGGGCCTCACCCCTTCGTCGAACGCCTCCACGAACGCGTCCTCCAGGACTTCGAACGCCTCCCCTACCCCATCACCGACGAGTTCTTCTATGTCACCCGCGACGGCGTCGCCGGCACCCGCGACGAAGCCGCCTGATACGCCCGCTCACAAACGGAAGTACGCCTTGAGCGAGTAGGTCACCCGCGCCGGCTTCCCATCCACCGGGATCAGAACCAGCGCCCACTTGCCCGAGGTCGGCAGGTACGCCTTCGAATCGCCCTCGACCAGCAGCGGCTCGTACGACCCTTTCTCCGACAGCGACTGCAGATCGAACACGCCCGGGATGATCATCGGGCTGCCGCTCGGGCTCAGCGGGATGCGGTCCACCGAGACCCAGCCAGCCTCGACCGCGTTGCCCGTCTCGACCTCGATCTGCGCGACCATCTTCCGCGCCGCCACCGAGAACTCATAGTCCACGATGTACGCCCGACCCGACGGGATCTCGATCGTCTGCTCGGGCTGAGGCACGCGGGGCCACACCGTCGCCCGCGCCACCAGCAGCACCGTCACGATGATCGCCGCGACGAGGATGTTCGCGCCGATCGCTCGCAGGATCTTCCCGCCCACGCCGCGCTGCTCGGCCTGCCCCATGGTCCGCTCCCTTCTCGCCGCGCCCGCCCCGGGTGCCGCGTTACGCCCCCATGCGTGCGCACGCTCCGTACCGGGCACGACACGCCGGCCCGCGTGCAGCCACCCTAACCTCTCGGCATGATCCTGCTCGTCGACAACTACGACTCCTTCACCTGGAACCTCGTCCAGCGCCTGGGCGAGCTCGATCCCTCCCTCCGCGTCGGCGAGGACCTCGTCGTCGTCCGCAACGACGCCGTCACCCCCGACGATGTCGAGACCATCAACCACGGCTCGCCCCCCACACGCCTGATCATCTCCCCCGGCCCCTGCACCCCCGCCGAAGCCGGCGTCTCCAGCGCCATGATCGAGCGCTTCGCCGGCCGCATCCCAATCCTCGGCGTCTGCCTCGGGCACCAGTGCATCGGCGACCTCCACGGCATGACCGTCGCCAGACACCGCGTCCCCGTCCACGGCAAGACCAGCCCTATCCACCACGATTCCCGCGGCGTCTTCGCCGGCATCCCCAGCCCGACCACCGCCACCCGCTACCACTCCCTGGTCATCCTCGCCGACTCCATCCCCCCGCCCCCCGAGCCCGGACACGACGGCTGGGAGATCTCCGCCTGGACCGACGAGCCCGGCGAGGTCGTTTCCACGCCCGGCCCCGGGCCCGACGCCGTCGACGACCACGCCCCCGCCTCGACCATCCGCGTCGTCATGGGGCTCCGCCGCGTCTGGGCCGACCCCGACAAGGCCCCCCTCGAGGGCGTCCAGTTCCACCCCGAGAGCTTCATGACCGAGGACGGCCCGAAGATGCTCGCCAACTTCCTGGGCCTCGCGCCCGCTCCGGTCTGATCACCGCCCCCGCCATCCCCCCCCGCCCGCCCACGCCGAGCATCCACCCGGCTACGCTTGCCGCATGATCGAGCCCCACCCGATTTCCAAGCTCGCGCCGACCATCGCCCGAGGCGTCCTCGCCGAGAAGGGTCCCACCGTCGCCGGCCGCCCCGAGTCGGTCGTCATCGAGTTCCCCAACACCGACTACCAACTCCACCTCAGGCCCACCGGACCCGTCCACGCCGAGGTCGGCAAGCGCGTCCTGGGCACCATCCGCGTCGAGGCCCGACGCATCGACCGCGTCGGCACCGGCGGGCGGTATGTCGAGCCGATCTACGGCTCGCCCCGACGCGTTCAGGGCACCATCGTCGCGATCGAGGACGGCACCCTCATCATCAATGCCGGCATGCCCATCCACACCACGCCCACCGCCCCGGGACAGACCGTCGACGACTTCGCCGTCGGCGACTTCGTCACCTTCGCCGCCATGCCCGGCGCCACCTTCACCGAACAGGCCTGATCCCCGCGCGCCAACCCCTCCAGGTGCCAAGGCTTGACCCCGAAGGGCAAGCCGTGCCCTGACCTCGCGCGCACGCCGCCCACACCCCACCCGCGCACCAACCCACTAGACTCGCGCCATGAGCGAGAAGGACCCGCCCGTCCTCGCGCCGTGGCGGGAGAAACTCCACGAGGTCATCTTCGAAGCCGACACACGCATCGGCCGCGCGTTCGATGTCGCCCTTCTCTGGGCCATTGTCCTGAGCGTCCTGGCCGTCAGCCTCGAATCGGTCACCTCCATCCGCGCCCGCTACGGCTCGGTCCTCGTCACCCTCGAGTGGTTCTTCACCATCCTCTTCACCCTCGAGTACCTCGTCCGGCTCATCTCCGTCCGACGCCCCTTGCGCTACGCCCGCAGTTTCTTCGGCGTCATCGACCTCCTGGCGATCATCCCCACCTACCTCAGCCTGCTCCTCCCCGGCGCCCAGTCGCTCATCGTCATCCGCGCCCTCCGCCTGCTCCGAATCTTCCGCGTCCTCAAACTCGCGCGCTACCTCGACGAATCGCGCATCCTCCTCATCGCCCTCCGCGCCTCGCGACCCAAGATCACCGTCTTCCTCTTCGCCGTCCTCACGATGGTCTTCATCATCGGCGCCATGATGTATCTCATCGAGGGCGCCGACGCCGGCTTTACCAGCATCCCGCGCAGCGTCTACTGGGCGATCGTCACCCTCACCACCGTCGGCTTCGGCGACATCACCCCCCAGACACCCCTCGGCCAGGCCTTCGCCAGCCTCGTCATGATCATGGGCTACGGCATCATCGCCGTCCCAACCGGCATCGTCTCGGTCGAGATCGCCGAGGTCACCCGCGCCCGCGCCCGCAAGTCCGTCTCCACCCAGGCCTGCCCCGCCTGCGGGCACGCCGGGCACGAGCCCGAC
Source organism: Phycisphaerales bacterium JB037 (assembly GCA_043101605.1). Taxonomy (GTDB): domain Bacteria; phylum Planctomycetota; class Phycisphaerae; order Phycisphaerales; family UBA1924; genus JBICIG01. Next base: position 48,634 of record JBICIG010000059.1, read on the forward strand.
GCACGCTTCTGCAAACTCTGCGGCGAGAATCTCCACCCGAATCGCGCATCGGCCGCAACCGAATCCGACTGACCGCGCGGAATTTCTCCGCGTCTCCGCAATCCCCCCGCAACCTCCCGCGTTCCTCACTCCGACCCCGCAGGGTCGGATGGAAGGGCCCGCTCCATCGAACCACGCCCGGCCGCGCCCGGGACGATCATCCACACCCAGCAAACGGAGGTATCAGATGAAGGCTGCTTCGCTGAAGGTCATCGGTGCGCTCGCGATCGCGCTCGCCGCCGCGTTCTTCCTCATGCCCAGTGCCGCCCGCGCCGACGGCCCCGAGTCCCCCGTCCGCCCGGCTCTCGTCGGCGGCGTCGTCCTCACCGACAACGGCCGTCCCGTGCCCGACGCCGTCGTCCGACTCGTCCGTCCCAACGGCCGCGTCATCGCACGCACCACCACCAACGACCAGGGCCAGTTCCGCTTCGATGGCATCCGCCCCGGTCCCGTCGCGGTCCAGGCCGCCAAGCGCGACGCCGGTGCCGGCGCCACCCGCCTCGTCGCCGAACCGGGCGCCAACCGCGTCCGCGTCGTCCTGGGCGACCGCTGACCTCATCCCGGAGCGTCGGTCCCCCCAAACAGCCGGCGCTCCGAGCCACGCCCCTCAGGGGCGCTCCATCACGAGGAAGGCCCCGTCAACCCGGGGCCTTCTTCGCGCGCACGCTCCCGTTCCCGATCGATCACTTGAACCCCGACCCCGCCGCGGGCGATACTGCTCCTGATGCTCACACGAATACTCGCCTGCGCCCTCCTCGCCCTCCCCGCCGCGGCCGACCCGCCGACTCGCCCCGACATCCGCGACTTTCGACCCAGCCAGCACGGCTTCCACTTCGTCAACCACTTCACCGGGCCCGCCGTCGATCTCGGCGGTATGTCGAACCTCTTCCCGGGTTCGGGCAGCTATGGGCTCTGCGGCGGGATGGCCATGACCGCCGCCGATGCCTACCTCGCCGGCGCTCCCCTCCCCGACAACACCACCGCTCCCGCACGAGGCACCCCTCAGCACTCCTGGATCTACCAGCGCCAGTCCGCCTCGCTCGGGTGGTGGGGGTGGAACGGGCTGCGCATCGCCCGCTTCGTCACCATGACCGAGCCCTCGGCCCACGCCGCCAACGCCGACCAACTCGCCCGCATCCGCGACCGCCTCGCCGTCGGCGAGCCCGCGCCCCTCTGCCTGATCTACCGCCCCGCGTGGGAAAACGCCGCCCTGTGGGAGAACCACCAGGTCCTCGGCTACAACGCCGTCGACCGCCCCGACGGCTCGGTCGACATCCGCGTCTACGACTCCAACTACCCGCATCACGACGGCGTCGTCGTCCGCTTCTCACCCGCCGAAGGCGCCGGCTTCACCGCTCAGCGCATCGTCCCCGGGCGGCGCGGCACGCGCCCCGTCCACGCGGTCATCCTCATGCACTACACCCCGCGACCCGTCCCCGCCGACCTGTGACCGATCGTGGCGCCCGTTGTCACGCACCGCGCCTTCGCGGAAGCGCCGTCCCGAAGCGCCAAGCCAGAAACGAACAAGGCCGCCCATCGGGCGGCCCTGTCGTTGATTCCTGGGGCTTGACCGCCGCCGCCTTTGCAAGCGCGGCGATCAAGCCAGGCAGAATCCGAGTTCCGGAGAGAGGACTTACTTGCCCTCGTCAGCCTTGTTCTCGGTCTTCGCCTCGGTCTTCTTGTCGTCCTTCTTGTCGTCGCCGCCGCAGGCGGTCATGGTGAGCGCGAGCGACGCGATGAACAAACCGGCGAGAGTCTTCTTCAGCATGGATCTGCCCCTTACTTCGTGAAACTGATGCACCATCCCGCCGGACCTGTCTGAACCCGGTCCCATACCTGACAGGGGCCGGGGTTCGGTCCTACGCAGCGGGTCGAACCGTATACCCGATCGCATCGGCCTGATGGGGTTCCGAACAAGAGTCGTCGGGCGGGAATCCACCCGAACAAACTCACGCACACACCCGAGGGCCTCCTCGATCGAACCGAGTATATCGCAACAAGCGATACCCGTGGCGTTCTTTGCAAGGAATCACTAACAATTTCACCCCCGCCCACGATCCCCTCCGCCCCGACCCCGCAACATCCCGGGGGAAACCATGGTTGCGGCCAGATCGGAAGAGCA
>JBICIG010000060.1:0-74710 GCA_043101605.1 Phycisphaerales bacterium JB037
GGGCCGGGCCGCACGATCCCCTACCATCGAACGCATGACCGATGTTCCCAACACCGACGCGTCCGACGACGCTCTTTCCGATTTTCCGCATGCGTCCGACCCGGCTCGACGATCGCGGCGGGTATACTCCCCGCATGAGCCCGACCGGGAGTGCCATCTCGCCGCTTCGGAATGATCCAGACGCGCGGTAGCGGTGCGCCCGGCTCTGATCGATCGCCGACCCCGCTGCCGCGGGGTCGCTTCGGTTTTGGAAGCGCCCGCGCTCGTGCCTCGAACCCGCCGATCACCCGGCCCGCCGAACGACGACAGGAACCCGACCATGCCCGAGCAGCCCGACACCCAGTCCGCTTCGCGCTCACCCGAAGCCGACTTCCGCTACACCGCCGACCGCGCCGGCGAGATCGAGACCCGCTGGCAGGCCGCGTGGCGCGAAGCCGAGGTCTTCAAACAGCCCAACCCGGGCGAGCCGGGCTTCGACGCGGGCAAGCCGAAGTTCTACTGCCTGGACATGTTCCCCTATCCGTCGGGCGCGGGGCTGCATGTGGGGCACCCCGAGGGGTACACCGCGACGGACATCATCTGCCGATACAAGCGGATGAAGGGGTTCAATGTGCTGCACCCGATGGGCTGGGATGCGTTCGGGCTCCCGGCCGAGCAGTACGCGATCCAGACCGGCGTCCACCCGGCCGAAACGACACGCAAGGCGATCGACAACTTCCGCCGCCAGCTCCAGCGCTTCGGGTTCAGCTACGACTGGTCACGCGAGTTCGCGACCATCGACCAGGATTACTACCGCTGGACGCAGTGGATCTTCCTGAAGATCTACCAGAGCTGGTTCGACCCGCGCGCCAACGCCGCCCGCCCCATCGCCGAGTTGGAGGCGGCCCTCGAGCGCGGCATCATGGGCGTCAACTTCTCGGGCGAGCCCGTCTTCCTCGATGATCGCTCGAGCCTCGGACCCATCGAGGGCGAGCCGGTCGGCGTGCGCCAGTGGCACGAACTGACCCAGGACGAACGCCGACGCGTCATCGACAACCAGCGCCTCGCGTACATCGACGAGTCGACCGTCAACTGGTGCCCCAAGCTCGGCACGGCGCTCGCCAACGAAGAGGTCATCGACGGCAAGAGCGAACGCGGCGGGTTCCCCGTCTTCCGCAAGCCCCTCCGCCAGTGGCTCTTCCGCATCACGCGCTACGGCGATCGGCTCATCGAAGGGCTCGAGGGCCTCGACTGGCCCGAGTCCACCCGCACCATGCAGCGCGAATGGATCGGACGCAGCACCGGTGCCGAGATCGACTTCGACCTCGATCTGTCCCTCGATCTCGACGGGCCCGAGGGGCGCACCGTCCTCCGTGTCTACACCACACGCCCCGACACCATCTTCGGCGCGACCTTCATGGTCGTCGCGCCCGAGCACCCGCTCGTTGACGCGGTGCTCACCGACCCGCAGCCCGAGACCGATGTCACCGCCCTGCGCGCCTACGCCGAGCAGGCCCGCAACCGCTCGGATGTCGAACGCCAGGAGAGCAAGGAGAAGACCGGCGTCTTCACCGGCGCCTACGCGGTCAACCCGGCCACCGGCGGGCGCATCCCGATCTGGACGGCCGACTATGTGCTCATGGGCTACGGCTTCGGCGCGATCATGGCCGTCCCCGCGCACGACGAGCGCGACTTCGAGTTCGCCGAGAAGTTCGGGCTCCCCATCCGCGATGTGGTCTACACGCGCCCGCAACTGGCGATGCGGTGGTTCTGCCAGAACGCCAGCGCGGCCGAGCGCAGGCCCGAAAAATGGGCGGGCCTGCTGGCCGACTTCCTCGCGCTCGTCGCCAGCCGCGGCGTCGCCCTCGCGGGCTTTGCCGATGCGCTCGAGACCGTGCGCACGCAGCGGGCCGAGTCCGACGAGGGCTCGTCGGTGTCGGTCGATCCGGGCGAATCCCCGACGAACGAACCCGAGTCGGTCGGCACGCGCCGCGGGCTCGGGCGGATCGTCTGGTACGATGTGTTCGAGCAGATGAAGCTCCACCGGCTCGAGGACCTCGCCGAGCGCTTCGAGGCGGCAAGCTTCCATCGACTCGCGGGCACGGCGCTCTCGGAATCCGGGCTCGCGGCCAACAGCGCCAACGACGAGGTCGATCTCAACGGGCTCAGCAAGACCGACGCGATCGCACGCACGATCGCGTGGCTCGAGAAGTCCGGGCGCGGGCGGAAGCAGACGAACTACCGCCTGCGCGACTGGCTGTTCAGCCGGCAGCGCTACTGGGGCGAGCCGTTCCCGATCGTCTTCGACGCCGAGGGCAATCACCACGCGGTGTCGGAGGAATCGCTGCCCGTGACGCTCCCACCGCTGGCCGACTACCAGCCGATCGAGAGCGACGACCCCCAACCCCTGCTCGCCAAGGCGACCGACTGGCTCCGCACCACCGCCGGCGAGGCGGGCGTGCCCACCCTCGACCCGCAGACGCCGGTGGTGCGCGAAGCCAACACCATGCCCGGCTGGGCGGGCTCGTGCTGGTACCACCTCCGATACACCGACGCGGGCAACAATGAAGCCTTCGCGTCACGCGACGCCGAGTCGTACTGGATGAGCGGCGGCGTCGATCTCTACATCGGCGGCTCCGAGCACGCGGTCCTCCACCTGCTCTACGCCCGCTTCTGGCACAAGGTGCTCCACGACCTGGGGCATGTCTCGACCGACGAGCCCTACCGCAAACTCTTCCACCAGGGCATGATCCTCTCGCACGCGTTCCAGCGGCCCGACAAGTCGCTCGTGCCCGTCGACGAGGTCGACGAGAAGAGCGAGGACGAGTTCATTGAGCGGGCCACCGGGCAGCGCGTGACGCGCATCGTCGCGAAGATGAGCAAGAGCCTCAAGAATGTCGTCAACCCAGACGAGGTCATCGCCGACTACGGGGCCGACACCTTCCGCCTCTACGAGATGTACATGGGCCCGCTCGAGGCGACCAAGCCCTGGAACACCCGCGACATCGCCGGGTTGTTCCGGTTCTGCCAGCGCGCCTGGCGCCTGATCATCGACGACCGGACGGGCGACGCGGTCACGGGAGACGCGCCCGATGCCGACCTCGAGAAACTCCTCCACCGCACGATCGACAAGGTCGCGGGCGACATCGAGCGGCTGGGGTTCAACACCGCGATCGCGGCGATGATCGAGTTCGTCAACGCCGGCACCGCCGCCCGCGAGAAGAACGACACCCGCCTGACGCGCGACCAGGCCTCGCGCTTCGCCACGATGCTCTCGCCCTTCGCGCCGCACCTGGCGCAGGAACTCTGGTCGAGGCTCGGGCAACCCGGCTTCGTCTGTCAGCGGCCATGGCCCGAGATCGACGCGGCGCTGCTCGTAGACGACGAGGTCGAGATTCCCGTGCAGATCAGGGGCAAAGTGCGCCACCGCATCACCGCCCCGGCCGACGCATCCGCGAACGACCTGGAGCAACTCGCCCTGGCCGACGACAAGGTGCAGGAACTCATCGCGGGGCAGACGGTGCGCAAGGTCATCGCCGTCCCCGGCAAGATGGTCAACATCGTGGTGTGACGCCATCGCCGCGGCGCGCACAAACCGCGATCGTGTTCCACGTGGAACATAGTGACACGGCCCGTGCGCTCAACGATGCAGACAAGTGCTCAGCGCCGCGTTTCAACCCTCAGCGTCGCGCCTTGGGCCTCAGCGTCGGGTTTCCACCACGATCGGCACGCGGGTGCGGGGGAGCCATTCCTCGGCCCCGCCCAACCACCACAGCACGCCGCGCGGCGAGTCGATCACGCGCTCGCCCATCGGCTCGGGCGATTCCCCGAACACCGCCGACTGCCCGGGCTGACGCGACAGCGCCGACCGCGCCCGCTCGAGCGCGCGCGCATCGAGTTCCAGTTCGCTCAGCACGATCTCGGCGATGCGAGGCGGCCCGAGCGGGCCCATCCCCAGCGCCTCGCGGTCGATCCCGCTTCCCGGCAATTCCTCACCGCCGTTGGCGTAGATCATCGGCGGCAGGTCGCGGCTGGGGTACCACTCGATCGGCGTCGGCTCGATGACCGACGCGAGGCGCGAGGCGAGCGCCTGGTCGCGCCGCACGCCCTCGCCCGTGCGCGCCACGCGGTCGAGCCACGCGAGCGTCTGCTCGGGCATCGTCGTGCGCACGCGGATGATCAGCCGACCCTCGCGCGCCAGCGCCAGCGCCCGATCGGCATCGATCTCCTCGAACACCGACGCCGCGGCTTCGCCGGGCTCGGCCGACTCCATCGCGAGCAGTTCGGCCGTGGGTTCCGGCGGGCCGAGCGTTTCACCCGACGCCAATCGCGTCGCGCCCGGCGAGCCGGTTGATTCGATGCGCGACGCCTCGGCGATGCGAGCGTCGTCGGGGTTGCCGCCGGGGCCCGCCTCGTGGTGGGCGATGCCCCGCCCCGTCACGCCGCTCGATTCGGTCGGGAGCGCCGGCGGCGGCCCGCCCGCCTGCTGGACCATCACGATCCCGAGATACCCGAGCCCGCCGACCATCAGCAGCACCGCCGCCGCGAGCCCGAGCCGGCGCCCGGCCCGCTCGCCGACCAACGGCGAGAGCCAGCCGCGCGACGCTTCCTCGGAGCCGCTGACAAGCCGGAGGTCATCCGCCGGGCCCGCGTCGAAGCTGACCAGGAGCTCACGCTCGAGCAAGTCGGCGACCCCCTCGAGCAGCCCGGGCGGGGCGGGCTCGTCGGGCAGCAGCCGCAGCGCCTGGCGATCGGCCCGCATCTGCTCGACGCGGTCGCGGAGTTCGGGGTGCCGGGAGAGCGCCAGCGACACCCGCCGATGCTCCTCGCTCGGCAGGTCGTTCTCGATCCAGCCGAGCAGTTCGGCCTCGTCGATCGGTCGGTTGGTGCGCTCGTTGCTCATGACTCGCTCGAGGACCCGATCCGGGCATCCGTTGGCCCGCCTGTTCCCGTGCCCCCCCGTCGTTTCCGTCAGACGCCGGACCCGACCGGCTGTTTCATGGTTCCCCGGCCCGATTCGCGGGCTCTTATCGCCCGCCTTCCCGGGCGTCGTTCCGGTCCACCAGCGCGGCCCACTCGGCCGATGATCCCGCCGACGGATCCCGATCCTCTGGCCCTGCTTCCAGGGCCTCGATCGCCTCCCGCAGAGCCGCCCGAGCCCGGAACAGCCGGCTCTTGACGGTTCCGAGGGCGAGGTCCATGACCTCGGCGATCTGTTCATAGTCCAAGCCGCGAGCGTCCCGGAGAATCAGGATCGCCCGTTGTTCGGGGCTGAGTCGCCCCAGAGCCTCCGCCAGCCGTTGCTGGCGGTCCTTGTCTTCGACGCCCGACGCGGCCGAGGGTTCCCGGCTCTGCTCGAACGGCTCGCCGAAGCGGTCGCCCCCGGGCCGCTCGCGCATCCCGTCGATGCTCGCGTGCCTTCGCAGCTTCTCGGACCGGAGCTTGCTGAGGCAGACATTCATGGTCACCCGGATCATCCAGGTGCTGAGTTTCGAGCGGCCGTCGTAGGTTTCGAGCCCCTGGATGATCTTGACCATCGCGTCCTGGGTCAGGTCGGCCGCCAGTTCGCGGTGGTGGACCATCCGGAAGCAGACCGCGTGCAGCCGATCCTGGTAGCCCTCGAGCAGTTCGGCCCACGCGTCCGGGTCGCCGCGGCGGATCCGCGCGACGAGTTCCAGCTCGCGTGCGTCGTCGGCGTCGCGCTGCTCGGGCGTGCGGGATGAGCGGTTGGTGGCCATGGAATCGTCGCCGCCGCGTGCCCGGCGGGAGGGGCGGAGGTCGGTCCGGGAGTGCTCGAAGAGCCGGCGGTGTCCGGCGAGGGCTGCCGATCCATCCTATCGGCACGGGTGCGGCCCGCCGGTCGGCTCCCGGGACCCCGCCGTGCCCGCGGCGGTCGGTCCCCGTCATTCCCTACGCTAGAAACATGACCAACGGTTCCGATTCCGGCGTCCACCCCCCGAATCCTCACGACAGCCCCCACGACACCTACACCAGCCCTCTCGCGGCGCGGAACGCCTCGCCCGAGATGCTGCGGCTGTGGTCGCACAGGCACAAGTTCAACACCTGGCGCCGCATCTGGCTCGCTGTCGCCGAGGCTCAGCAGGCCTGCGGGCTCGACATCTCCGACGAGCAGATATCGGAACTCAAAGCCGTCGTCGAACGCGGCATCACCGACGAGGAACTCGCCCGAGCGAGCGAACTTGAACGCGAACTCCGCCACGATGTGATGGCCCACGTGCACTGCCTCGGCGAGCAGTGCCCGAAGGCGAAGCCGATCATTCATCTGGGGTGTACGAGTCAGGATGTGGTGTGCAATGCGGACGCCGCCGTCATCACCGATGCGCTGCGGCACATCTGCGGCAAGCTTTGTCGATGCATCGTGTCCTTGGCAACTTTCGCGCAGGATCGGAAGTCGATTCCCACACTCGGCTTCACGCACTATCAATCCGCGCAGCCGGTGACAGTCGGCCGCCGCGCCGCGATGTGGAGCTACGACCTCTCGCTCTGCATCGAACGCCTGCGCCGGGAGACATGGGTGCTCAAGCCGCGCGGGATGAAAGGCGCCACGGGAACACAGGCGTCGTTCCTGACGCTCTTTGGCAGCGACTCCAAGACCGACAAGTTCGAAGCCGAGTTCATGTCACGCTTCGCCCGGTTCACGGGACGGCATGCTGGCAGTCGCCCGAAACTCGGCGATGTGCTCAACCACTCCATCACCGGGCAGACCTATCCGCGCGCCGAAGACGCGTTCCTGATCTCCGACCTCGCTTCGACCGCCGCCGTCCTCCACAAAATCGCCACCGACATCCGCCTCCTCTCCAACCGCAAGGAAATCGACGAGCCCTTCGGCAGCTCCCAGATCGGCTCGTCCGCCATGCCCTACAAGCGCAATCCCATGCGCTGCGAGCGCATCTGCGGCCTGACGCGCTTCGTCATGAACCTCGTCGGCAACGCCTACGACACCGCCGCGACGCAGTGGCTCGAACGCACGCTCGATGACTCGTCCAACCGCCGCCTGTCGCTGCCCGAGGCTTTCCTCGCCCTCGACGGCGCGCTCGACCTCATGCACAACGTTGCCAGCGGCCTGATTGTCAACGAGGCGATGGTCCGCCGGAACCTCATGGCCGAGCTCCCCTTCCTCGCGACCGAGAACATCCTGATGGAAGCGGTCAAGCGGGGAGGCGATCGCCAGGACCTCCACGAGCGCATCCGCGTCCATTCCATGGAAGCCGGCCGCCGCGTCAAGCAGGAAGGGCTCGACAACGATCTCATCGAACGCCTCCGCAACGACCCCGCGTTCGAGAGCGTCCACCACCTGCTCACCGAGGACCAACTCCTCGACCCGATGAAGTACATCGGGCGCAGCGTCGAGCAGACCGAGCGCTTCGTGCGGGAAGTGATCGAACCTCTGCGCGAGCAGTACGCCGACGAACTGAAACAACTCGGCGACTCCGAGCCGCGGGTCTGACCGGATCAAGACGGAGAAAGACCCACCACGGAGGCACGCAGTTCACGGAGCCGGGCACCGAGCAAAGTGAGTGGACTCAGAGGCCCTCTCTTCACCCTTGGTGCCCCCTCCGTGCCCTCCGTGTCTCCGTGGTGTACCCCCTTCGGTACCCTGCTCCGCTGAGGAGGTCCCCATGAACCGCCGCGACGCGCTCAAGATCGTCTCCGCCGGAGCCGCCACCCCCGCCGCCTGGCGCATGATCCACGCGGGCGATGCCCGCGCCGCGTCAACGATCCCAACACCATCACACGCCCAACCCGGCGACCTGCCCACACCCCTGCCCCGCGTCGCGCGCTTCGAATCCCTCGCCTTCGGCATGTTTCTGCACTGGGGGCTCTACGCGCAGATCGGCAAGGGCGAATGGGCGATGCACAACTTCCGCATCCCGCGCGACGAGTACATGAAGCTCATGGACTCGTTCACCGCCGCCGACTTCAACGGCCGCGCCATCGCACGCACCTGCAAGTCCGCCGGCATGCGCTACGCCACCCTCACCAGCCGCCACCACGACGGGTTCAGCCTCTACGACACCCGCGGGCTCTCTCGCTTCGATGTCACCCACACGCCCGCCAACCGCGACCTTGTCCTCGATTTCTGCGAGGGCTGCCGCGCCGAGGGCATCCTGCCGATGCTCTACTGCACGACCCTCGACTGGTCCGACGACCGCTTCAACGACGACTTCGACGCGTACCTCCAGTACCTGCGCGCCGCGATCGAGCTCCTCTGCACACGCTACGGCACCATGGGCGGATTCTGGTTCGACGGCAACTGGTCGCGCCCCAACGCCGACTGGCAGGAAGACAAGCTCTACGCCGTCATCCGGAAGCACCAGCCCGAGGCGATGATCATCAACAATGTCGGCATGGGCAACGAGGGCGCGCTCGGTCATCCCGAGATCGACGCGACCACCTTCGAGCAGTCCGAGCCGCACCCCCTCGACCGCCGCGGCTGGCCCAAGCATGTCGCCGGCGAGATGTGCCGAACCTTCAATCGCCACTGGGGCATCGGCGCGCACGACTTCAACCTCTTCAGCCCCGCGCAGATCATCGAACTGCTCGCCGTCTGCCGAGGTGCCGGCGCGAACCTGCTCCTCAATGTCGGCCCGACCGCCGAAGGCAAACTCCCCGACTACGAACGCGCCGCCCTCGCCCGCGTCGGCGACTGGGTCCGGCTCCACGGCGGCGACGCCTGCTCGATCTACGACGCCCGCCCCTGCGGCATCGCCGGCGAGGGCCGCGACTTCGGCCTCGCGTCGGAGCCTCTCGACCGCGCCGAGTCCCTCGACCTCTTTGTCTATTCGCTCACCCCGACCGCTGAACGCTGGCCCGAGGAAGGCCCGCGCGGCCCCGGGCCGCGCACCTTCGCCGGCATCCCCGAACGCTTCACCCGCGCCCGCTGGCTCGACAACGACGAAGCCCTCAAGCTCGAACGCAAGCCCGATGGCTCGCTGGTCGTTCACACGACCGGCTATCCCTACGGCAGCGACATCGTTGTCCGCATCGCACGGCTCGAAGCCTGAACGGTCTTGCCGGAACAGCGCGACCCGTACCGGGTTCAATCCGTGTCATCGTCGCCGCCGTTCTTGTCCGGCAGGATGTCGCCTTTCAATGCCGTCACCGCGATCAGCGTCACCAGCACAAAGCCGGTGAGCACCAGCGCGAGCCGGTAGATCCCCAGCCCGCAGGCGATGCCGATGCATGCGGCCGCCCAGATGGTCGCCGCGGTCGTCAAGCCGCGCACCGATCCCCGGCTCTGGATGATCGACCCCGCGCCGAGGAACCCGATCCCGCCGATGATGCCGCTGATCACGCGCAGCGGATCGAGCTGGATCTCCTCGTTCGCACCCGCCAGCGCGACGACTTCGACCACCGCCATCATCGCGCCCGCCGAGCCGAGCGCGACCAGCATCATCGTCCGCAGGCCCGCGGCTTTGTTGCGCAGCTCGCGGTTCCACCCGATCGCGCCGCCCAGCACGCTCGCCAGCGCCCCGCGCAGCACCATCTCCATCGTGGAGAGTTCCTCGAACATCATCGCAGTCTACGGCGGATCGAGCCCCGCCTCGCCCGCGTCGCTCCCGTTGTCATCGCGCTTGAGATGCAGCAGCCACGGGCCCCACATCGTGACCGCGACGAACGCGAAGAGCACCAGCGCGATCGCGTACGACCCGACGCCGCACGCCGCCCCGAGCGCCGCGACCGCCCAGATCGCCGCCGCCGTCGTCAGCCCGCGCACCGATTTCTTGGAGTGGAGGATCGCGCCCGCGCCGAGGAACCCGACGCCGGTGATGATGTACGACAGCACGCGTGTGGAGTCGGTCCGGATGGTGTCGTTGACCGGGGCGTGCATCATCAGGTCCTGGCCCATCAGCGCGAACGCCGCCGCCCCCACCGCGATCAGGATCATCGTCCGGGCGTCGGCCGGCTTGTCGGCGATGGACCGCTCGACCCCGATGATCGCGCCCATCAGCCCGGCCAGCCCCAGCCGCAGCGCCACCTGTCCGAGGGGCACCCGCTCGCCGAGCCCCATCTCGGTTGCCGCCGCCAGCACCCTGCCCATCAGGTCGAGGTCGATCGCCACGCCTCCTTGAGCCCTTCGGCTCCGCACCATTCCGCACTCGCCCATCCCCAACCAGACATCGTAGCAATTGTTAAGGAATCGTGAAGGATGCCGGGATTTTCCCCGGGGATCAGCCCGGGTACCGCGCCCACCCTCCGGGCCCGACGGCTTCCCCGGGTTCGGCGCGACCGGGTTGACTCACTCCGCCGCTTCGCGGATGCTCTCGGACCCCCGAGGGATCTTTCGCGGCGGTCGCCGCGTACCTATCCTCCGGGCGATCCCCCCGCGGCTCGGGCGCCGCGGGAGCCTCGCGGCCGGGCGTCGCGGGGTGCAACAAGCAAGACTCGGTTTGGAAGCGGGTCCGGCCCCTCCGCGGGGCACGGATCGCGGGAGTGTCTGCTCATGGCATCTCGAGGCGGCGGCGGCGGCGTGTGGATCGCGACGGTCATCCTGGGTCTGACGACCCTGGTCTTCCTCGTCTTCACCCTCATGTTCTACGGGCAGGTCAACTCTCTCAAGGCGGACGCCCAGACCGCCCAGAGCGACCTTCAGGAGTTCGTCGGCAACCAGCGCGAGGACGCCCTGACCTGGGTCCGCGGGAACCAGAGCGCGTACGCCGTCCTCAGCGGGCAGCTCCAGGAAACCATGCGGATGGTCAGCGGCAACGAGGCGCTCACCGCCGACAACCTCGCCTCCCGCATCAGCGAGATCGGCATCGAGTCCGGCACGCCCCTGCTCCGCGCCGTCTCCTCGCTGAAGGCCGAGAACACCCGCCTGCAGAGCGAGCTCGGCATTCTCCAGCAGACGATCGCCTCCAAGGAGCAGGAGATCGCCAAGCACGAGAAGTCCGCGCAGGAAGCCGCCCGCGTCTTCAGCGAGGCCCAGCGCAACAACCGCTCCACCGTCGACACCTACTCCGACGATGTCACCGAGACCGTCGCGAGCCTGCAGGAGCTCGAGCAGGACCTGCGCGACCGCGTCGAGGACATCCGCGCCGATGCCGAGGCCGACAAGGCCCGCCTCGAGGCCGAGATCACCCGTCTGGGCAACGAGAACCTCGTGCTCCAGGGGCAGATCCAGCAGCTCCGCCGTGAACGCCGCACCGACCTCGTCCGCCCCAAGGATGAGTTCGCCCTCGTCGACGCCCGCATCATCGGCATCGCCGGCGCCGAGAAGACGGTCACCATCGACCGCGGCCGGCGCGACAAGATCGTCCTCGGGCTCAGCTTCGCCGTCTACTCCGACGCGACCGCCCTCCGCCCCGACGCCGAGGGCAACTATCCGCCCGGCAAGGCCGTCATCGAGGTCATCAATGTCGGCGAGACCAGCTCGACCGCCCGCATCCTCACCGAGACCCAGGGCAACCCCGTCGTCCGCGGCGATGTCATCGCCAACGCCATCTACGACCCCAACAAGGTCTACACCTTCCTCGTCTTCGGCAACTTCGACACCGACGGCGACGGGCGGGCCACCCCCTTCGAGCGCGACGGCATCGAGGCCCTCATCCGCGACTGGAACGGTCGCGTCGTCAACGAGCTCACCGGCGATGTCGACATGCTCGTCCTCGGCGAGCGCCCGCTCCTCCCGCCGCGCCCCTCGGGCGAGGCCCCCGTCGAGCAGCTCCAGGAGTGGATCCGCCTGAGCCAGATCGTCAACCGCTACGACGAGCTCCAGGCCCGCGCCGAGGCGACCTCCATCCCCATCCTCAACCAGAACCGCCTCAAGACGCTCATCGGCCGCTGACCGATCGCCGACGACAACGCATGAAAGCTTCAGCAACGCCGGGCACCCGCCCGGCGTTTTTCCTGCGCCGGCTTTCGCTCGCTACAGCCCCGCGCTCTCACCCTGATCGGCCACGCTCATCCCCGCCGCCCGCACGCGGTCGCGCGCGGCACCCGCCTCGTGCGCCGGGTTCGTGTGGTTGAGGTGGATGAACCGGATCTTCGCCCGCTCGCTCGCCGACAGCGACGCGAATCGCTCAAGGCTGTGCGCGATGAAAGGGTGCGGGAAGCCCGACATGTCCCGCCCCGGGATCTCGCCGTCGGCGAAGAATGTCCCGTCGAGATACGCGACATCCACCCCCGCGATCAGGTCCTCGATCGGACGCCCCCAGTCATCGAGTTCATCCCACGAATCGATGTCCGGGATGAACAGCACCGACCGCGTCGGGCCTTCCACCCGGAACCCCACGACCTCCGAGTACTCCTGGCGGTGCGGCACGAGGATCGGCACCACCCGCACGCGCCCGTTGAGCGCCACCCCCACGCCGTCCTCCAGCTCGCGCAGCTCGATGTTCTCGTAGCGCACGAGCTGATCCCAGGGCCCGTTGCCCCGCAGAAACTCGGCCATCCGCGGCATCGCGTAGACCGGCACCTTGTCCGCGCCCATCGACTCGTGCCCCAGGAACATCAACCCGGTGTAGTGCCCGATGTGCGCGTGCGTCAGCAGCACGCCCGACAACGCCGCCTCCCCGCCCGATGCGGGGTCGCCGGCCGGTCGCCCCCGCCTGGCCGCCCGATCCAGCATCGTCAACTGCTCGCGGAAGTCCGGCGTCGCGTCGATCATCCACCGCTCGCCCGTCGCCGGGTCGACGATCCCCAGCGACGCGACCAGCCGACGACGCCCCGGGTCCTGCCATCGCGGATCGTCGAACCGCCCCGCCTGAGGCGTCCCGCCGTCCTGACTCGTCCCCAGCACGATCACGAACGGGCCGAGCATCGCGGCTTGCGAGCGCACGCCGCGCGACGAATCCGCCGGCCCCTCAGCCGTCGCCGCGCACCCGCCCGCGAGCGCCGCGAGCGTCGCGATTGCGGCCGCCCCGACTCCTGCAACCCGCCCGAGCCCCGATCGCCGATCCCGCCCGCGTCGCCGCCCGTGTCCTGGTGTGCGCATGCGCGCAAGGTACCATCCCCCGATGACACCGCTCCCGCTCGCGCTCGCTCTGCTCCTGCTCTTGGGGCTCCCCGCCCCCCGCGCGCACACGATCCAGCCCCCGCCAGATCACAGCACCCCCGCGATCGACCATGCTCCCGCCGCCGAGCCTCCCGCCGAGCCGTTTGACCCCGACCGCTTCCTCACCACGCAGCTCGGCGACCTCCCCATCATCCTCAGCGCCCCGCACGGCGGAACCGTGCGCGTCCCGGGATCGAGCGACCGCACCTCGGGCGTCACCGTCCGCGACCTGCACACCGCCGAGATCGCCCTGCTGACCTACCAGCGGCTCATCCACCGCCTCGGCCGCGAGCCCTCGCTGGTCGTCGCCCAGTTCTCGCGCAAGGACGCCGACGCGAACCGC
This sequence comes from Phycisphaerales bacterium JB037, assembly GCA_043101605.1. Lineage (GTDB taxonomy): Bacteria > Planctomycetota > Phycisphaerae > Phycisphaerales > UBA1924 > JBICIG01. Next base: position 13,338 of record JBICIG010000060.1, read on the forward strand.
GACGCGTCTGAAGCCTACGAGAACGACGCCGCGCAGCGAGTCTACGACGCCTACCACGCCGCCCTCGACCGCGCCGTGCGCGACAGCGTCGATCGCTTCGGCATCGCGATCGTCATCGATATCCACGGGCAGTCCAGCCACCGCGATTCGATCGTCCGCGGCACCCGCTCCGGGCGTACCACCGACGACCTCATCGCCCGCTTCGGCATCGACGCCGTCGCCGGCCCGAACAGCCTCTTCGGCGAACTCAAGAGCCGCGGCTACCCCGTCATCCCCGACCCCGAGCCGGGCGAACTCGGGCGTGAGACCTTCCTCAACGGCGGGTACATCGTCGCCCACTTCGGCACCGCGATCCCCGGCGCCGACGCGATCCAGGTCGAACTCGGGGCCGACCACCGGCGCGACCAGACCAAGATGGCCCGCGACCTGGCCGACTCGATCGCCGACTTCGCCGAGCGGTACCTGCTCGAAGCGCCTCCCCTGAGCGACCGGCCCTGACGATGCGCCCCCCTCCTACCATCGCCCCATGCCCCCGCTGACGCTCTACAACACGCTCACGCATCGGCCCGAGCCCTTCACCCCCGCCGACCCCGCGCGGATCACCTTTTACACCTGCGGCCCGACGGTCTACGACGATGCGCACATCGGGAACTTCCGAGCCTTCCTCGCCGCCGACCTCCTCCGCCGCTGGCTCGAGAGCCCGCTCTGCGAACTCGCCAACGCGCCCGCCGGCTCGCCGCGCCGCGTCGTGCATGTCATGAACATCACCGATGTCGGGCACATGACCGACGACGCCTCGGCCGACGGCGGGGGCGAGGACAAAATGGCCGCCGCCGAGCGACGCCTCCTCGAAGCCAAGAAAGCCGGCACGCTCCCCAAGGGAGTCGACATCGACCCGAAGGACCCGCGCGGCATCGCCTCCTTCTACGCCGCCCGCTTCCTTGAGGATGCCCGCGCCGTGGGGCTCAAGGTCGCGATCGAAGCGCAGCGGGACCCCTCGCTCATGCCCCGCGCCACCGATCACATCGAGGGCATGAAGGCGCTCATCGAAACCCTCGCCGACAAGGGCCTCGCCTACGCCGCCGGCGAGCCGGGCGCGCGGGCCGTCTACTTTGATGTCCAGGCCTACGACCGCCTTGCCGGTGATGCTCCCTACGGCGTCCTCAGCGGCAACACGCTCGACCACCTGCGCGCCGGCGCCGGCGGGCGCGTCTCCGACGAGAACCAATCGCAGAAGAAACACCCCGCCGACTTCCTGCTCTGGAAGGAAGACGCCTCGCACCTCATGCGCTGGCCCAGCCCGCGCGTGGGCGCCGAAGCCCTCGGCGAGGGATACCCGGGCTGGCACATCGAGTGCTCGGCGATGGCGCGCGCACGCCTCATGGACGCCGGCGACACCATCGACCTCCACTCCGGCGGCGAGGACAACATCTTCCCCCACCACGAATGCGAAATCGCCCAGACCCGCGGCGTAACGGGCGCCGACCGCTTCGCACGCCACTGGTTCCACCCGCGCTTCCTGCTCGTCGACGGCACGAAGATGTCCAAGAGCAAGGGCAACTTCTACACGATCCGCCAGTTGATCGAGATGGGCCACGACCCGGCCGCGATCCGGCTCGAACTCATCAAGACCCACTACCGATCCAACGCGAACTTCACCATGCAGGGGCTCAAGGACTCGGCACGCATGATCGAGCGCTGGCGCCGAGTCGGCCGACTCGAAACGCTCCCGGCCGAGCGCCCGGAAGCGCCCGTGCTCGACGCATTCGCGCGCTCGCTCGGCGACGATCTCAACATCGCCGGGGCGATCGGTGAACTCAACGCGTGGGTCTCATCGATCGCCGAGCCGACCGGCACCGATCGCGCGATCATGACCATCCTCGACGACATCCTCGGCGTCCTCTCGCTCAAGCAGACCGACGCCGCCCAGACCGCCCTGGGCGTCTACCTCCCGGGCGTCTCGCCCAGCGACGACATCGAAGCCAAGCTCCGCGCACGCAAAGAGGCGCGCGCCGGCAAGGACTTCGCCGCCGCCGACGCGATCCGCGACGAGCTCTCGGCGATGGGGCTGGCGATCAAGGACCGCCCCGACGGCACCGTCGAGGTCAGCCGCGCCTGACCCCCCCCGCGGGGCTTCTACCCTCGCCGCAACTCGCGCACCTGCGCGAACACGCGTCGCTCCAGCCTCGGCATCGCGATGCGCGCCGCCCCGAGCACCGCGGCGCACTCCTCAAGCGTCCGCGGCAACTCCGCCGACCCGCCCCCGACCCCCCACCCGAAGCGCAGCACCGCGAAGACGCGGAGTTCCTCATCGAGCCCCTCCAGCACCCGCCTCGCGTCGCCGGGCAACTCCAGGAATCGCTGCCACGCGTGCGCGCGCACCGACCAGTCGTCCATCGGCACGGTGTCGGGCCAGCGCGGCGCCGCCCGCCCGCTCAGCCGCTCCAGATCGCGCGCGTGCTCGCGTGTCCATCGCTCGGCCGCCCGATCGATCGCCAGCCCCGCGCGCGCCGCCAAGCGACCACCCCGCCCGGCGCGGAACTCATCGACCGCCGACGACAGCGCCGAAAGCCCCGCCCCGACCAGCGACGACGCCGACTCGGGCGAGAACGACTCGAGCTTCCCGATTCCCGCCGACGCGTGCACGCGCGCCTCGAGCGTGCGCACCAGCGTCGGCAGTTGCATCCGCATCAGTTCGGTCTTGACCCGGCTCGCCCGTCGGAGCGATGTCTCGATCGCGTCGAGCCGCGACGCTTCGGGCGTGGCGCGGGTGACCGTCCCGAGCGTCCGCCGCGCGTGTGTCAACGACGCGCGCAACAGTTCATCGAGGTGCCGCTCCCGGACCGCGCCAGGCGTGCCGGCACTGCGCGCCTCGCCGAGCAGCGCGACCAGATCCGCGCCGAGCGCGCGCCCGAACGACGATCCCTCCGCCGCCGGGTCGATCCGGGTCGGTTCCGGCCCGGCGTCGCGCGCCGGGTCGGCGGCGCCCGTCAGTGCCCGCTCGAGCCGGGCGAGGCGATGGATGTGGATCCCCCGCCGCACCGCCGACACCGGGCGCGACATCCGCCTTGCCGATTCCGCCGCGCCGGCCCCGCGCTTCCACGCGCGGTAGGCGCGCGCCCGCTCGCGATCGGACATCGGCCCGCTCCGGTCGAAGAGGGCCCCGGCGTCGTCGCTCCGGGCGAGCAGAAGGCGCACCGCTTCGTGGCTGCGCCCGTACCGCCGCGCGATGCGGGCCGCGGCTTCGTTCAGCCCGAGCCCGGCCGCCGCGTAGCGCCTGGCGCGTTCGAGCACGCGCGACTCGGTCGCGTCGTCGATCCGCGTGAACCGCCGCGCGCGCTCAATCGCCGACGCCTGGGTCGACTCGAACCGCGCCACCGCCTCGGGCGTGAAGACCAGCCTTGCGCGTCCCTCGGCATCCAGCCCGCGCCGCGCGATCAGCCCCCGGCGACGGTACCGCGACAGCGTCTTGCGGCTGACGCCCCAGCGAGCCGCCAGCGCATCGGCATCGAGCACCTCGCCGAGTTCCTCGAGCGTCAACGCCGCCGCGTCGCACAGCCGCTCGACCAGCGCCGACAGGTCGCCCAGCATCGCCTCGCCCACCAGCATCGTCCCGTCGTCGTCGGCGGGTCGGTAGCCCGTGATCCGCTCGACCACCCACGCGACCGGGTACAGCCGATCGGGCTCGATCTCATCGGCGAGTTGCTCGACGCGCCCGAGGTCTCGCCGCAGCGCCTCGCGCGATGCGAAGCGGAGTTGTCCGGCAAGTTCGGCAAGAGCCGCGACGCGGAGGCGGGCGAGCGGGGGCATCGCGCGGCTCCGGTTAGCGAGCCGCCATCGCGGCAAGGTCCCAGAGCGCGACGGCCGGCGAATCGACCAACCCGAGCCCCGCCGACTCTTCCAGGAACCGGGCCAGCCCGGCGCGGGCGCGCGCATCGAGGTCGTACCGCAGCATCGTCGAGAGGTACGCCCGGGCGATGTCGAGGGGCCAGCCCCGCGCCGCGGCCCAGCGCGACGCGATCCAGTCGAGCCGACCCGCGTTGTGCCGACGCTGGCGGTCGAGCAGCGCGGCCGCCATCTGCAGCCGCAGTCGATCCTCGCCGTCGAGCGCTTGCGATCGGCACGCCCACGCCGCGTAAACCATGGGCAGCCCCGTCCATGCGTGCCACGCCTCGCCCAGATCGAGCTCGTACCCGAAACCCTCGCCCGCGAGCGGCCGCGTCACGACCTTGTCGCCGATGCGCAGCACGGTGTCGGGCAGTTCCCCGGGCGAGACTCCCGCGGCGTCCAGGGGCTCGATTGAAACCCGCCGCCCGTGCGCGCGCTCGAAGATGATCCGGCACAGCGCGACGGAGGTGTGGCTCTCGGTGTCGGCGTGGACTGCTTCGATCCGGTCCACCGGCACGCGCGAGCTGACACGCACCGTCAGCGTGGGCCCGTCGCACCCGATCATGCCCACTGGCAGGATGGTCAGCGGCTCGGGCGAACGGGCGACATCGATGACGCTGACGAGCCCGAGATCGATCTCGCCGGCCGCGAGCGCGGGCCCGATCGCCGCGGGCACCATCGGCACGAGTTCGAGCCCCTCGACGCGGGCGAGCCCCTCGATGAGCGGAGCCGTGTTGAGGTACTCGACGGCGCCGACGCGGGTGCGTTCCATGGGCGATGGTAGGGTCGGCTGGACGCGCGGGACGCCGGCGATGACAATGCGCCCATGCCCGGAGCGACCGACAGAGCCGAGGACGCGCCACGCTGGTTCCAGCAGGGCGGACCCATCACGCTGGTGGGGGGAGGCGGGCACGCGCTCATGCTCGCCGAGACCGCCCGGCTGCTCGGGCACGAGATCCGAGGTGTGCTCGACGACGACCGGGCCTGCAACGCGTGCGCGCGCCTGCGGCTGGTCCATCTCGGCCCGTGCGACCCCGCGGAGATCGAGCAGGAAGCCGCGGCGATCCTGGCTCTGGGCAACCTCGACGCCCGGCGACGCCTGCTCGAGGCGATGCGACCCGACCGCGTCGCGCCGGCGCTCGTTCATCCGCTGGCGATGGTGTCGGCGTCGGCGGAGATCGGGCGCGGCGGGTGGGTCGGGCCCGGGGCGATCGTCAACGCCTTCGCCCGCCTCGGCGCGCACGCGATCGTGAACTCCGGCGCGATCGTCGAGCACGAGTGTGTCATCGGGACCAACACGCATCTCGGGCCGGGCAGTGTGCTGGGCGGGTCGGCGATCGTTGGCGACCACACGCTCATCGGGCTGGGGGCGCGTGTGCTCCCGGGCGTCAGGGTGGGGAGCGGGTGTGTCGTCGGCGCGGGGGCGGTGGTCGTTGAGCCGGTGGAGGACGGCGCGACGGTCGTCGGCGTCCCGGCTCGGTCGCGGAGCTAGCGCGGTCGTGCGCCCGCGTCGGACGACTCCGAGCCGGACTGCCCAGGTTCGGCGGGTTCATCCGCGTCGCCAGCGACCATTGCGGCCGCCTGCCGGGCGCGTTCGATCAGTTGCGTCTCGAGTTCCTCGGTGCCGAGGGTTCGCTCGGGCGTGGGCTCGAGGTCGAAGTGCCAGGTGACCTCGTGCCGGGGCCGCCATGGCCACGCGGCGGCGATCAGGTCGAGCCCGGGCTGCTCGTGCAGCGGGGCGTGGGCGGTGCGTCCCTCGTGGACGGGCTGGTACCCGTCGAGGCGGAGTTGCAGGTCGTAGGTGCCGTAGAACTTGAACGAGGCTTCGGTCGGAGTGCGCCCGATCTCGACATCGTTGAGCCAGACGGTCGCGCCGGGGGGGTCGCTGGTGACGACGATCCGGCGATCATTGGTGCGGGTAACGCACCCGCTGAGCAGGGCGGCGGACCCGACGAGGATCCCGAGCGTGCGCACGCGGGCGTGTCTCACGGGCGGACTCCTTCCCTGGGCGGACCTGGCTTCTTCGGGGTGGGCGGCTTCGGAGCGGGCGACTTGGACGACGCTCGCTCGTCGGGTTCGTCGGCCAGGGAGCGCTCGGGCAGGTCGTCGAACTCGTCGCCCCGGAACAGCGAGCCGAGGTAGACCCGGCGGACCATCTGGTCGTTGATGAGGCCCTTGGGGGTTCCCTCGGCGAAGACCTTGCCCGCATCGATGATGTAGGCGCGGTCGCAGACGCGGAGAGTCTGCTGGACATTGTGGTCGGTGATGAGGAACGCGATGCCGCGCTCGCTGAGCTTGCGGATCTCGGTCTGGAGGTCTTCGACGGCGATGGGGTCGACGCCGCTGAACGGCTCGTCCATCAGGATCAGCCGGGGCTGGGTGACCAGGGCGCGGGCGATCTCCAGCTTCCGACGCTCGCCGCCCGAGCAGGTGCGGGCGGGGTCGCCGGCTTTGTGGGTGAGCCCGAACTGCCCGAGCAGGTCGCGGGCGCGCTGCTTCCGCTCGCCTCGGGTCAGCGGGAGGGTCTCGAGGATCGCCAGCAGGTTCTGCTCGCAGGTGAGTCGCTGGAAGACGCTGGGCTCCTGGCTGAGGTAACCCATGCCCATGCGGGCGCGCTTGTACATGGGCAGCCCGGAGACGGTGCGGCCGTCGAAGGTGACCGTCCCGCCGTCGGCGTCGATCATGCCGATGGTCATGCGGAAGCTGGTGGTCTTGCCGGCGCCGTTGCGTCCGAGGAGCCCGACGATCTCGGCCTGCTCGACATGGAACGAGACGCCGTCGACGACGGTGCGGCCGGAGTAGGCCTTGCGGAGATCCTTCGCTTCCAGCAGCGGCATGGGGGGAGTGTAGGGGAACCGGCACACCGGATCGGGTTCGTGGGTACGCTGGCGGGATGATCCAGAGCGCGTCCGACGCCGCCCGCCCGAGTCCGCACCCCGCACGATGGTGGCTCCTCGGACCCGGGCTCGCGCTGGCGGCGGCGATCATCTCGGGCGTGGTGTGGATGATCACCGGCGGGCATGTCTGGGCCGAGGACGGGCTGATCGAGTACGCGCAGCTGGGGCTGTGGGGCGTGTGCGTGCTCGTCGCCGGCGCGGTCGCGCTGACCACGCCCGGGCGGGCGCGGGCGGCGGCGGCGTGGCGCGGTGTGCTGGGGGCGGTGGCGGGCGCCCGCGAACTCGATCTCCACATCAAGCTCAATCCCGAGACGCTCGGCGAGTGGGGCGTGCGCTACCGGCTTGACTGGTGGACGGACATGAGCGTGCCGCTGGGCGTCAAGTCGATGTGGCTGGCGATCGGGCTGGCGATCGGCATCGCGCTGGTGCTCCCGATCTATCTCGCCCGGCAGGACCCCATCCGGCTGCTCAAGGCCCGGCACCCGGCGTCGGTGTTGTTCGCGATCGCGATCGGCGGGCTGGCGATGGGGTGGGCGATGGACGACCTGTTCCGCGGGTGGTTCGCCGAGGAGCCGGCCCAGGCGCTCGAGGAACTGTGCGAACTGGCGGGCGTGGGGTTCTACCTGGGCTCGGTGATCGCCTGCCGACGCATCCCGCCCGAGGGCATCGCGCCCTAGCCGAGCAATCGGACGCACATGGGGTAGCGGTAGTAGCGTCCGCGGTTGGCCGCCGACGCGGCGAACGCGCCGCCGACGATCCCAAGCACCGCCCAGCCGGGAAGGGTGACCAGCACCCCCACGCCGCAGAGCAGCACCCCGACGACGATCGCGGGGATGAACAGGATCAACAGGCTGATCTGGAAGTTCAGGGCCTCGCGGCCGTGGTCGTCGATGAAGGGCGAGTCGTGTCGGCGGATGAGCCACAGCACCAGCGCCACCAGCGCGGGTACGAAGAACCCGACCCCGGCCGACGGCAGCACGACGGCCGCGAACGCGATCAGCGATCCGAGGTGGATCCACATCGCGTACGACCGCTCCCACGGCTCGGCGTAGGGGTCCTGGTACGGCTCGTAGGTTTCGGCGTTGAAATCCATCATCCCGGGTGCATGCTTGGGCAAGCGGGACGCGGGCTTTCAGGCGAGCCGCCGACGCGACCCCGGGGCGTGGCTCAGCGCGGGCGTCGCGAGCGGAGCGCGATCAGCAGCCCCAGCGACGCGAGCGTGAAGGTCCCGGGCGTCGGGGCGGCACGCAGGCTCAGCGAGTACCCGCCTCCCTCGGCGTCGGTGTCTTCGAGTTCGCCCTCGGCCCGGGCGAGCAGCCGATACCGCCCCGCGGGGAGCGTCTCGTCGAAGATCCCGCTGCCCGAGAACAGTTCCAGGCCCTGCGGCGAGTAGAACACCACCTCGCCCAGGCCCGAGACCGCCGACTGCAGGAAGACCGTCGCTCCCTCGGGCAGGTTGAAGGACAGATCCACCAGCGAGAGCCCCGAACTGGTGGCGCTCACGCCGCCGGCGGACGGGTTGACCGTCCGGCTGAGCGAGATCGAGCCCTGGGCCTGGATCTCGGTCGGCTCGATCGACGAGAGTTGGACGGCCGAGGCCCCGGCGGCGGCACCGGAGCGGGCGACGCTGGCGAGCGCGCTGCCGTTGAAGTCCGCCGCGGGTGCCGGACGCGACTCGGCGTCGGGCCCGCTGGCCTGCGTGCCGTTGGCGCCGGTCGCGGTCGCGAAGGCCTCGACACGGCGGGTGTCGGAGACCAGCGCGATCTGCGCGCCCGCGGCCTGCGCCAACACCCCGACGGACGCGACGAGCCCAAGAACCTGCGCGCACCGGCCACGCGCCCCTACCTGCTGCACTTGCTGATTCATGTCCCCACGGCTCCCACGATGCTCGGGTCAGTCCTCGACCCGGCGGTCTCTCTCGAACGCTTTCGCGTCCATCCTCCACGACTCGGCGGGAACTTTAGCCCTTCCGAAGATCCGGGCGCGACGGTTCCCACGCTGCCACGCGCTTCTTCATGCGGGCTTGACGGCCGGTGCGAGATTTGGCCCGGGCCCGGGTCCGAGAACGGCCGTGCGGGAGGCAGAAGGCAATCGGCAATGGGCAATGGGCAATGGGCAATGGGCAGGCGGGATCAAAGGCCGGTGCCGTGGTCTGGGCGAGCGAAGGCCACGACGCTTGCCGCCTGCCGAGCCCCGCCTCAGTGCCCGAACAGGTTCTTCTCGCCGAACATGCCCGCCTGCTCGAAGTACTCGAGGGCCTCGGCGGTGCTGGAGAAGATGCGGGTGGCGGTCTCGGTGATGAACGGGCTGGGTGCCTTCTTGGGCTTCCAGACGACATAGACCTCCTTGGTGTGCTCCCACGCGTGCTGGAGCTCGCGCTCCACGCCGCTGGAGAGGCCCGGGATGTCCTTGCCGTCCTTGCCCGGGAGCTCGGGCACATAGCTGACGATCATGTCGGACTGATCGATGAGCTTGAAGTCGCGCATGTAGATCTGCCCGTCGATGTCTCCCGCGATATCCAGCACCTCGCGGACGCGCACGCGGATGGGCTCGGCGGTCTTGGACCCGCCGAAGGAGTGCGGCGTGTGGTCGATGAACTCCTTGCCCTCGCGGGCCGCCTCGAGCGCCCGATCCAGCAGCAGCTTCTCGTCGACATCGCCCGGATCGAAGGTGATGAAGTGCTCGGCCAGTTCGGCCCGGAACGCGTCGATCTCCGCGAGCACCTCGGGCATGTCGACCACATGGCTCATCGGGAAGCTGGGGTAGACCCGGCGCATGTCGGGTCGGCAGACGAGGCGGAACATGGTGCGGGTCGTCTCCGTGTGCCGCCCGCGGCTGACGATGTAGAACTGGCTCCCGGGGATCGCCTTGCTCATCAATTCGGTCGCGAGGATCTCCTCTTCGCGCCAGACCATGCAGTCCTTGAGCGTCGCGTCGATCTCGTGCTCGGAGTGCAGGCGGTGGTGCACCACCTCGATGTTGTCGACCAGGCAGATGAAGACATCGGGCGACATCTTCGAGACCTGATCGAAGTCGAACGCGGGGAACAGCCCGTGACGCCAGCGGAAGGTCGCGTGGGTGTTGACGATGATGTTGGGCTCGCCGGCGCTGTCGGCGATGATGTCCTTGAACGCGGCCCGGCGGAGGGAGTTGAGCCGGCTCAGCGGGAGGTTGAGGATCTGCCCGGGGCGGACATCCGGTCCTTCCTGGTACATGATGTCGCCGACATGGAAGACGCTCAGGGGCTCGCCCTGCGAGCCGGCCAGCCTCGCCACGCCGTCGAGGTAGGGCTTCTTGTCCATCCCGACTTGTCCGGTCACGATCGCGCGCATGGTGCCTCCCGCATCAGCGTCCCACCCCGGCCGACCGACGCCACCACGCGTCGGGCCGGGCATGATACGCCTCCGGATTCCGCGGACCGACTCAGCCGGCCGGGTCGTAGACGGGGAATTCGATCCCCTCGATCTGCGCCGCGTAGTTCGCGTGTCGCCCCGCGCTGGTGGCGTAGATCGGGCGGTTGACCTGGTCGTAGCTGAGCGTCCGTACCGTCCGGCGGCTCTTGTGGAACTCGCGGCAGGCGTCGTCCCATTCGAGCCCCAGGAACTCGATGATCCGCGGGAACTCCCGCTCTGGGTCGGTCACCAGCCGCTCGTAGTGGACATCCAGAATCGGAACATCCAGCGCGCTCTTCCAGTGCTCCATCATCCGCATCGACTGCTCCCACGCGCGGGCGACCCAGTCGATCTGCGTGGTCCACGCGTGCAGCCGGTTGTTGAACCCGCCCATGAAGCAACTGATCGCGACATCCCGCGGGTCGCGGATCGCGTGGATGATGCGGGTCTTCGGGAACAGCCGCGCGATCATGCCGACGAGCCGGTTGTTGCCCAGCGCCTTGTTGACGATCCGCTCGGCGGTCGGCGCCTGGCTCTGGATGTCCTTCAGGTACGCCTTGGCCGCCCGCGTCCAGCGGAACGAGTCGAACTTGCCGAAGCTCGCCGGCGGCTCCTTCTCGGGGTCCCACGCCGAAGCGACCTGCAGCGCGAACTGCTGGATCGTGCCCAACTCGCCCACGCCCGCGGCCTTGGGGTGCGCATCAATGATCTGATCGATCAGGCTCGTCCCGCTCCGCGGCATCCCCGCCACGAACACCGGCACTTCGCTGTCGACCGAGCTGACCGGGAACCGCTCCATCTTCTCGCGCGACCAGTTCTCGATCAGCACCGACACCTGCTCCTCGTAGAGCTCGGGGTCAAAGTCGAGCTTGCCGAACTCGTTGGCGCGGAGCCCGGATTCGAACGCGCCGTCATAATCCTTCATCCGATCGCACGCCTTGGCGCGCAGGTGCAGCGCGTTCCGCTTGAGATCGTTCGCGTCGGTCTCCTCGAGCAACTCATCGATCAGCGCGATTCCCTCGGCGAATTGCTTCCCCTGCACCAGCAGCTTCGCCCACTCGTACCGCTCGGCGGGCTGGGCCGGAACACCCTGCTTGTGCGCCCGCTCGAGCATCGGCCCGATAACGCCCCGCGCCTCGTCGAACCGTCCCGCTTCCTCCAGCGCGCCGCCCTTGATCAGGTTCGCCACGCGATGGAACGGGTTCTTCCGGATCACGCGATCGCACAACTCGACCGCCTCGTCGGTCTCGCCCATCGCCCGCTTCGTGCGCGCGAGCAGCAGCACCGCGTCCTCGTGCTCGAAGAGGTCCAGGGCCTTGCGGGCGTACCTGGCGGCGTCACCCGGTCGGTGGGCCATCTCGAACGCGACGCCCATGAGGTACAACGCCTCGGCATCCGGCTTCTTCGCGTTGAGCAGGTCGCGGAGCGCGGGCTCAACCTTGCCGAGCTCCCGGTTCGACAGCGCCTCGTGCGCGGCACGGATCGCACGCTGACGCTTGGATGCCGGTTCCTTGGGCTGGAGCATGCGTGATCGTATTCAGAATGCTCGGACGGCGCACAGGAAAGCCGCGCCCGATGATCGAGCGCGGCTCAATGAATCAAACGAACTCAGTTCACCGTCGTCGTCGTGCTGTCAGCAGCCCGCCCAAGCCGAGCAGCGCCGCCGATGGCGGCGCGGGCGCGACGAACGAAATGAACCCTGACGCCGCCGAATCGCTCGACAGATTCAGCGTCTGCAACTGCATCTCCAGCGCGTAGGTGCTTCCGGCGAACAACTGGAAGTCCATCGAGCCCGTGGGGCTGGGGTTCGGGCCGACGGTGCCGCTGGCGATCGTCGCCTGCGTCGCGGTGTCGGTGATCAGGAACGAGCCGGAGATGTTCACTCCCAGCGAGTCCCAGAGGACGCTCGCGGTCGTGTCCGCCGTCACGCCGAAGGAAGTCAGCCGGATCTCGCCCGAGGCGCTCTCCTGCTCGTCACCGTCGCCCACCTCGATCCGCATCTCACGAGGCCGGGCGAACGCCGAAGCCGACGCGCCCGCCACGCTCGCGCCCAGGTCAAAGAACCCCTGCCCCGGGGGCTGATTGTCGGTGCCCGACCCGAATCGCAGGCTGTAGACATAGCTCGACGCTGTGTAGGTAAACGGCGAACTGAAAGTCCCCTGCTGCGCACCGGCCGCGCCGCTCAGACCCGCGGCGACGAGCGTGCCGCCGAACAGACATGCCTTCTTCATCCTGTCCCCTCCCTCCGCGGGATCGCTGGGAACTCTGGACGACGCGTCACCGGCGTCGGCGCGTCGCCAGCAACCCGCCCAGCCCGAGCAACGCCGCCGAGGACGGCGCGGGCACCACCAGCGAGATGAACCCCGAGGAAGCCGAGTCGCCGGACGACACCTGTCCTGTCTGAATCGAGAAAGTGAGCTCATAAAAAACGCCGGCGGTGAGCGGGATGTTGAGCAAGCCGCCGGCCGATTGGTTGGGACCGAGATTCAGGTCCACGAGGGGCGTGTTCGTCGAGAGATCCCGCAGGACGAGAAGACCACTGGCGTAGGTTGTGGATGCATCCCATGTCAGGAGTGCGACGGTCGATTCGGTGACCGTGAACTCCATGTCCCGGATTTGCCCAGTCGATGTCGCGATCTCATCGCCGTCGGCGGCCTCGACCCGGAACTCGCTCGCCGACCCGAGCGCCAACGCGGACCCGTCGCGGAAGGCCGCGCTCAAAGAGAAGGGGCCTGAGAAGAACGTGGCATTATCCGAGTCGCTGCCGAACGAGGCCGTAGAAGTAGACACGATCGCCGAATAGACATAGGCGATTGAGAACTCCGCCTGCGCGCTCGCGGTGCCCGTCAAACCCGCGGCCACGAGCGTGCCGCCGAACAGACATGCCTTCTTCATCCTGTCTCTCCTGACGCTCTCGCACGAATGAACGAATCCGATTCACGCCTCACCATCAATCAACGCCGCCGGCGTGCCGCCAGCAACCCTCCCAGCCCGAGCAACGCCGCCGAGGATGGCGCGGGCACGACCAGCGAGATGAACCCCGACGAGGCCGAGTCACCGGTCAACACCTGTCCTGCCTGAATTGAGAAGTTGATGCGATACATCACGCCGGGGTTGAGCGGGATGTTGAGCGAGCCGCCGGCCGATTGGGTGGGACCCAGGTTCACGCCCACAAGAAAGATGCCCGTCGAGAGATCCCGCAGCTCCATGTATCCCCCGGCGTGGGGTGTGGATGCATCCCATGTCAGGAGAGCGACGGTCGCTTCGGTGACCGAGAACCGCATCTCCTCGATGCTCGCGAGCGCTCCCGCGATCTCATCGCCGTCGGTGGCCTCGACCCGGACCTCGGTGGCCGACGCGAACGCCGACGCCGATCCATCGCGGTACGCCGCGCTGAACGAGAACGGACCCGAAAGGCCGAAGCCCTGCTCCTCATCGCCGCCGAACGCGTAGGTGTAAGTCTGTGCCCTCGCCGCTTCGACATAGCTGATCCCGAACTCCGCCTGGGCACTGGCCGCACCGCTCAAACCCGCGGCCACGAGCGTGCCGCCGAACAAGCACAACTTCTTCATGATGCCCCTCTCTCCGATGTGAAGTCCGCGCGCCCGTTCGGGCAGAGCCTCACAAGCTACCTGACGCCTCCCGATCGGCCGCGCAAGATGTCAGATACAGCTTGCAGATTTGCTGGCACCGTCTGATTTCCTGTCTTTGTTCGCCTCCACGTTCCCTCACCAGCTCTCGCTTGACATATAAGCGAATCGTGATATATTTCCAGTATGACCGCTCTGGAGGCCACTGTCTTCGAGGCTCTTGCCGACCCCGTCCGCCGGGCGTTGCTCGATGCGCTCCGCGCCGGGGATCGGTCGGTCTCCGAGCTCATCGAGGTCGTCGCGGCCCGCGTGCGACGGATCACCCAGCCCGCGGTCAGCCAGCACCTGGCGGCGTTGAAACAGGCGGGGCTGGTGCGCTCCCGCAAGGACGGGCGCCGCCGCATCTACACGCTCCGCGCCGGCCCGCTCCGCCGGGTGCATGACTGGGTCGCTCATTACGAAGCGTTCTGGGATGACCGGCTCGACGCGCTCGGCCAGCACCTCGACACGAACCCCCACGAAACCCACGGCTCCCGCGACCCCCGCGCGGGGCGGGAACCCTGAATGCCCCGCGACTCGCTCACCAAGACGGCCGAGTATCCGCACCCGCCCGAGCGGGTCTGGGTGGCGCTGACCGATGCGCGGGCGCTCGCCGAGTGGCTGATGCCCAACACCTTCGGGCGGGCCGAGGTCGGTCACCGCTTCGAGTTCCGGTACGACCCGATGCCGATGTGCGGGGCGGGCATCACCGAGTGCGAGGTGCTCGAGGTCGATCCGCCCCGGCGGATGCTCTGGTCGTGGCGGAATGTCAACACGCCCGGCAAGCGTCAGCCGCCGACGATGACGGTGGAGTGGACGCTCGAGCCCGCGACGGTCCGCGGCGAGCCGGGCACGCGCCTGACGCTCGTGCAGCGCGGCCTGAAGGGCCAGTTGCCGTTCCACGGCCTGATGATGTCGATGGGCTGGAGCCGCTTCCTCAAGCGCATGATCCCCGGGGTGCTCCCGCATGTGAACGACGACGGGTCGTACACCCCCGGTGCCATCCCGCTGGACAAACGCTGTTACAAAGCGCGCACGATCCCCGACGAGTTCGTGCGCTGATCGGCTACGGGCGCCGTGCAATGACGCCGCCGCCGTGCCCAAGAACCCGCATCCGAACCAGAGAGGAACCCATGATGAAGAAGTCGCTGACCGTCGCCGTCGCCGCCCTGCTCGGAGCCGCCGCGATCGCGGGCTCGATCCAGCCCGAGCCCGCCTCGAACCCGGCGGGAAAGCTGGGCAAGGAGATCGTCGACGCCAAGATGGCGCGCATGCAGGGCGGGATGGCCGCGTGGATGGAATCCATGCAGCCCGGCAAGCCGCACGAGATGCTCAGCAAGCTCGTCGGCGACTGGGAGGTGCGCACTCAGATGTTCATGGGACGCGACGCCGACCCCATGGAGACGATCTTCCAGAGCTCGGCCGAGATGACCATGGGCGGGCGCTACCTCGAGCAGCGCGGCAAGGGCAGCTTCATGGGCATGTCCATGGATTCGCTGCTGGTCCTCGGCTACGACAATGTCCGCCAGCTCTTCCACGCCACCATGTTCGATTCGACCAGCACCGGTGTGCGCACGCTCTACGGCAACCTCGACGAGACCGGCCGCGTTCTCACTTTCGTCGGCCCCATGGACGAACCCATGACCGGCGAGATCGGTAAGTCCTTCCGCGTCGTGATGACCTTCGAGTCCGCCGACCGGTACTCGTACACGATCGACGAGATTCTCTACGGCGAGCCGTTCACGGTCGTCCGTGCCGTCGCGATCCGCCGAGGCGAGTGACCCGGTCTCTCCTCTGACCCCCTCCGCGAGCCGGCGTCCCGATCATCCGGGGCGCCGGCTCACACTTTGCGCGCGCCGCCATGCCGCGACCGGTCCGGCGGAAGGCCCGCTCGTCGCAACCGGGGCTCTGCGCCCGCGGTAGCATCCGCATCGGTCGCGGCGCTCGGCTCGGGCCGAGCCCGTCGCGCCCGAAGCCGGAGCCCTCCCCATGCCCCTTCGATCGCCCTTCCGGTCGGCGTTGCTGCCGATGCTGGCTCTGTTCGTGTGCGTCTCCGCCGCGCCGGCGCAGGAGACACGCGACCCGAACCTTCCCCGCCGGGCGTTTCTCGGCGCGGCGCTGGAGCCCGATGACGCCGGGGCGCGCGTGCTCCGCGTCATCGAGGGCTCGTCCGCCGCCGCGATCGGGCTCGAGCCGGGCGATGTCATCACGGCGCTCGGCGACCAGCCCATCTCCAACCCCGGAACGCTCATCGACCTGCTCACAGCCCATCGCGCCGGCGAGCGGGTCTCGGTCTCGTTCGTGCGCCGGGACCAGCAACTCGAGAAGACCGCCACGCTCGTTGAGTTCCCGCGCGAGGAGATCGAGGGCTGCGAGGTTCTCTACGCCTCGGTGCCGACGGTCGACGGCGGGTGGCTCCGCACCATCGTCACGCGCCCGCTGCCCGACGCCGAGAACCCCGACAAGGTCTTCCCGGCGATCCTGATGATCCAGGGCGTCGGGTGCGGGTCGATCGACCAGCCCTTTGAGGACCGGCGCGACCCGTTCGTCCGGCTCTGCCATGAACTCGCCAGGCGCGGCATCGTCACCATGCGCGTCGAGAAGTCGGGCATGGGCGACTCGACCGGCATGCCCTGCTCCGAACTCGACTTCCTCAACGAGATGGAGGGGTACCGCAACGCACTGCTCTCGCTGGCGACCGAGTACCCGTTCGTCGACGACATGCGCCTGTTCATCTTCGGACATTCGATGGGCGGCGTCATGGCGCCGCGCATCGCCGAGGACATCGGCGTGCGCGGGATCGCGGTCTTCGGCACCATCGGGCGGAACTTCTACGAGTACGCGATCGAGAACAGCCGACGCCAGTTCGAACTCCGCGGCATCGACCCGGTCGACCTCGACAACCGCCAGCAGGTCTTCCAGGAGTTTCTCGCGCGCGTTGTCTTCGAGCAGATGACCCCCGCCGAGGCGCTCGACAGCGCCCCTCACCTGGTCTCGGTCGACCGCTCGTTCTTCGACGACACCCACCTGTGGGGTCGCCACGCGAGCTTCTGGCACCAGCTCCAGGCGCTCCCGATCGCCGGGGGGTGGGAGCAACTCGGCCCGCGGACCCGGGTGCTGGCGATCCACGGCGAGTTCGACTGGGTCTCGGACCCCGTCGAGCACCGCGAGATCGTCGAGATCGCCAACTCGTCCAATCCCGGGCTCGCCGAGTTCCTGAGCCTCCCCCGCGCCGACCACGCGTTCACCACCCACCCGAGCATCGAATCGAGCCTCGGCGCGATCGGTCAGGGCGAATTCTCGCAAAGCATCGTCGTCGCGATCCTCAGCTGGATGGACGAATCGGTCAGTTGGGACTGATCGCCCCGCCTCCCGCCCGCCCCGGGCGGGTACGCTGGGCGCGTGCGCTTCTTCGCCCTGCTGACCGTCCGCGACGAGGTCGATGTGATCGACCGCTGCCTCTCCCACCTCCGATCGTGGGCCGACGCGGTGTTCATCCTCGACACGGGCTCGACCGACGGCACCTGGAAGCGCATCGGGGCCCGCGCGCGGACCGATGACCGGATCGTCCCGCTGGCGCGCCGGCCCGTCCTGTTCAACGAGGGAGGCGTGCGCGGGCACCTGTTCGATCTCGCCCGGGATCGATTCGCGCCGGGCGACTGGATCTGCCGCGCCGATGCCGACGAGGTCTATCTGATCGATCCGCGCGAGTTCGTGCGCACGCGGCTGAGGCGGGGCGAGGGCGCCATCGCCGCCCGCCAGTTCGTCTTCGGGATGACCCGCGCCGAGGCCCGCGCGTGGGCGCGGGGCGAGGAGTCCCCGGCCGACCGCGCCCGCCCGCTCGAAGAACGCCGGACGCGCTTCGTGATGGACGAGTTCCCCGAGGCCCGTTTCTTCCGCTACCGCGCGTCGATGGTCTGGCCTGTGCGCCTGTCGATGCCCGCGTTCCCCGGGCTGCTCGCCGCCGAGCGCATCCCGATGCGGCACGACCGGTACCGCGACCCGCCGCAGATGCGCCAGCGGTCGGCGCTCCGCGCGATCGTCGCGGCCCGGACCGACACCGTCGGCGAGCACTGGAAGCAGACCGACTGGCGCGCCCAGCTTCTTCCGAACCGTGCGCGCACGATGAAGCCGGGCGATCCGCTGCCCGTGGTCGTGGAAAGAAACCCGCGCAGCCACCTCGGCCCGCCGATGCGACGGCTGGTGCGTGTGGGGTTCTATCGGCTCGGGTTGGCGCCGCTGGCCGACCGGTTCCAGCGCCGTGCCGAGAGCGGGCTCGAGCCGATCCCCCGCGCCCTGCAACGCCGGCTCGCCCGCCGACCGGGGCTCTCGCCGCGCACCGGGAATCCGCGGGCCGAAGCGGATCCGGAGCCCGGTCCCGAGCCGGTTCTTGAGCCGGGTGCCGCCGTGCGCACGCGCCCGATCACCCCCGAGCCCGCCCAATGAGCCGCCCGTCCCGGCTGCACGCGCTGCTGATGGTCCGCGACGAGGCGGACATCATCGATCGCTCGCTCGACCACTTGCTCGCGCGGTTCGACACGCTCCTGGTCTTCGACACGGGCTCGACCGACGGCACGCGGGAGGCGATCGAGCGCCGAGCCGCCGCCGAGCCCCGGCTCGAGGTGTTCGCGCACCCGTTCGCGCACGGGCCGGTGCTGTTCCACGCCGGGCTCCGGGCGTTGATGTTCGAGCGTTTCCGAGACCGGTTCCGCCCGGGCGACTGGGTGGCGCGGGTGGACGCCGACGAGTTCTTCATCACACCGCCGCGCGAGTTCATCGCGTCGCTGCGCGCGCACGAGTCGGTGATCGTCACGCAGAACCACGACTTGCTGTTCGTCCGGCGTGACCCGCCGCCCGAGCCCGGGCCCGACGGCGAGCCCTCCTCGCTGCCGATCGAATGGCCCCCGCCCACGGGGGCCCGCGCGTACATCGACAACCCGACCTACGAGCCGCGCTTCTTCCGCTACCGAAGGTCGATGCGCTGGGCGCCGGATCGGTGGCTCCCGTTCAACCCGGGCGTGGCGGCGGCGCGGCGGCTGGGCGTGCTGCACGAACGCTGGCGTTCGCCCGAGCAGGCGATCCGTCGATGGGCGCTGCGCCTGGCGACCAGCCCCGACATGCCGATCGGTGGGGCGCACTGGGCCCGCGCCCGCACCTGGTACGCCGCGGCCCGCAAGCGTTCGAACCCGCAACTCCGCTGGCTCGCGCCGGGCGAGGTCCCCCCGCCGACGACCGACGCCGACCACCGGCCCTCTCGCCGCAAGCACCTGGCGCTGCGCGCGCTCCATGGCAGCGGGCTGGTTCGGCTGCTCGATCGCACCCGGCCCGGGCTCGCTCCCGAGTTCGCGCCCGAGCCCTTCCCGGCCGAGCGCCTCGCCGAGGCGCGTCGGCTCGAGGCCCGGGCCCTGGCGCAGCTTGCCCGCTGGCTGGATCGGCCCGAGGTGGTGCTGCCGCCCGACCATCGCCCCGCGCCCGCGGCGGATTCGCCTACCATCGCCTCCACGCCCGCGCCGGCATCCCCCACGGGGGCCGAACCGGGCGTTTGACCCCCGCAGAGCCTTCCCGGGAGAGAACGCATGGCCATCCTCGTCGACGCGAACACCAAGGTCCTCTGCCAGGGCATCACCGGCTCGTACGGGGCCGTCCACACGCGCGGGTGCTTCCACTACGGCACGAAGATGGCCGGGGGCGTCACGCCCGGCAAGGGCGGCACCAAGGACGCCAACGGTCTCCCCGTCTTCGACACCGTCGAGCGGGCAGTGATCGAAACCGGCGCGACCGCGACGATGATCTTCGTGCCCCCGCCGTTCGCCGCCGACGCGGTGATGGAAGCCGCCCACGCCGGCATCAAGCTCATCTGCTGCATCACCGAGGGCGTGCCCGTGCAGGACATGGTCCGCTGCCGGGCGCTGCTCGATGAGATCAACCAGGACCGCGGGCAGTCCGACCGCATCGTCCTCGTCGGGCCCAACTGCCCGGGTGTCATCACCCCCGGTCCCAAGACCGGCACCGGCGACAGCGGCAGCGACCCGTACACCAGCAGCGGCTGCAAGATCGGCATCATGCCCGGTTACATCCACACCCACCGCTCCGAGCCCAAGTGCACCACGGGCAAGGCGGTCGGCATCGTGTCCCGCTCGGGCACGCTGACTTACGAAGCGGTCTGGCAGTGCTCGAACCTGGGCATCGCCCAGAGCACCTGCGTCGGCATCGGCGGCGACCCCGTCCGCGGGCTCGACCACATCGAGTCCATCCGGCTCTTCCAGGAAGACCCGGACACCGACGGCATCCTGATGATCGGCGAGATCGGCGGCACCGACGAGGAAGCCGCCGCCGCGTTCATCGCCGAACATGTCACCAAGCCCGTGGCTGCCTTTATTGCCGGCCGCACGGCTCCCCCCGGCAAGCGCATGGGCCACGCCGGCGCGATCATCTCGGGCGGCGAGGGCACGGCCGACTCGAAGATCGCGGCGCTGCAGGAAGCGGGGGTCGAAGTCGCGATGAGCCCGGCGGATATGGGCAGGGCGATGGCGAAGGGGTTGGGGGTCTGAGACAACAGGCGGAATCGCGAGACACCCTTAGTGTGTGGCATGCTCAATGGAGGCGCAGCCGAGCTTGGGCATGTGCCTTGTTCAATCGAATGCTTCACCATGGCCAAGCGGCGCTTGACCATGCCACACAATGAGCAACGCCCCGCTCGTGTGGCATGCTCAAGGGAGGCGCAGCCGAGCTTGGGCATGTGCCTCGTTCAATCGAATGCTTCACCATGGCCAAGCGGCGCTTGACCATGCCACACTGAATCAACGGCCGATCAAACTGATCGAGGCGGGAGCCCTTCCCGATCGATTGTCAGCTGCGCCGAACGCGAACCCCCATACTCTCCCGCGCTCGACCACTCCCACTCCCCCGGAAGTGCGCATAACCCGGCTCGGACCGGGTTCATGTGGATGTAGTCGATCGCTTCCCAGACAGCCTTCGGCGTTCTCAGGTTGCGATCGAAACCGCCGCCGCGTTGCCAGAGACGATGTGAGCCGCCATCCGGTACGGCCGGGTCATGCATCGCCTTGAGCAGATCCGGCATCTCTGATCTGGCAAGGTTGACAATCCGACGCGCGGCCGACTGCTTGATGCTCTGCAGGATCGGGGCGACCGCCCCTTGCGGAAGCATGAGCAGATGAACATGGTCGGGCATGATGACGAAAGCCCAAAGCTTGAAGTGGTGCTGATCTCTTGCTCGATCGATAGCTTGCAGAACGATCTCACGCAGACGCGGTTCATTGAGCAATGCTTGATTGTGGAAGCACGCAAAGTTCAGCAGACGGGCATCGCCCGGATTCTCGATACGGACCCGCGTCTTGTAACGATGCGTCGCCACGAAGGCACAATAGTGGCAGCACTTCGGATCCGCTATCAAGAGTGGCATGCTCAAGCGAGCTTGGGCATGGCCCTGCTCGTCGGGTGCCCCTCCATGGCCAAGCTGCGCTTGACCATGCCACACGCTGAGGACGCTCACAGGACAAGCGTCGAGCTCACGCCAGCGCCAACCCCTCAAACGCCCGCGTCTCCGCGTCGTGCAGGTCGATCAGTTCCTGGTCCAGTTCGCTCCTGGGCGTCAGGTCGCCGTATTCCGCGACCGGGGCGCACACGCCGAAGCGTTGCGACTCGAGTTCGTACCGCTCCATCCACCGTTGCAGGGCGGCGACATCCGCGTCGGTCCGCCGCCATTCCTGGGCCGGGGCGACCTTGCCCTGCTCATCGACGCCGATCGGAAACGGCGGACGACCGACGGGCATCCGCCAGGGCTTTGGCGTTAGGCGCGCGCGGAAGCACTGCTGGTACATGCACAGGTCTGAATAAAGATCATCGGCGCCGAGGTCGTCCATCAGGTCAAGCGCCTCGTCGGAATCGGGCTCCATCGGCGGGTTGACCAGCAGGTATCGAAGCCCCGCGGCGGTGCGGTAGGCCCGCGCGCCGCGGCCGCTGCCCTCGGCGACCCAGAGCTCGAGCTTCGCAAGCGCCAGATCGACCTTGTTCTCGAGCTTGTTCTTCTTGCCGAAGAGTCGCCCGAAGACGCCGCCGACCGTGGGCGCCGCGTCCTCGCCGAAGTCGACATCGATGAAGACGAGCGACTTCGTGTTGAGCACCTTGCACCCGTAGCGGTTGATGGTCACCGCGGCGAGGGTCTGCTCGTTCTCCTCCCAGAGGTTGCGCCCCCACTCCTGCACGACCGGCTCGGGCTTGCCCGCCTCGGCGTAGTCGTACCAGTCGAGATCCTCGCCCGAACGCACCCGCTTGGCGAGATCCTCGACCGCCTGCTTGGCCAGCCGCATCGCGTGCTCGGGGCTGCGGTTCGAGCCGCGGCGGACGGCGAGGTCGAAGGTGCCGTGCTCGCCCGTCACCCCGTCGAGCGTGGCCCGGGCCCAGTAGCGAGCGATCTTCATGGTCGGCTCCGGATGGTCGGCTCCAGGTCAGTTGGCCGCGCTTGGCGTCCCGCCGAGAGCCTAACGAACGCCTCCGCCCGGATCGACCTGCCCCGCGCCGGGCCAGCTCACGCACGGACCTTCGGCCGAGCGTCCGGAAAGCCCGCTCCCCCGCCCCGCTTCGGGGGAGGAATCACCCCGCAAGCCGCCCCGAACCCCGCCGAGCGATGGCCGGGGGGGGCGGGTGCCGTCGTCGGCAATGAAATCGCGACGGGCCCGTTCCAACCAAGCATCCAGAGGAGTACCCGCGGCAGGGGCGGGGACCACACCATGAATCGCACCGACCTCATCCACATTTCGATCGGCTCGGCCGTCCTTATCGCCGCGGGTGTGCTGGGCCCGAAGCTCGCGACCAACGCCGCCGACCTGGGGCTGACCGCTCCGCAGCCCCCGGCGGCTCGATCGATCGACGACGGCGGCTTGACCATCCGGACCGCGCCCGGCAACGGGCAGACCTTCTTCGCGGAGGTGGAGATCCACCGCACCGCCCCGTTCATCACGGGCCCGGACACCGACGAAGCCGCCGGCCCGCCGCTGCTCTACTCGATCGCCCACTTCGCCGGCGGGCTGGTGCCCGATCGCTCGGCCGCCCGTCTGCTCGGGACCGACATGCCCTGGATCGACCCGCACCCCCGCGGGCGGACCGGCTCGCGCCCCAGCGCGACCAACGCGCTCCC
Organism: Phycisphaerales bacterium JB037; assembly: GCA_043101605.1. Taxonomy (GTDB): domain Bacteria; phylum Planctomycetota; class Phycisphaerae; order Phycisphaerales; family UBA1924; genus JBICIG01. The sequence goes on from JBICIG010000060.1 coordinate 36,301, forward strand.
GGGCCCGGTGAACTTCCGCTGGCAGAGCCGGGCGGGCTGACGCCCGCTCAGGGTCGGCGGTAAACCTTCCCTTCCTTCATTACGAACCGCACGCTGCGCATCACGCTGATGCGCTCGAGCGGGTTGCCGGGCACGGCGATGATGTCGGCGATCTTGCCGACCTCCAGCGTGCCCAACTGTTCGCTCAGGCCGCAGAGGTCGGCGGCGTGCACGGTCGCCATCTTCAGCGCGTCCATTTCCGAGACGCCCGCCTCGACGAGGTACTCGAACTCGAGCGCGTTGCTGCCGTGGGCGCCGACGCCGACATCGGTGCCGAAGGCGATCTTCACGCCCGCGCGGTACGCCCGCGCGACCGACGCCTGGATCTGCGGGCCCACCGCCGCCGCCTTGACCCGGATCGCGTCGTTGAAGTAGCCGGGCTCCTCGGCCTTCTCGGCGACGAACTTGCCCGCGTGGATCGTCGGGACGAGGTAAGTGCCGTGCTCCTTGAACAGTTCGATCGCCTCGTCGTCGAGATAGGTCCCGTGCTCGATGGAGTCGACGCCAGCCCGGACCGCCGCCTTGATGCCGTCGCTCCCGTGCGCATGGGCCGCGACCTTGCGCCCCATCGTGCGGGCGGTCTCGACCACCGCGCGGATCTCGTCCTCGAACATCTGCTGATCGACGCCCGCGGCGGTGTTCGACAGCACGCCCCCTGTCGCGGTAATCTTGATCAAATCCGACCCGCGCTTAACCCGCTCTCGCACCGCCTTGCGCATCTCATAAGGCCCGTCGGCGATCCCGTCCATGGGCGTCATCTCCGGACGCAGGATCGGGGAGATGCCGTTGGTCCGGTCGGCGTGCCCGCCGGTCACCGCGATCGACCGCCCGGCCGCGAGAATGCGCGGGCCCGGGATCACGCCCGCGGCGATCCGGTCGCGCAGCGCGTAGATATCCGACCCGAGCGACCCGACATTGCGCACAGTGGTGAACCCGGCCATCAGCGTGCGCTCGGCGTACACCGTCCCGTCGATCGCCGAGTGCGTGGGCTCCTCGGTCAGCGTCCGCCGCAGCCGCTCGCCCATCGGCACCTGCTGGCTCGTCAGGTGCGTGTGGCAGTCGAACAGCCCGGGCATGACGAAGTGGTCGCGTAGATCGATCGGCGAGGCACCCTCGGGCAGGCGCGCTTCGCTCCCGGAGACAAATCCGTCGCGGATCTCGGCGATCTTCCCGCCGCGCACGATGATCGAGACCTCACGCCGCGGCTCCTCGCCCGGGACCAGCAACGCCGTCCCGCAGTGAAGCACCTGCACGCTGCCCGGGGCGCTCTCCTGCGCCGACGCGACCCCGCCGAGCGATCCCCCGACAAGCAAGCCACCCGCGAGCACCGCCGCGCGCGTGCGCCGCGCCGCGCCGAAGACCGCCGCCCGCATCCACCGACCCGCCGCCGCAACCACGCTAGTCATGAAACTGCTCCCCGGTTCGTGCGCACGGGATCATCCCGTGCGCCCGCGCAGCGTACCGCCCCCCGCCGCCGCGCCAATCCCCGGGCAAGCCCCGAATGCGTGGTGGTTTCCGACCCGACTGCTGGACCATCGAGCCGCGCGCGTGAGCAAGCGGCCTGTGAGCGTTGCGAGAGTGCTTCACGCGTGAGTGCCGCGTGCGAATCCCTCGCTCCCTGACGGTCGCGGCTCGTTCAATCCCGCCGAGTCGACCCGCCGCCCAACTCTCACGCCGAGCCCGGCGGGAACAGCACCCAATCCCCCTCCACCTCATTGGGCAGGTCGGGGTCCGCTTCGACCGCTTCGCGCCAGCGCTCGGGCTCCCGACCGCCGCAATCGCCCAGCCCCGCGACGAGGCCGCACACGATGATCGCCGATGCAAGACCCTTCATGCCGCCAGTCTACCTCCCGCCACCCACTCCCGACCTCCCGATCTCCCCACTCCCCATTGCCCATTGCCCATTGCCCATTGCCCATTGCCCATTGCCTTGACATTACTTGTGACAACGATTATCGTGACCCCGTGCCTCCCGCCCAGCCATCCGGGCTCGCCTCGCAGGTCGGCAAGCGTCGCCCGTTCGACTCGCCCGAGCAGGAGGCCCACCTCAACATCCTCCGCACCGCGTGCGTGCTCGAAGGCTCGCTCGCGCCGATCTTCAAGGACGCCGATCTCAGCCCGTCCTCGTACAATGTCCTCCGCATCCTCCGCGGCGCTGGGCCCGAGGGGCGACGCGCCACCGAGATCGGCTGCGACATGGTCGTGCGCGTCCCCGATGTCACACGCCTGGTCGATCGGCTGATCGAGCAGGGGCTCGCCGAGCGACGCCGGTGCGACGAGGACCGACGCGTCGTCTTTGTGCGCATCACCCGCAAGGGCTCGCAGCTTCTCCATCGCCTCGATGCGCCGGTGCTCGAAGCCCACAAGGCCCAGCTCGGGCACCTGACGCGCAAGGAACTCGCCGAGTTGAATCGGCTGCTGGTCAAGGCGCGGAACGAACCCGAGCCGCCCGGGTAACCCCACTCCATCGAGCGACCATGACCTCCATCGCCATCGTCTATCACTCCGGGTTCGGGCACACCAAGGCCGTCGCCGCGAGCGTGCTCACGGGCGTCGAGTCCGCCGGCGCCGTCGGCACGCTGATCGATGTTGCCGAACTCCCCGCGCCCGACGACGACCGCAACTACGCCGGGCGGTGGTCCGAACTGGAAGCCGCCGACGCGATCATCTTCGGCACGCCCACCTACATGGGCACGGTCTCGGCGGCGTTCAAACAGTTCATGGATCACACGGGCACGATCTGGTATCGGCAGGCGTGGAAGGACAAGGTCGCCGCGGGCTTCACCAACGCCGCGAGCCTCGACGGCGACAAGCGCGCCACGCTCGTCACCCTCACGACCTTCGCCGCCCAGCACCAGATGATCTGGGTCACCCAGGGCGTCTTCCCCGACCGCGAGGGCGCCAACCGCCTCGGCTCGTGGCTCGGGCTGACCACCCAGGCCGACAACAACAAGGGCCCCGACCTCGCCCCGCCCCCCGAGGACCACCGCACGGCGAGGATGTTCGGGGAGCGCGTGGCGAACGCGGCGAAGCGCTGGCAACGCGGCCGGGCGTAACGGCCGGGCACGCTCAATCGGGTTTCGGCGGGAACAACACCCAGTCGCCGTTCACCTTGTCCGCCAGGGTCGGATCCTCCCGCACGGCATCGCGCCACGCGATGGGGTTGAAGTGCACCGGCGGCTCGCGCGACGACCGCTCGCCCCCGTCGTCGTCGCGATCCTCTCCGATCGACCAGATCCGAGGCCAGGCGTCGCGCAACGCATACCGCAACGGCTCACCATCGAACGGATCGAGCGGCCAGCCCGCGCGCACGCGCTCCGAAAAGTCCGCACGCGTCGCCGGATACGCCCCATGCTCACGCCGGTGCAGCTCCGCTTCGATCGCGAGCGCCGCGGCGGCGATCCGGGTCTCACGCAGGAACGCCACCTGCACCGCCCTGTCCATCGCGGGCATGTAGAGCCACACCAGCGGATGCCGCTTCCGTCCGCCCCGTTCGCCGAGCATCCCGCGGATGTCGCCCAGCCTCCAGGTCGCCTCGTCCCAGGGATCTCCCTCGAGCATGCGGCTCACCTGCTGCAGACCCTCCTCGTAGACCTCGACCGTCTCGGCGCGACGAGCGGCTCGCCACAGGTCGCCGAGCGATTCGAATTCGCTCCCGCCATAGAGCTGAGAGACCTGCATGAACTGCTCGCCGAGGATCATCCCGTTCGCGCCCTCCCCATAGGTGCGCTGCACGGTGTCGAGAAACATGAACCGCTCGAACTCCAACGACCCGGCGATGATGCTGCGCGACTCGACCCGCAGCAGCGCGTCACGCAGCCGCCGATACTGGGCGGCCGAGAAGAACCCGGGCGAGTCGCCGAGCGCCTCTTGCAGCGTGCCGATCGCGAGCGAATCGATCGCGACCCCGACGAGCGAAGAGATGAGCATGCCCTGGTCGTACAGGTGCCGGCTCATCCCGAGCATCACCTCCAGATCGACCGTCGCTCGCTCGGCATCCCCGACCTCGATCGCCCGCCGGATGTCCGTCGTGAGGACGCGCGCAAACCGGCGAAACGAGCCCAGCGCCGCCAGGTCCGCCTGGGTGAAGTCAAAGGACTCCGGGCCCGGAAGCACCGCTTCCTCGGGCCGCGCCGGCACGAATTCGCCCGCCTCGCCCGGGTCGTCGCTGCGAGGCCATACCGGGTAGCCCATCCGCGCCCGCCCGCTCGCCTCCCGCAGCAACTCGAAGACCCGCTCGTTCCGATCGAGGTACGCGACGACCTCGTCCCAGCGGTGCCCGCCCGGCTCGGCTGGCCACTCGAACTCGTCGTCCAGACGCCACGCCGCCGGCTGGGGCTCGAGCAACCCGATCGCCTCGCGGTAGACAGGCCACGCCCGATCCTCGGCCGGGATCGCCGCGATCCGCTCGTTCCACTCGGCCGCGTAGTTGCGAGTGATCCGGATCCCGTCGTCCGGATCCACGGGCCGATCGCCGTAGAGAAACACCACCACCGCCGCCAACAGGAACTCGATCATGCCCGCATCCTAAACGAGAGGCAAAGGCCGACCAAACTCCTCCCGACGAGCCCCCCGCACACGATCCGCTTGACGACGCCGACCTCGCGGAATATATTTGTTGTCACAAGTATTTGCCTCCCGATGAAACAGCCCGCTCGTGACGCGGGCAACACGAAGGGCACACGCCACGAGGAGGATCGCCATGATCCGCACGCGCAAGGCATCCGAGCGAGGGCACGCCAACCACGGCTGGCTCAACGCGCGACACTCCTTCAGCTTCGGGCGATACCACGACCCCCGCTGGATGGGCTTCGGCCCGCTCCGCGTCATCAACGACGACCGCATCGCCCCGGGCCGGGGCTTCGCCGAGCACCCCCACGCCGAGATGGAGATCATCACCATCGTGCTCGAGGGTGCGCTCGCCCACGCCGACAGCACTGGGTCGGCCGGTGTCCTGCGCCGGGGAGACATCCAGCGCATGACCGCCGGCACCGGCATCCGCCACTCGGAGAAGAACGCCTCGACCACCGAGCCCATCCGCCTGCTGCAGATCTGGATCGAGCCCGCCACGCCCGGCCTCGCGCCGGGCTACGAGCAGCGCGCCTTCCCCGAGAGCGACCGCTCGGGCGAACTCCGTCTCATCGCTTCCCCCGACGGGCGCGACGGCTCGCTGACGATCCACCAGGACGCTTCGCTCTACCTCGCCTCGCTCGCTTCGGGCGACCGCGTGAGGCACACGATCGAGCCGGGCCGACGCGTCTGGGTGCAGATCGCCGAGGGCTCGGTCACGATCGCCGGCGAGACCTACTCCGAAGGCGACGCCGCGATCCTCGAGAACGAGACCGAGGTCACGATCGAGGGAGCGAGTGATCGCTCCGAGACTGTCGTCTTCGACCTGCCCTGACCACCCGTTTCTCCCAAGCCCATCCACTCATCATCCACCAACCCACGATCCACCACCCACCCACCAAGGAGCCCCCCATGAGCACCGTCACCGACCTCGTCCACGACCTCATCGAGCACCTCAAGGAAGGGAAGATCCTCGATGCGTTCGAGAAGCACTACGCCGAGAACGTCGAGATGGCCGAGAGCCGTGGCGAGCCGACCGTCGGCAAGGACGCCAACCGCGAGCGCGAGAAGCAGTTCCTCGCCTCGGTCAAGGAATGGAAGGGCCTGAGCATCACCGCGCTCGGCGTCAGCCCCGAGGGCAACGACTCGGGCACCGGCGTCTCGTTCCTCGAATACGACTTCGACTTCATCAACCAGGACGATGAGCCCATCCGCTACGAGCAGGTCGCCGTCCAGACCTGGGAGAACGGCAAGATCGTCCGCGAACGGTTCTATTACGATCCGGGCGCGTGATCCGCACGGCTTCCATCCATTCGCACAAGGCCCCGAGTGGGGCCTTCTTCGTGCGCATGCGCCGAGCGCTGGCGCTCACACCCCCAGCGTCGCCCGTACCAGTTTCTCAACCTCGTGCACCGAGTCGATCGCAAGAAAGCCGTACCGCGTCGTGCTCGTCGTGCGGTGCCCATCGGAATCGCGCCCCTCGGTGACGATCTCCTTGAACACCAGGTCCCCCGAGCCGTCGCGACGCTCGCGCCGGGTCATGTCGCCGAGTTCGTCCGCGTTGAACGACTGCACGCTGAACGATCCGAAGACCGACGCCTTGAAGACGATCGCCCGCTCGCTCGTCAACGCGTACGCCGTGTGCCGCGCCGCCCTCGCCGCGAGCAGGGGCGAGAGCATGATCGCCAGCCCCACCAGCACGAAGGGCACCCCGAACAGCGGGAACCACGAGAACGACCCGTTCGCGCTCGAGAACCCGCCCGAGACGCCCGCCGCTCCGAAGATCCAGAACACCGCGAACCCGGCGAAGGCCGCGCCGAAGAGCGTCGCGAACCAGAACGATCGGGCCGCCAGCCACGCCCGCGGCTGGGCCGTCCAGATCAGCTCCTCGCCGTCCCGCAACTCACCATCCACGCGGTGTTGCATCGCCATCGGCAGCACGGTCGTCTGGAGCATCATCGCTGACTCCGCAGGCTCTGGGTCCGCAACCCCCATCGCCCATTGCCCACTCCCCATTGCCGAATCTCCAATGCGGGTGACAGGACTCGAACCTGCACGGCCTATTCGGCCACGAGGACCTAAACCTCGCGCGTCTGCCAATTCCGCCACACCCGCGGCGCGCCGATCCTATCCGACCCCTCCCACCGTCCGGTCGGCCCCGCACCGCCGTCATCACCCGCACACACCCAACACACACCCGCCATCGGCCCGGAGTCCGCCCGCGTCGGCTCACCCCAACCCCCCGCGTCTCTGTATGATGAAACGGGGTTCGGGGCAATCCCGTGCCCCCGATCCCGAACGAGACGCCGGCGGCCCGGGTTTCGCCCCTCGTCCGCCCGCCCCCGACGCGTCCGACGCATGCCCGACTGGACGCCCGACCCGCAAGGAGTGCCCCTCCATGACCTTCCGCCAGAGCCTCGCGTGCAACATGACGCCCCTGCTTCTCCGCGTGGTGCTCGCGGTCACCTTCCTCTGGGCGGGGCTCGGCAAGCTTGTCGAGCACGATGTCACCGTCACGCAGGACAACGCCCAGGTGCTCGTCAACCTCGGCTCCATCACCGCCGCCGAGGCCCGCGAGAAGGGCTTCACCGTCACCGATTCCCCGGCCGAGTCGCCCAACACCGACGAGCCCGCCGCCGACAACCCCGATCAGCCCGAGGCCCCCGCCGAAGGCGAAGACGACTTCTTCCGTCCCAGCGGCATGGCGCCCGACGCTACCAACGACTACGCCGGCGCCGCGTCGATCACCCTCGTCGCCCAGGACGACGCCGACGCCGGCCCGTGGAAGCTCCGCCGCGTCGAGGGGCTGGCGATGTTCATCTACGCCGCGACCATGCCCGTCGAGGAGTGGAACGGCAAGCGTCTTCTCCCGGCCGAGCTCGGCAAGAAGGGCCTCCCGCGCTACATGGCGTGGGCGGTCATGCTCACCGAACTCGCCGCCGGCGGGTTCATCCTCATCGGATTCCTGACCCGCATCTGGGGCCTGGCCCTCGCGGTCGTCATGGGCACCGCGCTCTACATGACCGCCATCGGGCCCGCGATCCTCTCGGGCAACAATCACCTGGGCTTCCTCCCCGATTACGAGGTCTTCGACTCCAACGCGTGGTCCAAGCCCCTCTGGCAGTTCGCCCTCATGATGATCGGCTTTGCGATCATGTTCGCCGGCGCCGGAGCCGCCTCCATCGACCGCATGCTCTTCGGCTCCATCGCCGGCGGCGACGGCGACGGCGATGACGACGACTGATCCCCACGATCCCGCCCTTCACCCCGACGACGCCCCGCCGCTGCAGCGCCTGGCCGCGGGCGCGCGCCGGCTCCTCGTCCCCTCCCTCGCCTCGGTCGGCGTCCACATCGCCCTGCTCGCGCTCCTCGCGACCGTCACATGGTCCCTCGTCGCGCCTCCGGCCGACGCTCCGCGCCCAGGGCTCGAGGTCCTCCTCGACGCGCCCTCCAGCAGCACCCCCGAGCCCCTCGATCAGCCGCTGCCCGCCGACGCCCGCGCCGACTCCTCTCCCGCCCCGCTGGCCGTGCCCGAATCCCCCGCCGAGCCGCCCCCCGTCCCCGGGCGCTCGCCTGCGCGCGCACCGGCCCTGAACACCATCGCCCGCGACCTCCCCGCCCCGATCGCCGCCCCGAGGCTCACCGATCTCAAGTCCGCCCGCCCCTCGACGATCTCTTTCGCCGGCGTGCGGGGCCCGCGCGCCGAGAGCGTCGTCTTCGTCGTCGACGCCTCGGGCGCGATGACCACCAGCCTCCCCTTCGTCCTCGAGGAACTCGCCCGCACCATCGACCGCCTCCGCGAGGATGTCCGCTTCGACATCATCGTCTTCCGCGATCGCAGCACCATCGAAGCCGCCCGCGTCGCGGGCACCGCCTCGCTCCCCCCCGCCGCGGGCGATGCCGGGCTCCGCCCCGCGACCCCGCTCAACCGCGCCGCCGCCAGAGACTGGCTCCGCACGATCACCCCCAGCGGGCGATCGAACCCCCTCGACGGGCTCGACGCCGCGTTCGAACTCGAAGAGCCCCCCGATGTCGTCTTCCTGCTGGCGCGCAGCATCCGCCGCACCGAGAACACGACCTGGGGCGCCGGGCTCGACGCGATCATGGAACGCCTCGATCGGCTCAACCCGCCGCGCCCCGCCGGCGACCGCCGAACCCAGATCCGCACCATCCAGTTCATCGACGACGATCCCACCGGCATCATGCAGGCGATCGCCACGCGCCACGGCGGCGGCATCGACGCGTACTCCCTCCGCACCATCGATCAACTCCGCGCCTCCCTCGACGCACCCGACCCGCAGGTCGCCCTCGACCGCACCGCCGACTCGGCCGCCGAACTCCTCGCCTCGCTCTCGGCCGACGCCACCGATCTCTTCGTCCTCTTCGGGCTCGCCTCCGACGAGCAGCGCACCCGCGCGCGCGAAGTCTCGGTCCGCGTCCTCGAGCGCCTCGGGCTCCGCCCCGAGGATCCCTACGCCGCGTACCTCGCCGAGCGCGCCCTGGCGATCCGCGCCCTCGCCTCGGGCTCGCCCGACACGCGCCCCGCGCGCGCGCTCGATCTCGACGACGGCTCGGTCCTCGCGTGGCTCATCCGCCACGCCCGCCGATGCGCCTTCGTCGCCGCCGGGCGCGGCGCCCTCGCCCCCTCCGACGCCGAGGAAGGCTGGACCCGCCGCCCCGACGACCTCGACCCGCTCTCATCACTCGAAGCCGCCCTGCTGTCGCTGCGCATCGCCGACGCCGGCACGCGCGACGACGCCCGCGAGCGCGTCATGCGCCTGCTCGCCTCGACGCCGCTCGCCCAAGCCGGCCGCGCCGACCCCGTGCTCCGCGTCCTCGCCGCCGATGCCGAGGCGCTGGGGGCGCGCGACGCGATCACCGGGCGCGCAAGCGTCGTCGCCGTCTTCGCCCCCCACCAGCGCCTGCTCGACGATCCCGAACTCGCCGGCGCGCTCGGGCTCGATGCCACGCAGTTCGAGGACTTCCTGCTGGCTCGCCTCGCGGCTCTGGCGACGCCCGACATGGACCTCGCCGCCGCCCCGCCCCGCGCTCTGCTGGCCGAGGCGCTCGAAGCCCTCGCCGCCGATCCACGCTCGCCGCGCGCCCGCCAACTGCTCCGCTCGATCATCGGGCATGCCCAAGCGGGCCGGCTCGCACGCCAGGCCGCGCTGCTGCTGGCGCGCACGCTGCTCGACGATCCCGCGCCCTCGGCCGAGCCGGTGGAACTGCTGCTGCTCGTCGCGACGCGTTGGCCGACCGTGCCCGGCGCCGCCGATGCGATCGAGCGCGCGCTCCACGAGGCCCGCCGGCTCGAAGCCACCGGCGCCGTGCACGCGCCTCTCTACGAGCGCGTCCTCAACGCCGCGCTCACCGATCCATCGCTCCGCGACCGTGCGTTCTGGCGGGCCGAACTCGACCGCCTGCTGCTCGCCCGCGCGCGCGCGAGCAGCCCCGCCGCCGCGCTGGACGATCTGGAGCACATCGCCCCGGACAGCCCGCTCGCCCGCCCCGCGCGCGATCTCTACGAGGAGCGCATCGGCGCGATGATCGCCGACGCCTCGGCCGGGCTGCTCGGGCGCGACGGGCTCGTCCTCGCCGATCCGCCCCGCGACCGTTGGCTCGCCGCCGTCCGCATGGTCGAGCGGCGTCTGCAGTACGCCAGCGAGCGCGACGCCGGGGCGCTCCGCGATGCCTCGGTGCAACTGGCGCGCCTCGTGCTCACCGCCGACCCCGCGCGGGCCGAGACCTTCGCCCGCGCCGCCGCGATCAACGCGACCACCGCCGAGGAGCGCCGACGCGCCCAACTCGTTCAGGCCGAGGCGCTCACGCTGCTGGGCAAGGGTCCGCGCGCCTTCGAGCTGCTCTCGCCCATGCTCGACGGGTCGGCCATGCCCGACTCGCCCGAGGCGTGGCACGCGTGGACGCTCGCGCTCGAGATCCTCGCCGCACGCGCGCGCGACGACGAACTCGCTCGCGCCCGCACCCACCTCGCCCGGCTGCGCGCCCTCGACCCCGAACTCGGCGGCGGGATCTGGCGCGAACGCCTCGAGCGCGTCGCGGACCGCCTCGAACCCTGATCGTCGCGCCCGCGGGACCTCCGCTCACATCGACGCGGGTACACTCGCCGCGATGGTCACGGAGGACGCACCAACCTGGGCCCACGCCCTCGCCGGGCGGATGCTGGTCTTCGAGGGGCCCGACGGCTCTGGCAAGTCGACACAGCTCCGCCGATTCGTCGACGCCGTGCGCACGACCGGGCTCGAGGTCGTCGAGGTCCGCGAGCCGGGGGGCACCGAGGTCGGCGAGAAGATCCGCCGCGTCCTGCTCGACCACCTCGACGAGGAAATGTCCCCCACCTGCGAGATGCTGCTCTACATGGCAAGCCGGGCCCAACTGGTCGCCCAGCGGATCGAGCCGGCGCTGGCCCGCGGCGCGCTCGTCGTCGCCGACCGGTTCGTCAGCTCCACGCTCGCCTACCAGGGCGCCGCCGGCGGGGTCTCGACCGAGGCAATCCGCGCCGTCGCCGAGATCGCCTGCGCGGGGCTCGAGCCCGACCTGGTGCTGATCTTCGATGTCGACGAGGAGACCGCCGCCCGCCGCCTGAGCCCCCTGCTCGATCGCATGGAAGCCAAGGGTCGCGCCTTCCACGCCCGCGTCCGCGCGGGGTATCACGAGCAGGCCCGGGCCGAGCCCGGCCGCCACCTGATCATCGATGCGCGCCTCGGCGAGGAGGAGGTCTGGCGCTCCCTCCTCTCAGCACTCGGCTCCCACCCGCTGACCTCCTCCCGCTGATGCTCTGGACCATCGCCATCGCCGTCTCCTTTCTCTCGGGCTCGGTGCCCTACGGCTTGCTGCTGGCGCGATGGTTCGCGGGCATCGACATCCGCGAGCACGGCTCGGGCAACATCGGGGCCACCAATGTCGGACGCGTGCTGGGCGCGCGCCTCGGGCTCGTCTGCTTCACGCTCGATGTCCTCAAGGGCTTTGTCCCCACGATCGGCTTCGGGCTCGCCGCGGGCGTGGTCGGCACGCTGAGCATCCCTCCGACAGACGCGTGGCTCTGGCTGGCGACGATGGCCGCCGCCGTCCTCGGACACCTCTTCTGCCCCTGGATCGGTTTCCGAGGAGGCAAGGGTGTCGCGACCGGGCTCGGCGCGCTGCTGGGCGTCTACCCCGCCCTCTCGCTGTCGGCGTTGGTCGCACTGGGCGTCTGGATCGTCACGCTCCGGCTGTGGAAGTTCGTCGGCGTCAGTTCCACCCTCGCCGCGATCAGCCTGCCCATCTCCGTCGCGGTCATCTTCCTGCTTCGCGATGCGTGGAACTCGGCGACGCCCTTCCTGGTCGTCACGCTTGCCCTGGCGGCGCTGGTGGTCTTCAAGCACCGGGGCAATCTCCGCCGAACCCTCGCCGGGACCGAGCCGAAGTTCGGCGACCGGGCCCGATCGGCGACGGTCGATCAGCCTGCGTCCTGACCGCCCTCCGATCTCCGCCCCCAACGAACCACTGGGTCCCGTCGCTTATCCGGACGCCCCCGAGGTCCGCATCGGTTTCAAAGCTGGGCAAGATGGGGAAGAAATCCGCCCCCCGATTTCGGGTTGGAAGGGTTGTGCGGACCCTGCTGCAGTTCTTGCGCCCCCCGGGCCGCGTTCAAGTCATGATCGTGACGATGAATGCCCAGGCGGCTCAACCGCCGACGGGAGGATTCATGATGCCCACACTCCGCCTTATCGACGACTCGCGGCTGGACACCGACGTGATTCAGGTCACCCGCGACGAGTTCCGCCGGGCCCCCCAGGCCCGGTTCGGGCGACTCGTCGGGCTCGACCCGATCGCACACGCCCACCACGCCCTCGACCGGGTGCAGGCCCAGCTCGACGATCTCGCCGATCTTGCTGAGAGCGAGTTCCGGTTCAACGCCGAGGACGACGGCCCCCGCGCCGCCTGATCCCGATCGCCGCCGTTCCGGCTGACGCGATCTCGCCCGGCCGGGGCGATCACCCCAGCACGCGCATGACCAGGATCGTCTGGTCGTCGGGTCGCTCGTAGAGCCCCGTGAACTGGCGCAGCGTCCAGAGGACATGCTCGATGATGCCAGAGGCATCGACGCCCGGGTCCTGCGCGAGTGCCTCGACCACCGCCCGCCGGATGCGCTCCGCCCCGAACCGCTCGCGGTCGAAGTTCATCGCCTCGACCAACCCGTCGGTGAAGACGACGACGACATCGCCCGGCTGCAAGGGCATGTCGCCGGCTTCGTACTTCTCGTCGCGCTCGATGCCCAGCACCAGCCCGCCACGCGGGAACGCCTCGGCCCGATCGGGCGACGCGGCCCGTACAACGAACGGCGGCTCGTGCCCGGCCGAGCAGTATCGCAGCACGCGCGACGCGGGATCGAACTCGGCGTACCACAGCGTCGCGAACTCGCTCTCGAGCGTGTCGCGGCACATCGCGGCGTTGACCAACTCGATCACCCGCTCGATCGCCAGCTTCCCGTCGGCGTGCGCACGCAGCGAGGCGCGGACGCTCGCCATCAGCAGCGCCGCGGCGATCCCGTTGCCGACCATGTCACCGACCACCAGCCCGACGCGCTCGCCGGCGCGGAAGATGTCGTAGAAGTCGCCCCCGACCTGGTGGCTCGCGACGGATCGGGCGGCGAGGTCGAGCCCCGGAGCATCGGGGTGGACACGCGGGAGCATCCGCTGCTGGACATCGGCCGCGAGCGCGAGCTGGCGCTCCATCCGGCGTTCCTGCTCCTGCACGCGGATCAGCCGCGCCTGCTCGACCGCGACGGCCGACTGCTCGGTGACGGAGCGCAGCAGCTTGGTATCGGCGGCGGAGAACTCGCGCGGCTGGCGCGCATACAGCCGGAACACCCCGATCGGACGCCCCTGAAAGACGAGCCCCGCCGACAGAAACGACCCGAGGTTCTCGCGCGCGCACCGCCCGGGGTCGAGCACGCGCTCGTCCTGCTGCAGATCGGCGACCGCGACGATTTCGCCCGCCAGCGCCAGCCGATCGAACTCGCGGTCGCGCGACAGGGGCTGGGGGCTCTCGAGCCAGTCGTTGCTCAGCCCGCGCGACGCCTTGAGCTCGAGCCCCTCCTCGCTCTGCCCGATCACGACCGGCTCGTTCTCGGGGAGCAGCACGACCGAGCCCGCGTCGAGCTCGAGCACCTCCAGCGCCATCGCGAGCGCTTCATCGAGCACGCGCTCGGGCCGGCTCGCGTGGACGAGCATGGAGCTGAGCCGGTACATCAGCTCGACCTCCTGCACGCGGTGCCACAGCGCCAACTCCTGCGAGCAGAGCTCCGACGCGGCCGACGCGAGGAACCCGACCGCCCGGCGCAGTGTCTCGGGGACGGCCCCCGCATCATCGGGCGTGATGAGGATGGCGCCGATCTCGGTCTGCTCGGCCGTCAGGGGCACCCGCACCGCGCCCGCGCCCGGCGCGGGCGCTTCGGGCGCGACTTCCCAGGGCGAGCCCTCGGCACCGGTTCGATACCGGATAAGCCGCCCCTGCTCGTCGCGCAGTTCGAGCCTCGCCCCGCCGAGCGCCTGGAGTTGTTCGAGAAGAGCCGGCAACGAGCCGTCGGTCAGGAAATCAAGGATCGAACGCCCCGAGCGCCGCCGCCACAGCCCGGGAGGGAGCTCGGCGATCGGGCCGGTCGACGGAGGCGCCGGCTCGGGCGCGGGCTGATCGGAAGACGCCACCTCCATGCGGCTCAGCCCCCGCTCGACTCGGCGGCGTCCTCGATCGACTCGCCGAGCCACACGAACCGCAGCAGCACGACCAGCGCGCGGTCGCCTTCGGCGGCGCTGCCCGCCAGCGCGTCGAGCCCGCGCTCGACCTGGACCCGCTCGCCCCGCTGGTATCCCATGTACGCCAGCAGCAGCGCGGACTCCGAGCCGAGCCGATCGGGCCCGCCCGCGTCCCACGCGCTGACATTGGCGGCGAGCTGCTCCATGACGCGGTCGCCGCGCTGCCCGCTGGGAATCAGCGCGGAGGAGTACTTGTTGCCCACGATCTCCGGGTTGTCGGTGATCGCCATGCGGAGGTTGATCGCCGCGCTGAGGTAGAGCCCCGCGCCGATCTGCGCGTGGGCCCGCCCGATCCGGGCCGAGACATCCCCCTCGCGCACGCTCATCGCCCGGGTGTAGCGCTCCTCGGCGTCGAAGTAGCGCCCTTCCTGCATGAAGCGCTCGGCCCGGGTCATGTGCTCGCGGTAGATATCGCGCCCGCCCCCGCCGCGGGAGAGTGTCTCGATGGGCAGCCCCGCGGCGCGCAGGCGCTCGAGCACCGCCGGGTCGATCCCGCGCAGCGCGTCGGGGACCTGGGGCTCGTCGGCACCGGGATCGTCCGTCTCGTCGGGCAGGGGCGCGGGGATGAGGGGCGAGTCGGGCGAGTCGGGTGAGTCGGGTGAGTCGGGCGTCTCAGCGTCGCTCGCGTCGTCGAGCATGAACATCTGCCGACGCAGCTCTTCGAGCGAGGTCCGGAAGCGGGCGAAATCCTCGTCGGTCTCCCCCGGGGCGCGGAGCCGGTCGCGCACCAGGTCGTGCGCGGTGACGATGGGCTCGATCCGCGTCTCGACGCGCGTGGGCGTGGCCGACCGATCGATCCGGGAACTCGCGCCGGGCCGCGTCGGCTCGTCGATCGGGAGCATGCGGATGCCCTCGAGCGCCGACGCGGTCATGCCGTAGCGGGTCTGGTCCGGGTCGAATCGGTACCCGAGGAGCGCGGGCTGGTAGCCGCGGTTGGCCTCGTACGCCGAGGTGGAGCGGAGGGTGCCGAACATCGAGCCCTCGAACCCCTCGTCCCGCGCGAGCGGGTCGAGGAAGAGCTCGCTGTCGGCGACACGCCGCGCGCCGGGCACATTCGCCGGTGCCGGGCCCCCGGCCCGATCGATGATCGGGGCCCCGAGCAGCCCCGACGGCGCCCGCGAGCCGGTGGTCAGGGCGAACTGATATTGCACGGCTTCGGTGCCGCGGAGCCCGTACCCGCTCAGCCCCGAATAGAAGGTGTCGCGCCGGAAGGCGAACAGGTCGTTCGAGCCCAGGTCGCCCCGGAACTCCCCCGGCGCGGTGTACCCGACATCGCCGCGAAAGCTCATCCCGCCCGGGGCGTTCCCGGTGACGATCGCATTGCGGAACTGGATCTCGGTGTTGAGTCGGCGGGCGGCGGCCCCGCGATCGCGGGAGGCGGTGACCTCGACCGGTGCCTCCAGCCCGCGCCCGTCTCCCAGCGCGTCCTGGGCCCATGCTGGCCCGGCCAGAGCGATCAAAATGGCAGGGGCGATCCGGCGCATCACGGCGTTCCTTCCACAGCGGGGAGTCTATCGGCTCGACGGGCCCGGTTCGGCCATTGGCCGGCGATCGGGCGCGGGCTGTGCCGCGCTGGAGCGAGAGCCTCCCACAAGGATGTTCGCGTGCCGGAGCGGGCCCGTTCGCGCGATCAGCCGCCCCGGGGCGAATCGCCCTCGGCCGGGGGCATCCCGCAGGCGGCCCGGAACCGCTCGCAGATATCCAGATCCTCGCCGACGAGGTAGTACTTCAGCCCGCCGACCCGCCACGCGTAGACGCGCTCGGCCGAGTGGGCGTACTCGATGGTCGGCTCGAAGACATAGGTCCGTCCCTCTTCGAGGTGGAGGTCCGACTCGCGGGCCTCCTGCACGAACAGGCTGATGCTCACGCCTCGGGGGGAGAGCGCCGAGCCGTCGGTCTCGAAGCGGAGATGGGCGCTGCGGCCCTTGCCGGGCACATGGCACTTGCCCGCATCGAGGAATCGGAAGCCGAGATCGGCCAGATCGGGGAGGGTGGGCTCGCTCCCGAGGATCGACGCGAGCATCGCCGGGGCGGCCGGGAGCTCGCGGATCGTGAACTTCGACGCCCGCGCGGGGTCGTCCACGCAGTTCGAGTGCTCGCCGGCGACGAACGACGCGAGCATCGCCCCCGCGTCGGACTCGGTCAGAGCGGGCGAACTGAGCCGGGCGACCTGCCAGATGAACGCCCCGCCCACCAGCACCGCGACGGCGGCCGCCAGCGCCTGAAGCACCCGCCGATTCTCGCCCAGCCAGAATCCCCGCTTCCGGGTCTCGCCCGCGTGAGCCCCGAGGGCTCCCGCGAGCGATGCCTCGTTCGAGGTGGCCTCGTTGGCAATCTGGGCAATCCTCGCGCGGAGCGAGTCGGGGCAGATCGGGCCGACCATCGCCTTGGCGCACGCGCCGCGGAGCTGTTGCTCGAACGCGATGCGGTCGGCATCGGCGGGGTGGGTGGCGAGGTGGGCGTCGAGCCGGGCCTGCTGCTGGGGGGTCAGCTCGCCGTCGGCCGCGGCCCGGAGCATCGCCGCGAGGGGCCACGCGCCCGATTCCTCGGGCTGATACCCCCCCGGGTACTCACGGGTGTGATCGGTCATCGCGCGCGCTCCAAGGGCAGGGTCGGATATTCCCCGCCCGGTCAACCGCCTCCCGCGGCGGATTCATCCCGTTCCCTTCGATCCAATCCCAAATTTCTGACCGCCTCCTCGTCGCCCAGCAGAAGGTCCGAGAGGATCTTGCGGGCCCGGTGCAGCCGGCTCATGACCGTCCCGATGGGAACCCCCAGGATCTCGGCGATCTCGCGGTACTTCAGCCCGTCGACGCCCCAGAGCATCAGCACCTCGCGGAACTCGGGCTTGAGCTCGGCGATCGCCTTCTTGAGCGTCCCGTCGACCTGCTCCCAGTCCAGTTCGGCCTGCGACCACGCCGGGGGCGCCTCGTCGGGGAGCGGGCCGTCGGCCGACTCGGCGAAGAACTCCCCGACCGCCTGCGGTCGGCGGGACTGCTTCTTCGCCCGCGTGTAGAAGACATTGTGCGTGATGGTGAACAGCCACGAGCGCATGCTCGCTTCGGCGTCCTCGGTCCGCACCTCGAAGGTCTCGATCGAACGCGGGCGGAAGGCCCGCGCGTAGACCTCCTGCACGACATCGTCCGCCTCGCCGGCGTTGCGTGTCAGGTGCAGCGCCATCCGGTAGACGGCGTCGAGCTGCCCGACCGCCAGGGTTTCGAATTCCGGTCGATCCATGCTCGCCCTGCGTCGCGCCCGCCCCGTGCGGCCGCCGTGACCGCCGCTCGGCCCACGCGTTCAGAATAGGACACCGCCCGCCCGATTGCCCCGCGTTCCCCGCCGACCGACCCGTAGAATCGCCCCGATGACACCCTATTACGCCACGACACCGATTTACTATGTCAACGACCGCCCCCACATCGGGCACTGCTACACCACGCTCGTGGCCGATGTCGCCGCCCGCTTCGCCCGGCTCGCCGGGCGCGAGACCTTCTTCCTCACCGGAACCGACGAGCACGCCGAGAAGGTCTCCCGGGCCGCTCACGAGCACGGCATGACGCCCCAGCAATGGGCCGACCGAAACGCCGACCGCTTCCGCGAGGCGTTCGATTTCATGCGCTTCAGCCACGACGACTTCATCCGCACGACCGAACCCCGCCACATCGACCGCGCGTCGTCGTACATCAAGAAACTGCTCGATTCGGGCGACATCGAACTGGGCGACTACGAGGGGTGGTACGACCCGGGGCAGGAGGAGTATGTCACCGAGACCGCCGCCAAGGAGCACAACTTCCTGAGCCCGGTGACGGGCCGCCCGCTCGAGAAGCGCGTCGAACAGAACTACTTCTTCCGCCTCGACCGCCACGCCGACTGGCTCGAGGAACAGATCAGTTCGGGCGCGATCCGCGTGCTGCCCGAGGCCCGGCGCAACGAGGTGCTGTCGCGCGTGCGGGGCGGGCTGCAGCCCGTGCCCGTCTCGCGCCGGATTAAGGAAGGCGACGCCGACTGGGGCATCCGCATGCCGGGCGACCCCGAGCACCGGATCTATGTCTGGATCGAGGCGCTGTGCAACTACCTGACCGCCGTCGACACCCCCGAGCGCCGGCACCTCTGGCCGGCGCAGATCCACGCGATGGCCAAGGACATCCTGTGGTTCCACGCGGTGATCTGGCCGGCGATGCTCCGCGCGCTGGGCGAGGCGCCCCCGAGGATGATCTACGCCCACGCGTACTTCGTCGCCGAGGGACGCAAGATGTCCAAGAGCCTGGGCAACTTCATCGAGATCGATCAGCTCCGCGCCTACGCCGACCGCTTCACCGTCGATGGCGTGCGCTGGTACCTCGCGACCCAGGGCCCGCTCGGCTCGACCGACGCCGACTTTGCCTACTCCCGCTTCGTCGAGGTCTACAACTCCGACCTTGCCAACGGCATCGGCAACGCGACCAGCCGCGTGGGCAACATGATCGAGAAGTACCTCGGCGGCACGCTCGATCGCACCTGCAACGGCGAGTTCGGGTTCGAGGGGGGCAGGGCCCTGCAGACCGCCCTGGCCGCCCGCGAGAAATCGAACAAGCCCGTCGATGACCCGTCGCGCACCTTCGACTTCGCGTCCGCCACCGCGATGGCGGTCGAGAACGCGATCGGTGCCCACGAGCGCTTCGACCTCGAATCCATGCTGGGCGAGGGGCTCTCGCTCGTCCGCATGGTCGACGACTTCATCAGCTACAGCGCCCCGTTCACCCTCGCCAAACAGCTTGACGAGCACGAGCACGGCCCGCGGGCCCTCTCGACCATCCTCTATTCCTGCGCCGAAGCGCTCCGCATCGCGTCGCTCCTGCTCGCGCCCGCGCTGCCCGACGCCATGGCGTCGCTGTGGCGCACCTGGAACTGCGCGCACCTGAACGATCCGAACGACGCCGATGCGGGCTTCGTCGCCCCCTTGCGCGAACTGGCGGCGTGGCGCGGCGAGCACTCGCTCAAAGAGGGCCACCAGATCGCCAAGGGCGACGCCCTGTTCATGCGCGCCGACGCGAGCGAGCCCGCCCCGGCGTGAACCGGCGCCCGAGCCGCTCTCTCATGGGGCCGTCACTCAAAATCGAGGAAACTTCCTGGCCAACTAAACCAACCCGATGGTAACCCCGATGGACCGGGTTGCAAATTCGATCGGTTTATCGACTTTGCGTGTTATCGGTCGGGGCCATGCCCTCGCCGCGGAGAGCCCAAGCGTCTGAGAGACGCGAACCTTTCAGAGTTTCGTCCCCAGTTCCGGAGAAAGGGATCATGGCTCGCATCCTCATCATCGACGACAGCGCGTTCGTCCGCGAGTGCCTACGAGCCGTCCTCAATAACTCCGGCTTTCATGTGCGCACGCTCTCGGATCTTGATGCCGCCCTGGAACAAGCCCGCAAGGACCGCCCGGATGCGATCGTGGTCGAGCCGCTCAAGCTGCGGCGGGCCGAGCGAACGGCGCGTCTTCGCGAACTGGGCCAAGCCACCGTGGGCGGCGTCGTCGCGCTCACCGCGGCCAAGAGCAGCAGCGCGATCGTGTCCCTGCTCGAGGCCCCAATCCGCAAGGTCGTTCTCAAGAGCGAGTTCTCGCTCGACTCGTTCCGGGCCTTGCTCGGAGAGATCGTCGGCTCGATCCGGCCCGACGCGATCGAACCGGACCAGCAGACGGAGGACGCATCGGAGTCGAGTCCTGAAAGCCCCGTCCCCGAGCCGCGCCCGAAGGAAGTGGCAACAGCGTCACCGGTCCCGGCCCGCACGCGGGTCGACAAGCAGCAGTGCGTCAAGCGCCTCGATCCGACGGAGACCCGTGCGAGCGTCGAGAAACAACTGCGTGAATTCGCACGCCTGAACTCCCTCTCGCCGGTCGTCTCGCGTGTCCTCCGGCTCATTCGGAGCAAGGACTCGAATGTCGATGATGTTGTCAGCGCGATCCAGGCGGACATGGCGATCGCTTCGGGTGTCATCGCCACGGCCAACTCGAGCCTTTACCTGCGCGGCGCCCCGACGACCTCGCTCCGCCAGTCGGTCCTGCGCATCGGTCTCGACGAGATCCGGGAGGTCGTCGCCCGCACCGCCGTGATCGAGAAGTTCGCGGAGGTCGGCGAGGACGGGCTGCTGGACCCTTCGCGGTTCTGGCGGCATTCGATGGCCGTCGCGACCATGTCGTGCGAGATCGCGGGGATCGTCCGTCCTCCGGTCGATCGCGGGGATGCCTACCTCTGCGGGCTGCTGCACGACATCGGGCAGTTGGCGCTCAACGAGTGCGTCCCCAAGGCGTACCGCCGGACGACCGAAGTCGCCGCGCAGTTGCATGTCGGCACCGAGCAGGTCGAGACGAAGTTGCTCGGGCTCTCGCACGCCGACGCGTCGCGGATCGTCCTTGAGGCGTGGGGGATCCCCGCCGAACTCGCCGAGCCCGTCGCGCTCCATCAGAGCGACGCAGCGGTCATCGAGGTGCTCAGCGCGAACTGGAAGCGCATGGCGGGCATCGTGTCGCTGAGCAATCGGCTCGTGCACGCCATGGGTATCGGCTCGGCGCACCAGTCGGTGGTCCGCCCCATCGATCACCTCCTGAAAATGCTCGGGATTTCGGGGGACTCGATCGACAAGCTCATCCCCAAGGTCGAGCAGCACATGCGCGAGATGGAGTCGCTCATGCTCGCGGGACTGCCGCGGACCGATCGACGGCGTGCCATCGAGCCGCTCCGTGTCCGCGTCCGGCATGTCAGCGACCACCCCGAAGCCGACATTATCCGCCGCGCGCTGGAGTCGATCGGGGCGCGGACCGACCAGGGAACGCCCGGCTGCATCGTCCTGTCGGCCGTCGACGCGAACAGGCTCCCCGATCTTGCCCGGCAAGCCGCGGCCGACAAGTCGCTCGAGGGATTGCCCGTTATCGTGATCGCCCGTTCGCTTGAGCAGCCGCTGCCCGACGGGCTCGAGTCGGGCGTCGCCGCCAGACTCATCTTCCCGGTTCGCGACATCGCACTGCGCAGCGCGATCGAGAGAGCGACGAGCATCGCGCCGAAACAGCCCTCCGGCAGCGGCGTAGCTCGGGCGGCATAGACCGCTCCGAATTCGGCGGGCAGCGGGCTCACTCGCCCCCGGCGGGCGACCAGCCCTCGGGCATCCACGCGGGTAGGTGGGCGACCGCGGCGCGGGCTTCATCGCTCGTCGGCACGCCCCACGCTTCAAAGAAGGGCCCGAGGTTCCGCCCGGCGCCCCGGCTCATCCGCACCAGCCACTGGTCGCGCTTGTCCGCGTCGCTCGCGGGGCGCTCGGCGGCGGGCAGCGAGCGGTACTCTGCGAAGACCTTCTCATAGAGCTCCCACCCGAACGCCTCCTTCATCTGCACATACATCGTCAGCGCCAGGAACGGATCGCTCTTCCACTTCTCGAACGGTGCGCCGAGTTCAGCGTGCTTGCGCATGTCGCTCAGCATCTTCTCGGGCGTGAACCCGCGCGCCTCGGCGGGGGGCAAGCCGCAGACCTTCTCGAAGGTGTAGAGCGTGAAGAGGTTGACGGTGACCTCGCCGGTGCCGCCGAAGGTCCACATCGCGTTCTGGTGCCAGTGCCCGAGTTCGTGGTAGAGCCCCCAGATGTCGCCGCCCTCGTTGGTGCGCAGCCGATGCGACGACACCATCGCCGTCGAGGCCTTCATGGGCACGGTCAGCGGTCGGTCGGCGGGGGCGTACATGTACCCCCAGCTCACGCTGACATCGGGCACGAACCGCGCCTGGCGATCGCCCAGCCCGTTGAGCCGGCGCGGTTCGAGCGACCCCTGCGTGCGCACGATCTGGTCCCACAGTTCCATCAACTCGACGGGGTTCTCCAGATCGCGGATCACCTCGCTGGGGACGGTCAGCGCGATCTCGCGCGTCTCCAACTCCGCCCACGGCCCCGGATAGCTCCGGATCTCGTCGAGCCACTGTTGCTCGTCGGTCACGCCGAGCACGAAGTGCGGCGCGCGGACGGCTCCCTGGATCTTCAGCCGAACTTCTTTCTCTTCAAACCCCTTGGGCACGACGAGGTAGATCAACCCGCCGACGGGATTGGCGACCACCGTCTTGGGACCATCGAGCGGGAAGGTGCGCACGACGCGCGGCAACCGGTTCAGATCGCCCCGGCTCTCGGGGTCCAGGTGCGAGCCGATCTGGATCGACAGCCCCTCGTGCCGACCGACCAGTTCGACGAGCGCTCGCTCGCCCGGCACCGCGTACAGGCCCGTCGCGCGCCAGCCCGGGATCGTCGTGTCGATCGTCAGTCGCACCTCGCGGCGATCGACATCGATCGGGACCCCACCCGGGAAGCCCGCGGCGCTCGGATGGGCGATCACCTCGTTGGGCTCGGCGTCGAAGTGGCGGAGCATCCAGACCTCGACCCCCAGCCGCTCGAGCGCGTGCTCGCGCCACGACAAGCCGCGCGTGCTCATTCTTCGATAAGTCTCGTCGAACGCGCCGCCCCGGCGTTCGATCTCCTGGGCCAGGTCGCGCGCGAGGTCCGATTGCGGCAGCGTGCGCACGATCCGCGAGATCGCGCTCGCGGCGGTCGCGCGGTCGGGCTCGTTCAGGGAGCCCTCGATCAGCCCGGCGAGCGCACGCCCCGCGTGCGCCATCCGTGACGGCTCGGGGTCGATCTCGTAGCGGTCGCCCGCGTCCTCGGGCACGGTGCCGTCGGTCCACGCGATGCCGGCATCGGCGAGCAGCAGGTTGCCCGGGTGATGGTCGATGGTTTCTTCGGGGTTGAGCTGGAGCCATCCCCACGCGAGCCCGCTGGTGATGAGCGACCCACCGCGCTTGAGGAACGCGCGCACGAGCAGCCGGTCTTCCTCGGTGCGGATCTGGTGGGTGTCGAGGATCAGGATGTGCGCGTGGGCGATGCCCTCGCGCCAGTCGCCACCGATCGGCTGGAACCCGCGGGCGTGCTCGGTCGCGTGGTCGTGAAGCTGGGGGGACGCGCCCCAGATGCGGAGCGCCGGGCGTACGGGCGGGTCGTTCATCCAGTCGATCGCGTTGGTGAGCAGGTCGAGCGTGCCGGGGTCTTTGGAGCCGAGGAACCCGCCGTGCCCGAACGCGAGGACTCGTCCGCCGAGCCATTCGCCGGCGACGACAACGCTGGCGTCGTTCTCGGGCGTGACGATCGGGACGACGCCCGGGCCGAACGCCATGACGGGTCCGGGCGCGCCGGGGGCGTCGATGGATTCGACGCCGCGGGTCAGGCGCCGGGCGAGGTCGGCGGGGGGGTCGGCCCAGCGGTCTGTCGCGGGCTGAGCCGGCGCGAGCGAGGCGAGCGACCCGAGCAGCGCGAGCACGATCGTGTGAATCCGCATGCGTCCCTCCATCATCGGACGCAGTATGGCACATCCCGCCCCGTGGGTACACACGCTTCGGGGCCCCTACCCTCTGCCCCGGGATGCGAGACCTCCGCCGATTCTTCAGCCCCGTGCTGGCCGAGCAGGCTGCGGCGTATCTGCGCGAGCACGGCGTGCTGGCGCGGGTGGTCGGTCAGCTCGATGTTCTGGGCGGGATCTCCCCCAATCTCGCGCCGCGCGGTCAGTTTGTCATCTCGATCGCCAGCGAGCGCGACGCCGCCGACGCGCTGGAACTGCTTGAACTCTTCGACGCCGAGGTCGAGGAACTGGACGAGGAGCGGGGCCGGGAAGCGGGCGAGGGCGCCGACCACTGGGAAGCGCCGGACCTCTCGCTGCTCGACCCCGCGCAGTCGCCTCGCTGCCCGACCTGCCACCGCGCGCTGCCGATGCGGGCCGAGCTGGCCGCGTGCCCGAGCTGCGGCGGGGAGGTCGATGTCCTCGCCCTGCTCGTCGAGGAACACGGGCCCGAGGTGCTCGATGCGTGCTACGGCGGCGGGGAGATCACCATCCCCGACGCCCTGCTCCACGACGCGGCGATCCCGTGCCACGCCTGCGGCTCCTCGCTGGCCGGCCGCCCGCCCCGCGGACGCTGCCCGGCGTGCGGCGAGCTCTACGACAAGCCCGCGTTCATCCGCCGATTCCTGGGCGACGCCTGACCGGCGCGACCCTTGGTCCGCCCCGGACGGATCCTCTACCATTGCGAACCCGGCCCGGTCCCTCGGGTGCGGGCGAATCTGTGAGTTTCAGGAGCGGCCGCCATGCCCCACATCATCGCCGAGCCCTGCATCGGAACCAAGGACACCTCCTGCGTCGAGGTCTGCCCGGTCGACTGCATCCACCCGACCAAGGACGACGAGGACTTCGACCAGCACGATCAGCTCTTCATCGAGCCGGACACCTGCATCGACTGCGGGCTGTGCGTCGACGAGTGCCCCGTCAAGGCGATCTACCCCGAGGAAGACCTGCCGCAGGAGTGGAGCAAGTACATCCAGGTGAATCTGGATTACTACACGAATAAGTGATCAGTCCGCGGGCATGGGCCACGGCTGGTCGGGCAGGCTCCGCGCGATGCACCAGCCGATGATCGCGTCGATCACCGCCGGCTCGATCGGGCCGGTGAGCCCGTCCCGCTCCCGCGTCAGCGCGTGCCCGAGCCCCTGAAAATAGCGTGTGGTCATGTTGTCGCGCTGCATCGCCGCCGACCACCACGCCAGCCGCGGGGCGTAGGCGCTCAACGGATCGAGCTCGCCCCACAGCAGCAACGCCGGCATCGTCGTGCGGTCGATCAGGATCGTGCTCGGCGGCGTTTCCTCGGGCGCGTACCGATCGCTCTGCGGCAGCGCCGGCATGTCGTCGAGGGATTGCTCCATCGCCGCGAGGACTTCCCAGCCGCGGAGTTCCCCGTCGCCGTCGGCATCGATCGAAGCGAACGAGCCCCAAGGCGGGGGCGTGCTCTCGAACTCGGCCTGCGTCACCACGCCGTCGCCGTCGGCATCGTGATTCCCGATCGCCTCGCGGGCCCGCTCGCGCACGCTCCCCTCGATCAGCGACGCGAACGCCCCGGCGAGGAACACGCCCCCGGCCGCCTTCCCTTCGCTCACCTGCAGCGCCCGAGCCGCGCCGAGGCTGTGCCCGAGCACAATCACACGCTGGGGGGCCAAGCCGGAGCGTTCGAGGAGTTCATCCCATGCCGTGCGCGCCATCGCGAGCGTGCCGGGATAGTTCAGTGCCTCGGCCATCACGGGCGACTGCGCGAACAGCGGGTCGCCCTCGCGGATGCTCGCGTAGCGCAGCACGGTGAACCCCGCATCGCGAAGGGCCGTCGCGATCGTGAGCCCGTCGGCGGTCGGCTCGCCCGAGATGGTCAGTTGATGGCGTTCGCCGTCGAGTTCGTAGAAGCCCGGCACCCGCCAATCGATCGTCGCGCTCAGCCCGCCGGAGAACATCATCACCGCCATGCCCCGGTCCTGTTTCGGATCGGGGCGGTCGATCGCGGCGTTCAGCCGCCACACTTCACCCGTAAACCGATCCGCGTCGGCGTGCATCGCAGCCGTCGGCGTGAACTCGAGAAGGAACTCCTCGCGCCCCGGCGGCTCGGCGAGGGCGGTCACGACGACCGACCCGGAGACCAGCACAGCCGCCACCGGCACCTCACACCGCAATCCTCCGATCGGCATCCGCATCACGCCGATGCTACCGGCCGGGCCGTTCGCCGTTCCATCGGAATGGCTCGGAACGAGCCGCGACCGTGAGGGAGCGGGTGCATCTTCCACGCGCGGGTTCGTCGGTTGGTCGTCGCGAAGACCGCGTGCTCACGCGTGCGGCCCGTCGGAGAAACCCGCCGGGTCAGGCGGCCCGCTCGTCCCAGCGATCGGGGCGGACATTCGACGGGGCGTTGGGGGGTTCGCGCCAGTCCTCGGCGTTTGGGAGCGTGATCTCCGACGCCACGGTCTTGCGGTAGCCCAGCAGCCGCACCACCTCGAGCACATCCGACCAGGTCGGGAAGCTCTTGTGGTTGGCTTTCTTGAAGGCGTCGATCGCCATGAGGAACAGGAACTGCTCCTTGCTCAGTTCGCCTTCCTCGGCCGACTTGGTGAAGTCGCTGAGGCGACGCCCCGGGCCGCGGCGGCGATCGAGGTCGCCGGTCCACGACTCGTCGGCGTCATCCCGCCGCTGCTGCCGCGCGATCTCGCGCCGGTCGAGCCCGAGCCGGCGATCGACGGTCTGGCGCGGCGCATCGCCCGAAGCGGGGGGGCCGTGGCGGTTGGTCATGACGATCTCCGTGCGAACGGCCCCGCGGGATCAGCCCCCGCGCGGGCGCTCAGAGATCGTCATCGTCCTCTTCTTCGTCGTCTTCGAGGGAATCCTCCTCGAAGTCGTCCTCGAACTCGTCGAAGGTCTGCTCTTCCCCGTCGTCATCGTCATCGAAGTAATCGTCTTCGTAGTCCTCGTCATCCTCATCATCGGCGCAGACCGCGCCGCCCGACCCTCCCGGGACGGACCAATCCTCGAGCAGCACCGGGAACGCCAGCACGCGCTCCGGATCGAGAAGGGTGGACCAGCTCATCGCGCTTCCCTCGTGCCGGACACGCCGTCCGGCCGGTGACTCATCAGACCCCCAGGCGGAGCCCCCGCCTGATGCGCGGTACACTACGGACTCGGGCGGCAAAGTCAACGCCCGGATCGACCACTCTGCGGCGCCCCGCGCGGGCGATCAGGGGTCCTTCCCCCCGCCCTCCGGAAAACCGCCCCGTGACCGCCGCCCCCCGACAGGACGAATCACCCGGGCTCGACCCCCTCGCCGGCTTCCTCGCCCTCGTCCTGCCCGGGCTCGGGCACGCCTTCCGCGGGCAGGTCCTCCGCGGCGTCCTCATCGGCGCCGGGATCCTCGGGCTCTTTGCCGGCGGGATCCTCATCGGGGGCATCACCGTCGTCGACAGCCGCTCCGATCGCACCGAGACCCGCATCTCCTTCATCGGGCAGGCGTTCGTCGGCCCCGTCGCCTTCGCGGTCAACACCGTCCACCAGTCGAGCTTCAAGGGCCTCGACCCGCTGACCAACACACGCCGCCACGCCCTGCCCGACGAGCGCATCGAGAACGGCCGCATCCGCCCGATGAGCCTCGGCGCCGCCGACGGCGACCCGCCCGTCCATGTCTCCATCGGCAAGATGCACGAGATCGGCGTCCTCTATTGCCTCGTCGCGGGCATGCTCAACTTCATCGCCTTCCTCGATGCGCTCCGCCCGCCGGCCAAGTCGCGCGATGACGATGAACCGGTGCGCACCACGGGCGTCGTCGCCGGGATGCTCAGCGGGCAGAGCGCCGGGGGGACCGCGTGATGCACCTGTCGGCGGCGCTGGCAACCCCCTTCATCGACCCGCTCGAAGCCCACCGCCTGTGGTGGGTCTTCCTCGTCCCGCTGGCGCTGCTGATCTCGCTGGCGTACAAGGCCGTCCGCCAGCCCACGCTCGACCACATCGTGCGCGATGTGGCGCTGATGACCGCCCAGGTTCTCATCGGCATGGTCGCCCTCGGTGCCGCGCTGTTCCTGTTCATCGAGTGGATCGTCCCCGCCCTCGTCACCCCGGGGACCTGAGGCCAATCCGAAATGCCCGGTGCCGTGGTCTGGGCACCGCGAAGGCCGCGAACGGGCGTGCGCTTCCTCGAAGACTCGTCAGACCACGGCACCAAAGACCGCTCACGCATACCGCGACACCCGCGTCCGGATCGGGCGGTCCAGGTTCTGCACCAGGTACCGCAGCGCATCGCACGCGTGGTCCGAGCCATCCTTGATAGGCGTCATCGATTCCTTGTCGTCGGCCGGGTAGTGGTACCGCTCGATCGCCTCGATCAGCCCCGCGCACCGTTCGTGAACGAACAGCCGGGGCCCCTCCACCGCCGGGCGCAGCCGCGACCGCACCAGCCCGATGCCCTCGTCCAGCCGGAGCACGCGGTCGCGCACCTTCAGCCCCGCGCGGCGCATCTGCTCGATGTTGCTCAGGCCCGTCTGCTCGCTCCGCTGCCGACCCGCCGGATCGACCCCGACCCACGAGACCGGTCGCGCCCGCAGCGCCTCGATCGACCGCTCGAGCAGTTCGCCGGTGCGGATCATCTCGTCGGTCACCCACAGCACCCCCTCGGCATCGAGGGTGGCCCACAGCACGACCGTCGGCGAGCGGTACCCGAAGTCCATCCCCGCCACGCGCAGGTCATCCTCGCGCGCCGCCGGCTCGCGCGACACCACATGCCGACGCGCCTCGAACTCCGGGTAGACCGCGTCGGATCGACTCGGGCGGAGCGAGAGCATCTCGGCGTTCCAGGTCGCCTCGCCGACGCGTCCCTTCAGGTCCATCGCGTCGCGGACGGTGATGTGCCCGGCCCCCTGTCCGGTTGCATCTCGCTCCTTGGCCCGCCCGCCGCATTCGGGCAGCAGCGGGCAGTCTCCGCCCGCCCCGGAGCACTCGTGCGAATCGTCGCACGCCCCGAGCACATCGACGACGCCCCACTTGAACAGCCGACGCCTCCCGGCCGACGCCTCGCGCACGATGCGGAACATCAGCCCGTGCGGGCGGTGCATGGTGCTCAGGCACTCGATGGTCCCGCGGACGAACACCCCGCCGCACTGCTTGGAGCGTGTGACGAGTTGAGCCGCCTCCCACACCTCGGGGTCGAAGAGTTCGACCTCGTCGCAGCGCAGGCGCTGGACGCGCGTGCCGCGCACGCTCGTTTCAGATTGCGCCAGCACCTCGCACGCCGACCCGTTCGCGAGCGCCACGCGCCGCTGAGTGATCCGCCCCTCGACCATGTCGCAGAACGGCTCGCGCGCAAACAACCCCGCCAGGTGCGCGTGCATCCGCCGCGACTGCTCGAGCGAGCCGCCCAGGATCCGCACCGCGATGCCCGGCTTGAAAACCAGGTCCAGCAGCGTCGCGACCGCGCCGAGAAAGGTCTTCCCCCCGCCCCGATTCGCCCACACCACGCTGTCGCGCGGGGCGCCCGCGGCATCCGAGTTCGGTCGCCACGAGCCATCGCCCGCTTTATCACCCCCAAACTCGCCGCCGCCCGGCTCCTTCCACTCCTCCTCGAAGAACGCGTGGCAGAGGTAATCAAAGGGCGAGGCGTGCCCGGCGATCAGCGCCCGCGTCGGCACCTCCAGCTCCAGATGCTCGGCCAGCCACGCGTGCAGCTCGCCCGGCGTGCGCGGGCGCGCGAGCCCGAACGAGCCCTCGCCTGCCTTCTCCGCGTCCGCCCCGCTCACGCGCCGCCCTCCCGGTCCGACGAGCCGCGGGATCCGCCGCCGCCCCGCCGATCGGTCGGCTCCTCGACCACGCCGAGCGCGAGCAGCAGCGCCCGCTCGCGCGGCTCGTCGAATGCGTCGAGCTTCTTGAGCACCCGTCGACGCTCGCCCGCTGACAGAAAGAATGTCAACGGATACGGCAGCGCCGACTCGCGCGCCTCCCGCGGCACGGGCACACCACCCCGATCATCACTCATCCCACTCCCCCCTCGATCAATCCTCTGGGTCGATCGGGCCACGCGACGCCGCCGCCCAATCCTCACCCCGCACTGTGCGCGTAGGCGACGGGCCGGGCGACCAGCGCCCCCGCCGCCCGCTGCGCGATCGCGCGTCGGCTCAACCCCGCTCGTCCCCGTGTCGCGCGCGACCGCCGGGCCCACCGCGCCAGTTCGCGTGCCAGGAACGCGTCCCGCCACGCCCGCGCCGCCATCCGAGGCTCCATCAGCCGCCACGCCTCGACGCCGCGTCGTACGAGCGCATCGCCCAGGCGCGCGTCGTGCTCGCTCCACCCGAGCCGGTACGCGGTCATCCCGGCGCGCTCGAAGAACGGGCAGAACGCGCCCATCGACGCGACCGCCTCGGTCGCGGGCGTCAGCGGGTCTGCGAGGTAGTGCTCGACCAACCGACGCGCCACGCCCAGCCCTCGCCAGCGCGGCTCGACGATCACCCGAGACAGACACCGCACCTCCCGATTCAGCCGACGCGCGGCGCGACGCGTGTCCCCCGAGCGATACCGCCCGGGCCATGCCAGTTCACGCCACGACCCGTTGAGCGTCGGATAGCTCGCCACCAGCACCCCAACGAGTTCGCCCGCCTGTCCACGCGAGCCGTGCTCGCGTGCCCGCCACACGCCGGCGATCGTCGCCGGGCGTCCGCTCCGGTAGTGAAACCCGAGCAGCGCATCGAGGTCGCGAGCCGAGCCCCGTTCGATCACGATCATGCGCGAGGCTCCCGCGTGCCGACGCATCGTTCGAGACGCACTCCGCCGCGGAGATCGACCCATGCGCACACCTGCGGCGACAGCGCTCCGGACAGTTCCTCGCGGTTCGTCGCCGCGACCAGCCGCACGCGTCCGCGTCGCGCCCACCGGGACAGGCTCGCGCACACGCCGAGTGCTGTGACGCGATCGAGCGACGAGCCGAGTTCGTCGATCACGAGCACGGCGGTCCGGGATCGCATGCGTTCGACCATCGCCATCGCCCGCGCCAGCCGCAATCGTTGCCGCTGACCCTCGGAAAGTTCCGCGGGAGTCCGCGCCAGCAGCCCCGCCTCGCTCAACCCCGCCGCCGCGAGGATCCCGAGCACCTGCTCGGCAGAGCCCGGCACCTGATCGATCACGCGCACGCCGCGCCGCAATTCGGGCGGGCGCACGATCCTCCTCCCTTGCGCGGCGTGCTGCGCCGCGAGCGATGCGAGCAGGGTGCTCTTGCCCGCGCCGCTCGGGCCGAGGATGAGCACACGCTCTGCACCCGCCAACCCGCCGAGCAGCGCTCGGGCAAAGCGTGGCGGCGTGTGCGCCGCCGCCAACTCCTCCGGTGCCAGCCCGAAGATCGCGCACGCGCGGAGCAGGTTCTCCGAACGCCGCGTGCCCGGGGCTCGGTTCGCCGGCGAACGCGGCGTGTCGGTTCCCCCCACCATCGCTCACGCCCGAGCCGCGTCGGCCCATCGGCCACGCTTCTCGAGGGGTAGGACGGCGCCCCGGGTCGACGCCCCGGCCTCTGCCTCGTGCTGGGCGTCGATCGCCTGGACATGTCGGCGGACGGTGTGCAGCGTCACGCCCAGTTCCTCGGCCGCCTGCCGCATCGAGCGCCCGCACAGCACGCACGACTCGGCGACGAGCCGACGCGTCCGCGTCCACGAACTCCGCGCCAGCACCACGAAGCGGAAGCGATCGGACATCACCCGCGTCACGACGCGGCGGAGCCGGGTGCGGACGATCCGCGGCGTCGTGCCCGCCAATGCCGCCACTTCGCGGGCGCTCCGCCCGTCGCGGTAAACCGCCTCGATGAGCGCCCGATCATCGGGAGGGAGCCACGACGCGCGATCGAGGATGGCCTCGGCCAGGTCGCGTCGACGCCGACGCCTCAGGTCCGCTGCCTGATCCGGATCGATCCCGCCTCGCCCTGTCCCGCTCAGGCTTCGCTGACTCATTCCTGTTTCCTCCTGTTTCGGTTGGACTCAGAGCTGTGTTCACCGTAAAGCGGAAGTGTGTACCTATTGAAAACGGCCCTGGTGGGCCGTGATCGCGGGTCCTCGGTTGTTGCGCATGCAGCCGGAGGGACGGTCAGCTACTTCTTCTGCTCAGCATGACCTTCGCCCTCTGGGTCTTCATCTTCATCGTCCGGCTCCCAGCCCTCCGGCGGCTTGCCCGCGCCGAGCAGGTCGCTCGCCAGGTCCTCCCAGTCCTTGTCGGACTGGACGGTCTCGGGCTTGGGCCCGGATGGCCGACTCGATTCTTTGTTCTGAGCGTCTTCCATAATTCACGCCCCTTGGCATTCGCATGTGGACGGGTGTAACAAAAGCAAGAACACCTGTCGGTTGCCAGAATTCGGTGCAGGTTAGGCGCATTCTGCGTCGGACGGGTATACTCGTCGATGGCGACCCGAGTGGTGGTATAGCCCAGCGGATGGATTCATCATCTGGCCCGAACGCATGAGGCGTTCGCGGGAACTGTTTACGGAGGAACTTCGCCGCACCGACGAGGCGGCTCGCGCTCAACTCACAACGCGCAGTCAAAAGCATCGAGCGCCAACTCGATGCTTTGACCTAATCATCTGACCCCAGTCTCCCCACCAGGAGTATCGCGATGGAAAACCATCGGGGGGTATCTGCTTGGCCCATGCTAATCAGAGGCCCACCAAAAGTCAACGACAGCAACTGTTCCACACACATTCCCTGACCCAAAGGGAGGGCCCCGGGCTGATGCCCGGGGCCTCGGATGCGGCTGTGGCGGAAATCGGTAGACGCGCCGGGTTTGGGGCCCGGTGGGGCAGGTGTTTCAGCCAGACGCCCCGTGCAGGTTCGATCCCTGTCAGCCGCATCGTTGAAGACACGACTCAGTCTCTTTCAGAGGTTTCAAGCCATGAGTATCTATTTGTTTACCCGTGAGAACATCCAGCGATTCGCACCCAATGCCAAGGGGGTCTATTCGCTCCAGGATGACTTCGACATCACCTATATCGGAAGCAGCCAGGTCAGCGTCCGCGACCGGTTGCTGTCTCACTTCAACGGCTACGAAGGCCGCTGCACCCAGCAGGCCAAGTACTTCTCCGCGGAGACCTGCAGCAATCCGCTCCAGCGGGAGCGTGAGTTGCTGACCGCCTACAAGAATCGGCACGGTCGCTTGCCGCGCTGCAACAGCTCGATCCCCTGATGACCTCCCGATGATCTACAACTGATCCGGATCGGTCGCCCATGACGGGCGACACAGGCCGACGAGGGATGTACCCGCGTCGGTCTGTTTTCCTTTTGAGCCAAACCGGAACTCGCGGTTGCTGCCGAACGGCAAATCACCAAACACGCGCAAGACCGGCGCACCATCGGGAGCCACCTCGAACTGAAATGACAGTTCCGATACCGGGTCCTCGATGATCTGTTCCCTGATAGTCCACTGCTTTGGCTTGTCCATGGAGGGATCTTCGCAAATCCCGTGCCGAGGCGCAAGCCCAATTTTCAGATTGGCTGCCGATAGGTGAGGCGCTTGCCCTCTCCCGACCGGATGAGCGCTTCCAGCCTCGCGCCGTCATCAATGGCCCGGTGGTTGTAGCGGAACTCGAACTCAGTGATGTAGCGGTGCAGGTGCTTCTTGCTGACCGCATGGTAGGTGCCATAGATCCCTCGCTTGATGAGCGAGAAGAACCCCTCGACCGTGTTGGTCGTGACATCGCCCCGGGCGTATTCGCCCCGGCTGTGGGTCACCTTCTCGTGGCTCGCGTACTCTGGTCCGACCCGGTTGTACGCCCGGTTCTCGTCGGTCATCAGCCGGGACGAGCGGTCCACATGCTCCCGAACGCACGCGGCCAGGTTCTTGACGGTCACGCCCTGTGAGACCTCGGCGCGGACGGAACCGCCCCGCTCGACCATGCCGACCACGCGGGTCTTGTCCGACCACTTCTTGCGGGCCTTGGGACCTCCCGCCGTCCAGCCCTTGTAGCGGGGCTTGCCGCCCACATAGGTCTCATCGACCTCGACCGTCCCGGAGAGCTTCGGGCCGTCGTCAGAGCGGGTCATGGCCCAGCGGATGCGGTGCATCATGAACAGAGCCGACTTGTAGCTGACGCCAGTCTGCCGCTGGATCTGCTTGGCCGAGACACCCTTCTTGGACGCGCACGCGGCCCACAGAGCGTAGCACCAGTGGCGGACGGGGATGCGGCTTTCTTCCAGCACCGTGCCGGTGCGGACGCTGTATTGCTTGCCGCAGCCCCGGCAGCGCCAGCGGTACCCCGCCTCACGCTGGCCGGTCTTGCGGTTCTTCATCTGATAGACATCGGTGTCGCCGCAACGGGGGCAGCAAGGGGTATCTCCCCAGCGCCGGCGCTCCATGAACTCGACCGCTGCGCTCTCGTCCGCACAGGCCATTGGGACCCCGCGGACGATCTCAGACTTGTTCTCGCCAACCTTGCCGGCCTTCTGGCGTGCCATTCCAACATTGTACTTGATGAACAACGGGCGGGCAATGGACGGGGTCACCTTTTTTCAACAAGTACACACTTCCGCCGTAAAGTGAACAACTCCGAGAGAGTTTTTACCGCCTATGGAACAAGAAACAAGGTCTTTGTCCGGTACTTCTGCAAATGGGCGCACAAGAATCGTGCATCGCATGCCGCCCCCCACGCGCGAACCTCTGGGCCCGCTCATCCGCCGCTGTCGGCAGCGCAGCGGGTTGTCGCTCGAAGCGCTCGCCGAGCGCGTCGGGTGCGCCAAGTCCTATCTCTCGCTGATCGAGAACGGGCACAAGAAGCCTCGCTCCGATGAGTTGATCGTCTCGATCGCCGAGGCGCTCGGCGTCGATCCGCCCGTGCTGCTCGAAGCCGCTGCGTGGGAGCGCACTCCCGGCCCGGTCCGGCGCGAGCTCGAGGAACTGGAACGCGCGCGCACCCTCGGGCGGCGCATGGCGTCGATCCTCGCCAATTCCGGCATCGATGACGCGGGCAGACTCGGCGGGGCGCTCGACCGCGCGCACCGCACCGGCGAACTCAAGCGGCTGATCGAGCAACTCTCCTCGGGCTCGTCGAGCCCCGACACCGAGCCGATCGAACTGCCGCGCGAGGTCCCGCTGATCAACTCCGTCGCGGCGGGCTACCCGGCCGACTTCACCGACCTGGGCTTCCCCGCGCGCATCGCCGATGAGTATGTCCGCTGCCCGGACCTGCGCGACCCCGACGCGTTCGCGGCGCGCGTCGTGGGCGACTCCATGCTCCCCGAGTACCGCGAGGGGGACATCGTGATCTTCAGCCCCGCGCGCGATCCCGTG
The DNA here is from genome assembly GCA_043101605.1 of Phycisphaerales bacterium JB037. GTDB lineage: Bacteria > Planctomycetota > Phycisphaerae > Phycisphaerales > UBA1924 > JBICIG01. Next base: position 71,374 of record JBICIG010000060.1, read on the forward strand.
CCCGGCTCGGACTGCTTCGCCCGCCTCGAGCCCGACCACGAAACCACCTTCAAACGCGTCTACTTCGAGATCGACGCCGAGGGGCGCGAGTGCATCCGGCTGCAGCCGATCAACAACGCCTATCCGCCAAAGGTCCTCCCGCGCGAGGAAGTCGCCGGGCTCTACCCCGCCGTCAGTGTGATGCGCTCGTTGATGTAGTCGCCGGGACGCTCGGACGATTGAGCCCGCGCGGGCCGATCACCACGCGCGGACCATGCGCAGCGCCTCGGTCGCCGCCCCCCCCGCGATCGGGCCGCGTCGGAGCGTGATCACCGGCGCCTGCGGCGGGCAGTTGACGCGCACCGGGACCACGCCCTCTCCCAGCCCCCGGCTGATGACGCCCAGTGTGTCGCCCAGGCGCAGCACGCCGCTGGCGAGATGCGCCGGCAGGTCGCTCGAGGTGTGCGGCGCGAAGGTGGGCGAGAGCCGGATCTGCCCGCCGTGCGTGTGCCCGCACAGCACGATCGGGACGCCGACCGCGGCGCACGCGTGGAGTTCGGTCGGGTAGTGGATCAGCGCGAGCGTGAACTCACCCGCTTGCGATTCGCCCGCCGTCACATCGCGCCACGCGGCGGCGAGCACATCCTCGGGAAAGCCCGCGCCGAGCAGCCGGAGCGGCAGCCCCGGCACGCCCGCCGATTCGTTTTCCAGCCAGCGGATGCCCGGGATCGTGCGCGCGCGATCGATGAACGCCCCCGTGTCGTGGTTGCCGAAGATCCCGAACGCGCCGAAGCGGGTCCGCCAGCGGGCGGCGAGCCTTTCGAGCTCCCTCGCCGCGGCTTGTTCCTCGCCCGGCGCATCCATGTAATCGCCGGTCAGCGCGATCAGGTCGAACTCGAAGCGATCGAGCACCGCCCCGAGCCGCCCGAGCGTCGAGTGCCGACCCTGCGATCGGCGGACATGGAAGTCGGTCAGGTGCAGGATGCGCAGCCCGTCGAGCGTCGGCGGAACAGCCGGGTGGGCGATCTCGTAATGTTCCAGTGGAAAGGGCAGGTCGGGTCGCCGGGGCGAGAGCCACGACCCACCGCCGGATGCGCCTTGGCTCATGTTCGGATTGGATTCGGTCCGGTCCATCGGTATGGCGCGTCGGCGTAGCGGGAGGCGTCCCGGTCGGTCCGGCCCGGAGGCGGGCGGGTCCGGGCCCGGCGGGTTGACAGGGCGACTACAGTACCCATCTCATCGGTCGCGACGGGCCGTACCGGCTCTTCATCGGAGCCCTGTTCATCGGAGCCAGGGGCGGCTCAGGCAGAGTTCAAAGCGGAGAACGACATGGCGAAGATGTTCTACAGCCTCGAGGAAGCAGCCGAACGGCTCGGCAAGTCGACCGACGAGGTCCGCGCGCTGGCCGAGTCCGGGCAGCTCCAGGAGTTCCGCGACCGCGATCGGCTCATGTTCAAGCGCGAGCAGGTCGACCTGATCGCCGGCGACGGGGGAGAGGAGATCTCGCTCGCCGACGACCTCGAGCCGATCACCCTCGCTTCGAGCGGGTCGGGCTCGGCGATGAACTTCATCGAGGACACGAAGGAAGGCACCGGCATCAGCATCTTCGATGTCGAGGGGACCGAGGAGGCCGACCCATCCGCCGCGACGGTGATGAGCGAGACCGCCGGGCAGACCGCGCCGGACTTCTCGATCGATCCCGCCGCCTCGGGCTCGGGCCTGCTCGACCTGACGCGTGAAGCCGACGACACCTCGCTGGGCGAGGACCTGCTGCAGGATGTCTACGGCGACAGCGGGGACGCGGGCGGCAGCGTCGCCGGCGACGACTCGCTCTTCGAGACCACCGGCGCCGATGCCGATGTCTCCAACCAGCCCGTCATGGGGATGGCCGTCGCCGAGCGCGTCGACGGCACCTGGTCGGGCATGGCCGGCGGCCTGGCGCTGGGGATGGTCCTGTGCACCGTCGCCGCGGTCGCGCTGATCGTGCTGGTCATCTCGGGCATGGCCGTCAGCACCGGCGGCGGGGCCCCGGGCGACGCCGCCACCGGCGGGCTCGTCTCCCAGATCGCCGGCAACTTCTACCCCGTCGTCGGCGGGCTCGCGGGCGCGACCGTCCTCTTCGCGATCATCGGCATGGTCATCGGGAAGAAGTCGGCCTGAGCCGATCGACCGGAAGACACTCTCCAGAATCAGTGACGCCCGCACGGATTCGTGCGGGCGTTTCTTGTTCTGCGCGCACCGCGATGGTGCATGACCGCAACCAAGCCGCCACCGAGGCTACCCGTCCCCGTTCCGCTCGGCCGCCCCGTCGGGCACCAGCAGCGAGGCGGCCGCCTGCAACCCCTCGCCCTGGGGCGTGACGAACCGGTGCGCAAAGGCTTCGAGCAACTGGAAGAAACTGAGCATCGCGTCGAGCCGGTCGGCCTGGGTGGGCTCGTCGGGCGAAGCCCCGGCGGCGAGGCTCGCCGATCGCTCGGGCACGAGGTCGCGGAGTTCGTGCAGAGCCGCGAGCATGGGCTCGACCTCCCGCCGCAGCCGCTCGCGCACGATGGCGCGGAACATCGACCACAGGTCCTGCTCGGCGACGAAGTACTCCTTGCGATCGCCCTTCTTGTGGATCCGGCTGACGATGCCCCACTCGACCAGGGCGCGGAGGGACATCGACGCGTTGCCGCGCGAGATCTCCAGCCGTTCCATGATGTCATCGGTGCAGAGGGCCTCGCCGGTGATGTAGAGCAGGGCGTGGGCCTCGCCCATCGTGCGGCTGATGCCCCACGCGCCCGCCATCTGCCCCCACAGGCGGATGAAGCGATCCTCGACCTCGGCCAGGGGCGCATCGTGCATACCGGAATGTAGCCGTCGGCGGGCTCTGAGTTCCATATTCGTTTCAGAATTTATTGAAAGAAGGCCTTTCCAAGGGCCTGGGAGGGACGGGGAGGCTCCCGATGGCTGGATTCAGATCGCGATGTCCGCGATCCCGAGGGCGCCGAGCAGCACGCTGACGATGCCGTTGATCGTGAAGAACGCCAGGTGGAGCCCGGCTTCGCCGCGCCTTCGGACGACCTCGTGCTCGGCGATCAGCAGCCCGAGCGTCAGCACGACGCCGATGCCGAACAGCCATGCCAGGCGTGGGTCGATCACCCAGACGAGCGTCAGGCAGGCGGCGGCCCCGACATGCAGCCCCCGCGCGATCCAGAGCGCCCCGCCGACGCCGAACCGCGCGGGCACGCTGAAGAGCCCCGCGCCCCGGTCGAAGGCGCGGTCGGCGAGCGCGTAGATCACATCGAACCCCGCGACCCACAGCAGCACCACCCCCGCGAGCAGCCAGTGCGCGGGGAACTCGGCGATCGCTCCCGGG
>JBICIG010000061.1:0-64480 GCA_043101605.1 Phycisphaerales bacterium JB037
TCCGCACCTTCGAGGGCCGCGACTATGTGATGGAACGCTGGATCCGCGCCGACTATGCGCTGGTGAAGGCGCAGACCGCGGACCGTGCGGGCAACCTGCTCTACAACATGTCGGCGCGCAACTTCGGCCCCATCAGGTGCATGGCGGCGCAAACGACCGTCGTGCAGGTCCGCGAGGTCGTGGAGCCGGGCGCCATCGACCCCGAAGCGGTCGTCACGCCGGGCATCTTCGTCGACCGCATCGTGCAGGTCGCGAACCCCGCCCAGGAAGAACTGCTGTTCGCCGAAGGAGCCGTCTATCCATGAGCACCGAGACCGTGACGCGCCTCAGCCGCGCGCAGATGGCCTGGCGCGCGGCGCAAGACATCGCCGACGGAACCTATGCCAATCTCGGCATCGGGATCCCCGAACAGGTCGCCCAGTTCGTGCCCGAGGGGCGGCAGGTCACCTATCACACGGAGAACGGCGTCCTCGGCTTCGGCGAGCGGCCGCCGCAGGGCGAGGAGGATTACGACCTTGTCAACGCCGGCAAGAAGCCGGTGACGCTGCTGCCCGGCGCGTCCTTCTTCCACCACGCCGACAGCTTCGCGATGATCCGCGGCGGGCACCTCGATTTCAGCGTGCTCGGCGCCCTGCAGGTCGCGAGCAATGGCGACCTGGCCAACTGGTCCACCGGCGAGCCCGACGCCATCCCCGCCGTCGGCGGAGCGATGGACCTCTGCGCGGGCGTCAAGCGCGTGTATGTCATCACCACCCACTGCACCAAGGCGGGCGAGCCCAAGCTCGTCGAGGCCTGCACCCTCCCCCTCACGGGGCTGGGCGTGGTCAACCGCGTGTACACGGAACTGGCGGTGATCGAGATCACCCCCGAGGGGTTCGAGCTCGCCGAGCTCGCTCCGGGCGTGACCTTCGAACAGGTGCAGCGGCTCACCGGCGCCCCGCTGCGGCCCACTCGCGCCGGACGAGACGCCCCATGACACCCATGTCCGCCGAAGGCTTCCCCGAGCCGGCCACGACGACCCGCAGCGCCGAGATCTACGCCCGGGCGCAACGCAAGCTCCCCGGCGGCGTGAGCCGAAACGCCGTGCTCGGCCACCCCTGCCCGGTCTACGCCGATCACGCCCGCGGCTGCCGCGTCACCGACATCGAGGGCGTCACCCGGCTCGACTTTGCCAACAACATGGCCTCGCTCATCCACGGTCACGCCCACCCCGGGATCATCGAAGCAGTCACCGCCCAGATGTCCCGCGGCACGGCGTTCAACATGGCGACCGAGGTCGAGGTCCGCTACGCCGAGCACCTCTGCGCACGCAACCCAGGCTTCGAGCGCCTCCGCTTTGTCAACTCCGGGACCGAGGCGGTCATGGTCGCGATCAAAGCCGCCCGCGCCTTCACCGGCCGCCCCATGATCGCCAAGGCCGAGGGCGCCTATCACGGCATCTACGACTACGCTGAGGTCAGCCAGTCCCCCACTCCCGCCAACTGGGGCGAGGTCGATCACCCCAGCCGCGTCCCGTTGGTCCACGGCACGCCGAAGTCGGTCCTCGACGACACCGCCGTCTTCCCCTTCAACGACATCGATCGCACCATCCGCATCCTCGACGAACACGCTGACCGGCTCGCGTGCGTCGTGCTCGATCTCATGCCCCACCGCATCGGGCTCAACCCCGCCACCCCCGAGTTCGTCGCAGCGCTCCGAGACTGGACCACGCGCCACGGCGTGCTGCTCGTCCTCGACGAGGTCATCACCTTCCGCGCCGAGCACGGCGGGCTCCAGTCGCACTACGGGCTCGCGCCGGATCTCACGGCGCTCGGCAAGATCATCGGGGGCGGGTTCCCCATCGGCGCCGTCGCCGGGCGGGCCGATGTCATGGACACGCTCAACCCCCACGCGTCCTCCCTCCGCTTCCCGCACTCGGGCACCTTCTCGGCCAATCCGGTCTCGGTGACCGCCGGGCTGGTCGCGATGGAGATGTTCGATGAGCCCGCGGTGACACGGCTCAACGGGCTCGCGGACCGGGCCCGCGCCGGCCTCGACCGGGCGATCGAAGAGACCGGCATCGCCGCGTGCGTCACGGGCCACGGCTCGATGTTCCGGATCCACCTCAAGCCGACCCCGCCGATGAACTATCGCGAGGCGTACGCGCACCCCGAAGAATCCGCGCGGCTCAAGACCCTGCTCGCGCACCTCTTCGATCGCGGCATCATCCTCATCAACTCCGGCTCGGCGACGCTTTCGACGCCCATGACCGAAGCCGAGATCGACACGCTCGTCGACGCGTGCCGCTCCGGCTTCGAGATGCTCAACGCCGCGAACTAAGCCCGCTCGAACACCGTCGCCAACCCCTGCCCCACCCCGACGCAGAGCGAGGCGAGCCCGAGGTCCGTCTCCGATCGACGCATCTCGTGGATCAGCGTCGCCGCGAGGCGCGCGCCGCTGCACCCCAGAGGATGCCCGATCGCGATCGCCCCGCCGTTGACATTCAGCCGCGACGGATCGATGCCCAGTTCACGCTGACACGCGACCGCCTGCGCCGCGAACGCCTCGTTGATCTCGAGCCGCCCGATCCGGTCCAGCGACAGCCCCGCGCGATCGAGCGCCTTGCGGATCGCCGGCACCGGGCCGACGCCCATGTGCGCCGGATCCACGCCCGCCGCGGCGCTGGGCCCGACATACGCCAACGGCTCGAGTCCCATCGCGCTCGCAACCCCCGCCTCCACCAGCAGCATCGCGGCCGCTCCGTCGTTGATCCCCGACGAATTTCCCGCGGTCACGGTCCCTCGGTCGTCGCGTGCGAACACCGGCCTCAGCCGCGCGAGCTGCTCGAGCGTCGTCTCGGGACGCGGATGCTCGTCGGTGTCAAAGACGACGGGTTCGCCCTTGCGCAGCGGGATCTCGACGGGCACGATCTCGTCGGCGAACCGCCCCGCTTCGTGCGCCGCGCGCCAACGCTGCTGGCTCTGCAGCGCGAAGGCGTCCTGGTCCTCCCGCGAGATCCCGTACCGCCGCGCGACATTCTCGGCCGTCTCGCCCATCGAGTACGGATGGTGCAACTCCGACAATCGGGGATTGAGAAACCGCCAACCGATCGTCGTGTCGTGCAGTTCCTGCGATCGCCCGAACGCCGCATCCGCTTTGGAAAGCACGAACGGCGCCCGGCTCATGGATTCCACGCCGCCCGCGATGAACACCTCGCCGTGGCCCGCTTCGATCATCCGCGCGGCGACATTCACCGCTTCGAGCCCCGACGCGCACAGCCGATTGACCGTCACCCCGGGAACCGTCTCGGGCAACCCGGCGAGCAACGCCGCCATCCGCGCAACATTGCGGTTGTCCTCGCCCGACTGGTTCGCGGCACCGAAGATCACATCCTCGATGAGCGTCGCATCGATCCCTGAACGCGCCACCACCACGCCGATCACCCGCGCCGCCAGATCATCAGGCCTGACCCCCGACAGCGAACCCCCGTAACGCCCGATGGGCGTGCGAACGGCGGCGATGACGGCGGCTCGTCTGGGCATGGCAGCGGCAGTGTACGAACCCCGCCGACCCCCGGTGACCCCGCGTTCCCGCCGACCGATCAATCCTCGCCCAGCGAGTCAAGGCCCGCGAGCAACTCCGCGACGCGCAGCGCCTTCCGCGGCGAGTAGCCCTCGTCATCAAACCACACGATCCGCCCCTCGCCATCGAGCACCAGCACGCGTGTCAGCCGCCCCTTCTCCGTGCCCGTCAGCCGCGCCACCGGGCCGGCCGACCCGCCGTAGAGCGTCACCACCGAGCCCCACTCCTCGCGCGGGATGCCCGACCGCATGCCGTCGTCGATCCACCCCGACGCGATCGTCGGCACCAGCCCGGGGATCGTCGGTACCTCGATGATCCGCGCACCGACCCCCGCCTGGATGAGCCCCATCGCCCAGCGATCGATATCGAACTGGGCCCCCTGCTTGTAGCCGATCAGCACCACCGCAGGCTCGCCCGCCAGCGCCTCGGGCAGCACCGTCTCCACCTTCTCGAGCGACTTGCCGGTGACGGTCGGGAACATCTCGCCGGTCGGATCGCGGTTCTCGAAGGTCGAGCCCGCGCACCCGTGCAGCGTCAGCACCGAGCCGACCACCGCCGCCAGACCCATCAGCCCGACCACCACCCGCCGCTTTCCGCGACGCTCCACCGAACCACTCGCCAGCCTCGCTCGCATCGCCGCACCTTCCATTGATCGGCTGCCCCGAGAGAGCCCCCGATCGCGACGGGCGCTCTCCCGGATTGTTCTCCGCCCATCGCCATCCGGATTCACCGCCGAGCCGGGCGGGTTCCTCCGCCACGGAGCATCCAGTCACGCTCGCCCACGAACCGCACGGAAGCTACAAGCCAGGAGGCACCGTGACGACGACCGACAAGCGAGCCCTGATCATCGGAGCCGCCGGCGGCATCGGCTCCGCCCTGACCACGATCCTCGCCGAACGGGGCTGGGAACTGGTCCTCGCCGGGCGCAACGCCGACGCCGTCGAGGCCCTCGCTCGCCAGACCGGGCAGCGTGCGACCTCCCTCGACGCGACCGACTTCGACGCCGTCGCCTCCGCGTTCGCCGACTTCGGCCCCTTCACCGGTGCGGTCAACCTCGCCGGCTCCATCCTGCTCAAGCCCGCGCACACCGTCTCGAGCGACGACTTCACCGAGACCATCGACCTGAACCTCCGCACCGCGTTCGCCGTGACGCGCGCCGCTGGCCGCGCCATGAAGCAGACCGGCGGCAGCGTCGTGCTCATGTCCTCCTGCGCCGCCACCGTCGGGCTCGCCAACCACGAAGCCATCGCGGCCGCCAAGGCGGGCGTCGAGGGACTCGTCCGCTCGGCCGCGGCGACCTACGCGCCTTCGGGCATCCGCTTCAACGCCGTGGCCCCCGGGCTCGTCGATACACCCATGGCCTCCCGAATCACCGGCAACGACGCCGCCCTGAAAGCGTCCATCGCGATGCACCCGCTCGGCCGAATCGGGGAACCCGCCGACATCTCCCGCGCCATCGCCATGCTCCTCGACCCCGACAGCGCGTGGATCACCGGCCAGGTCCTCGGCGTCGACGGCGGGCTCGCGCGGCTCAAGACCCGCTAGGGACACCCGCGCGATCCGCCGCTCCTTCGCGCCCTCTCCTTCCGCGCCACCGCCAACGCTCAGCCGCACCCGCCAGCGAAGAAGTCGAGGTACCGGAAGAAGTCATCGCCGTCGCAGTCGCCGTCGGGAACATCGAACGAAGCGTCGTTCGGATCGCTCGACCCCGTCAGATCGCACACGCCCAGCGTGCCCGCGTTGAACGAATCGAGGAAGTAGAAGAAGTCGTCCCCGTCGACATCGCCATCGGGCACACCGAAGCTCGCGTCGTTCGGATCGCTCGATCCGGTCAGGTCGGCCGGGCAGCAGGAATCATCGAGCTCGCACAGCCGAAGCTCGAGGTACTCGATCGACTGCACCGATCCGTCGCCGTTGCCCGCCGGAAGCTGCAGGGACGCGTCGAGCGAGCCCCCGTCGTTGGTCCCGTAGCTCAGCACCGCGACGAACACCGAGTCGGGCCGCGACCCCAGCTCGCCGATCAGGTCGATCGACGCTTCGAGCACGGCACCCGACGCCACCTGAGTCGCGCCCTGTTGATCGAACCATCCCGCCCAGTTGTTGCCCGATTCGTTCCCGACGAACGCGTCCCACTGCGCCACCGAGCCCGCCTTGGCCCACATCGCCGGCCCGAGCGCGCCGGGCGTCCCGGCCACAACAAGGAACCGATCGCGGTCCGCCGCCGCCGGATTCGTCGCCAGGTACAGCGTCCCGCCGTCGATCCCCGCCCACAGCGACAGCCCGTTGCGCGCGCCCGCCAGCGTCGCGCCCGCGTCGAGCGCGCCATCGACGACGAACCCGCCGCCCGAGCCACCCTCGACCGCAAAGTGCCAATCCTGACCGGCGTTGTTGTCCCAGGTGCCCGCGCCGTCGTTGAAGACCAGATCGAGCTGCGTCGCCGACGAGGGCAGCGTCAGCGAGAGCTCCCACACGCCGTCCTGGTCCGCGTCGCTCATCGCCGGATCCGGGCTGAGCACCGTCGCCCAGTCATCGAAGCCGACATGCGCGAAGATCGTCCCCGCGTTCCCGAGGGGCCCGCCCGACGCGTCGTAAAGCACCGTCACGACGCCGCCCGCGATCGGCGGATCCGGCACGACCGACACGCCCCCGTTGCCCCCGCCCGGTGTGCCGTCGCCCACCCAGACATGCCGGATGTCCGAGCGCTGGAGGTTCCCCTCGCCATCGACCGCTTCGATGTAGTAATCGATCAGCACGCTCCGCTGACCCGTGATCATCGCGCCGAACCGCTGCGCCTTGTGCGTCGCCGGCAGCACATTCGCCGGCGTCGGCACCGCCACGCCCGCCATCGGCACACTGTTCCACGCCCCCACGCCCGCCCCGCCCGCGTAAGTCTCGTTCTCCGTCGTCGCGAGCGGGTTCTCCCCGTCGAGATCCACCCGCCACTTGAGCGTCACCGACGACAACCCCGAGTAGTCGTGCACCAGCGTCCAGACCTCGAAGTCCCGAGGCTGCACGGTGCTGCCGAACTCGATCCCGCCCGGGTTGTACGGCTCGCGCTGCGGCGTCAGCAGCGTCGGGGGCGTCGTGTCCAAGAAGGACATCGACGCCAGGGCCGCGTCCGCCTGCTGCGTCGCCAGATTGCTCCCGAGCGTGACGTTGCTGTCCCACACCTCGGTGCCGTCCCAGTACCAGTAGTCGCTCGCCTCGGCCGTCAGCAGGAAGTGCCACGCGCGATCGAGCGCCGGGCCCGTTCCATTCCTGATGTTCGACAGGTTCACCTGACCGTTCATCTGGTCGTCGAGCGTGAACACATGGTTCTTCGCCGCGATCAGCGCCGCCCACGAGTTCAGGTCCGGGCTCACGCCCCCCGCCGACACATCCCCGCCGAGCCACTTCTTGAACTCCGGATCCCCCGCGTCCGCTCCCGCCCAGCTCCCGTCCTCAACATGGATCAGCGCATCGGTCGGCACCGGAAACCGCGCGAGATAGTCCGCCACGGTCGTCACATCGTAATCCGGATCGGCGCTCGCCCAGTTGACCATCTGCTGGAAGTTGCCGTGGTAGTACGCCTCGGAACCGCCACCGAAATTGTCGCCGTCGTGGTGCAGCAACACCAGCATCGGACGGTCGGCAGCGTTGTTGTCGGGAAGGTACGCGTCCATCACCTGGTCATAGAGGAACGCCCCGTACCCGCCCCGCCCGTCCTCGTTGCCCTCGTACCGCGCCGCGGGCACCGCGATGATCCGCGACGCCTGCCCCGTCGCCGGGTCGACATACTCCGCCCAGTGCGGCTGATAGCCGAACGGCACGCTCACCCGGCTCGGCGCCCACAGACTCTGGAGCTGCACCCACCGACCGCCGTTCGCCGCCGGATCCGGGTTGATCTGGTCCGCCCGGTTCGGGCGCGCGATCCCCGTCGCGTCGGTGTGCGGATACCCCTGCGACGCACGATCGAAGTGGATGTTGTCGACCATCACCCAGTCGATTCCCTCGGCGACCAGCCACGGGATGATCCGCGTGCTGAACGCCGTCTCGGGCGGGAACATCCCCCTCGAGTACGCCGTGGCCCATGTCGGCCCGTAGACATGCTTGTGGAGCTGGATCTGCAGGCGCGCATCCCGCTCATCGAGCAGCGGCAGCAGCGGATGGTGATACCCGAACGCGACGAGTTCCAGCCGTCGGCTGCCCAGCGCCGTCGTGTTGAACTGCGCCGCGCGGTAGTCGCCGAACCAGTTGGTCCACTGCCCGCCGTTCACCCCCGCCGCCGCCAGTTCGTTGAGGTTCTCGATCAGCGAGCCCGAAAAACTCACCTGCGCGCCCAGGTGCGGCATGCCCGAACCGATGTCGATCGCGTCCTTGGGCCAGCTCCGGTACGGCCCCAGCCGCTCGTTGTGCACATCGATCACGCTGAAAGAAAAGTACGCGTCGGCCCCGAAGATCGTCTCCCCCGGGACATACCGCGGCTGGTGCATGTGCCACAGGAAACTCACCTGGATCGGATCGGGCTGCGCCATCCCCGCCGACGCCGCCAGCCCGACCGCCACCCCCACCGACCACGCACGCTTCCGCATCGTTCGCCCCGCTACTCATCGCGGCCCGGGCCGCCGGTCCACCGAGCGCCCGCGCGCCCGGCGGGCGCGCGACCAACGAGACTACCGAGAACCGGCGCACCGATCGAGCCCCGCGGCCCTCCATCGCTGGAGAACCCGGGGCTCGAATCGGATCCGTGGGTCGATTGATTAGCGGCTCAACTGCAGGGCGTCACGAACAGGTCCAGATAACGGAAGAAGTCATCGCCGTCGCAGTCCCGGTCGGGCACATCGAACGAGGGATCGTTGGGGTCCGACGAACCGGTCAGGTCGCACACCGGGAGATTCCCGGTCGTGAACGCGTCGAGGTAGAAGAAAAAGTCATCCCCGTCGGCGTCCCCGTCGGGCTGCCCGTAGGTCGGATCGTTCGGGTCCGACGAACCGGTCAGGTCGGCCCGGCAGACGCTCACGCCAAGCCGCACCACGAACCCGTACATCGTCGAACGGTCCGCGCTCAGGGCGTGCCCGACGATCGCCGACAGGTCGGGCGACGCGTCGCGCGCCGCACGCAACTCCCAGTCCGGGATCGCCAGCCCGTGCTCGGCCAGCAACCAGTCCTCGAGCGACTGCATCCCGCCCGACGCGGTCCAGATGAACGCCTCGCCCTCGGGCAGATCGAAGAACGGCGTCGAGTTCCAGGTCCCGATCACCGTCTGCCCGTCGTCGGCGACGAACGACGGCACCGCGCCCGGGAAGCCGCTCGGCGTCGGCCCGAGCACCATCGCCGTCCCGGACTGCAGATCCCACAGCACCGCGTCCTCACGGAAAGGGCCCGCGTCATCGGTGAACTGCAGGCTGAAGCCCGCCGCGAAACGCCCGTTGGCGCTGATCGCCGTCGGAATATCCGACCCCAGCGACCCGGGCACCGCCGGCATCGTCGACACCGCGTCGCCGTTCGCCGCGTCCCAACGGACCGCCGTGCGCTCGTCGGTCAGCAGGTCCTGCTCGTACCCGACGATCACCGAGCCGTCGGCGTTGACGGCCATCGCCTCGTTGCGCTCCTGGAACGGCAGGTGCGGCAGCAGCCGTTGCCCGGTCGTGGGACTCCACGCGAACGCATCGGAGATCTCGAGCCCGCCCCCGACGAAGTCCTTGTAGAAGTTCGTCATGCCGACGGTGGTCCCGCCATCCCCCGAGACACCCCGCGCCACCGCGAGCTCGTTGGGGAAGTCAGAGAAGATGTTGGTCATCCCCTGCCCTTCGACCCACACCCACGCGGCGGCGTCGAAGTTGCCCGGGTCGTCGGGACGCTCGATGTACGCCTGACCGGCGATCACCGTCGTGTCGCCCGACACGCCGTAGATATCTCGGCTGACAATCTCGGTCAGCAGCGTCGGCACACCGCCCACGATGCGGAACCCGAAGATGTCCGTCTGCCCGTTCACCTCGGCACCGGTCCAGCCGACGACGGTGCCCCCGTCGTCGCTGACGCCCCATGCCTGGCTCTGGTCGAATCCGCCCGGCGCGCTGCCGGTGGTCTGGAAGGTCGCGGTCTGGGCGAAGGCGGCGCCCGCGGTCGCCGCGAGCATGAGTGCGGATCGGCGGATCATGGTCGTTCTCCCTGGTTTCGTGCGGACAGATGTCCGTTGGATGGACCTGGTCTGGAAATCGTGCGCCCGGCTCGCCGCGGCAACTCAGTCGGCGGCGGCCCGCGCCTACGGCGGGTCTGCAAAGCCGATCCGCCGGTTTCCCGGCGGGTCGACCGAATCGCGCCCCGGCATTCGGGGCGACACAGAGGGGGGTTCGTTCAGCGACGCCGACGCAGCGCCAGCCCCAGCGGAGCCAACGCCAGCACGCTCGCGGGCGCGGGGGTCACCGTCAGCACCGCCCCGAGCCCTTCACCCGCCGAATACGACGAAGTGCTCAGCGCGTTGGTCGCAAAGTCGTAGGTGTACACATTCGCATCGCTCGACCCGAGCGTCCGGTCGTTGTACAGCGCCTGCCCCCAATTCAGGAAGTTCGTGACCTGCGGCGCGTAGGTGGTCGCGAACCAGATCGTCGATCCGTCGGCCACCTGGATCCCGCCGGGCAGCGCCAGCGTGTGCGTCTTGACCACATTCAACTCCGCCGACAGGTTCGTCACCGAACCGATGAACAGCGGCGACTCGTCGATCGGGTTGAACACGCCATCGCCGTTGTCCAGCGCCAGCACGACCTCGACATCCAGCCCCGCGACGGTCGGGATGCCAAAGCCCGCCCCGGCGTAGCTGTAGGTGAAGGTCAGGTCCTGCAACTCCCCCCCACCATCGACGATCAGATCGTCGACGATCGCCAGCGTCGGGTCGAACGGCGTGACCGGGAGGAACCCGCCCGCCTCGGCCGTGATGTTGTCGAAGATCGCGTCGCTTCCCGCGGCCGCGCCGGCGAAAACCACGAGCCCCGCCATCGCCGCCGTCCAGTTCCTGCCCTGCTTGCTCATCTCGCTCTCCTTGTGTGCTGGTCGCGCCCCGGCCCGAGCCCCGCCGGAGCACCCGCCCCACGCGGGCCGACCCGGCTCGATACCTGCGACTCCCGAATATACACACGAACCCAGCACATGTTCCAGAACATTCCGAATTGTGCTCAGAATATTTCTCAGCACATATCCGTGCTCAGCCCGGCCTCTTGAGATATGCTCTCCCTGCGTGCAAGACTCCTCTGACGCCAATTCCGCCGAAGTGTTCACACGACACGCCAATGGTTTGGATTCCGGTCGGGATTCCCGCGCCGGCGATCTCGCCGTCGTCTCCGAGCAGGACCGCGAGCGGGCCGATCGCGTCGCCCGGCGGCTCCACGGCGAGCTCCGCGGGCTCATCCGCCGACTCCCCGAACCCGACCGCGGCGCCAGCGCCCTCGCCCGCATCCTCGGCGTCGACCGAACCACTTGCCAGCGCGTCGTCTCCGCGGTCGAGAAGCCTTTTCCGGGCCCGGTCGTCCTCTCGCAGGTGCCCGGCGTCCGCGGGCTGCAACAGTTCATCGACGGTATGCGCGCTATCGAGCACGATGCCAGCGCCGTCGACTCCGCCGAGGCCGCCGTCGAGTCCTTCGCCGAACTCATCCAGGACCTCGGCGGGAGCCAGACGCGCCTCGTCAAACGCCTCGCGTCCGTCGGCGTGGTCGAGAAGCCCGGCGGCCCGCTCGAGGAAGCCGCGTCCGAAGCCGACATTCGACGACGCCTCTTCGACTGTGGCGTCCAGCTTTGCGGGCAGTACTCGCAGGTCAGCATCGCCACCTTCGTCTTCCGCCCCACGCCCGGCGCCCCCACCCGCATCGACATGGCCCAACTCCGCGGGTTCATCGGGCACCGCATGCGCCCCGACGCCATGCCCTTCAGCGTGCAGTGGTGGGTCGACCCCGACGACGCCGACCGCGACCCGCGCGAGGAAGGCTTCCGCACGCTCGACCGCACCCCCATCCGCGGGCGCTCACAGGGTGTCCTGCTCGAAGAGTTCAGCTCGCACCCCGCCCCCGCGGTCACCAGCCGCGGCCCGAGCGACCAACGCGTCATGCTGATCGACCCGGCGTCAGCGGCACGCCACGAGAAGTTCGATGTCGTCACCGCCGGGCTGCTCGAGGGCGCCCAGGTCCATCCCGCCCACGACGCGCCACCCATGCACGAGGTCTGGATGCTCGGGCGCTTCCCCACGCGCACGCTCATCTTCGATGTGCTGCTCCACCGCTCGATGGCCCGCGCGTGCATCCCGGGCGTCGGGCGATATGTCATCAGCCCCGCGCTCAACGAGTCCATGGAGCGACGCTGGCTCGACCGATTCCCCGGCGGGCCCCGGCTCCAGATCCTCGAACCCGGCATCACCGGCCTCGCCCACCGCGCTTACCCGCGCTACCCCGAAGCCATGGGCGTGCTCTTCGACCGCATCGGCTGGGACCCCGGCGACTACATCACCCACCGCTGCGAGGTCGATTTTCCCCAGTGGGGCGCCGGCTACTGCATGAGCTTCGACTACGCGCGCGAGGAACCCGAAGAAAAGACCCCTCCCGCCCGATCGTGATCGGGAGGAAGGGGCCCGCGGTCAAAGCCCGAGCGGCCCGGAAGACCCCGACGCTTCGTCAGCGTGGGCGTCCGGTCACGGGCAGCCGATCACGAACAGGTCGAGGTAGCGGAAGAAATCGTCGGCGTCGCAGTCGCCGTCGGGCGAATCGAAGCTCGGATCGTTCGGATCGCTGCTCCCGGTGATGTCGCACACCGCGAAGGTCTGCGCCACGAACGCGTCGAGGTAGAAGAAGAAGTCGTCGGCGTCCGCCACGCCATCGGGCGTCCCGTAGTCCGCATCGTTCGGATCGCTCGAGCCCGTCAGGTCCGCCCGGCACGCGCCCGCGTCGAGATCCAGCGCGTAGCTCCCCGTGCTCGACGCGAACAGCAGCTTCGGCGCCGACGCCGGCCCGTTCATCGAGAGCCCGCGGCTGTTGCCCGCCGTTGCCAGCCCGTCATCGAACGGCGCGAACGAGTCGCCCCCGTCCTCCGAGCGGATCACTCGCGGCACGCTGAACTGCATCGCGTACAGCACCGACGCATCATTCGGATCCACCTCCAGATCGCGCACGCCGCCGACATACGCCGTCTTGCTCCACGACTGCCCCGCGTTGGTCGAGACCCACACGCCGCCGTTGCCGGTGCCCGTGTCCCCGTCGGCGTAGAAGATCGTCTGCGGATCGGTCGGGGAGGTCGCCAGCGCAAAGCCCTGCCGACCCGCCGCCAGCCCCGTCGCCGACTCGCTCCAAGAGTCCCCGCCGTCGATCGACCGCAGCGCCGTGCCCTCCTGCGTGGAACTGGTGTCGTCCATGCTCGCGACGGCGACGGTGTCGGTCCCGTCCTCGACCCACACGATGTCGGTCACGGTGCGGAAGTCACGCCCGATCTCCTCGAACTCCTTGAGCCACTCCCCGCCGCGGTCGGGCGTCTTCCAGATCGTCCCCTCGAAGCCCGCGACGCCGAAGTCGTTCCCGCCGAGCAGAATCAGATCGGGATCGTTCCGGCTGAAGCGGATGCAGAAGAGCTCGGACTCGAACACGGTGCCCTGGTCGGGCCCGATGCTCGTCCAGGTCGCGTCGCCGTTGCGCCGGTACAGCGCCTCGGGCGCGATGCTCGTGGGCCCGTCACTCAGCGCATAGAGCGTGCCGTCCGGGTGCCAGCCCACCTCGTTCCAGCGTGTGCCGGGAGTGTTCTCGAGCGTCCAGGTCGTGCCCCCGTCGGTCGAGCTGAAGATCCCGCCGTCGTTGAGCCCCTGGAACGCGATCGCGATCTCATCGGTGTCGTTCGGATTCGCCCGCGCATCCTCCACATTCAGCGCCCCGATACCCACGGCACTCGGTGCAAAGCTCGCGGCGTCATCGGTGCTCAGCAGCACCGCGATCGAGCTCGCCCCGACATACACCGTCGACGGATTGCCCGGGTCGCGCACGATCGAGTTGGTCGATGCCGACCCCGTCCCCGGGGCGCTGGTCGTCCAGGTCGAGCCGCCGTCGGTCGAGGCATGCACACCCGGCACCGCCGCGACCAGCAGCCGGTTCGGATCGCTCGGATCGATCAGCAGATCGTTCATCGTCGCCTGCGGCCAGCTCGCGTCGTCGAGCTTCGTCCAGGTCAGCCCGCCGTTGGTCGAGCGATACAGCCCGACGAGCTGTCCGCCGAACGCCTGCCCGCCGCCGGCGTAGATCGCCGCCCCGGCGTGCTCGACATCGAAGATCGGATTCGGCGGGATCGTGCCCGTGCGGTTCGCCCACGACGCCCCGCCATCCTCGGACACGAACACCGCCCCGCCCCCGAACGCCCCTCCGAAGCCCAGCACAACATCGTTCGAGTTCTGCGGGCTAACCGAGATCGACTGGCACCCGACGCCCGCCGCGGCCGGGGGCGTGCGATTGGTCCACGACGCGCCTCCATCGACCGATTGCAGCACATTCTGCGTCTGACCGCCCAGCGCGTCGGCCACGCCCACCCAGATGCTCTGGTCGTTGCCCGGATCGATCTCGACATCGAACACCTGGTCGTTGACCCCGATGCCCAGCGGCAGGTTCGTCCAGGTCACGCCGTTGTCGGTCGAACGCCACACGCCGTCGATCGTGCCCGCGTACGCCGTCCCGCTCGACGCGAACTCGATGTCGTACACGCTGCGCCCCGCGAACGAGGCGATCTGCGTCCACGACGCGCCGCCGTCGGTCGAGCGGTACATCGTCCCGCCCGTGCCGCTCGCCGGCGCGATCCCCGCCAGCAGCGTTCCCGACGCCGTCGGGCTCGCGGCCACCTTCTCGACATCGCCTCCGAACGGACCCAGCGCCGACCAGGTCATGCGCGCGCCCGCGTCGCCCGGCTGCGACCCGAGCTTGCCTGCGTCATACCCCAACACCGCCACCGCCCGGTGCCCGTGGTCATCGGTCCGGATCTCAACGGGCCCGTCGGCGAGCGCGGGCACCGCCACCACCACGACAGCCGTGGAAAGGGCGATCAAACGCATGGCATGCTCCAGTCTGGAATGTCCCGTTCGGTACTTCTCGGCGGGCGCGGCCCGCGGCTCCTCTGACCGCCAAGGTACCGCCCGCGACCGCCCGACTCAAGACCGAACCCGCGCCGACGCACCACCCAACTCCACGACCACGCCCGGCCCCACCGCATGCACGCGATCGCCCGCCCGCGGCGCGATCATCCACAGACCGGTGAACGACCCGAACGCCGGCAGGACCATCTGCCGCGACCGCTCCCAGAAACACGGCGCCCGCAGCGCCCGACCGCGCGCATCACGCAGCCGAACACCCGGGTGCAGATGCCCGGCCAGCACGGGCCGAGCCTCGTCCGCACGCGGCGCATCGGCCTCGCCCGCCTCCCACGGCTCGTGATGCATCGCGATCCCGCCGAGCACCCAACCCGGATCAACGCACGCGATCGCCAGTTCCGCCGGCGGGTCGCTCGCGCGCCGATCATGATTTCCCCGCACCAGCACGACCTCGACCGAAGCATGCCGGGCGCGCCACGACGACACCGATTCCATCGTCGCGCGATCCCACGCGGCTCGATCGTGCGCGAGATCACCCAGCACCACCACGCGGCGCGCGCCGAACGCATCGACCAGCGCGCCCAAACGGGCCAGGTCCGCGCGCGTTGCATCCTCGGGCACGGGCGCGCCCCCCGCCCGAAAGCTCGCGGGCTTGCCCAGATGCGCATCGGCGATGAGCAGCGTTCGCTCGGCGTGCCACCAGACCGCCCTCTCGGGCAGCAGCCGCAGCCGCGCGTGCGCGAGGTCAACTTCCACGCCGCGCGGGCCCGTTGCGCAAAGGTCCGCGACCTCTCCCGACGCCCCGGCTGTGACCATCTCATCCATGCGTCCGCTCGAGCCCCACCACCATCTTCCGCACCCGCTGCTCCCACGCCTCGCTGCTGACCGTCGTCGCCCGCAGCGACTCAGCATAGATCGGGAACGCCAGCGGCGAGACCGTCTCGGGCTCGACCAGCACCAGCCGCTGCCGCGCGCACGATTCGAGCACCTCCCGCAGCCGCCGGACCTCGAGCTGCCCCTCCACCACCTCCCGTTGAGCCTGCTCGAGCAGCAGGTTCGCAGGATCGAAGTCCTTAAAGACATCGAAGAACATGTCGCTGGACGCCTGGAGCTGCCGGGCCGGGCGGGCCTGGCCCGGGAAACCCTGCGAGGTCAGACCGGCGATGCGCGCGATCTCGCGGAACTGCCGACGCGCCAGCTCGCTCTCGTTCACCGATGCGAGCAGGTCCTCGACGATCCCTTCGGGGCTCAGAAGCTGACGCCACGCGGTCTCTTCCAGCGCGATGGGCTCATCGGTGACGATCTCGATGCCGTAGTCATTGACCACGGCGGTGAAGGTCGCGGGCGCGCGCCGGCTCAGGCGAAGCGACAGCACCGCCCCCAGCCCCTCGTGCGCGAGCCGGCCCCCGAACGGGAACACGAACAGATGAAACCCGTCGCGCAGACTGATCGACTCGATGAGCACCTCGTCCGCCTGGGGCAGCTTCGAAACCCGACCCTGCAGGTCGAGCAGCGGGCGGACCGCCCGCATCTCGGCACCCTCGAACCGTCCCCGCCCGGCGTCGGCGAGTCGGGCGCGCACGGCTTCGGCGAGCTGCGTGCTCAGCGGCATCTTCCCGCCGTGCCACCGCGGCACCGTGCCCTTGCCCCGCGCCGCCGGCCGCACGGTCGCGGTCATCTGGCGCAGCTTGACGAGCTCGAGGGTCTTGCCCGCGAAGACGAACCGCTCGCCGGCACGCAGCCGCGTGATGAACGACTCTTCCATCGTCCCCAGCGTGCGCCCGTTGGCGTAGGCGATCTTGACCGATGCATCCGCGACAATCGTGCCGATCCCGAGCCGATGCCGCGTCGCGATGCGGGGGCTCGCGACGCGCCACGGCGTGCGCTCCGAGTCGCGCGTGATGCGCGCATAGTCCGGGTAGGCCCCGAGCGTCCTGCCTCCCTTGTGCACGAAGTCCATCGCCCACGACCACTCGTCGTCGGTCAACTCCGCGAACGCCGCGGTCGAGCGGACCTCGTCCCTGAGCTGCGCCTCATCGAACCCGCCACCCATCGCCGCCGTCACCAGGTGCTGGCTCAGCACATCCAGCGGCTTGGAGACCGGTACCCGGCTCTCGAGATGCCCTCGCTCGATCGCGTCGCGGGCGCTGGCGAACTCGATCAATTCGAGCGCATGACTCGGCACGCAGACGACCCGGCTGACCCCGCCCGGCTGGTGCCCGCTGCGACCGGCCCGCTGGACCAGCCGCGCCACTCCCTTGGGGCTCCCGACCTGGATCACCTGGTCGACCGGCGAGAAATCGACGCCGAGGTCGAGGCTGGAGGTGCAGACGACGCAGCGCAGGGCGGTGTCGCGCGCACGCAGCATCGCCTCGACCTTCTCGCGCACCGCGCGGTCGAGCGAACCGTGATGGAGCGCGATCGAACCGACGAGGTCCGGGCGCGCGCGGATCATCTCGCGGAACCAGATCTCGGCCTGGGAACGGGTGTTGGTAAACAGCAGCGTCGTGCCGGCTGACTCGATGCGCGCGATCACCTCGCTGAGCAGGCGTGTCCCCAGGTGCCCCGCCCACGGGAACCGCTCGATCTCCTCGGGCAGAGCGCACTCGACCTCGATGCGCTTGGGCGCGAGCCCGCGGATGAGTTCCGGCGGGTCGCCGGCGGTGCCGACCAGGGCCCGCGCGGCTTGCTCCAGGTTGCCGAGCGTGGCGCTCAGCCCCCACAGGTTCGCCTCGGGTGCGAGCGTGCGGAGCCGGGCGAGTGCGAGTTCGGTCTGCACGCCGCGCTTGGTGCCGAGCAGTTCGTGCCACTCATCGACGATGATCGTGCGCACCGACCGGAAGGTCGCCGGGGCGTCGGCGTAAGAGAGCAGAATGGTCAGGCTCTCGGGCGTGGTGACGAGGGCTGTGGGCATCTGCTTGCGCTGCCGCGCCTTGATACTCGATGAAGTATCGCCCGTGCGCTTCTCGAGGCGCCACGGCACGCCCATCTCGCCGATCGGTTCACGCAGCGATTCGAGCGTGTCGCTGGCGAGCGCGCGCATCGGGGTGATCCACAGCACCCGCAGCGCCGGGGGCTCGCCCGCAGCGATCGCGCGCTCGGCGTCGGGGGAGTCGAACCATTCCTGCAGCGGGCCGAAGAACGCCGCGAGGGTCTTGCCCATGCCCGTCGGGGCGTGGATCAACCCGGACTTCCCCGCCGCGTGTGCGCTCCAGGCGCGATGCTGGAATTCAAAGGGCGACCACCCGCGGTCAGCGAAGAAGCGGTCGATCAGCGGGTGGATGGACGCGGCGGCGGGCACGATGCATTGTTCGCCGACCGCCCGGCGGGGATCGCTCAGCCGCAGCCCTCGGCGATGAACTCGAGGAATCGGAAGAAGTCGTCGGCGTCGCAGTCCCCGTCGGGCTGGTCGTAGCTCGGATCGTTCGGATCCGACGAGCCCGTGAGATCGCAGGTCGCAAGCTCCGTGGCGGTGAAGGCCTCGAGGAAGTAGAAGAAGTCGTCGCCGTCCACATCGCCGTCGGGATCGCCGTAGGTCGGGTCGTTCGGATCGCTCGACCCGGTGAAATCGCCTCGGCAGGCGGCGTCGGCCGTCGCGGTGAGGATGAGGATCAGGGCTTCTCCCTCGGCGGCGCCGGGGATGGATCGGTCGTCGTAGGTCCGCAGGAGATAAGTCACCGAGTAGTCGCCCGCGGCGGCGGGGCTGGTCGTGACCGCCAGCGACGCCGAGCCACCTGCCGGGATCGCGTTGGCTTCGGTGAACGCCGTCGTGATCGCGTCGGTGTCGCCGCCGGCCGAGTCGAGCACGACATCGAGCGCGGCGGTGAAGAGAGGCGTGGCTTCGAGGTTGAAGAGATCGATCGTGTGATCGGCGGGGGTGGCGACGGGCACGACGCCCAGGTCGATGACGAGCGTGTCGGTGTCGGCGCCCGCTTCGAGCGACGCGTTGGCGCGATCGAGCACATCGAGGAATACGAAGACGGTGTCGTCGGCGTCGTTGCCCCCGAAGCCCGCGCCGCCCTGCGTCGTGACATCGAGATTGTCGAGCACGATCGAGCCCGAGACCATGCCCGGTGCGGGCGACGGCGGGAGATCGAGCCACACGCTCAGCGTGGTCTCGTCGGACGGCACGCCGACGATCGGGAACGAGAAATAGGGCCCGGCGAAGTCCGACGCCGCGTCGCCGAAGTGATCGACGGCGACATAGGTGCCGTCGAACCCGGCTTTCTCGATCGTGATGGTGCGGGGTGAGGGCGCGGGCCCGTTCGCGAACATCGAGCCAAGGAAGACATCGAGCGTGGACGAGCCGTCGGGCTGGAGGTCGGCCCCGGCCAGCGAGACCCGCGTGTCGTTCTGCTGATCCACATACACCGACCACACCACCCCGGGCAGGTCGACGAACGCGTTGCGGTTGTTGGTGTAGTAGCCGGGGTTGTGCGCCGAACTGAAGATGGTGTGGTTGCGGCGGCGCTCGAACTCATCGGGCGCGTCGAGGTAGTGCCAGTTGATCAGGCTCGAGAGGTCGCCCATCTGGTTGCCGCCGGGGAAAGAATCCGTCAGCGAGATACCGAGCGTGGACCAGCGCGTGTCGGAGTAAAAGAGGTGGCGGGCGAAGTCGCCCTTGTCGGCGTCGCCGGGGAAGTAGTAGCTCCCGAGCGAGCCGTGCCCGCCGATGGTGGTGTCGAGCCCAAAGGGCTTGTTGCCGCGGCTGCTGTTGATGGACGGGTTCGCCGGTCGCAGCGCGTGCGGATCGCCGAGGTTCCCGGTCGAGGAGTTGCTGACGCTGCCCGGCTGAAGGGACTGCGGCCAGACATGCTCGCGGTTCCAGGTCGCGCCCGAATCCCAGGTCGCCGGGACCGAGGCGCGGTTGTACGCGAGCAGGATGCGGGTGGGATTGGCGGGATCGCGGTCGTGGATCGCGGCCGAGTTGCGGAAGTCGCCGTAGGACCGCTGGATGTGACCGGCCGACATCGCCAGCCGCAGTTGGTTCTTGAGCGTGGCGCCGGTGCCCGCGACGCTTGCGTAATAGGACGCGGGCGGGCTCCACTGATCGGGATCGGCCGCGTGAGCGGGGACCCCGGCCGTCAGCGTGAGCGCAAGAACCGTGCGGAGCGTCGAGCGATGCAAAGCGTTCTCTCCTCGGGAGTTGTCTGTCGGCGCGGCGGCCATGCTTTATAGCCGATCGCCGGGGCACGCCGCGGACCGATGCGCGTCAATTTGAGGGTCCAAACGCCCGAGAACGGGCGAGGACGCCGAGCGCATGCCGTACGGAAAGCGGACTCAGCAACGAGGCTGATGAGTGGGAGCCCAGGCTGCGGATACCGCGCAAGAAAGCCCTTTCATTCCTCTTCGGCTTCGGAGATATCCACCGGGAGATCAGGAAACGCCCGAAGGACCTGGTCCAGCCATTCCCTGGTTCTCCGGCCCCACTGAGTGGTGACTGCGTAGGTGTACCCGCCTGTCTGAATGAGTTCGCCGTCCTGCAAAAACCATCGCTTGGGCCAGAACTTGCGTCCCTGAGATGCCCATGATGCCGCAGCCGCGCTCGCGAACTCCTGCCCATCCCTGATGTCGCCTTGGACCGCGCAAAGCGCGTTGGTCCGTCGGAAGCTCACGGCATTTGCAAGCTGCTCCGGCGTCACTCCTTCGCTGAGAAGAAACCGGATAGTCTCCAACGCGGTATGGCGTTTAGACAGAGGACCTAGAGTCTTATCTCCAAGTTTGAGTATGTACTTGGTCAGATCCCGCGAGCTGCGCCGAGATTCTCGTGCGACTCGTGTCTTCTCTCGAACCCGAACTTGGTAGGCCTCCGCTTCCGGCAGCGGCAGGACCTGCTGCACATCCAAGAAGATGCGGCCTTCGTGCGCATACGGAATCAGCCGAACGCAACGAATATCTAGGCCTCGTTCGTTGAGCCAAATGACCGCGGAGGTCAACTCGCGAGAGAACTCCGCGGAAGCCAGCACGATCCTGACATCCTGGGCGAATGCATCGTCGTCGGGTTCATCCCAGCCGAGATGCCTCAGCAGGTTCTCGGCTGCGTCCTCGCCATCCTCGCCAATCTGACTCAGATACTTGTCATGGGCTTCGACGGCCTGCTCGAAGGTCATGGTCGAGACCATGGACGCGTAGCGAAGCGCCTGGAGTTCCATATGACCGCCGTCCTCGGTTCGCTTCAGCTCAACGACCACCAAATTGGCATCGGAGTCGATGGCGAGCAGATCAATCCTGCGTCGGGAATCAGACCAATCCCCGAACTCCTCCGCAATCACCAAACAGCCAGGGGCGATCACGTCGATCTGATGTCGGAGGAGGCGTTGGAGATCCGACCGCTCATGGATCCTTGCTTCGCGGAAGGTTGTCTTCGGTACGGGGAGGATTGAGTCAGCTGTGACCTCGTATATCGCCATGCCCCAGCCGCTCCGTTCCACACTACTTCCACAATCGTTCCGAGCCCGCCAAAGCCGCCTGTCGGACTCGAACCGACGACCTGCGGTTTACAAAACCGCTGCTCTACCAACTGAGCTAAGGCGGCGGACGAGCGATTCTACGGCCTTCCGGTCGGCACGCGGCCGCCAACCCCGGCACGAGGCCCGCGACCTCGCCAGCCGCATGGGCGGGCTCCGCTTCCGGCCCGCGCACGCACCGCCGCGGCGTGTCATCGAGTCGCATCGGTCGTCGCGATTCCCCGCGGATCGCCCCCGAACCGGGGTATTCTCGCCGAGTCCAGCCGGATCACGCCGCTGGCCGATGAGGATGCCATGATCGATCGAATCAGCAATGAATCGGGCCCGACGGCTCGCGAACGGCACGGTCGGACCATCGCCGGGCGGGTCGCGCTGGCGATGCTCGCCGCCGTCGGCGTGCTGGCGGTCACCCTCAGCGGGTGCAGCCGGTGGAGCGGCTCGCGGACCGACGCCAAGCGCCCCGCGACCGCCGAGGCTGTCCCCTTCACTCCCTACCGCGGGCTCTGGATCACCCGCTGGGACTTCAAGACCGAGGCCGATGTCCGCCGGGCGATCGACGACGCGGTCTCCATCGGCACCACCGACATCCTGCTGCAGGTGCGCGGGCAGGCCGACGCGTACTACCCGAGCCCGCTCGAGCCGTGGAGCCACGACCTCATCGACGACGCGGGCGAGCCCCCCGCCTTCGACCCCCTCGCCGTCGCGATCGATCAGGCCCACAGGCGCGGCGTGCGCGTGCACGCGTGGATGAATGTCATGCCGCTCTGGCGCGGCAAGACACCCCCGACCGATCCCGCCCACCCCTACAACGCCCGCCCCGAGTGGCGCCTCCGCGATCGCGCCGGCATCGACCAGCCCCTGACCGACCACTATGTCATCGTCAACCCCGCACTGCCCGCCGTCCACGCGCACCTCCGTGCCGTCGTCGCCGACTTGACGAGCCGCTACGAGATCGACGGCATCCACTTCGACTACATCCGCTTCGTGCAGGACACCGTCGAGGGCGATGCCCTCTACCCGGGCGATCCGCAGACCGTCGCCCGCTTCCAGCGCGAGACCGGCACCCCCGGCGTCGACACGCCCGAGCAGCGAGCCGCCTACCGCGCGTGGATCCGCGACGAGATCACCGCGCTGGTCGAGACGATGGCGGCCCAGGCTCGCTCGAACCGCCCCGGCATCGAGGTATCGGCCGCGGTGTGGCGTCGCCCGGACCTCGCCCGCGACCAGCAACTCCAGGACGCCGCCGCGTGGCTGACCAGCGGGCTGATCGATCGCGCCATCCCGATGATCTACACCGAGGACCGCGAGCAGCTCTCGGCCGACCTCGCCGCGTGGCGCGACGCGACCCGGGGCGCCCCGGGCGTCGTCACCGCGGGGCTGGGCACCTACAAGGTCGGCCCGGCCGAGGCGACCCGCCAGATCGCCCTTACCACCGGTGCCGGCGGGTACTGCCTGTTCGCGTACTCATCGATCTTCGAGAGCGCCAACCGCTTCCAGGAGAAGACCGGCGACGAGGTCACCGTCCGCCGCGACCGCCGCATGATCCTGCGACAACTCGGCGTGCGGCTGGCGACGGCCGAGCCGTAATCACCGCTCGCCGAGCGGCTCGATCGGGCGCGTCATGAAGACAGAGTTCGGATCGGGCGCGTAGCCCGCGAACGGCCCGCATTCCTCGAACCCGAAGCGTGCGTAGAGCCGACGCGCCGGCTCGAACTCGGGCTGGGCACCGGTCTCGAGGCTCAGCCGGTCGTATCCGAGCTGCCGGGCTTGGTGGATCATGTGGCCGACCAGCGTCGCACCGACGCCCCGGCGCCGATGCGCGTCGACCGTGCGCATGGACTTGATCTCGCCATGCTTCGCATCGAGTTCGAGCAACGCGCCGACGCCCATCAATTCGCTCGCGGGATCGTCGCTCGCGCGCACGGCCCAGAGCGTGATCCCGGGCCCGGCGAGCCTCGCCGCGTCGAACGCGTGCGTGCTCTCGGGCGGCGAGATCGCCGAAACGCCCGCCAGGTGCGCACGCAGCAGCGCCTCGACATCGGGCTCGGCAGGATGACCTCGGTGCGTGAACACATGCCTCTCCGGAAGTGAACGGCCACCCTGCCGACGCACCGAGCCCCTTGGCCATCCACCACGCCGCAACACGAATCCCGACGGAGTCCGACGCCCAACGCACCGCAAGCCGAAGCGGCATGCGGTGGCACCTAGCCGTGAGAGAGTGAGGAGGAGGTATCGTAGGGGCGTGCGTAGGCACAGCAGTTCTTTGCGGAAGACGATCTAGTCTGCTGCGATCAGTCGCCTCGCCGTTTCGATGAGTGACCGCTCAAGCGTGAACACCTGCTCCGAATATCCCTTGATTGGTTGATCTAATCGCAACGCCTCGATGGATTCGAGACCCAACGCGGCCCAAGTCGACCGACGCGCGATGTTCATGTCGTAGCTCGCAAGGTGGTCCATCGCGCGTATTGATACAAGCATCGCGAACTCCCTCTCGGAGCGAGTGTTCGCAAGACTCTGCATCGAAACGACGACTTTGGACAGCCGAACAACCTCCGCACCGTTCATAGGGCGGCGCTGCGAGAGGTATTCACTGGCCAACCGAGCACATTCATCATAGGCAAGTTCCTGACGCCTGAGGTCCAATCGCTCAGCGATGGCCATTTCTTCGTACCTGCGTGGCCCACAAGAAATCAGAACGGCGATCTGAGCCAGCAATAAAATAATCAAAACCGAACTTGACAATTCAAACAACCGCATCATCGCGCATCGCCCGCAGAATCTACTTGACTCCCTGTTTGATTCGCACCATTCGCGGGCGGGAACTGATAGACACCCGGTCGACCGGGTGCAGGAGAAGATAGATCAGACATCGCCGCACGCCTCGCATCGACAAGGATCGAAGCGATGACCTCTGCAACTTCGCGGGGCTCCCCGTTCTTGGCAAGAGAGTCAGCGACTTGTTTGATCTCTCTCTCTCGAGCCGAGTCCGGAGAGCGAAACCGCTGCTCGAACTCCTGAACGCGCTGTTGCAACATGCCTCGAATGCGTCCCTCCTCGTCGCCGTGAACACCACCCTCCTCGACCGGACGAAACTCTTCCAGAGCGGGCGCAAAGAGATGACCTGGGTCCTCGACGATCCTCTGGTAGTCCCTCATGGCCGCATCGAAGATGCCATTGATCACGTCATCAACATCGGTGCCGAAGTCGACTGGGCGATCATAACCGAGTCCGCTTTCAGCACCGTAAGAATCCGGAAGGGTTGGATTGACATCGCGAGATCTCGACATTGGTGTCGCAGCACCCTGCCGCCTATGCGAGTGACCTTGTGTCTCACCGCCAAATTCGACAGGAACAAGCGGCACCGAAGGGCCAGTCGGCCCGAAGAGCCTCGCCATCGAATATCGGATCTTTCCGAATGAGGTAAGACTGGGACCCCTAGGGAAACCAATCCCCTTGAACTCGAGGCCCACAGAGACTGTGGCACCCCATGACGGCTCAGGTCTCGAATAGCCAAGTTCGGTATCAAAACCCCTGTTCTCTGCCATGAGAACGAGAAGATCACAACTGAAAGATGAGACAGTTGACTCGTAGTAGGCCGACAGCCCAAATCGGGCGAAGTATCCCTTCAAAAAGCGTTTTGCGTGTTCGCAGCGACGACTTGGCATCTTCCGCAGATCGGCGACCCCCGGATTGCCACGCGAAGCCTCTCGCTTGACACGAAGGTCGGATTGATCCGCAGAGCCTCTCGCACCCGGATCCGGGAGTGTGAACGGGCCCGAAGGCTCGATCTCGTGATAGTCCACTCGATAGCTTGGAAGTTTGTCTTGGGCAAGACAAATTGTCATTGACGCCGAAGAAGTGACTACCAGAGCGGCAAACTGCTGCATGAGCCAGTTCCTACGCATTTATCGTGCTCCTGAAGTCTCCGACAAGCATTTGAGTTTCTGCAAGCCTATCGGGGGGCACGAGGGACTGCAAAGGCCTGTCCAGGGAACATCCATCGAAGGTAGTTCCTAAAGCCGGGTGCCACCGTCTGTCGGCGAGAGCCGCAGACGGTGCGTGACGAATGGCCCGCCGCTGCCGTTCCCGAGAATACCGCGAGTGGCCGCGTGCCCAAAGCCCGCGGCTGCGCGCTGACCCGGCCCCACCGCCTCCAGCCGACCCAGCCCCCCACTCCCCAGAACGACCACAGGCCGCCCCGATCGGGCGGCCTGCGTCAAGAGCGGGTGATCGGATTCGAACCGACGACATTCACGTTGGCAACGTGACGCTCTACCACTGAGCTACACCCGCGTTGCCTGCACCGGGTCGGCCGAGCCGTCCCGAGCGGAGGAAACCTAGCCGGGGTCGGCGGGGGAGTCAACGCCCCCGGCCGGGCCGACGCGTTCGAGCCCGCCCGCCGGGCCCGGTCGCCCGGATCGGGCAAGCCGGGCAAGCCCGGCCGAGCGGGTATCGGGCCCCAGGGCTCAGCCCGGTCGCAGGCCGGCCGTCGCCCCGGTCCGGTCGGCTCGATCGGTCGCACCCACGGCCCCGAGTCACTCCGCCCGGATGCCCACCTCGGCCAGAGCCCGCACGACATCGCCCGAGACATACGCCGTCGCGAGCCACGGCTCGTCGCGGCCCTTGCCGTAGATCGCCAGCAGCGGCGGGCCCGGGAAGTCACCGAGTTCCTTGAGCAGGTCCCACCCGGGGGCCTTGGTGCTCGTCAGGTCCACCTTCATCATCACGACATCGTCGCGCTCGAGCAGGCCGCGGACCGGGTCGGTCGCGAGGTACGCGTCCTCGAGAAACTTGCAGTTGAGGCACCAGTCGGCGGTGAAGTCGAGGACGACGACGAACCCCTCCCGCCGGGCGTACTCGAACAGCGGCTTGGAGTAGTCGATCCAGGTGCTGGTGATCAACGCCGTCCCGCCCGATTCCAGGGCCCTCGCCTCGGCTTCCTCCGCGGCGGCGACCTGCTTCTCGTATCGGTCGCGCGCGTTGTGGGTGGTGTTGACCGCCAGCGCCACCGCCCCGCCCCCGATCAGCAGCCCGATGAGCGAGAAGACCACGCGGGGGACCGGCTTGCGGGTGATCTGGATCGTGCGCACGATCAGCCACAGCCCGGCAAGCCCGGCGACGATCGCGATCGCCCACCAGTGAAGCTGCTTGGCGAGGTAGGGGTAGTCGCTGACCAGCGCGATGAGCCCCGCCCCGACGAAGTACGCCGACGCGGCGATCATCAGCAGCCCCATCACCTGCTTGACCAGTTCGCTTGCCGGGCCCGTCCGCGGGATGCGCTCGACCCACGAGGGCTTGGCCGCGAGCACCGCGTAGGGCAGGGCCATTCCGACGCCCAGTCCGCCGAAGATCGTCAGGATGGTGATCGGCGGCAGGGTGGCGCTCCCGGCGAGCAGCCCGCCGGCGACGAATCCGAAACACGGCATGCCCAGCACCGCCGTCATCACGCCGAACAGGAACGATCCGCCGGGCGAATCGGCCTTGGGGCTGACCATGTAGACCGACTGCGGCAGTTGGATCTGGAACATCCCCATGATCCCGACGCCCATTGCCGCGAGGATCAGCCCGATCGCGAGCGTCACCCACCAGATGCCAAAGAGCCGCGAGGGATCGCTGAACCCGCTCAGGAACGCCACGGGAAGCCCGAGCCCGACCCAGAACGCGACCACCCCCACCGCCATCCACAGCCCCAGGACCAGGCTCCGCCCGGGCGTGCCCGCGTGCTGGCTGATCGTGTGCACCTTGATCGGGATCACCGGCAGGACGCACGGCGTCAGATTCAGGATCAGCCCCCCCACCGCCGCCAGCCCGCCGATGACGAGGATGCCCACGAAGCCGTCGGGACGGGGCAGGTCCATGCCGAAGAACTTGGGGCGGGCCGGGGCTGCGACGACCGCCTCCGGCTCGACGGCGGCCGCCGCGTCGCCGCCGGGGGCCGGGGGCGCCTCCCCCGCCGCCGCCATTCGATCGAACACGCTCGCATCGAACGCCGCGAACGGCACGACCTCGGCGTCGCTCGCGTCTTCGACGACCTCGAAGGTGATCGCGAGCGTCTCGGTCGTCGGCGCGAGGCAACTGGTCTCGTCGCACGCCTGGTAGAAGACCTCGACGCTGATCGTCCGCTCGCCGGGCTCGGCGTCGTCGGCGATGCGGATCGGCAGGAACGCGATCGCCCGCCCGGCGAGGGTCATCGCCTCGACCGGCTGGAAGGTCTTGGGATCGGGCACAAGCGCGCTCTTGAGTTCGGGCCACTGCACCGGGCCCGCCACGCCGATGCCCGCGAGACCCTCGGCGACGCCGATGGAGGTCCAGGTGTCGAGGCTGCCGACGAACTCCCGCAGCGAGTCGCTCAACACGCCGGCCTGCTCCACCGGCGGCCAGGAGTGCCAGCCCCGGCTGTGCTCCAGCGTCACCGCCACCACCAGGCGGCCACCCGGCTCGACCCGGGTGCGGTCCTGTCGGGCTGAGACCGAAATTTCAGGCCCGAACGCCGCCCGCCCGAAATCGGGCTGACCGGCCGCCGCGACCGAACCCGATCCCGCGGACGCGGGGGAGGCGAGCAGCCCCACCAGCAGCAGCCCCCAGAGCCCCGCGAGGGCCTGTGGAAGCGCCGGGCGGCGTCGGCGGGTCGAACGAAGCGGGCGGGTCATGTGCATGGTTCCTGTATGAAGCCGCCGATCTGAAGCCGCCGGAGCCCCGGATTGTTCCCTCCCTCGGCCCGCCGAGCCTGTCCGGGCCCCGTGCACCCCCGTCGAGCGGGCGGCGGGCGGGTTCAAGATCGGGCCCGGGATGGTCCGATGACACTCCGGGATCCCGCCCCGATCCGGCGATCGGGGCACGCCGAGGTGCGTTGATGGGCGATGTGCTCGACCAATCCGAGATCGACCGGCTGCTGTCGGCCGTCGATGCCGGCATGGTCGAAGAAGCCCCCTCGCATGAGCGGATCTTTTCGCGGCACGCCCGCGATCCGGAGTCCCTCGATGTCCGCTCCTACGACTTCAAACGCCCCGAACGCGTCAGCAAGGACCAGATGCGGGCGCTGCAGACGCTCCACGAGGGCTTCGCGCGGAACTTCGGCGCCTCGCTGAGCGGGTTCCTCCGCACGATCGTCGAGGTCAAGATCGCCGTCTGCGAGCAGATGACCTACTCGGAGTTCATCTCCGGGCTGCCCAACCCCACCTCGTTCAACCTGATCGAGTCGAGTTCGCTCGAAGGGCAGATGTGCCTGGAGATGAGCCCGCTGATCATCTACCCGATCATCGACCGCCTGCTCGGGGGGTCGAGCCACGACCTGTTCATCCCCCAGCGCCCGATGACGATCATCGAGGGGCGGCTGATCGGGAATGTCATGAAGCGCGGACTCGCGGTGCTCGCCGAGGCGTGGGAGGGCGTCCGCAAGATGACCTTCCATGTCGCCGCGACCGAGAGCAACCCCCAACTCGTCCAGATCGTCCCGCCCAACGAGGTCGTCGTGGTCATCGGATTCGAGATCAAGCTCTCCAACCGGGCCGGCACGATGAATCTGTGCATCCCCTACAAGGTCATCGAGCCCGTCGTTGAGAAGCTCAGCGCCCAGAACTGGTTCAGCGCCTCGCGCCTGACCAGCTCCCAGACCCTCCGCGACTCGATCGCCGGCCGCCTCGGGAGGGCCCCGGTCCAGGTCACGGGGGTGCTCGGCGAGACCACCATCACCATGCGCGACCTCATCGATCTCTCGGTCGGGGATGTCATCATCATGGACAAGCCCGCGACCGAACCCGTGCTCGTCGGCGTCGAGGGCGAGCCCAAGTTCCGGGCCCTGATGGGGCAGCACCGCGGCAAGCGGGCCCTGCGGATTCTCTCGGCCGTCCGGGACTCCGAACGCCCCTTCGCCGACGCGCCCTCCGCCCCCGGGCCCGCCCCGGCCCCGGAGAAGTCCGCCAAACCCCGTGACGCCGACGGTTGACCCCGCCCCGGGCGGAACTCTACAGTTCGGCAACGGTCCGGTTCGAGCCGGCGTCCATGGGGATGCCGCCCTCGCGCCGGCTGAGGTGTGTGTCATGGCATCCGACCATGTTCGTTGATGTGCGTCCATTGATGGACGGCCGAACCCGGCCGGTCTCGCGTCCGCACGCGATCCCGGTGGAGTTCGGCACCCGGCCGAGGGAGGCCCGCGCGATGAGGTGATCGCGGGCTCCATCGAGGACGCCCCCGCAGGACGCGGGGCGGACTGGTCGGGTCACGGGCGCGGGCCGTTCCGCGTCGTGACCCTCGTTCGTTTCTGAGCCGATCGCGGCTCGCGGCAGTCAGAGCAACCAGCGCCGCTTGGCGGCGCCCAGACAACCCGGCAATTCGGAGACAGATCGTGAACACCCAGGAAATGATGCGGATCCTCGACTCGATCGCCCGCGATCGCAACATCGACCGTCAGTTGCTCATCCACGACCTCGAGCAGGCGATGGTGTCGGCGGCGCGCAAGCACTTCGGGACCCTCGACGCCGAGGAGTTCCAGTGCACCGTCGACCCGCTCTCCGGGCAGATCAGCATCACGCGCCACGGCGAGCCCATGGAGATGGAGCCCGCCGCCTTCGGCCGCATCGCCGCCCAGACCTTCAAGCAGGTCATGATCCAGCGCTTCCGCGACGACGAGCGCAGCGCCATCTTCGAGCAGTTCAGCAAGCTCATCGGGACGATCGGCACCGGCGTCGCCCAGCGCTACGAGGGCAGCGCGCTGGTCGTCACCCTCGATCGCGCCGAGTCCTTCATGCCCCGCTCCGAGCAGATCCCCGGCGAGCAGTTCAACCCGGGCGACCGCGTCCGCTGCCTCATCCTCGATGTCCGCGACATGGGCAGCCAGGTGAAGATCGTCATCAGCCGCGCCCACCCGGACTTCATCAAGCGCCTCTTCGAGGTCGAGGTCCCCGAGGTCGCCGAACGCATCATCGAGATCAAGGCAATGGCCCGCGAGGCGGGTTTC
The DNA here is from genome assembly GCA_043101605.1 of Phycisphaerales bacterium JB037. Taxonomy (GTDB): domain Bacteria; phylum Planctomycetota; class Phycisphaerae; order Phycisphaerales; family UBA1924; genus JBICIG01. The sequence continues at coordinate 30,062 of JBICIG010000061.1, forward strand.
CGCACCAAGATCGCCGTCAGCTCCATCGACTCCAAGGTCGACGCCGTCGGCGCCTGCGTCGGCGTGCGCGGCAGCCGCATCAAGAACATCGTCGACGAGCTCAACGGCGAGAAGATCGACATCGTCCGCTGGAACGAGAGCTCGCAGATCCTCATCCAGAACGCCCTCAAGCCCGCCGAGGTCGCCGAGATCAGCCTCTGCTTTGAGCTCGGACGCGCCACCGTCGTCGTCCGCGACGATCAGCTCAGCCTGGCGATCGGCAAGCGCGGGCAGAATGTCCGCCTCGCCGCCCGCCTGACCGGGTGGGACATCGACATCCTCACCCCCGAGGAATTCAACAAGGGCCTCGAGATCATGAGCGACCTCATGCTCTCGGTCGAGGGTATCGGCGAGGAGATGGTCGACCGGCTCGCGACGCTCGGCATGGTCAGCGTCTTCGATCTCGAGGAGGTCGGGGCCGAGGTCATCGCCAACGAGCTCGAGATCGACGACACGCTGGCCGCCCGACTCATCGAGGCCGCCAGCGTCCGCGCCAAGGTCGTCGCCGAGCAGCAGGAGCAGGACAAGATCGAGGCCGAGAAGCGCCGCGCCGAGGAGGAGGCCGCCGCCCGCGCCCTGCTCTCGGGCGAGACCGGTGCCGGCGAACTCGACGCCGACACCGCCGCGGCCGCGATCCTGGGCATGGGCTCGCTCGCCCCGGCGCGCGAACCCGCCAAGGACCAGGACGCCGAGCAGAGCAACCAACACAACGACGAAGAAGCGAGCTCCGGCGGCGAGGACGCCGACGCCCGCGCTGCCGACATCCTCGGCGGGAATTCGTAAGCCCGCGAACCACTGACGCATCCCGGCGAGGCTCGCCGGGGTGCACGACGACGGACTGGAAGACGGACTCAAGAGCGGGCATCGGCGGAGCAGCCGCCCCCCGACTCCCCGGGCACAGACCGGGACACTCGATTCGGAGAAGGCTTTGGCAAAGCGCGTGTTCGAGATCGCCAAGGAACTCGGGGTTGCCTCCAAGGCGATCGTGGCCAAGTGCCACGACGAGGGCATCCCCGAGAGCATCATCAAGAACCACATGTCCAGCGTCTCGGTCGGGCTCGAGCAGACGATCAAGGACTGGTTCGGGTCCGGCGGCGGAACGGCCGTCGAAACCGCCGCGAAGGTCGATGTGGACAAGGTCCGCGCCGCCCCCAAAGCTCGCCCCATCGCCAAGGCCATCCGCCCCGAAGCCCCGGACGAGGAGGCCCCCGTCCGGGAAGCTCCCGCCAAGGCCGCTCCGGCCGAGGACAAGCCGCAGGCACCGGCGGCACCGGCGCCCGAAGCGCCCAAGCCCGCCGAACCCCGCAAGGCTCCCCCGCCCCCGCCTCCGGCGCGCACCGTCTCCTCCCCTTCGTCCACACCATCCGAGCCCGAGGCACCCAAGCCCGAAGCGCCCGCGAGCCAGCCGGCCGCCGGCGAGACCCCCGCGCAGGAATCCCGCCCCGCCGCGGCGATGAATGTCCCGACGCGGCCCAAGGTCATCACTCCCGCCGGCCCGCAGCTCGAACAGAAGGAAAAGGTCCGCCTGTCGGGCCCCAAGGTCGTCCGCGTCGAGGCCCCCGAGCCCGTCGAAGAGCCTCGTCAGCGCCGCCCCCGCACCTTCGGCGGCCCGGGCGGTGGCATGCCCGGCGGGGCGGGCGTCGCGATGCCCGGCGCCGGCGGTGACGACCGCGGCCGCAGCCCGCGCCGCGGACAGAACAAGCGCCGGTCCGATGGCCCCGGCGGTCCCGGCGGTCCCGGTGGACCGGGCGCGGGCGGCGGTCGCCGACGCGGGCGCGCCGATGACCGCGGCGCCGGCGGCGGGGGCGCCTGGAGCGAGCAGGACCTCGCCGAGCGCGAAGCAAGGCTCATGCGCTCCGGGGGCTACCTCAAGCACCGCCGCCAGCAGCAGCGTTCGCGCCTCGGCGCCGAGCGCCCCGCCACCCCGGCCGAGAAGGGCGGCACCGTCTCCATCTCCGAGCCCTTCACCATCAAGGACCTGTCGGCCGCCACCGGCGTCAAGGCGGCCGACATCGTCAAGAAGCTCTTCATGCAGGGCGTCATGGCGAACATCAACTCCGGCATCGACTCCGAGAAGGCCCAGGAGATCATGCTCGACTACGACATCGAACTCGAGGTCGTCGAGAAGAAGGGCGCCGAGGAACAGGTCGCCTCCTCCTTCCAGGACCGCGAACGCGCCGACGAACGCCCCCGAGGTCCGGTCGTCACCATCCTCGGGCATGTCGACCACGGCAAGACCAGCCTCCTCGACCGCATCCGCAAGGCCAATGTCGCCGCGGGCGAGGCCGGCGGCATCACCCAGGCAACCAGCGCCTTCCGCGTCCCGCTCAAGATCGGCGACAACGACCGCACCATCGTCTTCCTCGACACGCCCGGGCACCAGGCATTTACCGAGATGCGATCCCGCGGCGCCCAGGTCACCGACATCGTCGTCCTCGTCGTCGCCGCCGACGACGGCGTCATGCCCCAGACCATCGAGTCCATCAACCACGCCAAGGCCGCCGGCGTCCCAATCGTCGTCGCGCTCAACAAGATCGACAAACCCGAGGCGACCGACACCAACATCCAGCGCATCCTCGGGCAGCTCGCCGAGCACGAACTCAACCCCGCCGAGTGGGGCGGCGACACCGAGATCGTCCGCACCAGCGCCGCCAAGGACATCGGCATCCAGGACCTCCTCGAGATCCTCGAGTACCAGGCCGAACTCCTCGATCTCAAGGCCGACTTCGGCGGGCCCGCTCAGGGCACCGTCGTCGAGGCACGCATCGAGCCGGGTCGCGGCGCCGTCGCGAACATCCTCCTCCAGGAGGGCTCGCTCAAAGTCGGCGACTTCGTCGTCGCCGGGCGTGCCTTCGGCCGCGTCCGCGACATCACCGATGACCGAGGGAGCCGGCTCAAGGACGCCGAGCCCCCCATGCCCATCCAGATCTCGGGCCTCGACGAGATCCCCGACGCCGGCGACAAGTTCTACGCCGTCGAGACCCTCAAGCAGGCCGAGCAGGCCGCCCTCCAGCGCCGCCAGCGCGACCGCGAGAAGGAACTCGCCCAGCCCAAGGTGACCCTCGACAGCCTCTTCAGCCGCATGGCCGAGAGCGAGATCAAGGAAATCCTCATCATCCTCAAGGCGGATGTGCAGGGCTCGGTCGATGTGCTCAGGAACGAGATCGAGAAGATCCAGCACGAAGAGGTCAAGGTCCGCGTGCTCCACGCCGCCGTCGGCGGGATCACCGAGAGCGATGTCCAGCTCGCCGAGGCCTCCCGCGCCATCATCGTCGGCTTCAATGTCATCCCCTCGGGCAAGGCCCGCCAGACCGCCGAGCACAAGGGCGTCGAGATCCGCTCCTACAAGGTCATCTACGACATCGTCGACGACCTCAAGGCCGCCGCCGAGGGCATGCTCGCCCCCGACCTCCGCGAAGAGGTCCTCGGGCACGCCGAGGTCCGGCAGGTCTTCAAGGTCACCAAGGTCGGCGCCATCGCCGGCTGCTATGTCACCGACGGCACGGTCGAACGCGACGCCTACATCCGCGTCACCCGCAACGACATCGTCATCGAGAACGACCGCCGACTCGAGCAGCTCAAGCGCTTCAAGGACGACGCCAAGGAGGTCCGCGCCGGCATGGAGTGCGGCATGAAGATCGTCGGCTACGACGACATCAAGGAAGGCGACATCCTCGAGTGCTACAAGCAGATCGAGGTCAAGCGCTCGCTCTGAACCCACACCACCCCGAGCCGGGCACGCGACCCATGATCGTCGGCGTCCTCCAATTCGAGCTCCTCATCCACGACGCGTCCTCGCTCAAGGACAAGCGCCGCGTCGTGCGCTCGCTCCGCGACCGGCTCCACCGCGATCACCTCGTCGCCTTCGCCGAGGTCGGCGCCCTCGACAAGCTCAACCTCGCCCTCTGTGCCGTCTCGGCCGTGGGCGCCGACGCAGCCCGCATCGGCGCGGTCCTCGACCGCATCACCACCAAGCTCCGCGCCCTGACCGACGCCGAGCTCGCCGCCGCCACGCGCGAACTGATCACCATTCCCGCGATGGGTACCACCGCGCTTGAGGAGTCCGACATCGACGCAATCAACGCCGAGATGATCGCCCGCGCCGCCGATGGGGGGCTCTCGCCGTGACCGCTCCCCGACGCACCGATCGCGTCGCCCAGGCGATCCGCCTCGCGGTGGAGAAGGTCCTGGCGCGCGGCTTGGCCGACCCGCGCGTCCGCGGGCTCATCACCGTCACCAAGGTCACCGTCGACCAGGCGCTCCGCACCGCGACGATCGATGTCTCGGTCTACCCCGCCGAGCACGCCGACCTGACCATGCACGGGCTCAAGGCCGCCGCCGCCCACATCCGACACGAGATCTCCGACGAACTCGCCCTCCGCCGCACGCCCACCCTCCAGTTCCGCCTCGACGACAGCCTCAAGCGCCAGGCCGAGATCCTCGGCGCGCTCGGACGCATCCAACTCGAGCGTGAGGCCCGCCAAGCCGGCGCCGATCCAGACGCTCCTCCATCCCCCGACACCACCGACGGAGACGCCGCACCGTGAGCGCCGATCCTGTCAAGAAACTCCGCGCCCTCGCGGCGGACGCCCCCGCCTATGAGCCGCCGCAGTCCATCGACGGCAGCGACGCCGTCCTGGGCGAACTGCTCTACGCCTTCCTCCTCTGGGAAGCCGGTGCCCGCACCGCGTCCAACGCCCTCAAACGCCTCCGCGCCGAGGTCGTCGACGCCAACGAGTTCCGCATCTGCACCCCCGACGAGATCGTCGCGATCCTCGGCCCGCGCTATCCCCGCGCCAAGGAACGCGGCGAACGACTCCACGCCTGCCTCAACGCGATCTACGAACGCGAGCACAGCCTCTCTCTCGAGTCCCTCCACGCCTCGCCCAAGCGCGAGACACGCTCATACCTCGACTCGCTCCCGGGCGTTCCCCCTTTCGTCGCGGCCCGCGTCTTCCTGCTCGCAATCGGCGGGCACGCGTTCCCCGTCGACCAGCGCCTCGCCGCGATCCTCGCGGGCCTCGAACTCGGCGAGCCCGACATGGACGAACTCCAACGCGCCGCCTGGATGGAGCGACAGGTCCGCGCCGGCGAGAGCCGCGACCTTTACCTCGCCCTCGAGCACGCCGCCGAATCACCCGGCGTAACCCGGAAGAAGCCCGCCGCCCGCAGCACCTCCAAAGCCGCCGGCAGCCGCTCGAGCCGATCCGCATCCAAGCCCGCGACCAAGCCCACCAAGAAACCCTCCAGCAAGAGCAAGTCCCGTTCCTCCAAGGCCGCGGGGAAGAAGTGATCCTCCAAAGCCCGGCCGATGCGTCACGCCGCGCCGCCCTGTCCGCGGCCGCGCTGCTCACGCTGGCCCTCTCGGGCTGCGCAGGCACACCCCCCACCGCCCCCGCATCCTCGCCCGCCGCCCGCGACGCCGACCGCGCTGCGTCGCCCGATCTCGATGAACTCGATCGGCTGATCGCACGCGAACCTATCCCGGCGCGCGACCGCCGCGCCCTCCCCAAGCCCGCTTCGCTCGAACGCGCCTGGCTCGCCCCCGAGCCAACCGCGACCGGCGCCAACGAACCGCTCGAAGCCACGCTCGACGCGCTGATCGCCTCCTCGCCGCGCCTCGCCGCCGAGCCGACGCCCGGCACCGAGCCCGCGTCGCTGGAAGCCAGCCGCGCGTATGTGCGGGGGCGCCTGCTGCTCGCCGACGGCGACGACCGCCAAGCCGCCGAAACCCTCGCCCGCGCCGCCGAACTCGAACCGGCGAGTATCGCCGCGTGGCGCGCGCTCGCCGACGCCCGCGACGCCGCCGGCGACCGCCCCGGCGCGATCGCCGCCCTGGAACGCGCCGTCGAGCTCGGCTCGCGCCGCCCGGCCGACCTCTGGACCCTCGCCGATGCCCGCCGCGACGCCGGCCGCATCGATTCCTCCGCCGCACTCCTCGCCTCCGCACTCCGCGACGGCGGGCCCATCTCCGACCCCGGGCTCTGGCACCTCGTCCGTGCCGACCTCGGACGCGACCTGCTCGAACTCGGCTTCCTCGACGCGGCCCGCACCGTCCTGCTCCAGGGACTCTTCCTCCCCGAACGCTTCAACTCGCGCACGAGCTTCGGGCCGCAACTGCTCGCGCTCCAGTCCGGGCTCTCCTCACGCCTCGCCCTCGCCGGCGACGCCCTCGCCGACGCCGAGCGCTTCGACGATGCGATCGCTTTCTACGGGGAACTCCTCCCCCGACCCGACGCGCCCGCGCACTTGGCGCTGCACCGGCTCGTCTGGGCGCAGCTCTCGGGCGGCCGCCCCGCCGCCGCCGCCGCCACGCTCGCCTCGATCGAAGAACTCCCCCAGTTCCGCCTCGACGAGCGCCTCATCGAAGCAGCCGCGATGCTCCGCGCGAATCCGCGCGAAGCCACGCTCTTTGCGCGCACCATCCCCGACGAGACCGCCTCGCTGACCGAACAGGGCTGGCGCACTCGTCTCCGCGCCGCCTCGCTGCCCGGCTCGCCCGGCGCCGAGATCGACGCCCTCGCCGAATGGCTCGCGATCGCGCCCGAGGACGCGCCCACGATCCTCCGAGTCGTGACCCTCGCCCTCGCCGACCCGGCGGGCCTCGACGCGGGCATCGCCACGCTCGTCGGCCTCGCCGAGCGGCTCCCCGCGACCGCCCGCCCGATCGCCGCTTCGCTCGCGGCCATCCCGCCCAGCCGCGCTGAAGTCCTGCGCGCCCTCGAAGCCGATGCACGCCCGACCGCCCGCGCCCTGCGCGCCCGCCTCGCGCTTTCCGATGGCGACCCCCACGAAGCCAGCCGCCTCCTCGAGAGCTTCACCCCACCCCAAGGCGATCCCTGGACGCTCGAATTGCTCGTCGAGACCGCCGCCGCCCTCGGGCAGTGGGAACGCGCCGAGTCGCTCGCCCGCGGCTTCGACCGCCCCGGCTCGCTCGACACGCTCCTGGCGCGCGCCGAATCGCTGGTCATGCGCCACCGCGCCACCCCGGCCCTCGACCTGCTCTCACGCGCGCTCAACGAGCCCGACCTCTCCGATGCCGAGCGGCACCGGCTCCTCCGCTATCGCGGGCTGATGGCCCGCCGCTTCGGCAAACGCGACCTCGACCTTGCCTCATGGCGCGCTCTGCGCGAACTCGACCCCGACGACCCGCAGGCGCTCGAAGCGCTCGCCGCCGTGCTCGCGATGGACCCCGAGACCGTCGCCGCCCCCGAGCGCGCCGAACTCTTCCAGACCGCACAGCAGCGCCACCCCTTCCTCCCGTCGATCCGACAGCTCCGCGCCCGCGAACTCGCGCGGCTCGGGCGCACCGACGAAGCCGAGGCCCTCGCCCGCGAGCTCGCCCTCGAACGCCCGTGGGAGTCGGGCCCGATCAACCTGCTCGTCTCGCTCTGGACCGGCCCCGGGGACGCTTCGGCGCGCACCGCCGCCGCCCGTCGCGGGCTCACCTGGATCGGCACCCGGCTCGATACATTCCCCGAGTCGATCCACCTGCTCACCGCCGCCGTTGAACTGCACCTGGTTCTCGGCGAGCCGATGTTCGCCGAGGCGCTGGTCGTCGGCGCCCGCTCGCGTCATGACCGCGATGACCTCCGCCGCCTGCACGAACGGGTGCTGGCGGCCCAGCCCGGGCGATCCGACGAGCTTGCCGCCCTCCGCGCCGAGCGGCTCGCCACTCCCGCGACCGCGGTCGGCGGGGCGCTCGAGTCCTCGGCGTTCGCCGCCGAGGACGCTCGCCACGCCGAAGCCGCCCAGATCGCGCTCGCGTCGATCCCCGCCGAAGCCGAACTGACCGAAGCCCAGCGCGGGATCTACGGGCGCCTCGCCGCAGCGGTTGCCGGGCAAGCCGCCAACGCCCCGGCCGATGACCTGATCGGGCCCGCGCTCGACCTGCTCGACGACGCGATCCGCCGGGGCATCGAGCTCCAGCCCGTGCTCTACCGCGTGCGCATCGGGCTGCTCGCCGAGACGCCCGACGCCTCGGCCGACCGCTACGCCGAGGCGTTCGCCGACGCCGCCGAGCAGGGCGTGGCGACCCAACTCCGGCTGCCGATCATCCGCTCGCTCGTCCAGCAGCAACGCACGCCCGACGCCCTGCGGATCATGCCCGCGATCATGAGCATCGGGCCCGCCCCCTCCACCGACGATTACCTCGTCTGGATGCAACTCGTCGGCTCCGCGGGCGATGGCGATGCGGCGCGCGCGCTGATCGAGTCTGTCCCCGATTCCGACCGCATCGCGCTGCTCCTCCATCAGGCGTTCGGCACCGCGATCCCCGTTCCGGCCGACGACGCCGGGCGACGCGCCGAACTGGCGTATCGGCTCAGCGGACTCGTCAGCCGCGAGGGGCGCGACGACGCCGCAGACTCGGTCCTCCGGCTCTCGCTCGAGTACCGCCCCGATCACCCGTGGGCGTGCAACGACCTGGGCTACCGCCTCGCCGAGCGGGGCGTGGACCTTGAGGAAGCCAGCCGACTGCTCGAGATCGCCCACGCGGCCGAGCCCGACAGCCCCAATGTTCTCGATTCGCTCGGCTGGGTCCGATACCGGTTGGGCATCCTTCAAGACGAGTCCGGCGCTTCCGCCGGGACCGGGCGCGAGGGTGCCGTGTCGCTGCTGCGCCGGGCCGTGCAGATTGCCGGCGACAACGCCAGCCCGACCATCCGCTCGCACCTGGGCGATGCGCTCTGGCGGATCGGGAGCGTCGAGGAAGCCATGGACCAGTGGCTCCGGGCCGAGGAAGTGCTGCGGGCGCGAGTCGAGCAGGTGATGGGTCAGCCGGGGATCCCCGAAGCCGTCCGGGGGCGCGTGCTCGACGATCTCCACCAGATCCGCTCGCGCATCAGCAGCGTGCGCACGGGGCTCGAGCCCCCGGTGGCGCCGATCCGGGGCGAGCCCGATCCATCGCCGACGGGCCGGGAAGTCTCGCCGGGCGGATGACCGGGAACCCGATCCGGGAAACAATCAATGTCGCCGACCGGACCCCGGGCGTCGGCAGAGCACGCAAGCGAGGAGAGCCGACGCGATGGCCGGTCACAGCAAATGGGCAAACATCAAGCACCGCAAGGAGCGTCAGGACAAGAAGAAGGGCCAGATGTGGTCCAAGTGCTCCCGCGCGATCATCGCCGCCGCCCGCTCCGGCGGGCCCGACCCGGAGACCAACCTCACCCTCCGCTACGCGATCGATGAGGCCAAGTACGCCAACATGCCCAAGGACACCATCCAGCGGGCGATCGACAAGGGCGCCGGCGCGGGCTCGGGCGAGGCGTTCCAGGAACTCGTCTACGAGGGCTACGGGCCCAACGGCGTCGCGATCCTCGTCGACGCCCTGACCGACAACAACACCCGCACCGTCAACGACCTCCGCGCCATCTTCAACAAGAACGGCGGCAACCTGGGTAACACCGGGTGCGTCGCGTTCATGTTCGAGACCCGCGGGCAGATCGCCGTCGAGGCAACCAAGACCGACGAGGACACCATCATGGCCGCCGCCATCGAAGCCGGCGCCGACGATGTCGAAGCCCCCGAGGACGAGAACGGCGCCTGGACCATCACCACCGATCCGGGCGAGTTCCTCGCGGTGCGCGACGCGATCGAGAAAGCCGGGATCGAGATCGCCGGGGCCGAGATCACCAAGATCCCCAGCAACACGGTCGCGCTCGAAGGCGACGACGCCCGCAAACTCCTCAACCTCCTCGACCTGATCGAGGAGCACGACGATGTGCAGAAGGTCTACTCCAACGCGGACCTGCCCGACGAGGTGCTCGCGGGCTGAGCGTGCGCTGAGCGCGGCGATCAACTCGCCAGCGGATCCCACGCCGACGCCGCGTCCCCGATCGCCTCGATCGGCGCGCGCACCTGCAACAGATCCAGCACGACCGGCGCGTGATGCCCGCTCGTCTCGAGCATCATCCGATAGCTCAGCACATCGAGCCGACCCGAACCGGGCGCGACCCTCCCCGCGCCCGAGAGATCGCTCAGCCGCGCCGAGCCGAGCAGCCCGCCCGAAGCCAGCCGCGAAGCCAGCGCCGCCGGGTCTCCGCCCGCGATGAGCGCGCGAGCCGGGTCGATCCCGGCGACGAGCCCGGGCGCGGCGAGGGTGTTCTCTTCCACCGGCATCGAGTGATCGCAGACCGCGACGCCCCGCCGCTCACCCGCCGAGCCGAGTTCGCGCCGCAGCCCTTCGGGCGCGTCGCCCGGCAATTCGATGCTCACGCGGCGCGCCTCGGGCGAGAGCAGCGACCCGAGATCGGACGCGAGCGAGATCGCTTCCACCACCGCCGACACCGCCCGATCGACCGTCTCGGTGCGCGCAAAGTGCTCGGGCGGGATCCACAGATCGAGCCCTGAACAGGAAACCTCGCCGCGGCGGAGCACGCCGGCCAGATCCCGCCGCGCCGAGCGATCGAGGTCGCGCGCGCGCACCTCGCGGCTGGCCGCGTCGAGCTGCACCCACCGCAGCCCCGACCGCTGCGCCCGCTCCACGCCCGCCCGCACGGGCACCCGCATCGCCGGCTCGAGTTCGAGCCCCGCGAGCGCCAGACTGAGCGGGAGCGTTCCGGTCATCGGCAGATGTATAGCCGCGTCGGACCCGCGACGCCGCGGGCGCGCCCGCGCGGGCTCCCCTACCATCGCCGCATGACCAGCCGATCCCTCGCTTCGGGCCGACTGCTCGCCGAGATCGTCCACGCGATCGTGCTGGCGGTGTGGCTCGGGTGCATCGTGATGGCGGCCGCGGTCGCCGCCCGCGTCTTCCCGATGATGCGCGAGCTCGAGCCCACGCTCCCGGCGTACGCGGAGTACCCGGGCGGGAACCATCACCTGATCGTCGCCGGGCATGTCGGCGAATTCGTCTTCACCGCGCTGGCCGTCGTGCAGTTCCTCGGCGTCATCCTCGCCTCGCTCACCCTGCTCCTGATCGTGGGTCGGCTGGGGCTCAGCCCACGCCGGCTCGTCACGATGCTCCGGGCCGGGGGCATCGGGCTGGCGGCGATGTGCGTCAGCGCCCAGCTCCTCTGGCTCGATCCCGCCATGAACGCCGAGCTCCGCGCCTACTGGACCAACGCCCGCGAAGGAAATGTCGAGCAGGCCGAGATCCACCGCGACGCCTTCCGCGACAAGCACCCGATGGCGACCAACCTGCTCGGCGGGAGCGCGCTGGGGCTGCTGATCGCGATCGGCGCGCAGGTCGCGTCGCTGTCGGCGACTCGGCGCCGCTTCGCCGCCGACGCCGCCCCCGGCGAGCCCGAACTCGAAGAGCCCTCGCTCGGGCGGGGGATGCTCTGATGCCCCGCGGCTCGGAGCCCTCCGCGTCGCGCCCGAAAGCCCCGGACGAGGCCCGCACCCCCGAGAACCCGCGCGGCCTGCGCGACCTGCCTTTCCCGCTCCCGCAAGTGACCACCAGCGAGAAGCGCCGCGCCAGGCGCCTCGCCGACGCGCTCGCCGAGCACTACCCCGATGCGCACTGCGAGCTGAACTACTCCAACCCGCACGAACTGCTCATCGCGACGATCCTCTCCGCCCAGACCACCGACGCCGCGGTGAACAAGGCGACGCCGGCGCTCTTTGCGGCGTTCCCCACCCCGTCCGATTACGCCGCGTCCTCGCCCGCGAAGATCGAGCCGTTCGTCCGCAGCCTGGGCTTCTTCCGCAACAAGGCCAAGGCGATCCACTCCTCGATGACCGACATCGTCGAGAAGTTCGGGGGCGAGGTGCCCCGCACCATGGACGAACTGCTCACGCTCCGAGGCGTGGCCCGCAAGACCGCCAATGTCGTGCTGGGCAACGCCTTCGGCATCCAGGTCGGATTCGTCGTCGACACCCACATCGAACGCCTGAGCAAGCGGCTCGGGCTCGTCGACGAAGAAACCACCGTGCCGATGATCGAGCGCCGCCTGATGGCGCTCATGCCCCGCGAACGCTGGTGCGAGCTCTCGCACCAGTTCATCTTCCACGGACGGCGGAACTGCCAGGCCCGACGCAAGGGCTGCTCGGATCACCCGATCTGCCGCGGATTCGGCGCGAACTGCCCGCTCCGCCAACCGTGAGGGCTCAGCCCCCGCCGCCGCCGGCCCCGGGCTCGCCGCCCTGCTTTTCCTGCTGCTCCCTCTGGCGCCGCTCGAGTTCGTCGACGATCTCCTGCAGCCGATCGGGGAGCTTGATCTCGGGGAAGTCGTCGATGTTGGCGCGGTAGTTGTTGTAGCGGATGGTGATCTTGTTGCCGCCGGCGTTCTGCACGACCTCGGTCGCGACCTTCACCCCGTCGACTTCCTTGTAGTTGCGGAGGATCGCCGACGAGGGCATGTCGCCCTGCGGCCCGGCGCTGACGGTCTCGATGCCCAGCAGCAGCCCCGTCTCCTTGGCGAAGTACAGCCGCGGCCGCTTCCCGAAGACCGACACCACATCCACGCGGTACGCGGGCTTGCCGTCCCAGGTGGTCTCGGCGGCGGTGCGGCGCTGGGGGAACGACTTCTCGTACTCGAGATACGCGAAGAAGGTCGCCGACTCGGCGATGTCGCGCAGCGACGCCCCGCGGAGCAGGATCCCCTCGCCCGTCGCGCTGATCACCCACCCGAAACGCCCGTCGAAGTACTGTTCGACGCTCGGCTTGCCGGGCTCCTCGACCCGCGTCTTGAGAAGCGCCGGCTCGGCCGCCCACACATTCAGGAACGCGAAGTACGACCCGTCCTCGCTGGTCATCGTGCCGTCGGCCGCACGATTCTTCTGCGCCCGGATCGCCTCTTCGCCCCCGATCGCCTCGATGAAGCGGTCGAAGATCGCGTCGGCTTCGGGGAGATCGGCCGCGGGCTGGGCGGGCGTCCCGGTCTGGGGCTGGGTCTGGGGCTGAGCCAGCGCAGGCGTCGCGAGGAGCGCCGCGGCGGACAGCCCCGAGAAAATTGTCGTCAGTCGTCGCATGGGTCGCTTCCTGCTTGCGGTCTCGATCCGGATCCCCCCGCACGCCGCGGGTGATCGGGCGCGTCCGGGCAGCGCCCCGTTCAAGGGTACCCGCGGCGGGGGCGCCGGGTTCGATCGCGCACGCCGTTGGTCTCCCGAGCCATGCGTCCGGCCGAGCCCGCCGGGGCAATTGGCACGCACCGACGCCCCCGGGCACCGGGCCCGGACGCGTGGTCGATCACTTTGACAGCGGGGAAGTACGCCCGGCGGGATTTGAACCCACAACCTCTGGCTTCGGAGGCCAGCACTCTATCCAGTTGAGCTACGGGCGCCACGGGCACGGTCGGCCCGATCGCCGATGGTACGATCGCCGCCCGCACCGGGCAACGCGCCGACCCAAGACGATTCATGAACCTCTCCACGCCAGCCCCCGCCGCCCCCGTCCTGACGCTGACCTTCGCGACCAGCCTCGGGACCGCCGTGCTCACCGTCGGCATGTACATCCTGACGACCCAGGCGCACGGGTACGGCGTGGGGCTCAACTACGCCCTCGCGCTGACCTTCGGCGTCCTCTATGTCATCTCGGCGATGACCGTCGGGCGCGTCATGCGGGCCCTGCGCGCACGCCGCCCCTCCCTGACCCCCCGCCGACTGCTCGCGTGGATCCTCGCGCTGATGTCGGCAAGCTGCTTCGTGCCCCTCATCGGAGTGGCCGCGATGCCCGATTCGGGCGGATGGGCGTGGTGGATCGTCGCGGCGACCTACGGCCCGCTGACCGGAGCCGTCTGGCCGATCATCGAGAGCTATGTCAGCGGCGGGCGTTCGGGCTCGGCGATCCACCGAGCCACCGGGCGCTTCAACATCACCTGGGCCGGCGCCATGGTCGTCGCGTTCTGGTCGATCGCCCCGCTCGTCGAGTCGCACCAGGAATGGGCGGTCGCGCTGCTTGGGCTGGCGCACGCGGCGAGCATCGTCACGCTGCGCGCGCTCCCATCCGACCCCCCGCCCCATCCCGAGGGCGACGAACACCAAGCCCCGCCGGGCTACCGCGCGCTGCTGTCGTCGTTCCGGGTGTTGCTCCCGACGAGCTACTTGTGCTCGAAAGCGCTCTCGCCCTACCTCCCGATCGCGATGAACGACCTGCTGATCGCGGCGTGGGCGCAGACGCCGATTGTCTCGGTGACCTACTTCACGCAGACGCTCGGGTTCGTGTGGCTGGCGCGGACCGAGTCGTGGCGCGGGCGGGGGTGGTTGCCGACGCTCGCGGCGGTGCTGCTCGTCGCCGGGTTTGCCGGGGCGCTGGTCGCGCCCGGGCTCGATCGCGGCACGCTCGGCGTCGCCCTCCTGATCCTGGCACTGGCGCTCTTCGGCGTGGCGCTCGCGGCGGTCTACGCCGGGGGGCTCTATTACGCGATGGCCGTCGGCCGCAGCGAGGTCGATGCCGGGGGAACCCACGAAGGGCTCATCGGCATCGGGAACGCGGGCGGGCCTGTCTGCGGGCTCGGCGCGGTGGCGGCGGTGCAGGTCGGGCTGCTGCCGGAACGCTCGCTCGAATCGGCCGTCGCGGTGCTGGTGCTGCTCGCGACGGTCGGGCTGTGTGTCTACGGGCTGACGCGCTCGCGAAAGGTGTCCGGCGTGTCCGGATCTTCCCCCGGTTCGGGCGGATGAAGCACCCCGGCGAACCTGCGGCCGAGAATCGGCGTAAGGCTTTGTTGGGGCTCGGTCTGGATGGATGCATCCGGCATTCCGGGCTCCGGGTATGGTGAGTTCGTGGACTCGCGGCATGAAACGGCGAGTCCGGCGGCGCGTCCGACCGAAACCATCCGGTCGGGCTTCCGGTGTGCGGGATGATTCACCGGCCCGCGCGGGTTCGATCGGCAAAGACCCGGCCGCACCCGCGACCCACGCCTTGGCTCAGGGAGGTCCCAGCTCGTGAACAAGATCAAGTTTCGCCCGATGACCCGCCTTGCCTGCCTCGCGGTGACGGCGGGCCTCTCGCTGTCCGCCGTGGCCCTGCCCGTCGCCCCGGTGCGCGTCGCGGATCGCTCCGCGTCGATCGCGGCCGGCGAGGACTGGCGCGACATGGTCTGGAAGGCGGCCGTCCGCGGCGACGAGCGTCTGTTCACTCAGCTCATCGAGCAGGCCCCGGCGGACCTCGATCCCTCACTCGCCGCCTCCATCGAGTCGTACCGCGAGGGTCTGGCCAGCCGCGAGCAGAAGCGCGCCGAAGCGATCGAGAAGGTCGAGAAGGATCTCGCCGAGCATCTCGACGCCGAGACCGAAGCCGACCTCTCCGAGGCGCTCGTCGCGGTTCTGACGCTGCAGACACTGACCGAGGACATGGACGGCGTGCTGGGGCGCGACGATGTGCGTCTGCTGGTCAGCCGCGCCGAGCAGGCCGCCCGCCTGGCCGAGCTCGAGTCGGACTGGCTGCACGCCAGCGAGCTGTTCTACCGGCTCGACAAGCTCTTCGAGGAGTCCTCGCACCTGCCGACGAAGTACCGCGGCGATGTCGAACGCCTCAACCGCCGGCTGTCGATGATCTCCATGTACAACCCCGAGCGTCTTTGGGAGCTCCGCAACGAGCGGCGCATCGAGGACGGCGGCGACCCGCTTCCCCCCTACAACGACGCCGGCAACGACTACCGCGACCGGCTCGACGGCGTGGGCACGCACGTGCTGCTCCCGGCGCTCGAGGCCGCCGCGCGCGACCATGTCGACCGCGTCGATGTGCGCACGATGATCATCGCCGGGCTCGACGCGCTGGAGACCCTCGCGACCACCACCGATGTCTACAAGACCTTCCCCGGGCTGACCCAGGAGCCCCAGCGGCGGGCCTTCCTCTCGCTTATCCGCGAGGACCGCGACCGCGTGCGGGACATGCGGGCCGGCGCGCCGCGGGGCGAGCTCGCCTCGGTCATCGCCCGGGTCCGCGCCTGGAACCGCGACACCATCGGGCTCCCCGACGCGGCGGTCATCCACGAGTTCGGCAACGGCGCCATGAGCGCCCTCGACGACTTCAGCGCCATCATCTGGCCCGACGAACTCGAGCGATTCCGCCGATCCACCAACGGCAGCTACACCGGCGTGGGCATCCAGATCCAGCACGACGAGCAGCAGCGCATCAGCGTCGTCACGCCCCTCGAGGGCACGCCCGCCCACCGCGCCGGCATCCGCGCCGGCGACCTCATCGTCGCCGTCAACGGCGCCAGCACCCTCGGCTTCACACTCACCCAGGCCGTCGAGCAGATCACCGGCCCGGTCAACTCCGAGGTCATCCTCGGCATCGAACGCACCATCGAGAATGATGCCGGCGAGACCGAGACCGTCACCCTCGATGTCCCCGTGCAGCGCATGAACATCCAGATCCAGACCGTCAAGGGCTGGGAACGCACCGGCGCCCGCGAGGATGACTGGAACTGGTTCATCGACGCCGAGCGCGGCATCGGGTACATCCGCCTGACCCAGTTCACCGACGCGACCAGCCGCGACTTCGACCGCGCCATCGCCGACATGAAGCGCTCCGGGCTCAATGGGCTCGTGCTCGATCTCCGGTTCAACCCCGGCGGGCTGCTCAACGAGGCCGTCACCATCTCCGACCGCTTCGTCAGCGAGGGCGCCATCGTCTCCACCCGCGACCGCAACGGCATCCAGGGCGAGACCCGCTCGGCGCGGCCCACGGGCACCACTCTCGCAGACATCCCCGTCATCGCGCTCATCAACGAGGGCTCCGCGTCGGCCAGCGAGATCGTCTCGGGCGCCATCCGCGATCACGCCCGCATGGGCGATGTCGATGCGCTGATCCTCGGGCGTCGCAGCTTCGGCAAGGGCTCGGTCCAGAATGTCTGGCCCCTCCCCGGCCGCGCCAGCGCCATGAAGCTCACCACCCAGTACTACCTGCTTCCCTCGGGCGACATGATCCACCGCCGACCCGGCGCGACCCAGTGGGGCGTCGAGCCCGACCTCGAGGTCGAGATGCTCCCCAGCCAGGTCGCCGACGCGATCCTCCTCCGCCGCGACGCCGATGTGCTGCCGATCGATGAGAACGGCATCCTCGTCGACGCCCGGGAGGACCGCCCCAACCCCAACGACCTGATCACCGAGGGAATCGACCTCCAGCTCCAGACCGCGCTGGTCCTGCTCCAGAGCCGCGTGTCGGCCGACATCGCACGCACCAGCCTGAACAGCAACTGATCTCCCGCTCGGTCATTCCCCCGCGGCCCCGTCCCACCCAGGACGGGGCCGCGTTCGGTTTCTGAGGCGACCGTCTTCCGCCCCGACCCCCCCGGCCCGTTCCCGGGCCCGGTGACCGCTACGATGCCCCATGGCGCTGCACCCGCCGGGCCCGGGCCCGACGGGGGTGCCGATTCCGTGCCCGCCCTCCGAATCAAACGAGGATCCCATGGCTTCGACCGCTGCCCAGACCAAGCCCTCGAGCACCAAGCCCGCCGCTGACGGGCTCGCCTCCAAGCTCTCCGACGACACGCTGCTCAAGTGGCTCTACGACATGCAGCTCATCCGCGAGTTCGAGACGCGGACGATGCAGGCGTATCAGCAGGCCAAGATCGGCGGGTTCTGCCACATCTACACCGGGCAGGAAGCCTGTGCCGTCGGCACCAACGCCTGCGTCGAGAAGGACGACCCCATGGTCCTCGCCTATCGCGACCACGGGCACGCGCTCGCGCGCGGCATGGACCCCAAGGCCTGCATGGCCGAGATGTTCGGCAAGGCCGCCGGCTGCGCCAAGGGCAAGGGCGGCTCCATGCACATGTTCGACAAGCCCAACCACCTCTACGGCGGTCACGGCATCGTCGGCGCCCAGACACCCCTCGGCGCCGGGCTCGCGTTCGCGACCCGCTACGAGTGGGAAGTCCTGGGAACGGGCAAGAAGCGCGTCACCCTCTGCTACCTCGGCGACGGCGCCATCGACCAGGGCGCCTTCCACGAGGCCCTCAACCTCGCCAGCCTCTACTCGCTCCCGGTCATCTACATCATCGAGAACAACGGCTACTCCATGGGCACCGCCATCCACCGCCACACCGCCAACAGCGACAACCTCGTCTCCCGCGGCGAGTCCTACGGCATCAAGAGCAAGCAGATCGACGGGTTCGACATCCTCAATGTCTACAACGAGTTCAAGCCCATCGCCGACGAGTGCCGCGACAACCAGCGCCCCGCCTTCATCGACCTCAAGACCTACCGCTACCAGGGCCACTCCATGAGCGATCCGCAGAAGTACCGCTCCAAGGACGAAGTCGACCAGTGGAAGGAGAAGGACTCGATCGCGGCCCTGGTCGCCCACCTGATGAACGACCGCAACGCGATCGACGAGGACGGGTGGAAGGACATGCAGTCGAAGATCCGCGACATCGTCAAGGACGCCGTCGACTTCGCCGAGAACGCCGAGGAACCGGACCCCGAGACCGAGCTCTACTCGGATGTCTATGTCAACCCGATGCCCAACCTGAGCCCGACCCGGGATTACACGCAGGGGGCGAAGAACCCGTTGTTGTGATCCGGGTGATCGGATGCACCGATGAAGCTCGGAAGATCCTTCAAGGGATACCTGCTTCTCTTTGCGATCCTGACGCCGCCCACACTCCTGTACTTCATCTACAGCGAACAAATCCAGCCCGTCTTCGATGCGATTCGAGAGTTCCGAACCGGCCCAATCCCCTGGCTCATCTTCGGCAGCTGCATGGCCCTGCTGGGCTTGTTGTTCGTCGGCATCAAAGTCGCGCATTTCTTTGTCCTTCGCGCCACCAAGCGTGAACTCCTCCGCCAAGGCAAAGACCCCGAAGAATTCGAACGCAAGATCCGAGAACGGCGAGATCGCCGGAAACGGAGCACTCTGAACGAGCCTCGCCCGTGAGGAAGCGGCTCCCTGCACCACCGACCACCAACACCGCTTCATCACGGGCGCGGCTCGTCAGGACTTCTTGGATCGCACGCCCATGACCGCCCCCTATTCCCTCTACGGCACCGTCGGCACCGACTTCGACGCTCCCGCTCTCAATCAGCTCCTCGATGCCTGCAGGCTCCCCGTCGCCGTGCGCGGCGCGCTCATGCCCGATGCCCATGTCGGCTACGGCTTGCCCATCGGCGGCGTCCTCGCGACGCGCAACGCCGTCATCCCCTACGCCGTCGGCGTCGACATCGCCTGCCGCGTCAAGCTCAGCGTCTTCGACATCGCCCCGCGCATCCTCGAGACCGAGCACGGCCGCGACAAGCTCCGCAAGATCCTCGAAAGCGAAACCAGCTTCGGCATCGGCGCCAGGTTCGACAAGCCCCGCGACCACCCCGTCATGGACCGCGACTGGTCAATCACCAAACTCACCCAGCACTACAAGGACAAGGCCCGCAGCCAACTCGGCACCTCCGGCTCGGGCAACCACTTCGTCGAATGGGGCACGCTGACGATCCGCGAACCCGACGACTCCGACGCGCCCTCTGACGCGGCCAACCCGCTCGGTCTCGAGCCCGGCGTCTACCTCGCCCTGCTCAGCCACTCGGGCTCGCGGGGCACCGGCGCCGCGGTCTGCGATTACTACTCCAAACTCGCGATGGAATCGGGCTGCCCGCTCAACGGCGCTTCCAAACACCTCTCTTATCTCTCACTCGATTCTGAACCCGGCCAGGAGTATTGGGCCGCGATGAACCTGATGGGCGAGTACGCCCACGCCAACCACGAGGTCATCCACCGCTCGATCGCCAAGGCGTTCGGCGAAAAGCCCGCCGCCGGCGTCGAGAACCACCACAACTTCGCGTGGAAGGAAACCCACACGATCGACACACCCGAGGGCCCTCGCGAGGAGGAACTCATCGTCCACCGCAAGGGCGCCACTCCCGCCGGCGCGGGAGCACTCGGCATCATCCCGGGCTCGATGGCCACGCCCGGCTATGTTGTCGTCGGTAAGGGCGAGCCCAGGAGCCTCGACTCGGCCGCCCACGGCGCCGGGCGCGTCATGAGCCGCTCGCAAGCCAAGAAGTCGCTCGTCTGGGGCAACATCCGCAAGCGCCTCAAAGCCGCCGGCGTCGAACTCCTCAGCGCCGGCATCGACGAAGCCCCCGAGGTCTACAAGGACATCGAGACCGTCATGGCCCGCCAGACCGACCTCGTCGAGCCCATCGCCCGCTTCGATCCGCGCATCGTCAAGATGGCCCCCGCCGGCGAGAAGCCCGAGGACTGAACGGAACCCAACCTCCATCCTTCCGCCCGAGCGCCCTTCCGGGTACGCTCGCGGGCGGAAAGGGGACACGCATGACCTTCGTCTGGTTTCTGCTGATCGGACTCGCCGCGGGCTGGATCGCCGGTCAGATCATGAAGGGATCGAGCTTTGGGCTCGTCGGCAACCTCGTCGTGGGGGTCGTCGGCGCGATCCTCGGCGGGTGGCTCTTCGGGCAACTCGGCATCGGCAACGGCGGGCTGATCTGGTCGCTCTTCGCCGCCGTCGTCGGCGCGTGCCTCTTCCTGGTCATCCTCGCGTTCGTCGCGAAGAAGATGGTCACGAAGTAGCCCGCCGCTCGCGCCCGAAATCCGGCGTGCCGATTCCCGAGAAACCCTCGGGAGGTCCGCTCATGCCCAAGCCCCGCCGATCCAGCCGTCGATCCCACGCGCAGTCCAACGGCGATCGCTACCGCGCCGCCGTCCGCGCCCGCAGACGCAAGTTCCGCACCTGGCGATTCGCCGTTCAGATCCTGCTCGGGCTGGGACCGGCCCTGCTGGTGCTTCACGCTCTGGGGATCGAGGACGCCGGCCCGCGCCTGCTCGTGGGCTTGCCGATGACGCTGTTTGCCGGCTCGATGCTCGGCAAGATCTTCATCCCGCCCCCCGCCGAGCCCATCGACCCCCGCCTCGACCCCCGCACCGCCCCAAGTCCCTGATCGCACCCGGTCCGCGCCCGCGCCCCGCGCGGGCGGCGCGCCAAGAATCCGCGTCCGGCCCCCGGCGAGCCCGCCGGCCCGGCCGCGATCACTTTGCGCCCGATCCCCCTGCGACACGGACCGACCATGACCACGACCATCGCCGGCCCCGAACTCCCCGCCATCGACTTCGACTACGCCCCGCCGCGCGAGGGCGACCGCATCATCCAGTTCCGCGAGGCTCTCCGCGAAGCCATGAGCGAGGAAATGCGCCGCGACGAGCGCATCTTCCTGCTCGGCGAGGAAGTCGCCGAGTACAACGGCGCGTACAAGGTCTCCCAGGGCATGCTCGACGAGTTCGGGCCCAAGCGCATCATCGACTCGCCCATCAGCGAGAACGGCTTCGCCGGGCTCGGCTGCGCCGCCGCGATGTACGGGCTCCGCCCCATCATCGAGTTCATGAGCTGGTCGTTCAGCCTCGTCGCCGCCGACGCGATCCTCAACAATGTCCCCAAGATGCTCTACATGTCGGGCGGCCAGTGGGGATGCCCCATCGTCTTCCGAGGCAACGACGGCGCCGGCGGGCAGCTCGGCTCCACCCACTCCTGGTGCGTCGAGGGGCTCTACTCCAATGTGCCCGGCATGAAGATGGTCATCCCCAGCAACCCCTACGACGCCAAGGGCCTGCTCAAGACCGCCATCCGCGACGACGACCCGGTCTTTTTCCTTGAGTCCGAGCGCATGCTGGGAGACAAGGCCCATGTCCCCGAGGAGGAGTACTACATCCCCTTCGGCCGCGCGCACAAGGTCCGCGAAGGCGACGCCTGCACCCTCGTCAGCTTCGGCCGCCCCGTCCACTTCTGCGCCGAAGCCGCCGAGCAGCTCGCAGAGGAAGGCATCGAGGTCGACCTCCTCGACATGCGCACCATCCGCCCCCTCGACATCGACTCCATCCTCGAGAGCCTCCGCAAGACCAACCGCCTCGTCGTTGTCGACCAGTCCTGGCCGTTCGGCTCGGTCGCGAGCGAGGTCTGCACCCAGGTCTGCGAGAAGGGCTTCGACTGGCTCGACCACCAGCCCGTGCGCGTGAACACCGACGATGTCCCGACGCCGTACGCCAAGAACCTCGAAGCGGCGTACCTGCCCAACCCGAGCAAGATCATCGCGGCGGTGAAGAAGACGGTGGGTGCGTGATGCCAGGCGATCCGATCGGCAAGATCGAACGGATCCCTCTCCGCGAGGTCTGGAAGCACGAAGCTCACAACTTCACGAAATGGCTCGCCGATCACATGGACGTTTTGTCCGAAGTGATCCCACCCGACCTCACACTCATTGAACGCGAGGCAGCAGCTGGCTCGTTCAGCGTTGATTTGGTTGCTGAAGATTCTGATGGCCAAACTGTCATCATCGAGAACCAACTCGAGAAGAGTGATCACGACCATCTCGGGAAGCTTCTGACATACCTCTCGGCGTATGAGGCCTCGGCGGCGATCTGGATTGTCGGCGAGCCACGTCCCGAACACACGAAAGCTGTTGCTTGGCTCAACGACTCAACCCCGGCTGACTTTTTTCTCCTTCGTGCCGAAGCCATCAAGATCGGTAATTCCGAGCCGGCCCTCCTGTTGACGCCGATCGTTGGCCCGAGTCAAGAAGCCAAAGCTGTTGCGAAGGACAAGCAAGAGAAATCGGAACGCCACAAGCTTCGCAAGGAATTCTGGTCGCACCTACTTGAAACCGCATCGACCCGAACGCAACTCCACGCTTCCATCAGCCCATCTGATCAGAACTGGATCTCGGTGAGCGGCGGCCGCACCGGATTGTCGTTTAACTACTACTGTCGCCAGAATGATTGGCGTGTCGAGTTGTACATTGACACTGGCGATGAAGACGAGAACAAGGCGATCTACGACTTCATCAGACGAGACCAACCCCGTATCGACGCTCAATATGCAGAGCCCCTGGAGTGGCAGAGTCTCCCCGAGAAACGAGCTTGCCGCATAACAAGCGAGTGGGTTTCCTCCGGTGGCTACCGCAGTGATCCATCAAAGTGGTCTGCCTTTCATGGCGACATGGTGGACGCGATGATCCGTCTCGAGAAAGCGCTTCGCCCAACGCTTGATACTCTCCCCCCGACAAGATTGCTGGTCGCTCGAACACCAGCAGAGTGAGTAGCGGTCATGAGCGTGGCCTGCTCCCGTGGCTCCACGACGTATCAGCGGCCCTCTACCACGATCTCCCGCTGCTCCACAAACTCCGCATCGGCATCCCAGGTGCGAACGACATACTCCCCCGCGCGCAGCACCAGCGCCGTCTCCCCGCCTCGCTCGGCCCATGCCTGGTCCGCGGGCACCGCGACCGCCGGATCCTCGCCCGCCCGGAACGCCTGCACGAACGACCGCTCGCCGGCGATCCACGCGTCCGGGATCTCCACCGGCGCGACATCGCCCGCCAGCATCATCCACCCGGGGCGACCCAGGTGCCGCGCGATCGTCGGGTGCAGCACGCTGACATCCCACACCGTCGGCTGCTCCGACCACGCGACGCCCTCGCCCGCCTCGTCATCCATCAAGACCACCGCATCCCCCGGCGCATACGCTGCGATCGCCGCCTCGTACGCCGCCGTGTTGAACCCGCCCCGGTCGTAGTAACTCGTCTGGTGGATCGTCAGCGGATCGAGCCCGGTCGCTTCGCGCAGCCGCGCCCCGAGCCAGCGCACCTCCGCATCGCCGAAGCTCTGCGGCGACTCGCTCAGATGCGCGTACCCGCAATACACCAACACCCGCGCCTGCCCGTCCTCCAGCACGCGCAGGATGTTCGCCGCCTGCTCCGCATCGCGCGCGTTCACTTGCTCGTGCGCCGGCCCCGTCGGCACGCGCGGCTGCGCCTCGTACGGCACGAGCACAAAGCCCAATTCGATCGCCTCGCGCAGCAACTCCCCGAACATCGGATCGGCCGTGTAGTACCCCGCCGCCTGCGTCGGATATCCGATCGTCAGAATCTCGTTGACAAACGGGCGATCCCGCCCCTCGAGCGTCCTCGATGAGTTCGCCAACCCCTCCACCGCCAGGTGCGTGAAGCCCGCTTCGCGCAGGGGCCGGAGCAGCCGACGCGCAAACGACCGGTGCATCCCGACATGATGCGCCTCGTTGAGCATCACGATCCGCCGATCGCGCGCCATCTCCGCGATCGCTTCCGCCGCCGGCCGGGCCCGCAACCCCTCGGGAACCGGCGCCAGCGCCCGCCCCGGGTTCGCCCCCTCGAACACCTCGATCGCCCCGTCGTAGTCCGAGGTCGTCGCGAGCGCCGCGCCGGCAATCTGGCCGAAGATCGCCCGCGCCGTCGCGTCACGCTCGTACTCCTCGCGAAGATCGCGCAGCGCCAGCGACGCCGCCGCGTAGTTCGTCGGCTCACCGTCCCCCGGGCGCAGCGCCGACTCGACCGTCCGCGAGATGCGGCCGGCGATCTCGTTCAACCGGCGCATGTCGCCCTCGGGTTGCGTGCGCACCAATCCCCACGCCGCCACCGACACCCCCGCCACCACGCCACCGATCACCGACGACCAACGCACACGCCACCCTTTCGAAACAAGCCCCGCACCGAGCCCGCGCCGACGCGGGTCATTCCCGGGATGACGCCCGCCTCCCGTCCCGTCGCCGATTCGCCCGGTATCGTGCGATCTTCTCCATGCATCGAGGACCCCCCGAGTGCCCGAACCCGCCACCCTTCTCGCCTTCGCCCTCGCCGCCCTGGTGCTGAACCTCACCCCGGGCCCGGACATGCTCTACTGCCTGACCCGCGCCGCGACCCACGGCCCGCGCGGCGCCCTGGCCGCCTCGCTCGGCAACATCCTCGGCACGCTCGTCCACGCCGCCGCCGCCGTCCTCGGGCTCAGCGCCCTCCTCGCCACCTCGGCCGAAGCGTTCGCCGTCCTCAAACTCGCCGGTGCCGCCTACCTCGTCTACCTCGGGCTCCGCCTGCTCCTGACCCCCGCCCCACTCGCCGACCCGATTCCCGCTGCGGACTCCAGCCCGGCCCCCTCCCGCGGCCCGTCCCGCTCCCTCCGCCGCGTCGCCGCCGATTCCTTCCTGATCCACACCCTCAACCCCAAGGTCGCGGTCTTCTTCGTTGCGTTCGTGCCCCAGTTCGTCACGCCGACCGCCGCCTCCGCCCAACTCGCCTTCCTCGGGCTCTGGTACGCCCTGCAGGCAGGGGCCGTCCTGCTGACCATCGGCCTGCTCGCCGCCCGCGCCCGCCGCGGCGTGACGATCCGACCCGTCTGGACCCGCTGGGCCCGTCGCGCCGCCGGCGGCGTGTTTATGCTTCTCGGCGGGAAACTGGCCCTCGCCAAGGCCTGACCCCATCAAGCCCCGACCGCCCGAGGACAGCAGGAGATCGCCGTGCCCATCGAAATCACCATGCCCCGCCTCTCCGACACCATGGAAGCCGGCACGGTCGTGTCCTGGAATGTCAAGGTCGGCGACAAGGTCTCCGTCGGCGACGCGCTCGCCGACATCGAAACCGACAAGGCCACCATGGAACTCGAAGCGTTCGACGACGGCACCGTCGCCGCCATCCCCGCCGAGGAAGGCAAGCAGGTCTCCGTCGGCTCGGTCATCATGATCCTCGCCGCAGAGGGCGAGTCCGTCGAAGACGCCGCCGCCTCCGTCGCATCGGGCTCGGCCGGCAAGTCCGAGAGCAAGTCCAAGAGCAAATCCGAGAGCGAGTCAGGCTCGGACTCCAACGGCTCGAGCGGCTCGACCGCCACCGCCACCGAGTCCAAGCCCGCACGCTCGAGTGGCTCGTCGAGCCCCGCGCCCTCCAACGGCTCGGCCAACGGCCAGTCCACCAACTCCGGCGGAAACGGCCGCATCTTCGTCTCCCCCCTCGCACGCAAGATCGCCGACGAAGCCGGGCTCGACCTCTCCACCATCGACGGCTCGGGCCCCTCGGGACGCATCATCAAGAAGGATGTCGAGCAGGCGATCTCGCGCGGCGGCACCCGCGCCGCCTCCGCGCCCAAGCGCGACCGAGCCGCCCCGTCCCTCCCCCCGATCGACGCCGCCCTGGAAGCCCGGACCGTCCCGCTCAGCAACATGCGCGCGACGATCGCCAAGCGCCTCGTCGAGTCCAAGCAGACCGTCCCCCACTACCAGGTCACCGTCGACGCGCACCTCGACGCGCTGCTCGCCCTCCGCCAGCAGCTCAACGACCAGCTCGCCTCCCAGGGCGTCAAGCTCAGCGTCAACGACTTCCTCGTCCGTGCCTGCGCCCTGGCGATGCACCAGCACCCATTCGTCAACGCCTCGTGGGGCGCCGACGGCAAGAGCGTCGACATCCACGGCGAGGTCAACATCGGCGTCGCCATCGCCCTGCCCATCAAAGAAGACCTCACCGGCGGCGGGCTCGTCGTCGGCACCCTCCGCGACGCCGACCGCATCGGCCTCCGCCAGATCTCCGCCGAGACCAAGCGCCTCGCCACCAAGGCCCGCGAGAAGGGCCTCACCATCGACGAGATGTCCGACTCCTCCTTCACGATCTCCAACCTGGGCATGTTCGGCGTCTCGCACTTCACCGCGATCATCAACCCCCCCAACGCCGCCATCCTCGCCGTCGGCGCCGCCGAGGAACGCCCCGTCGTCCGCGACGGGCAGATCGTCGTCGGCCATGTCATGAGCATGACCATGTCGAGCGACCACCGCATCATCGACGGCGCCATGGCCGCCCAGTACCTCCAGACCGTCAAGCAGTACCTCGAGAATCCCGCGACCCTTCTGGTCTGATACCGCGTATCGACTCATATGAAGGCGAGCCTCACACGCCGATCCGCCGCATCCACGCTGCTGTTTCTTTGCGTGATCGCCGCGGTGATCGCCGTGCTCTTCTCACGCATGGGCGGCGGCGTGCCGAGACTCAACACGCTGATCGTTGGCGGCCTGATCGTCGCCGCCGTCCTCATCTCTTGGACGCTCCCCAGACGCGGCAACACCCCCGCTCACCACGCGCGCCGCGACGATCCCCCCCGCTACCATTGACCGGTCATGTCCACCGACGGCTCGCCCATCCGACCCCGCCGCGATCAGCAGATCCCGAGCAGCACCACCGTCATCGTCGGCCCCGGCATCCCCGACCCCATCATCGAGCCGCCCCACCCCGCCGAGCACGCGCATCGCCCGGATCAAACCCATCCTCCGCATCACGCCCATCGCCCGGCCGATGACAGACATCTTGCCCGCGCCCTCCACGCCGAGGCCCGCCGCGAAGAACCCACCGAGGTCGAGCGCACCTCCAAGCGCCTCATCCTCGTCCTGATCCTCACCATCCTCGCCGTCCCCGGCCTGATCCTCGCCCTGGCGATGCTCAAGATCGAGCTCCCGCCCGCGATGATCATCCTCCTCGTCGGGCTCGTCGCGTTCGGTGGCATCGCGTCGGCCGCCAGCATCGACCCGCCCAAACCCAAGCGCCGCGCCAACGAGGACGAGGGCTCCCCCGTCGGCTGCTGCCCCGGCCCCCGCCCCTTGCGCAGCTTCCGCAAGTAGCCGCACTTGCAACACCCGGCAGCACGCAGCCCGCCCGCGCGCCGCGCGGCACGCACGCAACGACCAACGCCCGACCCGCCGGGGAATCACCCGAATCGGTCCAGAATCCAGAACCGCCCCTGCGCCTCCGCGAATCGTCTGCTCGGGGCCACCGCGCACTCGCGCACGAGAACTCTCTCAGCGGGCATCACGGATCGACCGGCCTCAGCGCCGGCAACCTGCGTCGATCTCACACGACGCGCACGCGGAGCCGCACGATGAACACGACCCTCTCCCGCTCACGAACGATATCGCCGCGCCCACTCGCCGCCGCCCTCGCGCTCACCGCGACCACCGCCGCCGCCGACACCAGCCCGCTCACCATCACCAACGCCCGCTACCAGTTCATCGCCCGGAGCGCCGTCGTCACCGACGGCACGCTCTTCGAGGACGAGTTCAACATCCTCGACACCCCGGGACTGCCCGGCCCCCGCTACGACCGCAGCGAAACCGCCCTCGCCTCCAGCACGAGCGCCATCTCCCGCAGCGTCATTACCCAGCACTCCCGCTTCCAGTCCATGAACCTCCGTCACGACCACCACTCGGTCATCCGGCTCCTGGGCGCCAACTCCGTCGCCACCGGCAGCGCTCGCAGCATCTTCGGCGTCAACTTCACGATCACCCGGTCCACCCCCTACACCCTCGCCTTCGACATCTCAGACCCCGCCGACAACCCCTCGCAGTGGAGCATCAATCTCGCGCTCAACGGCCCCGACTTCACCCAACTCGTCGACCTCTCCCTCGCCGACTTCAACCCCGGCGGGAACTCCTACCGCTTCCAGGGCACGCTCGAGCCCGGCGAGTACGGCATCTCGTTCGTCACCCGCATGAGCGACACCCGCGCCCTGCCGCCGAGCCTCGACGAGTTCTTCGACGCCTCCATCCGCTTCAGCGTCCCCGCGCCCGCCTCGCTCGCGGCGCCGGCGCTCGCCCCGCTCCTGATGATCCGCCGCCGCCGCTGACCGGCCCCGCGGCCGGACCCGCGAGGCAACCCGAAACGATGCGCTCGGCGCGCACTGAGAACGCCTGTGCTCCCCGTGGCACACAGGCGTTCTTCGTGCGCGACGCGACGCCCGCCCGCCGAATCAGTTCTTCGCCGACCGCCGCCGCTGAAGCTCCGCGTCGATGAACGGCGCGAGCTCGCCATCGAGCACCGTCTGCGGGTTCATGTTCTCGTGCCCGGTCCGGTGGTCCTTCACGCGGTTGTCGTACAGCACATAGCTGCGGATCTGCGCGCCCCACCCGCGGTGCTCGAGCTTCCCCCCCGCCGCCTCGGCGATCTCGGCCTCGCGCTTGTCCTCGGCCATCTGCTCCAGCCGCGCCTGCAGAATCGACAACGCCTGCCGCTTGTTCTGGAGCTGATCCCGGTGCGTGCTCGACACCACCATGATCCCCGTCGGCTTGTGCACAAGACGCACCGCCGACGCGACCTTGTTCACATTCTGCCCGCCCGGCCCGCTCGACCGCGCAAAGGTCTGGATCTCCAGGTCCTTGTCCGGGATCTCCACCGAGCTCTCCTCGAACTCGGGCGTCACCTCCACCGTCGCGAAGCTCGTCTGACGCTTGCCCTGCGAATTGAACGGGCTCACCCGCGCCAGCCGGTGCGTCCCACGCTCGCAGTTGAGGTACCCGAACGCGAACGGGCCCTTCACATGCAGCGTCACATGGTCGATCCCGACCTCGGTCCCGTACGACTTGGCGACCTCCTCGACCTTCCACCCCATCCGCTCGGTGTAATACAGGTACATCCGCAGCAGCATCTCGGCCCAGTCGTTCGCCTCGGTCCCCCCGTCGCCCGCCGAGATCGTCAGGAAGCAACTGCGATGGTCGTGCTTGCCGCTCAGCAGCGACTGCATCTCCACTTGCTCCATCCGCTTCGACAGCGCGTGCAGCGACTCGTCGGCCTCGACGAGCAGGTCCTGGTCCCCCTCCTCGCGCGCCAACTCGTACGCCACCTTCGCGTCATCCAGCAGCGCGGCGACCTCCGTCACCGGCTGGATCTGCGCCTTGACCGTCTTGAGCTCCCCCACCACCCGACGCGCCTCGTCCGGGTCGTCCCAGAAACTCGGCGACTCCATCTTCTTCTCGAGCTCCCTCAGTCGCTCGGTCTTGGCGTCGTAGTCAAAGAGAGTCGCGGATCGTTAAAATCCGCGCCTCGAGATCATTGATCACGGGCTGATGCGTCTCGTAGTACATCGCAACTCCATCGCTCTCGCCCGGCGACACGCCGGACCAGCAGTGTAGCGCCCCCCTCACTCCCGCGCGATCGGCAACAATTTCCCCCCGACCCGCGCCAAACCCCCGCCCCGGCGTCGTTCTCCATACGCCGGGACCGTCCCGGCACAAACCAACGCCGCACCCTCGGGCGCACAAGCCCCCGCACAAGGACGCCATCCCATGCCCCTCCAGTTTGACGCAGCCGGCCACCCCCGGATGGCGCGCCCGCTCAATGCCCGCCGGCCCGCCGCTCTCCTCGCACTTGCCGCCGGGCTCCTCGCCGCCCCCCTCGCCCAAGCCCAGCGCGATACGCCGGTCGAGGCAGATCGCCCAAGCCGCGTCGCCCTCCAACCCGGCGAGCGCCGCGCCGACACGCCCGTGATCGAGTTCATCCGCTTCGACGGCGGCAACACCTCCGACTACATCGCCCTCCTCCGCCGCGTCCTCACCGACGAACCCCTCAACATCGTCGCCACCCCCGAAGCCCTCGATCACCCCGTCCAGCCGCTCTCACTCTCCCGCGTCACGATCGACGGCGCACTCGACACCCTCGAACTCGGCGACCCCCACCAGAGACTCCGCGTCTCCTCCCACCGCCCCGACGGATCCGCCGCGATCTACTCCATCTCCCTCCTCCCCGACCGCGGGCAGCGCGGCGTCAACTCGCCCCCCGCCCCGGTCACCATGTTCTCCCTCTCCGATCTCATCGACCCCCTCCCGGGCAGCCGATCCGATCGCTCCCTGATCCTGCCGCTCGAGACGGTCCTCAGCGGGATCGAGGCCGCCGTCACCGTCGCCGCCGACGACCGCTCGGCGCCCGCCCAGCTCAAGTACCACGAGGACTCGGGGCTGCTCATTCTGCGAGGGACCGGCGAGCAGCTCTCCGCCGCCGACCAGGCCGTCTCGCTGATGCGCCGCGACATCGAGCGCCGCCGCGCCGCGATCGAGCGCGCCGCCACCGCGACCCCGCCCGCGGGCAACGACTCGGCCGAACTCCGCCGCGCCGACCTCGCCGCCGCCCTCTACACCGCCAACCTCGAGCTTCGCCGGCGCGAACTCGAGACCACCGCCGCCGAGGAGAACCTCGCCCGCGCCCGCCAGCTCGCCGAAACCGCGATGATCTCCGAGCGCGATGTGCGCGAGGCACAGCTCCACCTCGAACGCGCCCGTCTGGACATGCAGATCGCCCGCGCGGAAGTCGAGCGCCTCGACGCCCAACTCCGCTTCCTCGCCGGCGACAAGCCCGATCCGGACGACGCCCGCGCCGCCAACGAAGCCGCCGACCTCGTCCGCCAGCGCCAGGTCGCGCTCGACAACGCCCGCGCCGAACTCCAGGCCGCCCAGGCCCGCGAGGGCGTCGACATTCCCGCCGCCCGCATCCGCGAACTCATCGCCGCGGTCAAGGAGGCCGAGATTCAGCTCCGGGACGCGCAGGTCCAGTTCAGGCTCATCCGTGAGCAGTCGCGCCTCAGCGGCGACGCCGGCGCGCTCGCGCGCGAACGCCAGCGCGTCGTCGATCTGACCCGCGAAGTCGACATGGCCCGCGAGGCGGCCCACCAGCTCGAGAGCCACCTCGTCAACACCCGCGCCGACGCCGCCGCCCAGGAAGCCCGCGCGAACATGCTCGAGAGCGAGATCCGCGCCCTCCGCGAGGAACTCGCCGCCACCCGCGCCGAGAACGCCGCCCTCCAGGCCGCGGCCGACCGAGCCGCCCGCCGGATCGCCGAACTCGAGCGCGATCTGAGCCGTCCCAACCCCCCGCGCGACTGAGCCTCCGGGCGCTGCTCGCAGGCCAACTCCACGGCTCAACCCCGCAGATCACCCTCGCAATGACCCTCGCTTCGGCGCACAATGAACGCATCTCCGGGATTCTGGGACAGCCCGTGACGATCGCCCACCGCCGATCGTCCGACCACGCGCCACCCCGCGCCGCCGCCGCGCGCCCCGCCGATTCCCCGCCCGACCCGGCCGACCTCACCCGGCGCATCGCCAAGGGCGACGAAGCCGCCTTCTCCGAGTTCTACGACCACTGGTTCGCCCGCGCCCTGGCGATCACCCGACGCATCACCCGCCGCGACGAATCCACCTGCCTCGACATCGTGCAGGTTGTGATGCTCCGCGCCGCCCGCACCCTCCCCCCGCTCGCTGACGAGGCCTCCCTCACCCGCTGGATGACCCGCGCCCTCCACCGCGCCGCGATCGATCGCTTTCGTGCCGAAGCCCGGGCCGATCGACGCGACCGGCACGCCGCCCGATCCCGCCCGCCGAATGCCCCCAGCGACGCCGCCGACCCGCACGAGCGCGAGGAGCAGATCGCGTGGCTCCGCGCCGAACTCGAAGCCATCCCCCAGCCCGATCGGCTCGCCTTGCTCGCTCGCTTCAGCCAGTCGCGCACGCTCGCCGGCGTCGGCTCCATGCTCGGGCTCTCCGGGCCCGCGGCCCACGGCCGCATCCGCCGCACCCTCGAACGCCTCCGCGCCAAGGCCCGTGAGGACTTCCATGACTGACCAACCCACCCCGCCCCTGAGCCCCGACGCCATCGCCCGCCGCGAAGCCCTCCGCGACGAACTGCTGGGTGCTGTGCGCGCCCGCCGCGTCCGCCGCCGCGCCGTGGCCGCCATAGCGGGAACCCTGCCGCTGCTCGCGCTGGCGGTCTGGGTCGCGCTCCCCGCCGCGACCCGTTCCCGCCCCGCACCA
Organism: Phycisphaerales bacterium JB037; assembly: GCA_043101605.1. Lineage (GTDB taxonomy): Bacteria > Planctomycetota > Phycisphaerae > Phycisphaerales > UBA1924 > JBICIG01. Next base: position 62,347 of record JBICIG010000061.1, read on the forward strand.
ACCCCGCGCTCAACCCTCGCGCCGAGCCCGATCGCATCGAGCACGCGGACCCCAGCGCCCTCGCCCGCGGCGGGCATTGAATCGGTCCCCGCCCCCTCCAGTCCGACGCCGTCCGTGCCGGCCGTCCGGCGGGTCATGATGTCACGAGATGCATCGGTGGTGGAGCGTTTCCGGCTCGATCCCTCCACCGCCGCCGTCGAACGCCTCTCCGATGAAGCGCTGGTCGGCCTGCTCACCGCATCCGGATACCGCCCGAGCCTGTTGCGGGAGGGGTCACGGGTGCACCTGGCGCTCGGCACGCCCCCGCCGCCTCCCCCGCCCGGGTCGTCGTGATCCGCCTCGGCCCCGGTACACTCCGGGGCGTGATGCGGATTCTCGACATCCTGGCGCGGTCGCTGGCCGCCCCCACGCCCGAGCAATCCAGCGCCACCCGCGACTGGGCGGTGCTGATGGTCGTTCTGATCGTGCTCGGCATGATCGCGGTGCTGGTGGCGCTGCTCATCGTCCTGAGGCATCGTCGATACCTCCGCCGCAAGCCCCTCGCACGCGAAGCCGAGCCGATCCCCGATGCGTGGACCGAAGCCGGCCGCCGCGCCGAACCCGCCGACCCCGACGACTTCTACGAGAGCCGCACCGGGCCCGATGAAGACTCGCCCGACGGCGGCCCGCCCGAGGAGTCCTGGCGATGACCGACCGCCCGCGCGCGCTCATCACGGGCGGCGCCAAGCGCGTCGGGCGGGCCACCGCCCTCTCTCTCGCCCGCGCCGGCTGCGACTGCCTGCTGACCTACCGCACCAGCGAGGATGAGGCCCGCCAGACCGCCGACGACCTCCGCGACCTGGACCGATCCGCCGACCTCCTCCGGCTCGACCTCGACGACCCGGGCTCGCTCGATCGCCTCGCCGAGTCGGTGCTGGCATCAGGTCGGCTGGACATCCTCGTCCACAACGCGTCGATCTACCACCCCACGCCGCTGGAGGAACTCACCCTCGACGCCGCCGAACGGCTGATGCGCATCAACGCCCTCGCCCCGCTCCTGCTGACAGCCCGGCTGGCGCCGCTGCTCCGTGCGTCGTCCATGCCCGGAGGGGGGTCGGTCGTTTGCATGGCCGACATCCACGCGATGGGGCGGCCCCGAACCGACTTCGCCGCGTACTCGATGTCCAAGGCGGCGCTGGTGGAGATGGTGCGCTCGCTGGCGCGCGATCTCGCGCCCCGCGTGCGCATCAACGCGGTCGCGCCGGGCGTCGTCGCGTGGCCCGAGGAGGGGCACGAATCTGACGAGGAATCGCAGCGGGCGTATCTGAAGCGCGTCCCCCTCGCCCGCCCCGGCGCCCCCGAAGACGCCGCCGAAGCCGTCCGCTGGCTCGCCCTCGACGCGACCTACACCACCGGGCAGGTCATCCGCATCGACGGCGGGCGGTTCCTGGCCTGACCAAGCCCGGGTGAGGCGCGCACAAACCGGGGATGTGTTCCAAGTGGAACACCGGGCTCACCCGCCGTCTTCAAGCCTTGCGAGCATGCGGGCGGCGCCCTCGTCGCCGGCGGCCTGGGCTCTTCGGGCGTAGCGGATCGCTTCCTCGCGGTTGCCGGCGCGGTCGAACAGGTCGGCGGTCTCGATCGCCAGAGCCGCGTCGCCCGGCGCCGCGTCCGAGGCGTGTGCATGGAAGCGGGCCGCGTCGGCGAAGCGCCCCGTGACCCCGAAGACCTTGCGCGCGACATTCAAGCCGTAGGGCACCGGGAGTTCGTCGGCGGGGATGCGCGAGAGCAACTCGGCCGCCCGGTCCGCGTCGCGCATCACCAGCGCGTCGGCCTCGACAACCCGCCAGACCACGCTCGAGGGATCGAGTTCGCGGGCGGTCTCGATGAACTCGATCGCCGAGCCGCGGTCTCCTGAGCGCAGCGCGATCTGCGCCAGCATGCCCCACGCGAGCGCGTTGTCGGGGTTCATGCGCGTGACGACGACGAAGCTCGCGCGGGCGGCATCCTCTCGCCCGGCGTTGAACTGCGCCAGCCCGAGGTGGAGCGTGTACTCGACGCGGTTGGGGTCGGCCGCCCGCGCGCGCTGAAAGTGATCGATCGCGCGATCGGTCCGACCGGCCTTGTTGGCGCTGAGCCCGGCGAGGTACTCGGT
>JBICIG010000062.1:0-29340 GCA_043101605.1 Phycisphaerales bacterium JB037
CTCGGAGATCGAGACGCTCGAGCGGATCACGATCCTCACGGAACTGCGCACGGGGGAGTTCGATGTGCTCGTCGGCGTGAACCTGCTGCGCGAGGGGCTCGACCTGCCCGAGGTCTCGCTGGTCTGCATCCTCGATGCCGACAAGGAGGGCTTCCTGCGCAGCCCCACGAGCCTGATCCAGACGATGGGGCGTGCGGCCCGCAACGCCGACTCGCTGGTGGTGATGTACGCCGACACCATGACCCCCGCGATGAAGAACGCCATCGAGGAGACCGAGCGCCGCCGGGCGAAGCAGATCGCGTACAACGAGGAGCACGGCATCGTGCCGCGGACGATCGCCAAGCCGGTTCGGCGGGGGATCGAGACGCAGATCCGGGCGCGGAAGGTGGCGCGCGAGGCGCTCCGCGATGCCGAGGAAGCCTTCGAAGCGGGGGAACTGGCGCGGACGCTCGAAGACGAGATGCTCAAGGCGGCCGAGAACCTCGAGTTCGAGCGGGCCGCCGAACTCCGGGATCAGGCGGTGGCGCTCAAGAAGCTGATCGAGGAGGCCGGTGAGGAAGCACGGATCACGCGGGGCGAACTCGAGGAGGCCCTGAGCGGCAAGGCCGCCAAGCGCAAGCCGGGGATGCCGGGCTCGCGGTCCGGGAGGCGGAAGAAGTCGGGCAAGCGGTGAGCGGGGATCGGCCTTCCCACGCGAGGGGCGGCGTACCCTGTGGTCCGCGATGATGCACTCGCCCAACAACCGGTCCAGCTTCGCCCGTCGCCTGGGCGTCTACCTCTTCGGCGTGGCGATCGGGCTGGTGATGCTCGGGGCCCTGCAGGCGCGGCGAAACCAGGCGGCTCAGCGGCTCGAAGCCGAGAAGCAGCGCGAGCAGGAACGCCGCGAGCAGCTTGTCGACCGCGAGAAGACCACTCCGGGCGAGTCGGCCGCCGATCAGCCGGATCAGCCGGATCAGGCGGGCCGAGCCGACGACGGGGACCCCGGCGCGTCGGAGGACGCCCGGGCGAGCGAGCCGGATGGAGGCGGCGACGACGCGGGCGGCTGAACCGGCGTGCGGGCCGCGCCCGCTACCATCGCCGGGCGCGGCGGGCCGTCGGGTGCATCGGCGGCGATCTTCGTGATGAGGGAGCGAGACCCGTGACCAAGGGACGGTCGGTGGCGAAGAAGAAGGCATCGCGCAGTTCGAAGAAGACCGCCAAGAAGCCGCCGGCGAAGAAGGCGTCCGGCGCGGCCCCCCGCGCCGAAGCGTCGGCGAAGAAGGAGACGGCCAAGCCCGGGTCGGCCGTCGAGCCCAAGCCGACGAAAAAGCGTTCGCCCGCAGCGACATCCGCGGCGGGCGACGCGGGCGGCGTCCGCACGAACACCGACCGCGTCATCCGCGTGCGCGGCGCCCGCGAGCACAACCTCAAGGGCATCGACCTCACCCTGCCGCGTGACGAGTTGATCGTGATGACGGGGTTGTCGGGGTCGGGCAAGAGCTCGCTGGCGTTCGACACGATCTTCGCCGAGGGACAGCGGAAGTACATGGAGTCGCTGTCGGCGTACGCGCGGCAGTTCCTGGACCAGCTCAAGAAGCCGGATGTCGAGGAGATCGAGGGCATCCCGCCGACCATCGCGATCGAGCAGCGGTCGGCGGCGCACAACCCCCGCTCGACCGTCGCGACGACGACGGAGATCTACGACTACCTGCGGCTGCTGTTCGCGCGGTGCGGCACGCCCGTCTCGTGGGCGCCGACCAAGACGAAGAAGGACGGCACGGTGCTGGAGCGGTCGGGCGCGCCGATCAGCGCGTCGAGCGCGAGCCAGATCGTCGATGCGCTGATGAAGTGGGATGAGGGCACGCGGCTGATGGTGCTGTCACCGGTCGTGCGCGCCAAGAAGGGCTTCCACAAGGATGTCCTCGAGGACCTCCAGCGGCAGGGGTGGGGGCGGGCGCGGGTCAACGGCACCCTCATCGAACTCCGCGAGGCGCTCCTCGGAGAGGACGGCACCGGCGGCGAGAACCCGCTCAACCTCGGGCGCTACCACAAGCACGACATCGAAGCGGTCATCGACCGCATCGTCCTCAAGCCCGATGCACGCCAGCGGCTGGCCGAGTCGGTCGAGGCGGCGCTGCGCCTGGGCGACGGCTCGGTGGTCATCAGCGTCAATCACGCCGACGATCGCGACAAGTGGACCGACCACGCGTTCAGCGAGAAGTTCGCCGACGCCGAGAACCCGGAATATGCGCTCGAAGAGATCAGCCCGCGGCTGTTCAGCTTCAACTCGCCCTTCGGCGCGTGCCCGTCGTGCCACGGACTCGGGGCGATCCTGGAGTTCGATGCCGAACTGGTCGTGCCGGATCGCTCGTTGCAGATCACGCGGTCGGCGATCGCGCCGTGGAAGAAGAACGGTCCGGGCGGGATGATCTACCCGCGTCGGCTGCGCTGGTTCTGCCGCAAGTTCGGGCTGCTCCAGAGCGTGACCATCGAGGACCTCGATCCGGAGATCGAGCGGATCCTGCTCCACGGCACGACGCCCGCCGACGCGAAGAAGCACGGCGCGTCGTGGGACGGCGTTCTGCCGATGCTCGGCGCGTGGTTCGAGAAGACCGAGTCGACCTGGGTGAAGGATCATCTCCACCAGTTCATGCGCGAGCGCACCTGCCCGACCTGCTGCGGCGATCGGCTGAAGATCGAAGCGCTGCATGTGCTCATCACCTCCCGGCACGCCGCCGACGCCTCCCGCGCCTTCAGCCAGTCCGTCATCGGTCGCCGGACCGTCGACGGCACGGTGCTCAACATCGCCGAGCTGAGCCGCCTGACGATCAACGACGCGATCGAGTTCATCGAGGGGCTGTCGCTGAGCACCGAGCAGCAGCAGATCGCCGAGCCGATCCTGCGCGAGGTCGGCAACCGGCTGCGCTTTCTGACCAGTGTCGGGCTCGAATACCTGAGCCTCGACCGGCGCACCGCGACCCTCTCGGGCGGCGAGGCCCAGCGCATCAGGCTGGCGACCCAGGTCGGTTCCGGGCTCGTCGGGGCGTGCTATGTGCTCGATGAGCCGACGATCGGGCTGCACCCGCGCGACAACGGGCGGCTGATCCGCACGCTGCGCCACCTGGCCGACATCGGCAACACCGTCCTCGTCGTCGAGCACGACGAGGAGATGATCCGCGCGGCCGACCATGTCGTGGACATCGGGCCCGGGCCGGGCGTGCACGGCGGGCGGGTGGTGGCGCAGGGGACGGTCGCCGACATCTGCGCCGCCGGGGGTTCGCTGACGGGGGATTACCTCGCCGGTCGGCGCCGCGTCGAGGTGCCGACCGAGCGGCGGACGCTCCGCAAGACCCACGCGCTGGTCGTCAAGGGAGCCGCTCAGAACAATCTCAAGTCCATCGACGCGACCTTCCCCCTGGGCGGGCTCGTCGTCGTCACGGGCGTGTCGGGCAGCGGAAAGAGCACGCTGGTCAACGACATCCTGCTCAAGGCGGTCCGCCGGCATCTCCACGGCGGGCGCGACCTGCCCGGCAAGCACGCCCGCATCAACGGCATGCAGCACATCGACCGCGTCATCGAGGTCGATCAGTCGCCCATCGGGCGCACGCCGCGATCGAACCCCGCGACCCACACCGGCATCTTCGACGACATCCGCAAGCTTTTCAGCCAGACGCGCGAAGCCAAGATCCGCGCCTACCAGCCCGGGCGGTTCAGCTTCAATGTCCCCGCCAAGAGCGGCGGGGGACGCTGCGAGGCCTGTCAGGGCCAGGGTCTCAAGAAGATCGAGATGCACTTCCTCCCCGATGTCTATGTCGAGTGCGAGGTGTGCAGCGGCAAGCGATACAACCGCGAGACGCTCGAGGTCGCCTACCGCGGCAAGGACATCTCGCAGGTGCTCAACATGACCGTCGAGGACGCGTGCGGCTTCTTCGACGCCCACCCCAAGGTCCTCCGCTTCGTCGAGTGCCTCCGCGATGTCGGGCTCGGGTACATCACGCTCGGGCAGCCCTCGACCACGCTTTCGGGCGGCGAGGCGCAACGCGTTAAGCTCGCGACCGAACTGGGCAAGGGCGGCGGCACCAAGAACTCCCCCGGCGCCTACGCCAATGTGCTCTATGTCCTCGACGAGCCCACCACCGGGCTCCACTTCGAGGATGTCCGCAAGCTCTCCGAAGTCCTCGACCGCCTCGTCGACGCGGGCAACACCGTCGTCGTGATCGAGCACAACCTCGACATCATCAAGCGGGCTGACTGGATCATCGACCTCGGCCCCGAGGGCGGCGACGCCGGCGGCACGATCGTCGCCGAGGGCCCGCCCGAGGCGGTCGCCAAGGCGAAGGGGAGCCACACGGGGGCATATCTCCGCGAAGTGCTCGGGGCGTAGGGCCGGTCAGGGCCGGCTGGCCTCTGTCAATCTGCGCAAACCTTGCCGAATTTTCCCTCTGGATTGGTGGTGCGGGCCGGAATCGGTGGCACCTTCGATGGCAGGTTCCTGACCCGAACCTGCACCCCCGGTGCGTGACCGCACTCGTGACGGACCGGGGACCACATCGAAACCATCTCGTGGGGAGAGGAGGCGATATGCGCGCAGTCGTTTGCGTCGCGTCGGTCGCTGCGCTCTCCGGGGCCGCGACGGCAGAGATGACCGTTTTCGAGAACCGGGCGGACTTTGCCGCCCAGATCCAGATCGACATGTCCGAGAGCTTCGAGACGCTCACGGCGGATCGTGCGCTCATCTACCAGGAGTTCAACCTCCCGGGCGTCCGCGTGACCTCCGCCGGGATGATGGGCGTCTTCAACAGCCCCACCGGCGGGCACCACGCCACCAGCGGCACCCAGCACATCGCCGTCTCCGGCGGGCAGGGTGCCCCGGGTGTCATCCAGTTCGACCTCGCCGAACCCACCACGGCGTTCGGCATCGACATCACCGACTTCGGCGACCGCAACCCGGGCCAGCTCCGGTTCTGGGTGGACTTCGGCGAGGGCAACACGCCCATGGTCGTCGTCGACGCCACGCCCCTGCGCCCCGACGCGGAGGAGATCTTCATCGGCTTCGCGCAGACCACCCCCTTCAACCGCATCTTCATCGAGTCGACCGCTCCGGCCGACGGCTTCGGGTTCGACTCGCTGACCCTGGGCAACACGATCCCGGCGCCCGCTTCGGCCGGGCTGCTCGCCCTGGGCGGTCTGGCGCTGGCCCGGCGTCGCCGCTGACCGAACCGACTCCCCCGGGTTCCGCCCGGGGAGTCCGAACAACCCATGCCCACCCGGCGGCGGAGCGCTCGTGGCTTCGCCGCCTTCCATTTCTGGGCCGATCCATCTTCGAGCCCGATGAGTGATTGAACGAGCCGCGACGGTGAGGAAGCGGTCTTCCCGCGCTTCGGCTCTGGTCTGCGATGCTCGCACGACCCGGCACCGCTCCTTCACGGTCGCGGCTCGTCCGCGGCTCATCAGTCGTGACGCAGGGCGACGATCGGGTCCTGAGCCGCGGCCTTCATCGCGGGATAGATCCCGAAGATCAGCCCGGTCAGGGTCGCGACGGTGAAGCTCAGGACGACCGCCCACATGGGGATGTCGGTGGGGAGCTGCACATTGCCGTCGAAGAAGTGCCCGATGAACGGGGCGGTGGGCAGCCAGTTCATCATCGGCTCGAGCCCGAGGCTGAGCCCGACGCCCACGACCACGCCGATCAGCCCGCCGATGGCGCTGAGCACGCTGGTCTCGACGAGGAACTGGGCGGTGATGTGCTTGCGCGTCGCGCCGATCGCCCGGCGGATGCCGATCTCCCGCGTGCGCTCGGTGACCGAGGCGAGCATGATGTTCATGATCCCGATGCCGCCGACGAGCAGTGCGATCGCGGCGATCGAGCCGAAGACGAGATTGCTCGTGACCGCTTCCTTCTTCGCCGCTTCGAGCAGTTCGTAGGGGACGATCAGCCCGATGTCGGTCAGGTCCGGGTGGCGGACCTCCATGATCCGGCGGATGCGGGCCTCGTCATCCAGCACGCGATCGCGGCTGGGGCTCGAGACATACACCTCGGAGATCTGGACTTCCGACGCGCTCAGCCCGCCGCTCTGGCGGCTGATCGTCTGGTCGCCGAACATGATCCGGGCCGTGGTGATCGGGAGGTGCACATCGAGGTTCAGGTCGCGCCCGACCAGCGCGCCCCCCGCTCCGCCCGAAAGCCCCACCGGCTGCAGCACGCCGACAACCCGGAAAGTGCTCGAGTCGATCCGGATCGTCGAGCCCAGCGGGTCGTCGAACGGGAAGAGCTCCTTGGCGACCTCGCTCCCGATCACGCACACCGCCGACTGGTTGTCGAGGTCCTCCCGCGTCAGGTAGCGCCCGCGGCGGACGCGGAGCTTGGCCAGGTCGAGCAGCCCGGGCGTGGTGCCGTACGCCTGCGACGCCTGCCGCCGATCCCCCCGGAGGATGTTGCTCCCGACCTTCTTGACCGGAACGATCGCCTCGGCATCGGGGAAGTTGGCTTCCAGTACGCGGAGGTCGTCGCGGGTGATGCCGTACTTGGCCAGCAATGATTGCTGCTGACCCGCCTGCTGCTGAACGGCTTGGGGGGGCTGCTGTGAGCGAATGATGATGTTGCGGGCGCCGAGCTGCTCGATCTGCGTGAGGGCGGCCTGCTTCTTGCCCTCGCCGATCGAGACCATGGTGATCACCGCCGCCACGCCCAGGATGATGCCCAGGGCCGTCAGCAGCGAGCGCAGCCGATGGATCCAGAGGTTCTTGAGCCCCAGCCGCATTGTTTCGAGAAGGAACGCCACGCTGCCTCCGCCTGGGCCCGGAACGGGCTCGCGGATCGTACCGGTCCGGCGGTGCAAAGGTGGCACCGCCTTGCATCCGGGGCCCATCCCGGCGACAGTCTCTCTCGCCATGCCGCGCGCCAACCGGACAGGAAGGGTCGGGATCGAAGTGGGGGCCGAGACCGAAACGCCCCGCGGCTGGACCTACGCCGTGCGCATCGAGCGGGGCGATGATCGCTCCGACCACGAGGTCCATCTCTCCTGGGCGGATCACGACCATTGGTGCGGCGGGGCGCGCCCGCCCTCGAAACTGGTGGAGTATCTGCTCCGCTGGCTGCTGGAGCGTGAGCCCGATCGCGTGCTGCCGGCGCGTTTCGACGCGGCGACGATCAGACGCTGGCGCCCGGAAGTCGACGACGAGATCGCGCTCTGATCGAGCGAGCCGTCGTCAGCTATTCGGAGCGCAAAGGGATCGGTTTCGCGCGCACGCTCGGCGTTCGACGCTTGCTTGAGAAGGACGGCGCACCCGCCGATCCGGTGTCGGATCCACCGCGGCCGAGTGTCACGGAACTGTCACGGCGGGCGCTCCTTTGGGCGAATCGGGCATCCGGAACGCCCCGGCTAGCGAATCAGACTGGGTTGTCAACCCCAGAAACGCCAAAATCACCGATTTCCGGGAAGAGGCGTGAACTACTGACGAGTTTCTACGCATGAGTTGGTGGAACAGCCGATTGCGAGGGCCCGAGAGCGTTCGCGAGAGGCGCAGTGTGAAGGAGGACCGCCATGGATCGCCGCGATGAAAACCTCCCGGAAGACCGGCTCTTCGAGGCCAGCGACGCTGTGCTCGAAGCCGTCGCCGAGGTGTCGGCGAGGAACGGCGGCGTCTGTCCCTACCCGCCCGACCTGATGGGCACCGAGGAGCAGCCCGAAGCGTTCGTCCCCTTCACCCGGGACGAGATCGAAGCCGCGAGCGAGTTCCTCATCCGCCTGGGCGTGCTTCAGGCCAAGAGCCCCTCGAGCGGGTCGGCCGAGCCCGGTCTCTGACGCCAGACCCATTCCCCGCTCGGGGCGGGTGACCGCCCGCCCCGGGTTTTTGAGAACAGAATCCCCTTCAGAGAAGAGGACCCCAACGGACCCCAACGAGTCGACTCCTCTGATCCCCTCTCCTCCCCTCTGACTCGACTCCAACAAGGTCCTCTTCGTCCCGCGACCGGGCTGGCAAACGCCGGCCCGGTCGTTTCTCTGGCGAGGCCCGCGAACCGTGGCCGCGTGGTCTGGCGGCAACTCGTCGGACACAAGACTCGGCGCAGAAAAAGTTGCCGGGGTGCGGAGAGAACCGCACGCCCGGCACGCGGAGGGGGCTGTGAATCGTCCGGTCTGGCCCGTTGGGGCCCGGGGTCCCGGCATGGACCGGGAGGGCCTTGGCGGGGGCCGACGGTCGTCGGCGGCGGGCTTCGGTCGGTCCCGGCTTGCACTCGGGACGCCTTGCCAAGTAGTACCCGTCACGATCTGGAGAGTTCCCCCTTCATCCGATTTCCCCGAGGAAACTTTCGGGGTCGGGCGGCACGGGCCCCGGCGGGCCAATTCGGGCCCGGGGCGTTGCCGGGGCGGGTCGGAGCGCTACCATTGCGGTCCCCCCGCGGGCTCACCGCGGGCGAGTTCCGGAGCATGTCCATGTTCGCGATCATCGAAGAGTCCGGCGGTCAGCGCCGCGTCGCCCAGGGCGATGAGATCCTGATCGACCTCTACAACGGCGGCGAGTCGTCCAAGGGCGACGCCATCTCGTTCGACCGCGTCCTGCTCGTCGGCGAGCCCGGGGCGGAGAACGCGAAGATCGGACAGCCGCTCGTCAGCGGTGCCAAGGTCACCGCCGAGATCCTCGAGCCCCTGGTCATGGGCGACAAGCTCGACATCTACAAGTTCAAGCGTCGCAAGGGCTACAAGCGCAAGACCGGTCACCGCCAGCGATACACCGCCGTCCGCATCACGGGCATCACCGGCTGACCCCGCGCGGCGACGCCCGCGTTCCACACAAAGTTCACAATCGCGCCCCGGTCTCCACAGACCGGGGCGTTTTAGTGTCGGTTGCGGCGGGGGGGTTGGGCGGGCCCGGATACCATGCGACGATGACCCATCCCACACGCTCCAACGGATTGGCCGCGGCGATCGTCGCGGCGTGTGCGCTCGCTCTCTCCGGCTGCGGCAAGGAAGCCGACACCACCGCCGACGACGCCAAGAAGGCCGACTCGACCGGGCAGGCGTCCGCCACACCGGCGACCGAGACCCGCACGCTCGGCGACTACGAACTCCGCATCCGCGACCTCGCCGGCGAGGGCGGCAAGGGGCAGCGGGCCGAACTGCTCCGCAACGGCACCGTCGCGTGGTCGCGGCAGAGCGCTTCGTTCACGATCGGCGGCGGGCGCGAGGACGCCCGCGAGAGCGTCGGCGTCCACCAGGACATCACCGGCGACGGCACGCCCGACCTGGTGCTCATCGATCATTCCGGCGGAGCCGACTGCTGCTCGACCTTCATCCTGCTCAGCCTCGGGCAGCAGGTCGAGGAACTGGCGGTCATCGATGCCGGGCGGGGCGAGGGCGCGCACTTTGCCGATCTCAACCGCGACGGCTCGTTCGAGTTTGTGGGTCGGGACTGGACCTTCAGCGGCTGGAACGCCACGCCCGCCAACAGCCCCGCGCCGCGGATCGTGCTGTCGTGGAACGGCGCGTTCTACGAACTCGCCCCGGGGCTGATGCGCACCAGCGCTCCCTCGGACGCGAAGTTCGAAGAACTGGGGCTGGAGATGCTCGGGGCGCAGTCTTGGTCGCGCGGCAAGCCGCCGGCGAGCTACTGGGCAGCCGCCCTCGACTTCATCTATTCCGGTCACCGCGACACCGCCGAGCGGTTCCTGATGCTGACCTGGCCCGAGGATGTCGAGGGGCGTGACGCGTTCGTCGCCGAGTTCATGCGCAAGCTCGAGGAGAGCCCGTACTACGCGCAGCTCGCCCAGGCCCAGAGCGGCGGGTAAGACCGCGAGCCGTCGCGACGATCTCGATCGTACGAACCAACCCTAGTGGGGCCTCTGGCGGAACTCGGCCGGCTCGATGACATCATCGACAAAGGTGCCCAGCGTCGTATCCTTCCGCACGCCCGGGAACCGCAGCGACCGCCCGTGCGCGACGCACCAGATCGCCGGCGGCAGCGCCCCGGTCGCGAAGATCGCCTCGGTCAGGTTCTGCAGCGCATCGGAACGGACCATCTCGAACGGTCGCATCGCGCCGGTGAGGATGATCGGCGCGGTGGGCTCGGCGATGTGCTCGTGCAGCACACGCCCGGTCTCGGCGAGCGTGTCGGTGCCGTGAAGGATCACGACGCCCCCGGACTCGGGCCGCCCGTCGGCGTCGCGGGTCGTGGCGCCCGTGGCGCGGACGACCTCGAGCACGCGGCGCCGATCAGCTTCGGTCAACTCGAGGCTGTCCTTGCTCATCAGTTCGATGACATTGACCGAGGTCTCGACCAGTCGCAGACGCTTGAGCATCCGCCGGATGATCGACCGCTCGTTGCGGAGCGACCCCGACCGCTCGTCGTAGGTCTTCTCGATCGTGCCGCCGGTGGTGATGATGGTGATGCTTCGCATGGCGTGGCGGTCTCAGCGGGCGTCGCGGTAGAACACCGCGCGGAACGCGTAGTAGGCGTTGTCGTAGACCTCGGGCACATACCGCGTCTCGGTCCACTCGATCGTCTCGTCGTCGTAGCGCCCCGTGCGCGGGTCGTACCGACCTCGCCGCTTGCTGGTCCAGACATCCTGCACCGGGCGGAGCGTCGTCTCGCGCTCGGTGTGCAGGTAGCGGAGCCCCCACGCGACGAGGTCCGCGCCGACCTCGCGCCCCTGTCGGCGGAGATCGTCCTCGATCCCGCGGTAGTAGACGCCCGTGAAATTCGCAAAGCCGATCTGCTCAAGCCCGTCGCGTCCGCGCCCGCGCGTTGCGTCCTCGAACTCGACCAGTTCCAGCACCGGGTTGGCGGCGCGTGGCTCGGCGGTCATCGACGCGGCGCCCGCCCCGCCGAAACCTTCGTACGCCTTGGACCACGGATTGGCGGCACACCCGCCCAGCACGCTCGAGAGCAGTGCCAGCGCCGAGGCTGTCAGGAAGGTGGCCAAACGCGTCGGAGCGGGTTGAAGCATGGCAAAGTGTACTCGGCCCGGTTCATCCCGGGAACGCCGCCGGCCCGCGCGACCGGACCGTCCGGACGGGTTGGCGGCCGCCGACGGTACCATCACCGCCATGCTCCGCACGGTTCTGACACGCCGACGCGTCTACGACGAGCGCGTCGAGCCGTGCCCGCTCCACACGCCCGACGACCGGTTCATCCCCCTCCGCGCCGAGGACCTCCGGGAGCTGCTCGCAAAGGAGTTTCCGGACGCTCGCGGCGTCTTCGACCGCCTCGGACGCATCGTCGACCACGAAGCGGGGGCCCTCGGGCGCCGGCTGACCAATGCCTACGCCCCGTTCAACCCCGACCGCGACACGCTCGATATCCACGCCCCCGGGGGCTCCCCATCCGACCGCTACCGCGAGTTGAGCCGGGTGCTCGGTCATGTGTTCGCCAAAGCAAACTTCGAGTGGCTGGGCGAGGAACTCATCCGGGCGGCGATCGCCGAGAAGAACTCCCACGGGCTCCGCGTGCGGATCGATCCCGAGGGCGTGCGTGAGATGGGGATCTGGGTCCGGGGGCGCGGCAGGATGCACCGCCGCGTGCGCACGCTGCGTCACCCCTGGCGGGGAGTGATGCGCGAGATGACGCTCTGCCGAAGGCTTGCCGTCTTGGCCTGGATGCCCGAGGAGCAGGCCGAGCCCGATGAAGCGCCCGGCAGCGGGCCCGTCTGGCTCAAGATGTTCCGCGACATCCCGCTGGCGGATCTCGAAGCCCTGCTGCCGCACGCCGAGGTGCGCATGAACTGGTGGGACCGTTTCCAGGCGTTCGGCGGGGCGGGCGGGGCGCTGGGAAGCACCGCCTACAAGATCGGGAGCATCGGGCTGACCGTCGTGAAGCTCTCGGCCTTCCTGTGGGTCGCGGTGCTCGGTTTACTGACGCTGGGCTTCAGGGCGTTCTTCGGGTACCGCCGGGCCAAGAGCAAGCGCGATGCGCAGCGGACGCAGCATCTCTACTACCAGAACCTCGCCAACAACGCCGCCGCGACGCACCTGCTCGTCGCCAAGGTCGCCCAGGAGGAACTCAAGGAGGCGATGCTCGCGTACGCGATGGCGCACGCCGCGAGAGATGCCGGCCCGGTCCGCCCGGCGGATCTCCGCGCCCGGGCCGAAAGCTTCATCCGCGAGCGCTTCGACACGATCGTGCGGTTCGATGTGCTGGACGCGATCGAGACGCTGGTGCGGGTCGGGCTCGTCGCGTCGCCGACGCGGATCGAGGTTTCCCCGCCCCACGAGGCCTCACGAGCGCTCGACCGGTACCTCGCCTCGGGCGATGCCGACCTCTACCACGATCGCTGCATCGACGCCCGCGTAGACTCTCGGCATGACGCCACCACGCCGCCCGCCGCCGACCCAACGCCGGCGGGTCAGGACGGAGCCCATCCATGATCACACGCAAGATCGGCAAGATTCTCCGAGGCAAGGCGACGCCGCTGCAACTCGTCCTCGCCGGCGTGCTCGGCGCGGAACTGGGGTTCGTGCCGAGTTTCGCGGCCGCGCCGGGGCTGGTGCTCGCGCTGGTCCTGCTGCTGCTGATCCTCAACGCCAACCTGTTCATCGCGGTCGCGGTCGCGGGCGTCTCCAAGCTCGTCTCGCTGCTGCTCACGCCCGTGAGCTTCGAGGCGGGTCGGCTGCTGCTCGACGGCCCGACCCAGCCGCTGTTCAAGTGGGCGATCAACGCCCCGGTGCTCGCGCTCTTCGGGCTCGATTCCTATGTCGTCACCGGCGGGCTGCTCGTCGCCTTCATCGTCGGCCTCGCGCTGGGCATCGCGGTCGTCGCGCTGGTCAACGGCTTCCGCCGACGCATGGCCAGGCTCGAGGAAGGCTCGGAGAAGTACAAGAAGTACGCCTCCAAGCCGGGCGTGAGGATCCTCGCGTGGGCGGTGCTGGGCAAGGGGCATGGCAAGAGGACCTACGCCGACCTGCTCGCCCGCAAGATCGGCAACCCGATCCGCATCACGGGCGTCATCGCCGCGGTTGTCCTCGTCGGGGCGCTCTTCTTCGCCCGTTCGCTGCTGACCGACTCCTTCGTGACCGCCACGCTCAAGCGTCAACTCGAGTGGGCCAACGGCGCCACCGTCGACATCGAGCGTGTCTCGCTCGACTTCGGCACCGCGACGGTCACCATTGACGGGCTCGCGATGGCCGACCCCGGCAAGCTCACGCACGACATCTTCCGGGCCGAGCGGCTCCAGGGCGATGTCGCGGTGGGGGATCTCCTCCGCCGGCGCATCGCGATCGACCGGCTCGAGGTCACCAACGCCTCGAGCGGCATGGAGCGGGCCACCCCGGGCGAGCGCATCGACCGCCCCGATCGCCCGGAGCCTCCCACGCGCGAGGGCGACAAGACCATCGGCGACTACATCCGCGATGCGCAGAAATGGAAGGACCGCCTCGACCAGATCGCCCGCTGGATCGAACGCCTCGCCCCGCCCAAGCCCGATGACACCAACGAGGGCGAGACCCTCCGCGACCGCCTCGAACGCATGGTCGAGCAGGACGGCTACCGCCGCGTCAAGGCGAGCCACCTCGTCGTCGGCGCCCCGGCGTTTCTCATCCGCGAGATCGAGGTCAACGGCATGCGCGTCGCCGATTTCGACGACGAGACCATCGACATCGTCATCCGCAACGCGTCGACCAACCCCTGGCTCGTCGATGATGCCGCCTCGGTCTCGTTGGTGAGCAGCGGGGGACGCCTCGACGCGGCCCTGAGTCTCGCCTCGGTCTCGCGCGGCGGGGGCGAGAGCCGCGTCGACTTCGCCTTCAAACGCGTCGCCACCAGTTGGATCGCTCCGCAATTGGTCTCGAAGCTCGGGCCCGACGGGCAGCCCCCCATCAAGGGCGGCGCGATCGATGTCTCCATCAAGGGCCCGTTCCGCGTCGAGCCGGGCATCCCGCTCGATGTCGCGATGGACCTGTTCCTCCACGACATGATCATGACCCTCCCGGGGGTCGGCGAGGTCGATCTCGGCGAGGACGGCATCACGCTCCCGGTCAACCTCGCCGGCGCCCTCGACGCCCCGCGCATCCGCGTCGAGCCCGACGCCCTGGGCAAGGCGCTCAAGGACGCCGGGCGCGATGTCCTCATCAACGAACTCTCCGACGAGGTGCGCGACCGGGTCGGCGGCCGCGCCGGCGAACTGCTCGACGGCGGGCTCCGCAACATCCTCGGCAACGACCGCAAGAAGAAGGACGACGACAACGGTGGGGGCTGACGAGTGACCACGCCGCTCAACCAGTCCCAGCGCGCCCTGGCGATGGAGGCCCAGCGCCGCCTGGTCGGGGGCGACCCGCGCGGCGCCCTTCCCCCGCTGCAGCGACTGATCGCCGAGGTCCCCGACGACCCGCGCATCCTCACCATGCTCGGCGTCTGCCTCAACCAGATCGGCAACGCCCCGGGCGCGATCAAAGCCCTCCGCCGCGCGATCGAACTCGGGGTTGCGGATCCCGAGATCTTCGTCTCCCTCGCCCAGGCGCATGCCCACGCCGGCGAGTTCGAAGCCGCCGAGCAGACCTACGCCGAAGTGCAGCGGAAGGCCCCGACCCACCCCGCCGCGGCCGCCGGTCGCGCGGGCATGCTCGTCACACTCGGACGGCGCAACGAGGCGCTGGCGATCGTCCGCGACGCGCTCGCCCTGCATCCGGGAGACCCGGCGCTGCTGCTCGAGTGGTCGCGGGCCGACCGCCAGACCGATTCGGCAGTCATCGTCTCGGCTCTCGAGCAGGCGGTCGCCCGCCCGGATCTCCACCGCGGGGCGCGGGCGCAGCTTCTCTTTGAACTCTGCGCACGCCTCGAGCGAGACGCCGACTACGACCGCGCGTGGAACGCCGCCCAGCGTGCCAACGCCCTGCTCGCCCGCCCCTACGACCACGCCGAGTTCGCGTCGGCGGTCGACGCGGTGCGCACGAACTGGTCGCGCGAAGCGATCGCCGCGATGCCGACCGGGTCGGCCTCCGACGATCGTCCCGTGTTCATCGTCGGCATGCCGCGCTCGGGCACCAGCCTCGTCGAGCAGATCATCCAGAGCCATCCCGAGGCCTTCGGCGGCGGGGAGCTCAACATCGTTCAGGGCATCGCCCGCAAGCACTTCGGCGTGTGGTCGCGGGTGCTCCCCGGCTCGATCACCGGTCCGGTCCTCGATGCGTTCGCCGACGACCTGCTCGGCGCGATGACTCGCCAGGGGCCCGCCTCGGCCCGCCGCGTCACCGACAAGACGCCCCGCAACTGGCGTTCGCTCGGCGTGCTGCACCGCGCGCTCCCGAACGCGCGCTTCGTGCATTGCGTCCGCGACGCGACCGACACCTGCCTGTCGTGCTACTTCCTCGATCTCCAGGGCGACTACCGCTTCAAGCACGACCCGGTCGATCTCGCCCGCTACTACCGCAGCTACCGCGAACTGATGGAGCACTGGAGGGCGGTCCTCGACGGTCGGCTCATCGAGGTCCGCTACGAAGACCTGACCGCCGACCCCGACGCGAAGATCCCCGAACTGATCGAATTCCTCGGTCTGCCCTTCGACGAGCGCTGCCTGCGCCCGCACGAGAGCGACCGCGTCGTGCGCACCTCCAGCAACCAGCAGGTGCGCGAGGCGATCTACCGCTCGTCGGTCAAGCGCTGGCAGCGCTTCGCCGACCACCTGGGCCCGATGCGCGAGGCCCTCGGCCCGTACGCCGAGTGACGCCCGGCGAGAGCAAATAAAACGGCGGGCGACCGATCGGGTCGCCCGCCGCACCGGATGGTTCCGCTTGTTCCGTCGAGATCAGTTCCCGCCGAACGGGTTCCCGATCTCGCCCATCATCTCGCCGAGCCCTTCGCCCATGCCGTCGGCGATCTGGAACATCATGGTCGTCATGCCGCGCAGCTCGGCCTTGTCGAGCTTCACGCGGATGCGCGAGCCCGACCGCTCCATCTGCAGCGCATCGCGGACGAACGACGCCATCTCCGAAGGCAGCGGGCCCTCGTAGTCCTCGTCCTCGCGGGCGTCCGCGTCGGCCTTGCGGGCCTCTTCCATCAGCATCTCCATCGCCGCGGCGTAGGAGCCCTGCATGATGTCCGCGTCGGCTTCGTCGGCCATCTGGGCGCCCAGACCGATCTCCGGGTTCGTCCCCAGTTCGACCCACAGGCCCATCCACTCGGCCTCCATCGCCGTGCGGGCCAGCGGCGCCAGGAACGCCGGCTCCTGCGGCACCTGATCGAGCACCATGTCCCGCATCAGCAGGTTCGGCACCACCGCGAGCTTCATGGGCCAGTCGCCCATCGACGACATCGCTTCATCGAACTCGCCCTGCACGCGCGGCGACCACGCGTCCTCGGGGATGTCCACCGACCCCTGCGCGAAGTAGACCCAGTGATCGACCGCCTCGGTGTCGTCGTTGTACTGGCCGGTGTAGCCCGTCATGAAGCCCTGCGGCGCCAGCATCCCGCCGAACATCTGGCCCATCTGCTGGGCCGACTGCTCGCTCGACGCCGGGAGCAGCACGAACACGCTGGGCTCGCCGTCGGCTTCCTCGGGCGCCATCATCACGATCGAGATCGTGTCGGCGCCCTGTGAGCTGAGCATGCCCGTGATCATCGACACCTGCCCGACCTGCGCCATCGCCGCGTCGATCTGCTGCTTCATGTCCCTTCCGATGCTCAGCTTGCCGATCTCGTCGAAATCGAGCACCGCGTAGACGGTGTCGCGGATCGCCTGCGGCGTCAGCGCCGTCAGGTCCACCTGCGCCACCATCACCGTGTTCTCGGTGAAGAACTGCGTCGGCATCTCGGGGTCGCCCAGCGCCGCGCACGACATCGTCGCGACCGCCGTCATCGCCAGAAGGGGCTTCATCGGGTTCCTTTCAATCGCAAAGGCTCAGGAGGGGGAGCGCACGCCCTGGTTCTCGTGTGAACCGAGCCGTACGGCTCAGACCGGACCGCCCACGCCGAGGAGCGTCCGCGATCCATGCTACACGCCCATGCGTTGCAGACCCAGCCGGCGGGCACGCCCGCCCGCACCCGGCAATCTCACCAGGGCTCCCCGTCCGGGTCCACATCCAGCGTGATCGGGCCCTCGTCCCGACGCGGCGGATCGTCCTCGCGCCGCGGCTCCGGGCGAGATCCCGCGTCGGGACGCGGCGAAGGCTCTGCGGCGGGGCGGGAATCCGTCCGCGCGACCGGCCGCGGACCGGTCCGGGCCGCCGATCCATCCGCCCGGGCCGGGCCGTCAACGCCGGCCGGAGGCGCTGCCGACACCGGGCCCCGCTTCGGCGGGACCCGCTCGATCCGCGACCGCTCGTGCTCGGGCTCGTGGGTCGGCTTCTGGTGCGATGCCGAGACGACGGTGGGGGCCATCATCGTCGTCAGCCCGGCCGGGCCGTACAGCGTCTCGACCTCCACGCCGCGGTACCTCGTCTCCTGGGCCTTCTGGGTCGGGTCCCGGAAAGTCCTCGCGACGCCGAAGCTCGTCGGGTGCAGCCCCTGCCCGGTCACCCTCGCGAGCTGCTCGATGCTCGACTTGAGCGCCTCGACGATGAACGAGGGCGGCATCAGCCGGTCCAGCTCCCGGATCTGCCCCAGCCCCGAGAGATAAGTCATTGCGTGCTTGAGCCCGCGGTGCACGCGGAACACCCGCTGCTGCAGCCGCAGCGTGTCCGACGCCCGAACGCCCAGGTTCCCGAAGAGATTCTGCGTGAAAGGCGGGACGGGGTCCGAATCCTCGACCATGTCCAGCAGCGCCATCAGCTCGTCGAGGTGAAACTCCCGCCGCCCGCCCTGCCACACCCACACCGCGTGATCGATGTCGTGCAGCATCGCCCACGCGATCCGCTGCGCTTCCTCACGCAGCTTGCTCCGTTCGATCATCCAGTCGACGATCGCGACCGTCAGCGCGATCCCGAACACCTCCGAGCCGAGGTTCAGCGTGAAGTCCGACCAGCTCGACGAGCTGAACGCGAAGGTCAGCGCCGCGAGGATCGCCGCCAGCCCGGTGAGGATGATCGTGAGAATGACGCGATAGGACACCGAACCACCCCTTGTTCCCGATCCGGCTCTCGATCCGTGTCTCGCCCGGGAATCGAACGCTCCCGGCCGCCCCGCCCGCGCCCATGCTACGCTATCGCCCACGGGGCCGGAAGCGATCCCCGGTCGATTCAGGGGGATCCCGAGCCTCGACACGGCGTTTCTTCGCCGACTCTCAACCAGGAGCGACGCGTGCAGCAGGTCAAGCTTTTTATCGGCATCGAGAACGCCAAGTCCGACCTCGAGAACGAGATCAACACCTGGCTCCGCGACAATCCGGACATCCGCGTCACCCACTGCGTCGGCAATGTCGCCCCGCAGACCCAGGCCAAGCATCTCTCGCCGGCCGACTCCTCCGGGCGCTCTTTCAACCCCTCCGACCTCTTCGTCCTGATCATGTACGAGCCGGCTTGAACGGCTTGTTGCCCAGCAGCCGCAGCGCGTTGAGCACGACCACCACCGTCGAGCCCTCGTGCAGGATCACCGCCAGCCCGAGCTCGGCCACACCCAGCACTGCCAGCGGTGCCACCGTCCCGATCACCCCCAGCGCGATCGCCAGGTTCTGACGCAGGATCGTCCGCGCCCGCAGCGTCAGCCGGCGGGCCTCGACGACCGCCATCATCCGCTCGCCCATGATCGCGATGTCGGCACTCTCGGCCGCGACATCGCTCGCCGCCGCCCCCATCGACAGGCTGACCGCCGCCCGCGCCAGCGCCGGCGCATCGTTCGCCCCATCCCCGACCATCGCGACCGGCCCGGCGTCGCGCTCCAGCTCCCCCAGCAGCCTCAGCTTGTCCTCGGGCTTGCACGACGCGTGGAACTCCTCGAGCCCGACCGCTCCGGCAACGGCCGCCGCCGCCGCCTCGTGATCCCCCGTGAGCATCATCTGCCGCTCGATCCCCAGCCCGCCGAGCGTTCGCAACGCCCGCGCCGCGTCCGGGCGGACCTCGTCTGAAGCGGTGATCAGCCCCGCCGGCTCGCCGTCGATCGTGATCGCGACGATCGCGTTCCCTGCCGCGGCGAGTTCATCCGCCCGCGCCCGCGCAGCACCCTCCAGCGTCGCGGGCGACCCCACCCGCACGCGGCGCCCGTCCAGATCCGCCTCCACGCCCTCTCCCGCGACCTGCGACGCGTTCAGCACCCGCGGCAGCACGAGCCCGCGCGAACCCGCCTCGTTCCGGATCGCCGCCGCCAGCGGGTGCGATCCGTGCTGCTCCACCGCCGCCGCCAGCGACAGCAGGTCATCGGGATCCATCGAATCCAGCGGGATGACCTCGCGCACGACCGGGTGCCCCGTCGTCAGCGTGCCCGTCTTGTCGAACGCGATCGACCGCACCGCCGCCAACGCCTCGACGCTCGCGCCCCCCTTGAACACGATCCCGTGCCGCGCCCCGCTCGCGATGGCGCACAGGATCGTTGCGGGCGCGCCGATGACCAGCGCGCAGGGGCTCGCGGCGGTCAGGAACGCCATCGCCCGGTAGAACCAGTCCGCCCAGCCAAGCGGCGACTCGGCATCACGCCCGATCCCCGCCAGCGAGGGCACCAGGAACACCAGCAGCGCCGCGACCAGCACGCTCGGCGCGTAATACCGGTCGACCCAGTCGCTCGCCCGCTCCAGCCGCGCCTTGTTCGCGCGCGCTTCAGAGATCATCCGCACGATCCGCGCCAGCGCGCTCTCGCCCGCGCGCCGCGTCACGCGGACCACGATGCTGTTCGCCGCGTTGAGCGTCCCGCTGAAGACCTCGTCGCCCGCGCCCTTCTCCACCGGGATCGACTCGCCCGTGAGCGTCGACTCGTCCAGGCTGGTGGCCCCCTCGACGATCTCTCCGTCGGCCGGCACCCGCGTGAACGCACGCACCAGCACCCGATCCCCCGGCTCGAGCGCATCGAGCGAGACCGATTCGGCGTCGCCCCGCTCATTCAGCCGCTCGGCCGTGTCCGGCGCCAGCGCCGCCAGACCCTGCAGACTGCGCTCGGCACGCGCCATCGCCAGCGCCTCCCCCGCGCTCCCGAGCCCGAACAACAGCAGCAGGAACGCCCCGTCGACCGGGTGACCGATGGAGAAGGCGCCGCCCGCGGCGACGAACATCAGCACATCGATGTCCACCCGACGCCGACGAATGGAACGCACCGCCGAGGGCAGCGTCCGCAGGCTCGTCAGCGGCACGCTCGCCGCCGCGATCGCGTACTGCACCCACGCCGCCACCCCGAGCCCGCCCGCCAGCCACGCCCCGAGCACGAGCGCACCGCCCACGCCCACAAGGATCAACTCCCGATACCGGCTCCACGCGTTGGCAGGTGTCTGATCGATGGCGACAGAATAGAACGGTCCGCCGACACGCTCGCCTGAGTCCGGGTCTCAGTTGCGAATCGTCGCCCGCGGGATCACATAGGCTTGCGGCCGATCGTCACATCGTACATGTGCAGGAGCTTGTTCTTGTCGAAGATCATCTCCTGCCGCGACGCGCCGACGATGTCGTACTCGGTTGTCAGCTCGATCGCGTCGACCGGGCACGCCTCCTCGCACATCCCGCAGAAGATGCACCGCAGCTCGTCGATCTCGAACTTCGCGGGGTACTTCTCGCGGTCGTCCCAGGGGCTCTCGGCCGCCTCGATGTGGATGCAGTTGGCCGGGCAGATCGTCGGGCACATCATGCATGCGACGCACTTGACGCGCCCCTGCTCATCGCGATTCAGCCGGTGGAACCCGCGGAAGTTGCTCGGCTCCTGCCCCCCGTCCTCGGGCTTGTAGTGCTCCCGACGCTGCTCGGGGTACTGGATCGTCCGGCTCGTCTTGCCCTGGCCCCAGCTCGTGAACATGTGGCGCAGCGTCGTCCCGAAGCCCTTGAAAATCTCGGGCAGGTAGATCGCCTCGCTGCGGCTCATCTTCCGGGGCGTGATCTGGATGATGTCTTCGTCGCGGATCGCCATGGGGCGAGAGTATACGACCGGACGCCGAGCAGCCGCGCCCGCCCAGCCCTTGAAACCGCCCCGATTCCGTCGCAGCCTCCCTCGTCGAACCGACGCCGCGATCCGCTTTCAGCGCTCCGGGTTCCCGCTTTGTCCGCACCCGATCCTCAACCGACCCGGTTTCGTAGAATCCGGTATGTCCGCCGGGCGACCCAACCCGCCGCTCTTCGAGATCCTCACGCGGAACAACGGCTCGGCCTCGAGCCCGCCCCGCCCGCGGACGGGCCCGCTCCCCCGCATCGAGACCCCCGAGCGCTCCTCCCCGGCCTCTCCCGTCGCACGCCTGAACATCCCCGTCTACGCCGTCTACCTCGCCGTCAGCCTTGCCCTGGCCCTCTGCGCCGCGGTCTGGGCGGTCGCCTACCGCGTCGGTCGAGACGCCGGCGAGCGCGAGACCCTCCAGCAGCTCGGCACCGTCACCGCCCCGCCGCCCCGCTCACCCGACCCTCTCCTGGCGACCTCCAACCCCGCGATGGACCCCGAGGGCCCGCCGACCAACCCCGTTCCACGCACCACGCCGCCCCGCGACTCCACGCCCCGCTCGACGGACCAGCCCGCCCGCCCCAGCCTCACCATCAACCCCGCCTTCACCCCCGGGCCCGTCCTGAACCACCGCGGCGAGATCGTCGCCGACCCCCGCACCCGGGGCACCAACTACCTCCATCTCGCCTCCGATCTCCCCCGCGACGAGGCCGAACGCCTGCTGTCCTACCTCGCCGCCTACGGCGTCGAGGCGATCGCCGTCCCATCCGACCCCGCCCGAGTGGACTCCCTCGCCGCGGACGCGAACAATGACCTTCCCATGAGCGTGTACTCGCTCCGGGGCGTCGCGTCCGACGAGTTCGAGAACGCGGCGGGGCAGCGGGAGCGTCATCGGACCCTCGTCGCCCGGCTTGGTGAGGTCTGGCTGCGCGACCATCGGGGGAGCGTGAACCTCGCCAAGACCAACTGGGAGTTGTACCCGCCCAGGCGCTGACCGCGCCCGGACAGATCAGACAAGCGAGCGGCGACCATGAGCCTTGACAACTCTCTCAAGACCAAGGGCAACCTCAGCGGCAAGCGCAATGTCCTCACCCGCCCCGAGCGCATCAAGAAGCTCGCCGAGGACAAGAAGTTCGATCCCAAGCGGGATCGCGCCCTCGGCCTGCCCAAGACCCGGACCGACTGATCCGCGTGCCAACCCGGTGCCTTCCCGCCGGGACACCTCCCGGAGCAAGCGCCGATGAACCCCGACACGCTCGTGAGCAAGCGGTCCCGCGCGATCGATGCGTCCGGCATCCGGCGCGTCTTCGATCTCGGGCGCACCCTCAAGGATCCGATCAACCTCTCCATCGGGCAGCCGGACTTTGAAGTCCCTCTCGCCGTGCGCGCCGCCGCCATCGACGCGATCGAGGGCAACCTCAACGGCTACACACCCACCCAGGGCGTCGAGCCCCTTCGCCAGCGACTGCAACGCGCCCTCAGCGAGGATGTCGGCTGGAACACCACCGACGCCTCGGACACCGGGCTGCTCGTCACCAGCGGCACCTCGGGCGCCCTCATGCTCGCGTTCCAGGCCCTTCTCGATCCGGGCGACGAGGTCATCTTCGCCGATCCCTACTTCGTCATGTACCCCCACGCCGCCACGCTCTGCGGCGCCAAGCCCGTCCGCTGCGACACCTACCCCGACTTCCGCCTGACCGCCGAACGCGTCGAGCCGCTGATCACCGAGCGCACCAAGGCGGTCCTGCTCAACTCGCCCGGCAACCCCACCGGCGTCATCGCCAGCGAGGACGAGGTCCGCAAGCTCCATGAACTCTGCGCCGCCCGCGGCATCGTCCTCATCAGCGACGAGATCTACGACCTCTTCACCTACTCCGAGTCACGCACCCAGCAGCCCGCCCTTGCCGGCGAGCCCTGCTGCCCCAGCCCCGCCAGGCTCGGCGGCGCGCACGAATCCGTCCTGCTCATCCGCGGGTTCGGGAAGACCTACGGCGTCACGGGCTGGCGCATGGGATACGCCGCCGGACCGAAGTGGCTCATCCACGAGATGGGCAAGCTCCAGCAGTACACCTATGTGTGCGCCCCGTCGATCGCGCAGTGGGGGTGCCTCGCGGCGATCGACGCCGACATGACCGAGCAGGTCGCCGAGTACGAACGCCGCCGCGACCTCGTCGTCGACAAGCTCTCGAAGGTCACCGACCTCGCCGCCCCCGGCGGCGCTTTCTATGCCTTCGTCAAGATCCCCGACAAGCTCGGGCTCACCGGCGCGCAGTTCGTCGAGAAGTGCATCGAGAAGAATGTCCTGGTCATCCCGGGCGGCGTCTTCTCCGCACGCGACACCCACTTCCGACTGAGCTTCGCGACCAAACGCTCCAAGCTCGAGCAGGGGCTCGACATCCTCGCCCGGCTCCTCGCCGGCTGACACCCAGCGTCCCCGCCCCAGGAAGCCCGTCCCAACGGGCCCGTCCGAGCGAGCCGCGACCGTGAGGGAGCGGTTGCGCGTCCCCTGCGCCCCCGTTGCTCACCGCCCCAGCGGCTCAAGAAATGCGATCGTCCGCTCGATCGCCTCGAGCAACTGGGGCGACTCGGGCTCGCCGGGCGGCAACGGGTTGGGCGTGTTGAACACATGATCGCCCCCGGCGATCACCACCGGCTCGGCGTTCGCCCCGATCGCCCCCGCGATCTCCCCGGCGCTCGAAACCGGCACCGTTGGGTCTTCCGCCCCGTGCATGACCAGCACCGGGCACCCGATCGCACCGATCCGCCCCGGCAGGTCATGCCATCCGGGATCGTCGAGTTGCTCTTGGAGCCACGATCGTCCGACGCGGAGCGCCTGCCCCGTGCGGCTGCTGCGGACCTCATGGAACCCGTCTTCCAGCACGCGCCGCCGCGTCGCCTGGTCCCACGAGCAGCAGGTCGACGGAGCCGCCAGCGTGATGACGCGCGCCGGCTTCGGCCAACGCCCGCTTTCCAACCGCTCCGCCGCCGCCAGCAGGCACCCCACCCCGCCGCGTGAATGCCCGATCAGCGCGATCTCCAGCGGCTGCGGCGAATCGCCCGCCGGGCTCTGCCCCGCGCAAACGGCGTCGAGCACGGCCCCGATATCGAACGCCTGCTTCCTCCATGTGTCGCGTTCAAAGAGATCGGGTCGGCTGAAAGTGGAGGGGTCGCCCCGCACGCCCGCGTGCGACAGGTTGATCCGGTGCGCCATCAGCCCGGCCTCGGCGAGCCGCTCGCCCAGACGCGGAAGCATCCCGTAGTCCTTGTACCCCAGGAAGCCATGCACGATCACCGCGTGCGCACGCGGCGTCATCGTCGCCCGCGTCGTCGACACTTCGATCGGCTCGCCATCTGAGCCCTCGGTCATCCAGTCGGTGATGGCTCCCATGCCCGGAGCCTCCGCGTCAGTTCCCCGAGCCGTTGGCGGTCTCGGCCCGCTCGTCGGTCTCCTCGGCGCTGACCAGCCCCGCCCGGATCGCGATCCGCGCCAGTTCGACGCGGTTGGTCACGCCCAGCTTCGAGCCCAGCGACACGCGGTGCCACTCGATCGTCTTGACGCTGCGGTGCAGCGCTTTGGCGACCTGAGCCGTCGTGTACCCCTTGGCGATCAGCTTGAGCACTTCCATCTCACGCTCGGAAAGCTCGGCCAGCACGCCCAGGTCGTCCACCGCCGCGCGACGCACCGGCACCGCCGAGGCCTCGCCTTCATGCGGCACGGGCACATGCACCAGCAGCACCAGGCTCCGACCATCGGCGTCCTCGCCCAGCGAACGCATCAGCGTTCGCCGAAGCCGCCCGCGCGTCATGCCGTCGAGCGCCATCCGCCGGCCCAGCGTGGCGACCTCGCGGATGCACGCCAGCCGCTCCTCGGCGTACTCATGGTCGCAAAGGTCGTGGAAACTCCGCCCGAGAAGCTCGGAGGGGTCGCTCAGCCCGACATGATCCGCCGCTTGCCGATTCGCGAACACGACCTCGCCGTCGTCGGTCACGATGACGATCGGACGATCCGTGTCGTCCACAAGAGCGGCCCAGAGAGCCTCGGCCGAGACAATCCCGCCCGGCGATCCCGCGATGGAAACGCGATTCATGCACACAACTCCGCAATGACGAATAGACCTCTCCCTGTTCGCAAAACCCGACCCCCGAGGATGCATTGATCCCCCGGGTTTCCTTGGATTCGCGTCCCGAAACTCCACCGGACGCCGCAAACGAGGTCTCTCCAAGGTCGCCAGTTTATCGCATCCCGCCGGCTTCATGCGATAGTCTCGCAATCATGGCGTCGTCGCTGGGTCAGATCGGGCTCGTCGCCGCGGGAGGCGCGATCGGTGCGCTCCTGCGGTTCGGTATCTCCTCGGGCATGGTCCGGCTCGTGGGCGAACGCTTCCCCTGGGGCACGCTGCTGGTCAACGCCGCGGGTTGCCTCGCGATCGGGCTGATCATCGGCTGGTTCGAGAGCCGGCGCGATCTGCCCGAGTCCGTCCGCCTTCTGCTCGTGGTCGGGTTGCTCGGTTCGCTGACAACCTTCAGCACCTTCGCGGGAGATACGCTCGTCCTGGCGCGCGAGGGACGATTGCCGGCGGCGGCCCTCAACATTGCCGCCAACCTCGCCCTCGGGTTCGCTCTCGCCGCCCTTGGCTGGTGGATCACCCGTCCGGGTTTGCCCTGAGCGTCACGCCTCGGCCTTGGCCTTGTCCTTGGCTTGTCGCTCCGACCGCCGCCGCGCGCCCTCGTCGAGCAGACGCTTGCGCATGCGGACGGACCTGGGAGTCAGCTCCACCAGCTCGTCCTCCTCGATGTACTCGAGGCACTGCTCGAGCGAGAGCTCCCGCGGCGCCTTGAGCGTCACGGTCGCTTCCTTGTTCGCCGAGCGGATGTTGGTGAGCTGCTTCAGCCGCGTGATGTTCACCGGCAGGTCGTTGTTCTTGTTGTGCTCGCCGACGATCTGCCCGGCATAAACCTTGTCGCCCGGCTTGACGAACAGAACGCCCCGGTCGTGCAGCCCCTCGACGGCGTGGGCCGTCACCTGCCCGGACTCGGTCGCGATCATCACCCCGTTGAGCCGGCGCATCCGCGTCGAGCTCACCGGCTCGAACCGGTCGAGAACATGGTGCATGATCGCCTCGCCCTGCGTCGCCGTCAGCACACGCCCGCGCAGCCCGATGAGCGCCCGGCTGGTGATCTCGAAGACCATGTGCGTCACGCTCGGGCCCCGGTCCTCCATCCGCTTGAGCTCGCCCTTGCGCTCGCCCACGAGTTGCATCACGCTCCCGACCGCCTCGTTGGGCGCGTCGACGACGAGCTCCTCGACCGGCTCGCACAGCACGCCGTCGATCTCCTTCTCGATGACGATCGGCCGCCCGATCGACAGCTCGAACCCCTCGCGGCGCATGTTCTCGAGCAGGATGCCAAGGTGCAGGATGCCACGCCCCGAGACGGTGAACTCGTCGCTCGTCCGCCCGTGCTCAACCCGCAGCGCGACATTGTGCTCGAGCTCCTTGTCCAGTCTCGACCGGATCTGCCGGCTCGTGACGAAGTCACCCTCCTGCCCCGCAAACGGCGAATCGTTGATCCGGAACTGCATCGAGATCGTCGGCTCGTCGACCGTCACCGCCGCCAGCGGCTCGGGATGATCCGGGTCGGCGATCGTGTCGCCGATGTCGATCCCCTCGACGCCCGTCACCGCGCACAGGTCGCCCGCGTCGACCCGCGTCACATCCACGCGGCCCAGCCCCGCAAAGCCCAGCAGCCCGCCGATCTTCGCCCGCACCACCGAGATCTCGCCCTCGGCATCGCGCTTGACCAATGCCACCGGCTGCCCCGTCCGGATCGACCCGTGGTACACCCGTCCGATCCCGATCCGGCCCACATAATCCGAGTAGTCCAGCGTCGTCACCAGCATCTGCAACGGTCGCTCGATGTACGCCTGCGGCGGCGGGACATGCTTCACGATCGCCTCGAACACCGGACGCATGTTCCCCCCGGCAAGATCCTCGATCGAGCCCTCGAACTCGTCCGACGCCCACCCGTCCCGGGCCGACGCGAACACCGTCTTGAAGTCCAGCGCCTCGTCGTCGGCCCCGAGTTCCACCAGCAGATCGAACACCCGGTCCACCGCGCGGTGCGGGTCCGCGTCCGGGCGGTCGCACTTGTTGACCACCACCGTCGGCCGCAGCCCCGCCTCGAGCGCCTTGGTGACCACGAACTTGGTCTGCGGCATCGGGCCCTCGAACGCATCGACGACCAGCAGGCATCCGTCGGCCATCCGCAGCACCCGCTCGACCTCCCCGCCGAAGTCCGCGTGCCCCGGCGTGTCGATGATATTGATGCGGTACGGCACCCCGTCGTTCCCGACATAGGTCACCGCGCAGTTCTTCGACAGGATCGTGATGCCACGCTCCCGCTCGAGCGGGTCCGAGTCCATGATCAGGTCGTGCTGCCCACCCGCGAGCTTCTCCAGCTCTCCCTCCCGGAACATGCCCGACTGCTTGAGCAACTGATCGACTAACGAGGTCTTCCCGTGGTCGACGTGCGCGATGATCGCGACATTGCGGAGATGGCTTGCGGCTTCGGCCTGGCTTTGCTCGGGCATCCGGGTTCTCGGGTGATGCGGGAAGGGGCGGCCGGCCCGCGACGGGGCGGCTCGATCGAACGATAGGCGAGCCGTCATCTCGCCAATCAACGCTTCGCTGCTCGCCAGCCGCCTCCCGCATGGTTCCGGGACCTGCCCGCGCGAAGTTTCCGTTTCCCCATCCTGCCCCGCCCGCACACGCCGACCCGCACAACCCGCCGAACCGGCGCGATCGGTGTCGCTCGACCCCCCCTTAAGGCATGGTTGAAGCGTCCGGCCAACCGGCGGCGCGACGCGCCCCCGGGAAAGCCGGTCGGCAACCACAACGCGGTCCGGCATCGCGCCGGGCCCGTCAGACCAGGACAGGAGAGAGCGATGAAGATGCGCAACCTTGGCGGTATCGCCGCAGCCACGCTTCTGGCTGCCCACGGACTCGCGTCGGCCGACCCGGTCGAGCTCTTCCACGACGACTTCGAACGCGGCTCGGTCAAACCACAGTGGTCGGGAAACACCCTCCTCAACTTTGAGTCCCGCGCCAGCTTCTCGTGGTTCAGCGGACGCTACACCAACGACACCGTCACCCTCACCCTCCCCGCCTACCTCCCCCCGCGGGACGACACCAACGGCGGCGACGGGGGCAGCGGGGGATCCGGCGACGACGGCTCCGGCGGCGGGGGCTCTGGCGGCGACGGCTCCGGAGACGGCGGAAAGGGCGGCGACGGAAACACCGTCCGCTACTCACTCCTCTTCGACCTCTACATCATCGATTCCTGGGATGGCGACGACTCGGGCTTCGGCCGCGACGAGTTCGGCGTCGCGGTCAACGGCAACCCCCTCTTCCGCGAGAGCTTCGCCAACCAGCACACCGGGCAGTCCTTCCGGGAGCCCGACCTCGGGCGCTGGCACATGGGCTTCAACAACGCCCGCCCCGATTCCATTTACCGCAACATCGAACTCGGCTTCACCGTCGAAGCCGCCGAACGCACCCTCCGCATCGATTTCACGGGCTACGGGCTCCAGACGCTGAGCGACGAGAGCTGGGGCATCGACAATGTCCGCGTCTACGCCGAGGTCGTTCCCGCCCCGGGGTCGCTCGCGGTGATGTCTCTTGCCGGGCTCGGGCTCGCCCGCCGCCGACGCTGACACCGATACCGATGAACCCAAGCCGTCGGTTCATCGGAGCAGTCGCCCGCGGCCGGTGCCGTCAGATCACCGGTCGCGGCGCGACGACCCGGCG
Organism: Phycisphaerales bacterium JB037; assembly: GCA_043101605.1. Lineage (GTDB taxonomy): Bacteria > Planctomycetota > Phycisphaerae > Phycisphaerales > UBA1924 > JBICIG01. The sequence continues at coordinate 28,707 of JBICIG010000062.1, forward strand.
CGGATGAGCCCGGGCGGCGAGTCCCCCCTCAGCAGCGTCACCTTCGCGTCGACGCGGAAGCGATCCTCGCCCATCGGCGTCGCGACCAGCGCGATCTCCTCGATCCCCGCCAACAGCCGCGCCACCGCGCTCGAATCGGTCAGCCCGGGCGTCAGCAGATCCGTCTGCTCGATCAGCCGGCTCGGACGCGCGTGCAGCGTGAACAGCCGTTCGGACTGATCAGTCGGCCTCGCCCGCGCGATCGCCCGGATGCCCGCCAACTGCGCCCGACGCGTCGGCTCGCCCACGGGCCCCGAAGTGATCAGGCACCACCCGGCTCCCGCGTCGCCGCCCGAAGGCCACGCGATCGCTCCGCCGGGCTTGGTTCCCGGGTCCGCATCGCCGGTGGCCCGGAACGACCACACGATCTCCCCGCTGGTCCGCCCGCGTTCGGGGTAGTCCGAAACGGTCATCGAAACCGCCCGGATCGCCGTGGGAAAGCGCCCTCCGAAGTCCGGGCTCGGCTCGCCCGCCGAGATCCGCAGCCCGCTGCCCAGCGTCGCGTCGGCGTCGGCGATCAGGTCCCCGAACGACTCGCTCCGGATCAGCACCGACACCGCCGCCTGCTCCTCGGGCGCGTCGAGCACGATCGTTG
>JBICIG010000063.1:0-92300 GCA_043101605.1 Phycisphaerales bacterium JB037
CGTTGGGGTCGCTGCTGCCGGTGAGGTCGGCGGGGCAGCCGGTGCCGGGGATGGTCAGGACGAAGCCACCCTCGAGGATGGAGCCCCCGACATTGCAGTCGGCGGTGAAGGCGACGATGAAGGAACCGTCGCCCTGGCGGTCGCCGACGGTGACCGAGGCGATGCCGGTGAAGTCGGTGAGGAAGGCGCCCGAGTCGCCGCCGTCGATGGTGCCGTCGCCGTTCCAGTCGACGGGGTCGTTCTCGCGGAGGACGACTTCGCCGTTGACGATGAGGACCTCGATGTTGCCGGCGTCGGTGTCGAGGTCCCAGGTGACGGCCCAGTCGCCGTCCTCGTTCATGTAGCCGCTCTCGATGCTGCCGGCGATGGTGCCGCCGGTGACGGCGGTGCCTTCGCGGAGGGCGATGGCGCCGTTCTTGAAGACGAACTCATCGAAGAGGGGATCGGTGGAGGTGTCGCCGGTGAAGAAGACATCGCCGGCCTCGTTGATGCCCATGGAGTCGAAGTTGACCCAGAGTTCGCCGGGTAGGCCGCCGGCGGCCGGGGCGACGAGGCTGCCCTCCTGCACGACGGATCCGCCGGCGGAGTAGGCGTTGCCCGACACGACGATGACGATGTCGGCCGACGAGGCGGCGCCGTCGATGTCGATGGGGCAGATCCAGTTGGTGCCCGCGCCGCTGAAGCGGTAGTCGAAGTCGATGGTGTTGGCCGAAACATTGCCGATGCCGGGGATGGCGTCGCCGCCGCGGATGACGATGTTGCCGTCGTAGAAGAGGGCGCGGTCCTGGGTGGAGCCGCCCTGAGTGCTGGTGAGCCCGCCGACCCAGTGGGGCGTGCCGGCGCGGGTGATGCCGGGGCGGCTGTTGAACGAGGAGAACTCCCCGCCGACGGGGTCCTCTTCGGAGAGGACGGGGGTGATGTCCTTCCAGACGGTGTCGAGCCCGGTGGCGCCGGTGGCGAGATCGTTGACGGTCGGGCTGTAGGTGACCGAGGAGTTGCCCATGCCGAAGAAGGACTCGAAGCCGGTCTGCTCGTAGCGGTCGTTGTAGGTGGCTTCAGAGACGATGGTGGCACCCGGGCCGCCGTTGTAGCTGCCCCAGATCTTGCTGATGGTGGTGACGCCGTTGTCGGTGCTGATGGTGAAGCTGTAGCCGCCGATGCCGTTGGCGCCGGAGTTGTTGATGGCGGTGACGGTGTTGCCGTCGACGGTGTCGCCCTCGCGGAGCTGCGCGCTGGCGACCTGGGCCTGGGCCAGCCCGCAGGCGGCGAGCAGGGTGATGACGGCTGCGTTCTTGCGGTTCATCGGGTTTCCTCTTCTTCTCTTGTCCCACACGGACCGCGCACCGCCGCCGCGCGGCGTGGCGTCCCGAGCGCTTCATCATTGCGAATCCCGCACCCCGACGCCAGCGCGCAGGGCGAAAGTTCGGCGGGTTCGCGCCTGGTCTCGTCGGGCGTGCGGGGCTCGGCCGAAACGAGGAAGGTCCGATAGAAGCGGGGATTCGGGCGTGCTAGGCGGCCTTGGCCCGAAGGGAGCCGGCGGCGAAGTCGGCGATCGCGCCGGGGATCGCCTCTAAGGGGCGGACGACCTGGGCGGCGTCGAGCTTGACGGCTTCACCCGGCATGCCCCAGACGACCGAACTGGCTTCGTCCTGGGCGAGGGTGACCGCCCCGGCGTCGCGCATGGCGCGCAGCCCGCGGGCGCCGTCGTTGCCCATGCCGGTCATGATGACGCCCATCGCGTTGGCGCCGGCGAAGGCGGCGACGGATTCGAACAGGACATCGACCGAGGGGCGATGGCGAGAGACGCGGGGGCCATCGAAGACGCGGACGATGTAGCGGGCGCCGTCGCGGACGAGTTTCATGTGCCGATCGCCCGGGGCGAGCAGCGCGACGCCCGGGAGGACCGGGTCGCCGTCGTGGGCCTCGCGGACCTCGATCTCGCTGAGGGTGTTCAGGCGTGCGGCGAAGGCGGTGGTGAAGCCCTTGGGCATGTGCTGGACGATGACGATCCCGGGCGTGGCGCGGGGGAGCGTGGGCAGGACGCGCGCCAGCGCCTCGGTGCCCCCGGTGGAGGTGCCCAGGGCGATGATCTTGTTGGTGGTGGTGATCGCGGCGGGCGCGGGGCGGGCGGATCGGGCCGCGGGCTTGCGGGCGGGGTCGCGCCGGGTGAGCCTGACGCGGCTGGCGCCGAGGACGAGCGGGACGATCTCGTGGACGACCTCGGCGACGGTGTATGCGGCGCCCGGCTTGCAGACCACGCCGATCGCGCCGGACTCGAGACACGCGATGGTGGTGTCGCACCCGCTGGGGGTGACGGAGCTGACGATGATGGCGGGGATGGGGTGGTGCTGCATGACGCGTTGGAGGAAGGTCAGCCCGTCCATCCGCGGCATCTCGATGTCGAGTGTGAGCACATCGGGGTTGAGGCGCTCGATCATCGTGCGCGCAACGAAGGGATCGGGCGCGGCCCCGAGGACCTCGATCTCCGGGTGCTTGGCGAGTTCCTCGCTGAGCACGCGGCGGACGACCGAGGAATCATCGATGATGAGCACGCCGATCTTCTTCGACACGGCTGAGGTCTCCTGCGGTGGTTTCAGGCGGCGTGGAGCAGCACGACGCGGAGGGGCTCGCCGACCGAATCGAGAGACGCGCTGACGCCGCGCCCGAGAGCCGCTTCGAACTCGTCGCGCGACGCGGGGCGCGGGAGTGTCAGGCGGATGCGGTCGCGCTCGCCCCCGAGCGCGGCGACGACCGAGCCGGCTGCCATGTTCGCCAGTTCGGCGAGCGCTTCGCGCCCGTCGCGCTCGGTGACCTCGTCGGGCTCGGCGCCGAGCAGGCCCGCGGCGAGTTCGGCGCAGAAGCCCCGGCTGGCGGCGAGGATGACGATGCCGGCGCGCACGCCGGTGAACTCCACGGCGGCGAGTTCGTCGAGCGCGGGCTCGTCGGTATCGACGGGCTCGCAGAGGACGAACGCGGTGCGCTCCAGGGCGTCGCCGAGCATCTCGGCCAGGCGGATCGAGTCGATGGTCATCAGGCGGCCTCCTTGAGCACGCGCCCGATCAAACGCGAGAGGTCCTCGGGCTCGAAGGGCTTGCGGAGCGATGCGCAGGCGCCGAGCGTGCGGAGGCGTTCGAGCGTCTCGGCGTTGCACTCGGTGCTGACGATCGCGACGGGGATGAGGGCGAGGCTGGCGTCGCGCGCTCGCTCGGCGAGGAACGACTCGCCGTCCATCTCGGGCATGTGCAGGTCGAGGAGGATGAGGTCGATGGGCGTGCGGGCGAGGAGTTCGAGCGCCTCGCGGCCGTTCCCGGCTTCGTGGATGTTCGCGGGGTTGATCCCCGCGAGGGTGACGACCTTGCGGATCATCCGTCGGAGGATGGGCGAGTCGTCGACGATGAGCACGGCGTGGTTCATCACGAGGGCTCCGGTGACCAGAGATTCGAGAGCTTGCCCTGCGAGCGGATAGAGACGGCGCCGGTGCGCAGGTTGAGCGTGAGCGTGCGGCTGTGGTTGCCGCCGGTGTCCTCGGCGGCCATGAGCACCTGGTTCTTCCAGAAGAGCTTGCGGAGGATCGTGCGGTTGCGCATCCCGACCTTGAAGACGCCCTCGGGGTCGAGGATCTCGGCGCCGCCGGCGGCGCAGACGACGAGCCGTTCCTTGCGCGCGCCGAGGTCGTAGCAACTGCGGAAGAGCAGCGGGATGCCCGTGTCGCCGTACATCGCCGGCGATTGGGCGGCTCGCTCGGGGTTGCTGCGCGATTCGGGGAGCATGAAGTGGAGCATCCCCCCCACGCCCGCGGCGGGGTCGTGGATGGTGACGCCGATGCACGAACCCAGCGCGTGGGTGACGATCTCGGCGTCGGGGTCGTTGGAGACGATGAGGTCTCCGACGCCGACGACCAGGCGGGTGGCGGCGGGCTGCGGGGCGATCATGTCGGGGCTCCCCGCGCGGCGTGCGCCTCGAAGCGGTAGATGTTGGGGCTGACCGACGCGAGCGGCGCGCGCAGGCCCGAGAGGGTCTCGGCGCTGCCGACGATCAGGTACCCGCCCGGGGCGAGCAGCCTGCAGAACCGCTGGACCAGCCGCTCGCGCGTCTCGCGGTCGAAGTAGATCATGACATTGCGGCACATGATGACCTGGAAGGGCCCGCGCATGGGCCAGGCGTCCATCAGGTTCAGGCGGCGGAGCGCGACGAGCCCGCGCACCTCGTCGGTGACGCGGACGCGGGGCTCGGCGCCGCCCGGGACGGGCTGGAAGAATCGTCGGCGGCGCTCGGGCGAGAGGTGCTCGATCTGCGACTGCTTGTAGACGCCCTCGCGGGCGGCTTGGAGCGCGGAGTTGGCCAGGTCGGTCGCGAGGATCTTGAGGTCCCAGCGGGCGAGATCGGGCAGGGACTCGATCGCGTTCATCGCGAGGGTGTAGGGCTCGCACCCGGTTGAGCACGCGGCCGACCAGAGGCGGAGGCGTTTGTTGGGCGTGGTGAGCCGGCCGCGGGCGAGCGGCGTGTAGAACTCACGCTCGAGGAACGCGAAGTGAGCGGGATCGCGGTAGAAGCTGGTGGTGTTGGTCGAGAGCAGGTCGAAGAAGTCGAGCCAGTCGGCGTCGGAGCCGGAACGCTCGAGGTGGTCGAGGTAGTCCGACGCGTGGTCGAAGCCGGCCCGACGGAGGTGCCCGATCATGCGGTTCGAGACGACGCCGACCTTCTTGTCGGTCAGGTGGAGCCCCCACCGCGCTCGGGCCAGCCGGGCGATGCGATCGAAGTCGGCGGCGGAAACGGGGTCGCGCAAGAGAGGGGCTCCGGAGGATGAATCCGGGCCGCCGGCGTCGGCCGACGACCCGCGAAGGCAAGGGCTGCGTGGGCTTTAGAAGGAGGAGAAGTCGTCGTCGAGCGGGATCGACGGGCCCGGGCGGCGCGTGGTGCGTGCCGAGGGAGCGGGGCGGGACGCGGGGGCCGAACGCTCGGCGGGCGGAGCGTCGGCGTCGGTGAACTGGCTGACCTGATCGCGGAGGGCGGCGACCTGCGAGGCGGTCTCCTCGGCCGACGAGGCGAGTTCCTCGGCGTTGGAGGCATTCTGCTGCGTCACGCGGTCGAGTTCGCTGATGCCCTTGTTGATCTGGTTGATGCCCTCGGCCTGTTCCTGGCTTGCCGAGGCGACCTCGGCGAGCAGGGTGTTGACCTTCTGGGTGCTCTCGACGATGTCCTTGAGCGCCTCGCCCACGCCCGCGGCGATGGAGACGCCGTTGTCGGCGCGCTTGCTCGACTCCTCGATCATCGCCGAGGTGTTCTTGGCGGCTTCGGCGCTGCGCTGGGCGAGGTTGCGGACCTCCTCGGCGACGACCGCGAAGCCCTTGCCGGCCTCGCCGGCGCGGGCGGCCTCGACGGCGGCGTTGAGCGCGAGCAGGTTGGTCTGGAACGCGATCTCGTCGATCACCTTGATGATCTTGGAGATCTCGGCGCTCGACTGCTTGATGGCGCTCATCGCCTCGAGCATCTGGCCCATCTCGACCTGGCCGCGGTCGGCGGCTCGCTGGGACTCCTCGGAGAGGTTGGCCGCCTGCTTGGTGTTGTCGGCGTTCTGCTGGGTCATGCTGCCCATCTCCTCGAGGGAGGCAGTGATCTCCTCGAGGCTGGCGGCCTGCTCGCTGGCGCCCTCGGAGAGCGACTGGCTCGCCGAGGCGATCTGCTGCGAGCCCGCGTCGATCTGGTCGGCGCTGGCGGCGATGTTGGTGATCAGCTCGGCGAGCGCCCGGGCCTGCTCCTGGTCGCGCAGGCGCGACTCCTCTGCCTCACGCTCCATCTGGAGCTGCTGCTGCTTCTGCGCGGTGATGTCGCTGGCGAGCTTGATGACCTTGTACGCCTTGCCGCTCTCGTCGAGGATGGGGTTGTACGACGCGAGGATCCAGAGATCCTGACCGGACTTGGTCACGCGGCGGAACTCTCCGGCCTTGAACCGCCCCGCGGCGAGATCGGCCCAGAACGAGCGGTACTCGGGCGAGGAAGCCTCCTGCGGGTCCACGAACATGCGGTGGTGCTGGCCCTTGATCTCGCCGAGGCGGTAGCCCAGGGCGTTGCAGAAGTTGTCGTTGGCGTTGACGATCGTGCCGTCGATCTCGAACTCGATCATCGCCTGCGAGGCGCTGAAGCCGTTGATCTGGTTGGTGTACTCCTGCGCCTCGGCCTCGGCGGTCTTGCGGGCGGTGACATCCTCCCAGTTGACGACGGTGCCGATGAGCTCGCCCGCGGGGTTGAAGATCCCGCTGACCTGCAGGTCGAGCGTCAGCTCGCCCACGGAGATCTCGGCGCGGTGGGGCAGGCGGTGGGCGTTCTGGACGATCGCCCGCTGGTGGGCGGGGTTCTTGTGGAAGAAGTCGATGCTCTGCCCGAGCACGCGGTCGTGGGTGATGCCGTAGGTCTCCTCGAGCACGCGAGAGATCTTCTTGAGCGTCTCGCGGCCCTTCTGGTTGATGTAGACGATCTCGAGGTTGCTGTTGGAGACGAAGATGTTCGTCCCGACATTGTCGACGATGCTCTGGAGCTGGGCGAAGTCGAACTGGTGCTTGGTCGCGGCGCCGGGGAGGCCGGCGTGGCTGGTCGAGGGAACGGCGGTCGAGGTCATGGTCGTGTCTCCGGTTGACGGGGGTTCGGGTTCGTGGGGCTCAGGCGGCGGCGGGCAGCGCGTCCGGACGCGGCTCGGCGGCGTCGGTCGCCGAGGCGATCTGCGTGAGCTCGCCCGCGGCGAGCACGCGGTCGATATCGAGCAGGATGAGCACCTGGTCCTTGACCTTGCCCATACCCAGGATGAAGTCGGTGTTGACCGAGCTGCCGAAGCGCGGCGCGGGCTCGATCTGGGTGCGTGGGATGTCGAGCACCTCGCTGACGCTGTCGACGATCACGCCGATCTCGGTGTGCTCGCCGCTGGGCCCGTCGGCGACCTCGCAGACGATGATGCAGGTCTGCTCGGTGTAGGCCTGTTCGGGCAGGCGGAACTTCCGGCGGAGCTCGATCACGGCGATGATCTTCCCGCGCAGGTTGATGACGCCGCGCACGAAGTCGGGCGTCTGCGGCAGGGGCGTGATGTCCTGCACGCCGATGATCTCGCGGACGCGGAGGATCTCCACGCCGTACTCCTCCCGCTCGAGGCGGAAGGACAGGAACTTGTTCTCGTTGGCGCTGTCGCTCATGGCTGCACTCCTCACGCCGCCCGCGCGGGCTCGGGATGGGTTCGTTCGCCGGTGGATCGCTCGCGGCGGGGGGCGGCTTCGGGCCGCGTGGCTTCGGCGACGAGCCCGACCGCGTCGAGGATCAGCGCGACGCGCCCGTCCCCGAGGATCGCCCCGCCCGACACGCCGCGGATCGACGCGCCGCGCGCCCCCAGCGACTTGATGACCACCTGCTGCTGCCCGAGGATCTCGTCGACCATCACGCAGCAGCGCGTCTCGTTGGCCTCGACGAGCACGAGCAGCGCCCGCGTCGGATCCTGGCAGCCCTCGTCGAGGTTGAGCACGCGGTTGAGGCGGTAGACCGGGAGCAGCGAACCGCGGATCCTGACCAGTTCGCCGCGCCCGCCGCCGACGGTTGAGAGCTGCGAGCGCTCGGGGCGGAAGCTCTGCTCGATCGAGAGGGTGGGGATGACATAGCGCTGCGTCCCGACGCGGACGACCATGCCATCGATGATCGCCATGGTCAGGGGCAGGCGCATGACGAAGGTCGAGCCCTTGCCGGGCGTCGAGCGGATCTCGCACTTGCCGCGGAGCGACTCGATGTTCCGGCGGACGACATCCATCCCCACGCCCCGCCCCGAGATGTCGGTGACCTTCTCCGCGGTCGAGAACCCCGGGAGGAAGATCATGTTGTGCACCTCGTCGTCGGGGATCTCCGAAGGGTCGCGGTCGGGCGTGACGAGCCCGCGCTCGACGGCCTTGGCGAGGATGCGGTCGCGGCGGAGCCCGCGCCCGTCGTCGATCACTTCAATGAAGATCGACCCCCCCTGGTGATAGGCGCGGAGCGTCAGCGTCCCCGCCGCCGGCTTGCCGGAGGCGACGCGCTCGCTCTCGGGCTCGATCCCGTGGTCGCAGGCGTTGCGGATCATGTGCACGAGCGGGTCGGCGATCTCGTCGACGACATTGCGGTCGAGTTCGGTGTCCTCGCCCTCGATGACCAGGTCGATGCGCTTGCCGGCTTTCTGCGACAGGTCGCGCACCAGCCGCGCCATCCGCTGGAAGGTCCCGCGGAGCGTAACCATCCGCAGCGACATCGCGACCTCCTGCAGGTCGCGGATGATCTTGCCGGCGTGGGTCAGGTTGCGCTGCACGCGCTGATCGCTCAGCGAGGCGACCGCCGGGTCCTGCACGACCATCTGCTGGGCGATGACCAGCTCGCCGACCATGTCGACCAGCCGGTCCATCCGCGCGGTGCTGACCTTCACCGTCTGCTCCAGGCGCCGCCGACCCGGCTCGCCGGTGGACGGTGCGGGAGCGTCATCGCTCTCGGACTCGGGCGAGGCGGCGGGAGACCCGTCGGCGGGCCCGCCCGCGGGCGGCTCCGACGGCGCGAGTGCGGCCTTGGCGTCGAGCGCCGATTCCAGATCGCGCACCAGCCCGGACAGCTCGCCGATCGTCGGCACGCGCCCTCCGCCGAGCGCTCCGACCAGTTGCCCCATCAGGTCGCACGAGCGGAGCGTGAGGTTGATCCGCGGCCGGTCGAGACTGAGCGTGCGGCTGCGGGCCGCGTCGAGCAGCGTCTCGGCGGCGTGGGCAAGCTCGACGATCGGTGTCAGCACCATGAACCCGGCCACGCCCTTGATGGTGTGGAACGCGCGGAACACGGTGTTGATCGATTCGAGATCGTCCGGGTCGGCGTCGACGGCCAGCAGCGCCTCTTCCGACGCGGCCAGGTGCTCGCGAGCCTCGCACAGAAAGTCCGCCAGGTTCTCGTCCCCGTCGGCTCCCGAGAGATCCACCGGCTGACTGGCGTCCGCGGCGGGCGCCGGAATGTCCGCGGGCGCGACCATGTTCCCGTCGGGCACCCCGTCGTCGCCGCGGAGCATGCGGCTCTCGAGCTCGGCAAAGAGCCCCCGCACCTGTTCGAGCGCCGAGAACGCATCCTCGACCTCGTGCAGGATCATCTGTTCGATCAGGTCGCTGGCTCGCTCGATCGCTTCGAGCGCCCCGGGCCCGGCGCACGCCCTCGCCTCGGCGAGCCGCTCGTGCACCTCGGCGAGCCGACGCGGGTCCTCGGCGTCGGCGGCGGCGAGGCTGCGGGCGATGTTCTCGAGCGCATTCTCAATGCTCACCGGCGTCCCCTTCTTGGCTCGGCGTGTACCCGCCGACCGATTCGGGCGGATCCATCGTCGCCCCGATGAGGCGGGTTGAGCGACAGCGATGGATGTCCACCGAATTGGGCGAACCACCGGGGCGAGGGCTCACGCCCGTGCCAGAGGAACTGCCGGTTGGGGTGCATCCAGACCGGCGTCCCGCGACGGTTCGACTTGCGCGGCGGATTGAGACCCGCTCTCAATCTCACCTCGGAGCGCCCGCGCGGGCTCGATTCTCTTGAGTTGCGCGGCCCGGTCCATTTAGGATCAAGTGGGTCCGGGTGATCTACCGGGAGGGGCTATGAGACTCAGCACGACCAAGCGTGAGCACGCAGGGTAGATGATCCGCATCTTCGCCGCGGCGCTGTCTCTGTTCGCCTGCTCGATCACGACCCGCGCGGATCAGACGACGATCACCACGATCGCCGACAACACGCTGTTCTCAGAGTCGGCCGACCTGAGCAACGGCGCGGGCGACTACCTGTTCGCGGGGCGCATCAACGGCGATCCGGTCCGGCGCGGGCTCGTCAAGTTCGACATCGCCGGCGCCATCCCCGCGGGTTCGGTTGTCACCGATGTCCAACTGTCGCTCTACATGTCGCGGTCGAAGCAGACCTTCGACCCGGTCGGCGTCCACCTCGTGCTCGCCGACTGGGGCGAGGGCGCGTCCGACGCCACCGGCGAGGAGGGTGCCGGCGCTCCGGCCGAGCAGGACGACGCGACCTGGCAGTACCGCTTCTACGACGCGATCAGCCCGCCTTCCTCGCCCGCGTGGGGCTCGCCCGGCGGCGACTTCGACCCCACGCCCAGCGCCAGCGTCATCGTCGGCGACGAGGGGCAGTACTACGACTGGACCAGCGCCGCGATGGTCAGCGATGTGCAGGGCTGGCTCGATGATCCGGGGTCCAACTTCGGCTGGATGCTCGTCGGCGACGAGACCACCCGCCGCACCGCCGCGCGGTTCGACGCACCGCCGGACCCAGAATGCGCCCGCCGCTGGCCAGATGCCACCAGTACGGCCGGAAACCGGGCCGCATCCTTACAACGCGGAGCCGGGTCACCAATTCGACACCAAACGTTGCACCCCATTTTCGCGCGCCATCGAGCCGCGTTGGGCCCGCCGATTTGCTCGCGGTGATCCCGGCTCATCCCTCCGGCCCCCGCAGAAAGACCGGGCCTCCGGAAGCGCGGACCTCGCAAACGCACCGAACCGAATCGGTTCCAACCTTGTTCGGCAATCGAGGATCTGTTTAGCTGGAATCGGACTCGGGACTCTGGCATCGCACCAAAGGAGATCGAGCATGCGACACGCCGCCTGTCTGACACTCGCCGCGGGACTGGCCATTTCGTCCAATGCCGTTGCCGATCCCGGCGACTGGATCTTCATCAAGATCGCCGACACCACGACCTCGGACTTCACCAACTTCTTCGCGCCGGCGCTCAACAACGACCGAAAGATGGTCGTTCAGGCCACCAGCACGATCACCGGGGAGGGCATGCACCACTGGAACGGGAAGAACACGTTCTCGCTGCTCCGCGTGATGGCCAACAACTCCACGATCGGCGAGTGGGGCATCGACGATTCCGGGCGGGGCGCGTTCGCCTCTCAGGGGCAGGGCGTCTTCCACGGGGGGCCCGGCCAGGTTGAGACCAAGTTCGACAGCTTGGGCCCGCTCAACATCGGCACGGCCCAGATGCGCAAACAGGTCAACAGCGACGGCAACATGGCGGTCTCGGGCACCCAGGCCGGCGGCAGCAACACCATGGTGTCCTTCGTCGAGGATGGCGCACTGACGAACTCCGAGGTCCGCATCGCCGACAACACGAGCCCGGGATCGCCCTTCTCGTGGGTCGGGCTTGCCCGCATCAACGACGAGAACCGGGTGTACTTCGTCGCGCTCACGCCGACCAATGTGCAGCAGTTGCACGCCGGCGACCCGGCCGCCGGTGTCAACAACTCGCTCCTGATGGTCAACGCCGCCACCACCAGCCTCAAAGACATCGCCGACTTCGATGTCAACGCCGACGACGAAATGCTCATCAGAGGCCGCAACGATCTCCTCCGCGACACACTCTTTTACATCGATGCCGACGGCAACCTCTCGGAGTGGATCGTCTTCGGCTCTCCATTCACCGAACTGGCCAACCCCGTTGCACCGAACATCAACAATGTGGGCGATCGAGCCTTCCAGGCCGGCTCCACGCGCTGGACGGGCTCGGGCGAATGGGGCATCTTTACCGGGCCCGATCACGACGACGACCGCGTCATCGGGCACGACGACCCGCTCTTCGGCGGCACCGTCGCGACCGCCGTCATGATCGTCGGCGGGTTGAGCGAAGAGAGCGACATCGGCTTCTACTACCGACTGACATCGGGGGAACAGGGGATCGCCATCGCGGTGGGACGCCCGGACTGCGAGGCCGACCTCACCGGCAGCAGCGACCCGAACTCAGCCGACTACGGAGATCCGGACGGCGACGCGGACGGAGACGATTTCTTCTTCTTCCTCGACGCCTTCGCCGCCGAAGACCTCCGCCACTGCGACTTCACGGGCTCATCCGATCCCAACGAACCGACGTATGCCTACCCCGACCTCGATTGCGACGGCGACGACTTCTTCTTCTACCTCGACGCGTTCGCCCAGGGCTGCCCGTAACGACTCGCCCGTCTCGCCAAGGGCCCGTGCCCACAGAAACACCAACGGCGTCCGGACGGGTCCGGACGCCGTTTCTCGTTCAATGGAGCCGGGGGGAATCGAACCCCCGTCCCGTGACAGTCAGCAGGGCGCCTCTACGTGTGTAGTCGATGGTTTGATCTCGGCTTCGGGGCGACCATCGACAGCCTCCCTCTCGGCCCAGCACCCGGGAACCTCCTCGCCCACACGCCCGGGGGCGCCACGCGTGAGCCAGCCCGATGATCGTCATCACCCGCCCCATCGGGCGTCAGGCGGGTGATGCACGGCGATTACGCCGCGAGAGCGTACTGCGGTTCGGCAGTTATTAGTGTGCGTGCTTTTTACGAGGCCAGCACGCCCCTCGACACGCCACGCCAAGCCTTCCCTGCCCGGTCGATACCGATCGGCCCCAAGCGACCCTCGCTCCCCGAGAGCCTTCCCCGCACACGCCGACCGGTCGGCACGCACGAGACGCGGGCCCCGAGCCCGCTCGCGCCCCGGCACCCGTCGCCGGGCGCCGCCACGCTCTCTATCGTAGGTCGTGACCGCTCACGCCAATCCAACCTCCTGCTACAACGCCCCAAACCCCGCAGATGTTCACCCGGCGCCCGATCACTCCTGCCTCCCCCCCGACACCCCCTCCCCCAACCCGCCGCCGCCCGGTTCCCGAGGCAACAACCTCCGCCTCCCCACGCCCGAGCGACTCGCCACCGCGACCGCCCGCGCCCTGCCCGACTTCATCATCCTCGGCGCCATGAAAGCCGGCACCACCGCGCTCTTCCGCATGCTGCGCACCCACCCGCGCTTCGCCCCTCCGATCCAGAAGGAACTCCACTTCTTCGACCTTCCCAACCGCTACGCGCAGGGGCTCGACTGGTACCGAGCCTTCTTCCCCTTGCGCGACCGGCTCGAACGCCGCCCCGCCTCCCCCCGAGGCGTCACGGGTGAATCCAGCCCCTACTACCTCTACCACCCCCACGCCGCCGCACGCATCGCCCGGGACCTCCCCCACACCCGCTTCGTCGTCCTGCTGCGCGATCCCGCCGCCCGCGCCATCTCCCACTACTTCCACGCCCAGCGCAAGGGCTGGGAGAACCGCCCGATCGAGCAGGCTTTCGACGAGGAACTCGCCGACCCCGCCGCCCTGCACCGCCCCGTCGCCAACAACCCCAACCTCCTCTTTCCCCGGCATCAGATCCGCAGCTATGTCCACCGCGGGCAGTACGCCGACCAGCTCGAGACCTGGCTCGGCGTGATCCCGCGCGATCGCTTCCTCATCCTCCAAGCCGAGTCGTTCTTTGCCGATCCCGTCGCGATCTGCCGCCGCGTCCAGTCCTTTCTCTGGCTCAACCCCATCTCGCTCGCCCCCCCTCGCAAGGTCAACAAGGGCCGGTACGACCGCTCGTCGATCGCCCCGGTCGAACGCCGCCTCCGCGACTACTACGCCCCGCACAATGAACGCCTGTTCGATCTCCTGAACACCCGATACCCCTGGCCCGAGTAGCCTCCACTCTGCTTTCCGCCCCACCACTCCACCACCCCACGACTCCCCACCTCCCACCTCCCGACTCCCTTTCCCATGCCCGACCATCTCGCCATCTGGGTCATCCTCCCCGCGGCCGGCTCGAGCTCGCGCTTCAGCACCGACCCGCTCGCCCCCCGCTCCAAGCTCGATGAAGATCTCGGCGGGCGCCCCGTCCTCCAACGCTCCATCGAGCTCTTCCACACCCGCCCGGAGGTCGCCGGCGTCATCGTCGCGGGCCCGCGCGACGACGAGGCCTTCGCCGCCTTCCAACTCCGCCACGCCGACAAGATCGCCCTGCTCGGCGGCACCCTCTGCCGGGGCGGGAAGTCCCACCGCTCCGAGACCGTCGCCGCCGCACTCGCCCTCGTGCCGCAGTCGGCCACCCACATCGCCGTCCACGACGCCGCCCGCCCCGCCACGCCGCCGGACCTCATCGACCGCGTCTTCGAAGCCGCCCGCCGCCATCCTGCGGTCATCCCGGCGGTCGCCGTGCCCGACACGATCAAGCGGGCGACCGAGCCCGAGAAGATCGACGCCCCGCACGATCCCCTCGCCGCGGTGCTGGGCCAGGCGCCCGCTGAAGCCACCGCCCGGTTCGTCGACCAGACGCTCGACCGCGCCCGCCTCGTCGCCGTTCAGACGCCGCAGGTCTTCGCCGCCGATCTCCTCCGCCGCGCCTACGCCCAGCCCGATCCGATCGCGACCGACGATGCCCACCTGGTCGAGCGTCTGGGCGAGCGTGTCGCCCTCATCGAGGGAGACGCGAGGAACCTCAAGATCACCACGCCGACCGACCTGGCGATCGTCCGCGCCGTTCTCGGGCTCGCGGGTCCGGCCGCGCGGGCGGCTCACAAAAAGTTCTGAGGTCAATCCCCCCAAGCCACTTGAAGTGCGGTCGGGCGGCCTCTACTCTTCCCACGCTGCGCCGGCGGCGGACGCGTGCAGCCCCTTGGGGAATCCCGAGCCTCGTCTGGACTCGGAATCACCGCAAGCGCTCGGCTGATCCTCTCAGCCACCTCGCTCTCCCTCATATCACACCCGTGAAGTTGCGCGTCCACCGCGCAGACTTTCAGCTCGAAAGGGGTTGGGTCTGTGTCCACTATTGGTAAGCATTGCATTCTCGAGCTCTACGGCTGCTCGCCGGAGATGCTCAACGATCCCGACGGCCTCCTCGCCGCCATGAAGCACGCCGCCACCAGCGCCGGTGCCACTTGGCTCGATTCGGTCTGTCACCACTTCAACCCCCAGGGCGTCACCGCCCTCGGGCTCCTCGCCGAGTCCCACATCTCCATCCACACCTGGCCCGAGCTCGGCTACGCCTCGGCCGATGTCTTCACCTGCGGCGACCACACCGACCCCAAGCTCGCCTGCGAGATCCTCGCCAAGGCCGTCGGTGCCGCCAGCATCGAGATCCGCTCCTTCGAGCGGGCCGCACGCTTCACCGGCGCCGACCTCACACCCGCCGGCGTCATCCGTGAACCCCTGACCACCTCCACCCGGGCCTGACATGCCCGGCGCGGAGATCACCACCGACTACTGGGTCTCGGAGTACCTCTCCCCGACCGACATCTTCCAGCACGGCATCGTGCGCATGCTCGCCTGGCAGCGCACCGCGTTCCAGGAGATGTCCGTCGTCGAGTCCGGGCGCCTCGGAAAAGCCCTCGTCCTCGACGGCAAGTGGCAGTCCTGCACCGGCGACGAGTGCCTCTACCACGAGCCGCTCGTCCAGCCGGCCTGCTATCTCCACGGCTCCCCACGCACCGCCCTCATCCTCGGCGGCGGCGAGGGGGCCACCGCGCGCGAACTCCTCCGCTGGAAGACCATCGAGCGCGTCACCATGGTCGACATCGACGGCGAGGTCGTCGAAGCATGCAGGCAGCATCTCCCCGAGATGCACCAGGGCGCCTTCGACGACCCGCGCATGGACCTCGTCATCGGCGACGCGCTCCAGTATGTCGCCGATCCCGCCACCAAGCCCGAAGGCGGCTGGGACATCATCATCTCCGACCTCTCCGACCCAATCGCCGAGGGACCGAGCTACCCCCTCTTTACGCGCGAGTACTACCAGAGCCTCGCCGACATCCTCGCGCCCAAGGGTCACCTCGTCGTGCAGTCCGGCTCGGTCTCGCCCGTCGAGACCCGCATGCACGCCGGCCTGGCGCGCACGCTCCGCGATGTCTTCCCGCACACGAGTTCCTACACCTCGCCCGTGCCGGGTTACGCCTCGATCTGGAGCTACATCATCACCCACAACGACCCGTGGGATGCGCTTCCCGACCCCGACGACATCGACCGCGTGCTCGCCGACAACCTCACGAGCGAACTCCGCATGCTCGACGGCCGCGCCATGCTCGGGCTCTTCCAGATCCCCAAGTATCTCCGCCACGCGATCGAGACCGAGGACACCGTCTTCACGCTCGACAACCCCCCGAAGTTCTTCGGCGAGGGGGTCAAGGGCGCGTAACGACGCGGGCAGCGCCGCTCACCGCCGCGTCTCAGTCGACTGTGAAGATCCGTCCACCGGCTCCGCCGCCGGCCCATCCCCCACTTCGATCTCCACCGGCGACCACGCCATCCCATCCGGCTCCCGCCCTGCGCGCAGATACCGCGTGACCTGCCATTCCCCGAGGTCGATCTCCGCGATCACATCCGCCTGCGCGTTGGCGATGTACGCGTGCTTCCCGTCCGGCGGGATCAGAATCCCGATCGGCACCGGGCTCCCGCCGAACTGATCACCGAACAGCCGCCCCTCTCCCTCACCCGCCTCGGCTCTCATCGAAACCCGCGCGATCTCCTTCCGCGTCGCCGCATCGAACACCGCGACATCCCCCGACGCCGCACAGCTCACCAGCGCGTGCTTCCCGTCGGGCGTCACCTTCACCCGGATCGGGAACTCGCCGCACGGCACCGACTCGATGATCTCGAGCGTCTGCGCATCCACGACGCTCACCGTGTACGCCTGCCGATTCGTCACCCACACCTGCTTCCCGTCGGGCGACACATCCACGCCCTCGGCCCCGTTCCCCGTCGGGATCTGCTTGAGGATCTTCCCTTCCTTGAGATCGATCGCCGTGATCGATCCCGACGCGATGTTTGCGACGAACGCCCGCGACGCATCCGGCGTGATCGCCACCATATGACTCGCGTTCGCCTCGGTCCCAACCGCCCGCTCGACCGCGCCCGTCTCGATGTTCACGACGATGAGCATCCGCGTCGTCTCGCTCGTCACGACGACGCGCTTTCCGTCGGGCGTGAACACGATGCCGTGCGGCCGGGTGTACTCCCCGAGATCGATCGTGCGCACAACACGCTGCGCTTCGAGATCGAGCACCGTCAGCGAGTTGCCCGGCTGCTGCTGCCCGTAGTTGCACGCGACCGCGACCGCGCCGTCCGGGCTCACCGCCGCCTCGTGCGGGCCCGTCCCGACCGGCAGCAGCGATACCTGCGCCCCCGACGCGCGATCCAGCAGCGACGCGCTCGCGGCTCCCTTGTTGAGAATCACCAGCGTGCCGGGCCTTTCGTCATCGCCGAACGCCGCCGCGCCCCACGCCACCCCGCTCGCCGCGAGCACACCCGCCGCCATCGTCATCCAACGGTTCATGCGTCGCTCCTCGTGCCGAGACTCGCGCCGGATCTCGCGCCCCGCCGAGTCCGCCAGCATGCTCTACCGCCGCGCGCCCGTCGCCGTTGCGTCCGACTCGATCACCTCGTACCTCGGCCGAGGCTCCATCCGAGCCAGCCGCCGACCGATCGTCTCGGCCGCGACCTCGCTCTGATCGATCGCGATCCACCGCCGCGGCTCGGCCTCGCCCGCCGATCCCCCGCCCATGGGATCACCCGCCGCCCGGTTCAACCGCTCGACCGCCTCGATCGTCGTCCCGCTCCCGGCATACGGATCGAGCACGACCGCCCCCGGGTCGCTCGCCGCGAGGACGATCCGCTCGAGCAGCTTCACCGGCTTCTGCGTCGGATACCCCAGCCGCTCTCCCGCGTTCCTTCCCACCGGCGTGATGTCCGCCCACCAGTCCTCGACAACCTTGCCTCGTGCATCCCCCTCGCGCAGCCGCTCGTCAAGATCGTCGTACGCCCGCCCCTCGTAGATCCCCGTCCGCGCGCGCGCCGCGCTCAGGCTCTTCGCGTACGCCACGCGCACCCGATCCCGCCGGAACACCGCCGCGTCACTCTTCGCGTACCACAGGATCACATCGTGCTTGCGCGGGAACCACCGGGTTGTGTTCGAGGGACCCGTGTAGCACCACGCGATCTCGTTGCGGAACATCGCGGCCCCGAAAGCCGCGTCGAGCATCAGCCGGATCGCGTGCCCCGCGCTCCCGTCGCAATGCAGGAACAGCGAGCCGGTCTCGCGCAGCGATCGCCGCACCAGCTCCACCCGCGCCGCCAGGTGCACGACATACGCGCGCATCCCCGCGGACTCGCTCAACGCCTCGACATGCCCGAGCAGCCGCTGCAACGCCGGTCGGCAACGCGCATCGCCCACCAGCTCGCCCCGCAGCCGCTCGGCCTGGTCGTCCCAACGCCACACATCCTCAAAGACCCGCCGCGCGCCGCCGACGACCAGCCCCGCCCCGCGCGCGCTCGCACCCCGCGCCTCGTACCGCGCCTCGGAGTTGAACGGGGGGTCCAGGTACGCCAGGTCCACCGACCCCTCGCCCACCAGACCGCCATCTCCCAGCGCCCGCAGGTTGTCCCCGAGAATCAAACGGTTGCACCCGCCCGATGGATCGGCATGGCTCGACTCACGCGCGTGGCTCACCCGACCGTTATACCCGCCACGCCGCGAGCCCGAGCGCGTCGCGCCGGATCGGCGCCCGGGCGCGCAAGAAAACAGCGTGCCCACCACTCCGGGGCACGCTGCAGTCCGTGCTCAACACTTCACCCGGATCGTGCCGGGCGGGCGCCCGACGCCGCCCCGCATCCCCGGCTCAGTACCGCCGGACCACGCCCTTGACGATCCCCTGGATCTGGCAGAACTTCACCCGGATCGGCTCGAAGTCCGGGTTGGCCGGCTGCAGCCGGATGTGGTCCTGCTCCTTGAAGAAGGTCTTGAGCGTGGTCGACCCGTCGGGCAGCAGCGCCACGACCCGGTCGCCGTTGTCGGCCACCTGCGTGCGCTCGACGAGCACATAGTCCCCGTCGAGGATGCCCTCGTCCCGCATCGACTCGCCCTCGACCATCAGCGCGAAGGTCGAGCCGGCCTTCTCCGGGCTCGCGCCGAGCAGGTCCGCCAGGTCCACCTCGTCGTGGTCGGCAACCTTCTCGATCGGCATGCCCGCGGCGATCTGCCCGACCAGCGGGAACCGCAGCGGCCGCGATTCGTCGGGCACCACCACCCCGTCAGCGATCGACAAAGAGCGTGCCTTGTTCGCTTCGCGCACGAGCGCGCCCTTCTTGATGAGCGCCTCGACGTGCTCGAACACCGTGACCTTGGACACGCCGATCTCGTCGGCCAGCTCCTGCATGGTCGGGGAATAGCCATGACGAACCCGCCAGTCCCGAATCAGCTTGAGAATGCGGAGTTGCTTGGGGGTCAGATTCATGTCCGGACTCCTTGAGTCTTCGGCACGCCGTCACCATCGGGCGCACCACCACCACCGATGCCTCGCTCTCGTCGAGCCACCGGCTCACCGAGCCCCGCGAAGCCGACCGCCCGCTGCGCCCGAACGCTTCCACGCCCGCACGCAACGCGCCAAGCCGCGACCGCTGAGTCCCGAGCACCTGCTCGGCCACGCTCAGCCAGCCCACGGCGTCGGCCGCCCGACGCTCCTTCACACTCCGACCCTCGACGCGAACGCTCGCGGCCCCTCCGCGACGAACCAGCCAACCCCCGAGCCCGAACAGCCCGAGAAGCCCCGGCCCGACCCCGCTCGACGACGCGGCATCGAAGTCCTCAACAAACACACCACCCGGCCCAAGCCGGACCAGCGGCGGATTCATCCGTGTCATGCGCGCCTCCAATCCTTTGTCACGCACGCACATGCGAACCAATTTCGCCCGTCTTCACGCGCTCCAGGGCGCGCCCTTCACAGGCTCCGGCTCGCCGCACCGCTCCGCGATGCGCCATCGATTCAGGCCGATCTCCGCGGCCCGGGTGACTCAGCGGGGCGCTCACAGGCACCCCACTCACCACCAAACATTATTCGAGCGAATCGGCCGCTCGGCTCCCCTTCCCTCACAAATTTTGTTCGGATTTCGATCTGGACTCAAAACCCGAACAGAATCGCCCCTCCACACCCCCTGACCCGCGCTTGTGTCGCAACGGATGTCTACGACCCGGATCCGCGCGTCCGCACCAGTCGGCCTCCCTCCCGACGGACCAGCCCCCGGATCTCCAGCAGCGTCAGCGCCGCACCCACCCGGCTCGCCCCGATCTCCACCTGCCGAACCAGTCCCTCCATCGTGTCCACCGACCCGAGCGCGCCGAGCACCGCCGCCTCATCCGAGCCCGCCTCGACCCCCGGCTGCCCGCTCTCCGCCCACCTTCGACCACCCGAAGCAACCTCCGTCTCCGACGAGGCTTGCGCCGTGAACAACCCCGCTTCGCCGCCACCGGGATACCGCGCCGCGAAGGTGTCCGCAAAGTGATGCCTTGCCGGGCCTTCCAGCCCCGCGATCACATCGCCCGGCTCGGTGACCAGGATCGCCCCGCCCTGCTTGAGCAGGTCCAGCGACCCCCGGCTCGCCAGCGAGTCCACCCGCCCGGGCAGCGCCATCACTTCGCGCCCGTGCTCCTCCCCCGCCACCTTCGCCGTGATCAGCGCCCCGGACTTCAGCCCCGCCTCGATCACCAGCACCCCGAGGCTCACGCCCGAGATCAGCCGGTTGCGAGCCGGGAAGTTCCGCGCCTCCGGCGCCGCGTCAGACGCCAGTTCTGACACCAGCACCCCGCCCCGCTCGACCACCTGTGCAAACAACTCGCGATTGTCCGGCGGATAGCACTCCCCCAACCCGCACCCCATGAACACCGCCGTCCGCCCGCCGACGCGGAGCGCCGCGCGGTGCGCTGCCGTGTCGATCCCCCTCGCACCGCCCGAGACGATCGTCAGCCCCGCCTGCGCCAGCGACCCCGCGAATCGCTCGGCTTGCTCGATCCCGTACGCCGAGCACCGCCGCGAACCTACCAGCGCCACCGGGAACGACCCGCGATCCAGGATCCCCGGCTCCCCCTTCAGGAACAGCACCAGCGGCGCGTCGTCCAGCGGCGACAGCAGCGCCGGATACCCCGCCCCGCCTCGCACCACCATCCGAACGCCCAGCCGATCCATTGCCGATAGTTCGCGCTCGACCCGCTCCCCCGCTTCGCGCACCGCATCCGCGATCGCCCGCGCCTTGCGGTCGCCGATGCCCTCGACCCGCTGCAGCGCCGCCGGGCTCGCGCCGAGCACGCGCTCGCAAGACCCGAACCGCTCGATGAGCCGTCGCGACAGCACCGGGCCGATGCCGCTGGCCAGATGCAGCGTCAGATGCGCGCGCAACTCGGCTTCGGGCATGGCCGGCGCGACCCCCGCTTGCCCGATCCCACCCTCGGCATCATGTTCGGCTTGCATACGGGTTGAGTCTACCCGCCCGACGCCGCCACGCCAGCCCCTCGGCCTGCGAAATCCGAGCGATCAGTTGCCGACCCCGCTGCCGGACCCCTCGGCGGCCTCAGCGCCAGTTGCGTCACCAGTTTCGTCGGCGGGTTCGTCGCCGGCCAATCCGTGCGTGCCCGCGGCGACATACCCGACGCCCGCGCCGCCCCCCGGCCTCGACGAGAACGGGACCTGCCGCGCGAAGACCCGCAGCGGCTCCCCGGCCGTCACCCCGAGCCCCACGCTCTTGGTCACGATCTGCTGCGTGTACATCTTCGTCGGGTCGGGCTCGCGCACCGTCACGAACGCCTCATGCACCTCGCCCTCGCGCCGAACCTCGTCGAGTTCCAGCGACCAGCCCGGGTTCGGAAGCTCCGCCCGGAGGATGTAGACCCACGCCGACGCATCGATCGAGATCCGATGCCCGATCGCTCCGTTCTCGACGATCCGGGGCCCGCTCGAGCAACCGCCCATCCCCGCCGAAACCCCCAGCAGCGCCACGCACGCGGCGACCGTCCGGAACCAATGCCCCCTTCGCCCGCCGTTCCGCCGACCGATCTGAAGTCCGTTGTCGCGCGCGCGCATGCCGTGCCCTCCGGGTGAGAGTTCTCCCCAGAGCGTACCGCTCGCCGCGTGGTTGTGTTCCGCGTGCCCGGGCGTGTCAGATCTCGAACTCGATCCTCCCGCCCGGCCGCACCGGCTTCTCGATGCGGTAGACCGATTCGATGCGATGGACCCGCCGCGTGCGCTCGGTCGGCGAGACCTCGCCGATCCCGGGCCATGAGCCGTGCCCGCCGTGCGACCCATACCGGCCGCGATGGTCCCCGTCCCGATCATGCCCGCCCCTTTCGGGTCCGCCGCAGCCCCGGGCGTGGTGACCGCCGCGCGGATCGTGCCAGCCCTGGGCGGCGAGCTGCTCGCTCAGCCGTTCGAGCATCGCGCGGATGATCCAGGTCCGCGCGTTGAGCCGTTCGAGAAGCGTGTGGAAGGGAACGCTCCCCGGCGCGGCGCCCAGCACCGTCGGCGCCCCCGCCGCCCGATGCCCGCGATCGGCGCACCCGCCGCGCGGCATCCCACGCACGCAATCGGGAGGCACGGGTGCGACATGCCTCGCCCGAGGCCTGTACGCCCGCATCGCCGACCCGCACGACCACGCCACGCTGTCGAGTGCTCCGGTTCTCATGGAGCAACCCGGGTTCGAACACCGGGCCAGACGCACCGGGCGCGATAACATCGAGTGCCGGCGCGCTCGCGCCGCGTTCTGCCCCGCCGCCCCGGTCCGTTTGTGCGGCTTGTCGCCGTCACGCCACGCCCCCGCGTCCGCGATCCGCCACGCCATGCGCACCGACGAACTCGACTACCACCTGCCCGACGAACTCGTCGCGACCCGACCGGCCGACCCGCGCGACAGCGCCCGGCTGCTCGTGATCAGCCGCTCCGACCCCGACCGTCTCGAGCACCGCACCGTGCGCGACCTGCCCGACCTGCTCGCGCCGGGCGACCTGGCGGTCTTCAACCGCTCGCGCGTCGTCCACGCCCGTTTTCTCGGGCACCGCACCGACACCATGGGCCGCGTCGAGGGGCTCTTCCTGCGCGAGCCCGAGCCGGGCGTCTGGGTCGCGATGCTCAAGGCGCGACGCTTCCGCCCCGGCACGCGCCTGGCGCTCCGCGCGGCCGCCTCGCCCGCGACTTCCCCCGCCGACTTCCCGCCGACCTCGGGCTACGAACTCGAACTCCTCGAGCGAGCCGACGAACCCGGCGCGTGGCTCCTCCGCGTCCACCCGGCCGACGCGCCCAACTCACTGGAAGTGCTCGATCGCGTCGGGCTTCCCCCGCTGCCGCCGTACATCCGTGCCGCGCGCGCCCGCGCCGGCGACCCGGCGTCCCAACTCGACGACCCGCGCTGGTACCAGACGGTCTACGCGTCCGAGCCCGGGTCGGTCGCGGCGCCCACCGCCGGGCTGCACTTCACGCCCGAACTGCTCGACGCCCTGACCGACCGGGGCGTCGCACGGGCCGAGGTCACGCTGCATGTCGGCACGGGCACCTTCAAGCCCGTCGAGACCGACATCCTTGAGGACCACCCGATGCACACCGAGTGGTGCTCGATCCCGCGCGCCACGCTCGAGGCGATCCGGGCACGCCGCGCGGGCGGGTCCGGGTGCGTCCTGGCGATCGGGACCACCTCCGCCCGCACGCTCGAGGGCTTTGCCCAGCTTGAAGCGCGGCACCCTGGCGAGCCGTTGCCCGACCATCTCGAAACCGACATCCTGATCTCGCCGGGCTACGCCTGGCGCTGGACCGACGCCCTGCTGACCAACTTCCACCTCCCCCGCTCGACCCTGCTGGCGATGGTCGCCGCCCTGCTGCCCGAGGGGATCGAACGACTGCTGGAGGTCTACCGCGTCGCGGTCGCCGAGCGGTACCGTTTCTACAGCTTCGGCGACGCGATGCTGGTTCTCCCCTGACCGCTGCGGCGCGATACCCTGTCGCGCGTTCCCGACGGATCGGGAGCGATTCTCCGGAGGATCCGCCGTGCCCGGCATGACGGTCGGCCGACCCACGATCGCCCGCCTGATCGACGATCTGTCGATCACGCCCGTTGCGCACGCCGACCTTTCGCTCGTCCCGACCGACCTGACCGAGGACAGCCGGCGTGTCACGCCGGGGTGCCTGTTCGTGGCGCGCAAGGGGCGGAAGCACGACGGGGGGGAGTTCGCGCGGGCCGCGCTCGACGCCGGCGCCGCGGCGATCCTCACCGACGACCCGCAACTGGCCCACATGCTCTCGACACGATGCACGGCGTTGGTCGCGACGCGCGTGCCCGAGGTCCTCCCCCGACTGGCCGAGCGCTTCTTCGGCGAGCCCGGCTCCAGGCTCTCGCTCGTCGCCGCGACCGGGACCAACGGCAAGTCCACGATCGTCCATCTCGTTCGCGCGATGATCAACGGCGTCGGCGAGCGGGCCGAGACGCCCGCCCGCTGCGGGCTCATCGGCACCATCGAGACCGACGACGGCGAGGCGCGCGCGCGATCGCTCCTGACCACCCCCATGCCCATCGACCTGAGCCGGGCGCTGGCGCGGATGGTCGAGCGCGGCTGCACGCACGCAGCGCTGGAGACCTCCAGCCACGGGCTCGCCCAGGGGCGCGTCGACGCCCTCCGCTTCGACATCGCGATCTTCACCAACCTCACGGGCGACCACCTCGATGAGCACGGCACGATGGAGAACTACGCCGACGCCAAGGCGATCCTGTTCCGCACGCTCCACCCCGAGGCGGCGGCGATCGTCAACGCGGATTCTCCCTGGGGCGAACGCATGGTCGCCGACTGCCTCGCGCCGCTCGTGCGCTGCCGCATGCACGGGCCGCGCGCGCACGACGCCGACGCGACAGCCGAGGTGCTGGATCAATCGGTCGAGGGGCAGCGCGTGGCGCTGCGCGGGCCATGGGGCGTCATCGAGACGACCACGCCCATGCTCGGGGCGCACAACGCGATGAACCTGCTGCAGGCGTTCGCCGCGTGCCATCGGCTCGGCTTCGATGCCGAACGACTGGGCGAGCTGGTCCCCTCGATCGACGCGCCGACCGGGCGCCTGCAGCGGGTCCGGGTCGACGCCCGCGGCGCGAATGAGCCCGGCGCGGCGCGGTCGCTGCCGGCGGTGTTCATCGATTATGCGCACACCGACGACGCGCTCGCCAAGGCGCTCGAGGCGCTCCGCCCGCTGCTCGGGAGCGGGCGGCTGTGGTGCGTCTTCGGGTGCGGCGGGGACCGCGACGCGACCAAGCGCCCGCGGATGGGGCGCGTAGCCGGTCGGCTCAGCGATGTCCCCGTGCTGACCAGCGACAACCCGCGCTCGGAGGACCCGATGCGAATCGCCGAGGATGTGATCGCCGGGTTCGACGAGGACGCGGCGAGCCGGGCGATCGTGCGGCTCGACCGGGGCGAGGCGATCGAACTGGCGGTGCACCTGGCCGGGCCCGAGGACATCGTGCTGATCGCCGGCAAGGGGCACGAGACCAGCCAGCTTCTGCCCGATGACCGCGGTGGCGTGCGCTCGCGCGAGTTTGTCGATGAGACCCACGCGCGGGCGGCGCTGGAATCGCGCGGGCGCGTCCGGTCACGCGCCCGCAGCCGGCGCACGCGGGGGACGGCATGAACACTCCACCGAACGCGGGGGCGCCCGCGGCGAATCACGCGACGCCCGTGCCGCTCACGGAACTGGGCGCGGCGTTGATCAATCGGGTCGGCGGGAGATGGCTCGTCGAGCCCGGGGCGGGCGCGATCGCCCGCGGGGCGGCGATCGACTCGCGCGAGGTGTCGCCCGGGCAGGTCTTCTTCGCGTTCGCGGGCGAGCGCGTCGACGGGCACGCGTTCGTTGCGCGGGCGCTGGCGAACGGAGCGGCCGCGGCGGTCGTGACGCGGGATCGGGCGCCCGACGGCAACGCGTGGTCGGGCGGGCCCGTGCTGCGGGTTGAATCCAGCGAGCTGGCGCTGGTCGAGTCGGCGCGGCTTGTGCGCACGAAACTGGGCGCGACGGTCGTCGGGATCACCGGGTCGGCCGGGAAGACGACGACGACACGCCTGCTCGCGTCGGTGCTGCGTGAAGTCGGGGCGACGAGCGCTTCGATCAAGTCGCACAACAACCGGCTGGGGGTCTCGCTGACGATTCTCAATGCGCGCGCCGATGCGCGGTTCCTGGTGGCCGAGATCGGAACCAGCGGGCCGGGCGAGATCGCCGAACTCGCCGACCTCGCCCGCCCGGACGCGGCGGTCATCACTTCCATCGGGCGGGCGCACCTCGAGAAGCTCGGCTCGGTCGCGGGAGTGGCCCGCGAGAAGGCGTCGCTGTTCCGCGCGCTCCGCGACGGGTCGCCGGCGGTCTTCCCCGCGGGGATCGGCGTGCTCGAAGAGGAACTGGCCCGCGACGGGACCGCGGGGCGGCTGGCGCTGGTTCGCGTCGGTTTGGCCGGAAGCGATGCCTCGGGCGGACCGGGCGAACTCCGCGGGATCGAGGTCGGCGGATCGGGCGTGTCGTTCGAACTGGCAGACGGGGCACGGTTCGCCTCGCCCGTCGCGGGCGTGCACAACGCGATGAACGCGGCGTTGGCCGCCGTGCTGGCGCGTCGGCTCGGGGGGAGGCATGACGCGATCCGGCGGGGGCTGGCGTCGCCCGAACTGCCCCCGATGCGCGCGCAGGTCGAGAAGATCGCCGGGCTGACGCTCATCAACGACTGCTACAACGCGAATCCCGAGTCGGTGCTCGCGGCGCTGGCGGTGCTGGCGGATCGGGCGGGGGGGCGGGCGACGGCGGCGGTGCTCGGCGACATGCTCGAACTGGGCGAGCAAACGGACACGGCCCACGACGAGGTCGTGCGGGCGGCGGCCGCGCGGGGCGTGGGCCGGCTGATCCTGATCGGGCCGGCGATGGCGAAGGCGGGAGACCGGCTCGCGGCGGGGCTCGGCGACGGGGTGGGGCGGGTCGAGATCGTGCGTTGCCCGAGCACGGACGATGCCTCGATCGCCGAGGCGGCCGGGCGGCTCGAGCGCGGGTGGGTCGTGCTGGTCAAGGGGTCGCGCGGGCTCCGGCTCGAGCGGGTGCGGGCGCTGCTGGCCGAGCGCGGGGAGCTTTCGACGATCGTGACAGCGGATCGGGCGCGCGCGCCGATGGTCGATCGGTCACACGGGTAATCGAGTGGCCGACCCGCGGCGGCGCGGGCGGCGGGGATGATCGCGGCCGGCATGCTCTACCTGCTTCTCGACAGAACGCGTAACTGGCTCGACAGCGTCGGGCTGTACCGCTTCGTGCGCGTGCTGGATCAGCTCGAGTTCCGGGTGCTGGCGGCGGCGATCGTGGCGTTCGTGCTGGTGATCGTGCTGGGCAAGCCGACGATCCGCACGCTGCGGCGGATGAAGATCGGCGACGCCGGGGTGAGCGATGCCGAGGCGCTGCGCGCGCACGCGACGAGCAAGGCCAACACCCCCACGATGGGGGGCGTGCTGATCGCCGGGGCGATCGCGATCTCGGTGGTGCTGCTGGCCGACCTGGGCGTGTTCTGGATCAAGCTGGGGCTGCTGGTGGTCCTGTGGTCGGCGGTGCTGGGCGGGTTCGATGACTACCTCAAGCTCACGACGGCGCAGCGGGGCGGGGGTCGGCAGGGGCTCAAGGCGTGGGAGAAGCTCGTCTTCCAGCTCGGGCTGGGGCTGCTGGTGGGTTACTTCGTCTTCAAGCAGGGGGCGCCCGCGGGGGAAGCGGGGCAGATGGTGCGGGTGCTGAACCTGCCGGGGCAGAAGACCTATGTCGGGGCGGGGGAGCCCGCGCCGGGGCTGATCTTCCTGCCGGCGTTCGTGTTCGTGGGCGTGACGATGCTGCTCGTCGCGGGGATGTCCAACGCGGTGAACCTGACCGACGGCATGGACGGGCTGGCGGCGGGGATCTCCACGGCGGTCGTGCTCGGGATCGTGCTGCTGGCGCTCATCGCGGGCACCGAGGCGACCGCCAAGCGGCTGCTGGTTCCCTATGTGCCCGGTGCGGGGGAGGTGGCGGTGCTCGCCGGGGCGGTCGCGGGGGCGTGCCTGGGGTTCTTGTGGTGGAACTGCGCGCCGGCGCAGGTGTTCATGGGCGACACGGGCTCGCTGTGCCTGGGCGCGATCATCGCGTACATGATGATCGTGGTGAAGCAGGAGGTCGTGGTGCTGCTGATGTGCGGCGTGTTCCTGGCCGAGATCGCTTCGGTGGTGATGCAGGTCGGGTACTACAAGGCGAGCGGGGGCAAGCGGATCTTCAAGTGCGCGCCGGTCCACCACCACTTCCACCTCGTCGGGTGGACCGAGCAGCAGATCGTCGTGCGCGCATGGCTCGTGACGGTGCTGCTGGTCGTCATCGGGCTGACGACGCTGAAGCTTCGGTAGGGCGAGCGGCGCGGATCAGCCGGGTGCGGCCCATTCGCGCGACAGCGGGCTGTCGGAGCCCATCGTCAGCAGCGAGACAGCCTTGCGGCTCAGGTCGCGTTCGAGTTGCCGTGCCGGCTCGAGCAGGTTCTGCTGCCGCGCGGAGAGGAGATCGAACGCGACGAGCGAGAGTTCGGCCGCGTCGCGCCGGGTCCGGGCCAGCGCCGGCTGGACGACCGGACCCTTGGCGAGCAGGAACAGGCGGTCCAGTGGGGACGGTTGCGGCGAGGGGGGCGACACGGGGCGGCCCATCGCTTCGGGCACGAGCCGCGTCAGCCGCACGACCGCGGCGAGACGGAGCACCG
Organism: Phycisphaerales bacterium JB037; assembly: GCA_043101605.1. Lineage (GTDB taxonomy): Bacteria > Planctomycetota > Phycisphaerae > Phycisphaerales > UBA1924 > JBICIG01. The sequence goes on from JBICIG010000063.1 coordinate 28,358, forward strand.
CGTAGCGCGGGTACCACTCCTCGAGCAGGACCAGCGCCTCGGCGTCGCGGTTCTCGGCGAGGGCGCGCGTCGCGGCGGCGAGGTCGGCGGTCGCGTCGCGCCGAAGCTGGTCGATCAGCTCGTGGGGCAGATCGACGGGCCGGTGCGGGTCGACCGTCAGCGGTGCGCCCGGATCGGGCAGGCGCGCGAGTTCGGCGCGGGCATTGGCGAGCCACCAGAGCGACTCGATGCGGGTGGAGAGCACGGCCTGCTCGCGCGGGCCCGTGCCCGCCCAGACCTGCGCGAAGCGGTTGATCGCGTCACGGCTCCAGGCGCGGAGGTCGTCGCCGAGATCGGGCATGTTGCCCAGGCGGTTGAGCGTCGCGGCCTGCTTGCCCATCACGCGGAGGGTGGCGAGCGCCTCGGCGTCGTCGGCGTCGGAGGACAGCCGCTGCCCGAGCGCCAGGGCGGTGCGGGCGGCGGCGTTGAAGCGGTCGGCGACGCGCTCGCGCCCGCGCGGATCGCGCTCGGCGATCAACTCGGAGATGGCGCGCGCGTGCGTCGCATCGAGCCACGCCTGCTCATAGGCGCGCCGGGCGGCGACGAGGCCCATCGAGGTCGGGTCGGTCAGCCCCGCGGGCATCGCCGCGAGAAGATCGCCCGCGGCGCGATCGAGCCGCTGCTCGAGGGCGCGCAGCGCCGGGCGGAGTTCGCGCACGGGTTCGGTGCCGACGCCCTGGATCATCAGCATTCCAAGGGGAGCCGCCCATTCCTCGAGCGCCGAGCCGGACATGGAGAACGGCGTGCCGGCGGCCCGCTCGAGCGCATCGAGCAGGGGTCGATAGGCGGGCTCGTTGCGATCGGCGACGAGGAGGATGGTGTCCGTCCACGATCGGCAGCGCTGGATCCGCCGGGCGCCCTCGAGCGCGCGCTCCGGATCGGCGAGTTCGGCGAGCGCGGGGGCGAGGGCGTTCCGGAGCGCGTCCGCGAAGGGGCCGGGCAGCGACGACGCCGACCGCTCGATTGCGGCGGCTTCGCCCAGCGCGATGCGGAGCCGCTCGGATTCGAGCCACAGGCTCGGGAAGGTCGCCATCGCGTCGAGGCGGGCGAGGATGTTGCGCGCATGCTGATCGTCGGGGGGATCGAACGCGGCCGGGTCGGGCGGGGGCGCGGGCGCGAGCCCGAAGCCGCCGATGGGCCAGAGCGTGAACGGGGGGGGCGCGTCGAGATCCGACGGGGCTTCGGCCAGGAGCTGCGCGAGCGCCCGCTGCAGCGCCCGGTCGACCTGCTCGACGGTCAGGGCCGGGGCATCGGCGAGGGACTGGAGGTCGGTGGCCATGAAGAGGGCGATGCCGCGCGGATCCTCGAGGTTTGCGAGGAGTTGCTCGATGCGCGCGCGCTCCTGCGCGAGCACGATGCCGGCGAGTTTGATCTCGGGCTCGGACGCCTGCATCAGTCGGAGGGACGCGCGGCGGAGGGCGAGGTACGCGCGGTCGGTCGGTTCGAGATTGTCTCTTGGATGATCGCCGAGGGTCCGGGTGCGCTGCTCGATCTCGGCGTTCAGTTCGCGCGACAGACCGGCGACGAAAGAACGGTCGCCGAGGTCGATGGTGGTCGTGGGCTGGAGGTTGAGGCCCTGAGCGGATGCGGGGGAGGGGAGGAGGGAGAGGAGACAGAGGAGGCAATGGGCAATGGGCAATGGGGAAGGACGGGCGTGCGTGCGGGGGGAACAACGCCGGATGAGGCTGGGGAGCCACGGGCGGGACGCCCGTGCCACGAAGGTGGGAAGGAGGAAGAGGATCGCTTGATGCGCACGGTCAGCGCTTGTTGGCTTTGGTTTCCTTCGCTCGCTCGATCGCTTGGGCATAGACCGACTCGAGGTTTCTCGCCATGGTCTGGGCGCTGAAGTCTTCGATGACGCGGGCCTTGCCCCGCTCGGCCATGGCCTTGCGTTCGGCGGGGTGAGCGGCGAGCCAGCGGACGGCTTCGGCGAGGGCCGGCTTGTCGCCGAAGGGGATGAGGCGCCCGGTCTGTTGATCGACGCACACTTCGCGTGTGCCGTCGACATCGTACGCGATGGGGCAGACGCCGCTGAGCAGCGCCTGGGGGACGGTGCGGGGGAGCCCCTCGCGGGCGCTGGGGTGGACGAGGACATCCATGGCGCGCATGAGCCCGGGGATGCGCTCGGGGGGGACGAGCCCGGTGTTGAGGACGCGTTGGGAGAGCCCGAGTTCCGCGACGCGCTTCATGAGTCGCTCGGTCCACCACCCGTCGCCGACCCAGAGCAGGCGCCAGGTGAGGTGCTCCTTCATGAGGGGGGCGAGGGCGTCGAGGATATCGTCGTGCCCCTTGTGCTGGGCGAGGCGGGCGACGGTGCCGATGACGAACTCGCCCTGCTCGATGCCGAGCTGGTCGCGGATGTTGGCGCGGCTCTCGCCCGGGGCGGGCTCGAGGAACGCGTCGATCTCCATGCCGCTGCGGACGGTGGTGTAGAGGTCGGGCGTGCCGATGTCGCGGGCGAGGAACTGGTCGGTCATCGCGTCGGCGACGGAGACGATCGCGTCGCACTTGCGGGCGGCGTTGCGCTCGGCGCGGGCGTAGAGGTTGTTCTTCACGCGGATGAGCGCGCGCCCGAGAGCGGTTCCCTCTTCGGGCATGAAGGGCGGGCCGTGGATGGTGTGGACGATCGCGGGGCGGGACTTCTTGGTCTGGCGGACCTGCCACGCGGCGAGTCGGCCGAGGATGCCGGCTTTGGACGAGTGCGTGTGGACGATGTCGGGGTCGAGCTTCTCGATGAGCTTGCGGAGCTGGGCGAGGGCCTTGCGGTCGCGGAGCGGGTGGATGCTGCGGATGAGGTCGGGGACTTCGTGGGTGCTGATGTGGTGCCCGGTCTCGCTGGTGAACGCCTCGACGCGTTCGAGCATGGAGCCCTCGGGCCCGTAGATCGGGCCGAAGGCGAGGTGGACGCGGTGCCCGGCCCGGACCTGGGCCTCGCAGGAGAGGACGGTGTTCTCCTGGGAGCCGCCGAGGATGAGGCGGGTCGAGATGTGGAGGATGGTCAGCGGCACGGGTGGAGCGTCGAGGGGCGATGGGGCGACCGGTTCTCGCATCTCGGCGAGGACGGACTCGGCCCGCTTGATCAGGGCGTCGATGCGGTGCTCGGCGGCTTCGGCCGATCGCGGGAGTCGTTCGGGCAGGGTGGGTACTCGATCCATTCCAGACACAACCCTTCCGGGGGCATGGTCGGGCCGGCGCGTGACCGATCGCGCCCGGCGATGATCCCCTCGACAGCATCCGGTTCGATTCTGCCGCGGCCCACCTCGCTCAGGGTGCCGGCGATGATCCGAACCATGTTGTAGAGGAAACCATTGCCTGAAATATCGATGCGCACGATCGTGCCGGGGTCGGGCGTGGCGTCTCGGACCGTGACGGTGCAGGCGTGGACGGTGCGGACGGTGGAGCGTCGGCCGTGGCCCGCGGCGGCAAAGGCGGCAAAGTCTCGCTCACCGACAAACTTTGAAGCGGCCCGCTGCATCGCGTCGGTGTCGAGGCGCGTGCGCTCGTGCGTGACGAAGCGACGCGTCCAGATCGGGCGCGAGGGGCCCTGGTGGATGCTGTAGGAGTAGCCCTTGCTGACGGGGTCGGCGATCGGGTCGAACGACTCGGGGACGATCTCGACACCGGTGACGAGGAGGTCGTCGGGGAGGCGCGAGTTGAGCGCGCGCAGGAGGGTGTCGGTGCCGCGTTCTTCGGGCCAGCCGACGCCCCTGGCGGGATCCGGAACGGAAGTGAACGCGGCGACCTGCCCGCGGGCGTGGACGCCCGAATCCGTCCGGCTCGCGCCGGTGACGATCACCGGCTCGCGAATGACCTGGCGGACGGTTTCCTCCAGCACGGCCTGCACGGTGCGCAGCGCGAGGCGCCCGGGCTTGGGCGTGAGGGAGGGATCGAGGAGCGCTTCGGGCGTGCGCGGGTGGGGCGAGGGCCGGTCTGCGTGGGCGGGATCGGGGGGTTCCTGCTTCTGCCAGCCGCAGAAGTCGGTGCCGTCGTAGGCGATGGTGAGCTTGTAGCGGGGCACGGGGGAAGGTTAGGGCCGGGCCCGGGGGCGGTGCCCGGCCTACTTGCCGAGGCGTCGTCCTCGGCGGAGGCGGACGGACCAGCCGTCGCCCATGGGTGAGACGAGCCCGCTGGCGCGGTCGGCGCGTTCGACGGAGATGAAGGCTTCGGGGGCGGTCTTGCGGATGACCGCGAGGGTGGGCTCGAGGGCCTTGCGCCGGATGGCGGTGATGATGACCTCGACGGGCCCGTTCATGCCCGAGCCTTCGAGGCGGGTGACCTTGTAGCCCGCTTCGCGGAGGGCGGCCGAGATATTGAGTTCCGGGCGAGAGTTGATGACGCGGAGGACGCGGTAGCCCAGGGCGAGCTTGGACTCGATCATCATGCCGACATACGAGCCGGTGGCGAACCCGCCCGCGAACGCGAGGATCGCGATCGGGTTTGGAAGGTAGCGGACCATGCCTCCGACGGCGACGGCCCAGATGCAGACCTCGACGAAGCCGAGGGCCGAGGCGAGGAGGCGTTCGCCCCCGATGACGAAGATGGTGCGGAGCGTGCCGAGAGAGACATCGACGACGCGAGCGGCGAAGATGAGGATCGGGATGTACCACTCGATGGGTGGGCCGGGCATGATTCGGACTCTGTCGGTGTGGATCTGGGGAGGCGGGTCTCGATGCTAGGGCCGGCGGGCGGAGTGCGCGGGGCTCGGCGAGGGGCCGCAGGAAGCGCGGCGGGAAAGTCGGGCGGGCCGCTACACTTGGGGCAACGGGCGGGTTCGGCCCGGTCGCCCTCGTAGCTCAGTTGGATAGAGCGTCGGTTTCCTAAACCGAAGGTCCCAGGTTCGAGCCCTGGCGGGGGTGCTTGCTGCGCCCGAGGAATCCCTCGAAACCGGGGCGGCGAGCCCCGCCGCGGCGCGTCCGAGAGCCGCGGGATCGGCAGGTGTGTCGGTCGTGGGGCGGGGGCGGCGCGGTAGCCTGCGGCGTGGCCCCTACGCAAACCGAGTGTTCGAGTTCACGGCCGCGGCGTCGGCGAGCGTTCACGCTCATCGAGTTGCTGGTGGTCATCGCGATCATCGCGGCGCTGATCGGGCTGCTGCTGCCGGCGCTGTTCGGGGCGCGGGACACGGCGAGGACGGTGATGTGCTCGTCGAATGTGCGGCAGATCGTGGTCGCGTCGCACCTGTACGCGAACGACTTTGACGCCCAGATCTGGCCGGCCGACACCTGGCTGTTCGAGCCCGACGCGAGCGGGAGGCCCATCCCGGGCTCGCAGGGGCATGTGTTTGAGTATGTGCAGAGCGCCGACGCGGTGGCGGGTTGCCCGCTGAACCAGCGGCGGACCAGCGACGGGCAGGACCGGGGCTCGGCGATGTTCGGCGAGCGCGCGGGCGTCAACAGCGACTACACGATGCTCGACGAGACGCAGGGCGCCCGGCTGAGCACGGTGCACTACGCGTTCTACCAGCGGAACCCCAGGCGCGCGAACCTGGCGCGCGTGGACAAACGGGCGTTCGCGCAGTTCGAGCGGTTCCCGGCGCTCCCGATCTTCATCGAGGAGAATGTGTTCCTCTACAACGATCAGTACACCGAGGGCAAGTGGGGCAACTGGGACCAGGTCTCGGTGCGCCACGACAAGGGCGGGCACCTGGGGCTGATCGACGGACAAGTGATCCTGTTCCGCCAGGCGGGCGGGCCCGACCCGACGCTGCGCGAGCCCAACGACGACTTCGAGGCGAACGATGTCTATGTGCAAAAGGGCGGGCGCGGCGACTACTTCAAGGTGAGCGACCTCGGGCAGCCGTACGGCTGGATCAACAGCCCGCGATGAGCGGGCGGCGTCGCTCGCGGCGTGGGGGAATCAGGAATCGGAGCGAGGCGGGTGGTCCGGGATGGTGCGCCCGTGGGGATCGGTGCGCGCCGTCGCCGGGGGCTCGAGCGGGACATGCTCGAGCAGTTCGGCCGGGTCGTGGACATGGTCGGGGGCGAAGCCCGCGCGGTCGACGAGGTAGCGCTCCCAGAGGCGGTGTCGGCGGACCAGTTCGCGGCCGGTCTCGAGCCCGGCGTCGGTGAGGCGCGGGGCCGGGCCCTGCAGGGAGATCAGCCCGCGATCGGCCGCGAGGCGGAGGGCCCGCGGGTTGAGGGCCGCCGCCTGCGGCTCGGGCGAGCCCGATTCGCGGACGCGGTAGAGCGTGGCGAGCAGGTCGTCGAGCGCGACGCGTCGGGCGAGGGCGCGGTGGTGGAGGCGTCGGCTGATGACGCCGTGGCGCGGCGCGAGAAAGACCGAGGCGGTGAGGATCACGCCGAGCGTGACGGCGATGGAGCCGGCGATGTTGACCGCGTCGAACCCGATCGCCGCGGGCAGCAGCGTCGCGGCGAGATAGCCCGCGACGGCGCCGACGACGGCGAGGACCAGCGAGACAAGGATCTGCGCGCGAAGCCGGTCGGTGAGCAGGCGGGCGGTCGCGGCGGGGGCGATGAGCATCGCGATGACGAGGATGGAGCCGACGGCTTCGAAGGAAGCAACGGTGGCGGCGGCGACGAGGATCATCAGCGAGTAGTGGAGCACGCCGGCGTGGAAGCCCTGGGCCGTCGAAAGGGCCGGGTCGAACGCGGCGAGGCGCAGTTCCTTGAAGAGCAGCGTCACGAAGGCGAGCGAGCCGAGCGCGGTGATCAGCAGCGTCCAGACCTGGCGCGGAACGGCGGCGAGGGTGTCGGCGTGGAGGACCCCCGCGAACGACGCGGGTGCGCCGGGCCACCACAGCGTCTCGAGTTGCCCGTGCAGCACGCACTCGGCGTCGAGATCGACATGGCGCACCGCGGCCTGCTCGATCAGCAGCACGCCCAGCGCGAAGAGGATGCTGAAGACCACGCCCATCGCGGCGCCGGGCTCGACGCGCCCGAGCCGCTTGACGAGTTCGACCAGAACGACCGTGGCGACGCCCGCGATCGCGGCGCCGGCGAACATGACGATGGGCGAGCGCGTCGAGGCGATCAGGAACGCGATGACCAGCCCGGGCAGCACGCTGTGGCTGATCGCGTCGCCCATGAGGCTGAGCCGGCGCAGGACCAGGAAGTTGCCCAGGGCCGCGCAGGTGATCGCCGAGAGCACGGCCGCCGCGAGCGGGAAGAGGTCGGCACCGGGGGAGAGGGCGATCATCGCGCGCCCTCCTGCGCGCGGCGGGCGAGGGCCCGCTCGAGCCGGTCGACAAGTTCGCCCGAGAGCACATGCTCGACCTGATCGACCGACCAGTCGACATGGCTGGGGGCGATGTCGGCGTACTCGATGAGGTATTGCTCCCAGAGGGCGTGGTTGCGGGCGACGCGGCGGCCTCGCTCGAGCCCGGCGGGGGTGAGCACGAGCCCGCCGGCGTCGCGGGTGATCAGGCCCCGCACGCGCAGTTGCAGCAGGACCAGCGCGCGGAACGGGCGCGACCAGCGGCGCTGGCGGGCGATGGCGCGGAGATCCTCGGCCGAGAGCGGCTCGGGAACCTGCGCGGGATCCGGATGGGCGGAGCGGTCGGATGCCGGTCGCGCCGCGGCGGCTTCAAGGAGGTGATCGCTCGCGTAGCGCAGGCGCTGGGCGATGCGGCGTACCGTCGACGCGATGACGCCTCTTCCGGGCGCCACCAGCAGGCTGAGCGTGAAGATGACGCCCGCGGTCAGGACGATGACCGAGCCGGCGGGCTTGCGAGGGAGGAGGGCGCTGAGCGCCGAGCCGAGGTAGCCGCTGACGGCGCCGAGCACCCCGGCGATGAGCAGGAGTTTCCAGAGCCGATCGGTCCAGAGGCGCGCCGCGACGGGCGGGATGATCAGCATCGCGACGACGAGGATGAGCCCGACGGCCTGCAGCCCGGCGACGGTGACGACGACGACGAGCGCCATCATGCCCAGGTCGAGCAGCCCGACGGGCCACCCGGTGACGCGCGCAAAGGCGTCGTTGAAGCAGACGACGGTGAACTCCTTGAGCAGGATGGACGCGGCGAGGACCGATGCGAGAGCGATGCCTCCCATGAGGAGCGCGTCGGCGCGGCTCATGGCGGCGGTCTGCCCGTAGATGAACGCGTCGAGCCCGGCGGCGCCGGCCGACGCGTTGGTCTGGATGTAGCTCAGCAGGACGATGCCGAGCCCGAAGAAGACGCTCAGGACGAGCCCGATCGCCGCGTCCTCGCGCAGGCGCGTGGCGCGCAGCAGCGCCTGGATGCAGACGACGCCGACGACGCCCGTGACCGTCGCCCCGAGCAGCAGCACCGGGAGCGATCGGCCCTGCACGCCCAGCGCGGTCGCGGCGAGGAACGCCAGCGCGATGCCGGGCAGGGTCGCGTGGCTGAGCGCGTCGGCGACGAGGGAGCGCTTGCGGAGGAGGGCGAAGACGCCGACGATCCCGCCGGCGAGCCCAAGCAGCGTGGTGCCGAGGATGACGACGGTGGTGTTGAAACCCGCCTGGAGGGTGAGGGTGTCGAGGATCTCGCGCCAGGTCGGCCACGCATCGGTCACGCTGGTGATCGAGGTCGGCGGGTGGTGCTGGAGGGCGAGCGTGGCCATGCCGGGTCAGGGTTTGCGGGTCAGGGCTTGCGGGATTGGGCGATCGCTTCGGCGGCTTCGGAGAGGAGCGTGAGCCGACCGCCGTAGGTCCGGTGGAGGTTGTCGCGGTTGAAGACCTCGGCGACGGGCCCGGCGGCGACGACGCGCATGTTCAGCAGGATGACCTGGTCGAAGTACTCCGGGACGGTCTGCAGGTCGTGGTGGACGACGATGACGGTCTTGCCCGCGTCCTTGAGCTCGCGGAGGACGGCGACGATGGCGCGTTCGGTCGCCGCATCGACGCCGGCGAAGGGCTCGTCCATGAAGTAGAGATCGGCTTCCTGCGCCAGCGCGCGCGCCAGGAACACCCGCTGCTGCTGCCCGCCCGAGAGCTGGCTGATCTGGCGCGACGCGTAGTCGAGCATGCCGACGCGGTCGAGGCAGGCGCGGGCGGCATCCTTGTGAGCGCGCGAGACGGGGCGGCACCAGCCGATCTTCCGGTACCGCCCCATGCACACGACATCGAGCGCCGAAACAGGAAAATCCCAGTCGACGCTTTCCCGCTGGGGGACATACCCGATGCGGGCGCGCACGCGGCGGTAGGGCTCGCCCCAGAGCTCGACCTGACCCGACGCCATGGGAACCAGCCCGAGGCAGGCCTTGATGAGCGTGCTCTTGCCGGCGCCGTTGGGCCCGACGATGGCGATGAGCTGGTTGGGCGGCGCGTCGTAGTCGACATCCCAGAGCACGGGCTTGCGGTGGTACGCGACGGTCATGGCGTGGATCGACAGCGGGCTGTCGGGCGAGTGCTCGGGGCGCTCGGCGAGAGAGGCGGCGCGGGACGCCGGGAAGGGGCGGGCGGTCATGGCGCGAGCTTCCCGGCCATGCCCCGCTCGGGCGCTTCGCCCCCGAGCGCGCGCGCGATGGTCGTGACATTGTGATCGATCATGCCGAGGTAGGTTCCCTCGTAGGTGCCCTCGTCGCCCATGGCGTCGGAGAAGAGGCTGCCGCCGATGGTGACGGCGTGCCCACGGGCGCGGGCGCCGTCGATCAGGGCCCGGATGTTGCGCTCGGAGACGGTCGATTCGACGAAGACCGCGGGGATGTCTCGTTCGACAATGAGATCGACGAGGCGCTCGATGTCGCGGACGCCGGCTTCGGATTCGGTCGAGAGCCCCTGGATGCCGACGACCTCGAAGCCGAAGCGACGCCCGAAGTAGTTGAACGCGTCGTGGGCGGTCACGAGGACGCGGCGGTTCTCGGGGACGGTCGCCAGCACGCGCCGGGCGTAGTCATCCAGGGCGCGGATCTCCTCGAGGTAACGCTCGGCGTTGATCGTGTAGTCGGCGCGGCGGTCGGGGTCGAACTCGCTCAGTTCGTCGCGCACCACCTCGACGGCACGCGTCCACGCGGCGGGGTCCATCCAGACATGCGGGTCGTAGAGCCCCGCAAACTCCTCGGGCTCGAGCAGGTACTGCTCGTCGATCAGCTCGGTGACCGCCCGGACGCGCTTGCCCGCCGACGCGGCCCGGACGAGCGCATCGGTCATCTTCCCCTCGAGCAGCAAGCCGTTGTAGAAGACGACATCGGCATCGAGGAGGCGCTGCGAGTCGCTGCGGGTGGGCTTGTAGAGGTGCGGATCGATGCCCGGGCCCATGAGCCCGATGACGGCCGCGTCGTCGCCCGCGACGCGCTGGGCGATGTCACGGACCATGCCGGTCGTGGCGACGATGGTGTAGGAGCCGTCGGCGTCGGGCGGCTCACCCGGGCCGCCGCAGCCGGCGAGCGCCACGAGCCCGCACGCCAGCGCGAGGCAGTTCCGGGCGGCGCGTCGGAACGAGAAGAGCCGACGGTCGCGGCCCGACGGTCTGGGGCTGGTGTCGTTGCTGCGGTTCATGATGCGGGCTCCGGGACCGCCGACGGGCGCGCACCGGCCACGCCGGCGGAAATGTAGCATAGGCTACAATATCGCGTCGCGGCGGGGTGTCAAGGGATCCGGCGGGCGCGGGCTGACGAGGGGAGACTCAGCGGCCGATGCCGCGCCGCTCGGGCACGACCCATTCCGAGGCCTCGACCCGCTGAGGGGTCCAGTCCAGCCCCAGCCCGCGGGCGAGCAGGCGGGCGACGGCTCGGTTCTCATGGACGCCGGTGAACCGGCCGGCACCCGGGCCCTTGGCGTAGATGGGCACCCAGTGCGTGGTGTGGTTGCCGCTGAGCCAGAGCGTGTCGGCCCGGCCCGACTCGTAATCGCCCGAGTCGAGGCTCAGCCCGCCGGTGTCGTGGTCGGCGGTGAGCACGATGAGCGTGCCGGGGTGTTCCCGCTGAAAGGCGAGCGCGACGCGGAGGGCGGCATCGACCTCCTCGACGCCGGCGATGACGCGCGCGAGGTCGTTGGCGTGCCCGCCCGAGTCGGTCTCTTCCTGCTCGACGAAGAGGAAGAAGCCCTCCGGATCGCGGGCGAGGGTGGCCAGGGCGCGTTCGAGGGTGTCCGCGAGCGGCGGGCCGTAATTGTCGTCGAAGTTCGCGCGCGGGTCGGCCAGGGCGAGGACGGGCGTGCCCGCGTCGCTGGCGAGTTCATCGAGGATGGCCTCATCGCTGTCGAGCACGCGGTAGCCGGCACTGGCGGCGCGTTCGATGAACGCGGGGGCCTTTGGGCGGGTGCCTTCGGGGAGGTCGTCCTTGTCCAGCCCGAGTTCCTGGATGCTCGCCTTGCCGATGCCGCCGACGATCAGGTCGGGGCGCGTGTCGATGATCTCCTTGAAGATCTCGGCGTGGAGGCGACGCGAGGGAACATGGGACGCGAACGCCGCGGGCGAGGCGTCGGTCAGATCGGTGGTGGTGATGATGCCCGTCGCGAGCCCGGCGTCGCGGGCGGCTTCGAGAACGGTCGTCAGCGGCGTTCCTTGCGGGGTGATCGAGAGCGAGCCGTTGCGCACGCGGTGCCCGGTCGCGTACGCGGACGCCGACGCGGCCGAGTCGGTGACGGGGCCAGTCCGCGACGAGGTCTTGATGAGTCCGGTGACGGGCATGGACTCGATCGCGAGAGGTGCGTCGGCTTCGCGGAGGAGGTCGACGGAACTGAGCATCGCGACGCCCATGCCGTCGGCGAGGATGAAGATCACGCGCCGGGGGCCTTCGGGCTGACGGTCGCGGGTCCGATCGGCCCGATCCGTTCGGTCGGTTCGCTCGGCCCGCTCGGGCTGGACCGCCCACGCGGGCGCCAGCAGCGCCGAGCACGCCAGCAACGGCAGCATCCAGCGGGACAGCCGGAACGAGCGTGCGCCGTGGGCGGGGCGGTTCATGCAGGGAACTCCTCTTGAGGATGCAACGGCGATGCTAGGGCCCAGCGGGGTCGGCATCGGTCAAGGGGGCGCAAAGGTCCGATCACGCGGGGTGTCGCCCGGACGCGACGCGCCGGGCGCGGGCGTGGTGTGGGAGCAACGCGCCGAGGGTGTTTGCCGGGCCGGGACCGCCGCGTGGCGGGCGTGAGCCGGGTTCGCCGGGCTCGGCGCGCCCGTTGCACCTGGACCCGGCATGCGCTCTCTTCCCCGCACAACGGGCCCGTTCGGGCGGGCGGCACGGCTCGCGACGCTCGCGGCTCTGGGCGGGCTGCTCGCCGCGTGCCGGTCGGAGCCGAATCCGCTGGTGTTCGACGCCGCCCCGCGGTGGGAGACCGTCTTCCCGGGCGAGTCGAGCGCGGCCCTGGTGGGTCGGAGCGATGGCGAGGGCTGGTGGACTCACCGACGCGACGAGGTGCTGATCGGGGATGCGGGGCGGCTGCCGACGGCCCTGACCCGCTCGAACGAACCCCTGCCCGATCTAAGCCGGGCACGGTACCTGTATGTGCCGCGGTCGCCCGAGCAGATGCTGTTCTTCCCCCCCACTGAGCGGCGTTCCCCCGGGTCGTACTACCGCTGGCGCTGAGCCACTTGTCGAGAGAGAAGAGATAGTCAGAGGGAGAGAGCCGGGCCCGGGCGCGTGTTCGCCCGGCGTTGCGGCGCGCAAAGAGAAGGCCCCGGCACGCACGCCGGGGCCTTCGGGCGGATCCGCGCTCCGAGTCGGAGAAGCGCAGATCGCGGGCGGGTGGGTGGAATCAATCGTAAAGGGCGGTGGTGGCGGGCATGCTCACGGTGCGGAGGTTGAGGGTGGTCTCGATGCGGAAGTTGGACTGGGTGACATGCCGCTCGGCGAAGAAGAACTTGAGCTCGTAGCTCCGGCCGTTCTCGAGCCACTCGAGGCGGTCGAGGTTGATGGTCTGGTTGACCGCGGCGTGCACGCCGCCGATGTCGATGACGCACTTGCCGTCGATGAAGACCCAGACATCGTCGTCGCCGGTGAAGGTGAAGACCTGTCCGGTGCCCTCCTTGTAGATGAACTCGGTCTGGAGCTCGTAGGTGAAGTGGAAGTTCTTGCCGTAGCTCGCATAGTTGCCGTAGAGCTCGTTGTCGATCGGGAAGAACCCGCCGCGGCTCTGGTAGAGCGAGTCGTTCTTGTCGTCGAAGACATAGACATTGCTGTCGGCGGCGCGGGTGAGGGTGATCGAGACGGGCTTGGAGATGTTCACGCCCGGGACATCGCGGAACCACTGCGAGAAGTTGGACGCGGTGGTGAGCGCGCCGCCCTGGCTCGACTGGGTCGAGCCCGAGGAGTCGCTCTCCTGCATGGGCAGGTGGTCGCGCGGGGGCATGATCTTGCGGTTCTGGCTGTCGCGCCAGTCGCCGGTGAGCTTGTACCCCGTCGAGGCGAACACGGGCTTGCCCTCGGCGTCGAGGCTGTCGGCGACCATGTAGACATAGTGCCCGAAGCCGGCGGTCGGCTTGCGCTGGAAGTCCGGGTGCGAGTCCTGGAAGTCGCGCACGGTGCCGGTGAGCGTGATCGACTGGGGCAGATCGTCGCCCCCGCCGAAACTGGTGGTGGTCTGGGCGTGGGAAACGGTGGCCGCGGCGCAGAGCATGCCGGCCGCGAGCTTGAGTGCCTTGGTTGCGTTCATCAGTCAGCTCCTCCTCGGTTCCGGCGTGGCCCATCCCGCGTCCGACGCCGGGAGCCGGGCGACGAGCCCGACCCGCGACTGAACGGTGCCAATCGCCCGGCGAAGAAACCACCCGCGGCAACTCCAATCCTCCGCGTCGGGTGAGGTTTCCGCCGACCGGGCGATCCGTTCGGATCGTGCGGGCTGGATGGGTGATGCCGATCGGGGAGCCCGATCCACAGCCGCGCCCCAATCGACAGCCCGGGAGAGCTTCCGCGGCGGGGGCACGGGCGGGCGGATACCTTGCCCACGCAACGCCGGACGCGGCGAGCGAGCGCAACGGATTGGCGCGGGAGGAACGCATGGATGTGTTCGAGATCGAGGGTGGTCGGCGTCTGGAGGGGAAGGTCCGGATCAACGGCGCCAAGAACGCGGCGCTCCCGCAGATGGCCGCGGCGCTGCTGACCGACGAGCCGCTGCGCCTGCTGGATGTCCCGGACCTGGCCGACATCCGCAGCATGAAGAAGCTGCTGGGCGAACTCGGGTGCCAGTCGCTGGGCGGGGGCTCGGGCGACGAGGGCACCCTGACGCTGCATGTGCAGGACGCGTCCGAGAGCCACGCACGCTACGAGATCGTGCGCACGATGCGCGCGAGCATCTGCGTGCTCGGGCCGATGCTCGCCCGGCGGGGGTCGGCCCGCGTCTCGATGCCCGGGGGATGCACCATCGGCGACCGCCCGGTCGACCTGCACATCCGCGGGCTGCGGGCGCTGGGAGCCGACATCCGGCTCGAGAACGGCGACATCGTCGCGCGCACGCCCGGCGGGCGGCTGCGCGGCGCGCGGATCTTCCTGGGCGGGGCGTTCGGGTCGACGGTGCTGGGGACCGCCAATGTCATGAGCGCCGCGACACTGGCCGAGGGAACCACGATCATCGAGTCGGCCGCGTGCGAGCCCGAGGTCGTCGACCTGGCGAACCTGCTCGTCGCGATGGGCGCGCGGATCGAGGGTGCGGGCAGCCCGCGGGTGACGATCCACGGCGTCGAGTCGCTGGGGGGGACGACCCACCGCGTCATCGCCGACCGCATCGAGGCGGGCACCTTCATGTGCGCCTCGGCGATCACCAACGGGGATGTGACGATCGAGAACTGCCCGCTGGATGCGATGATGGCGGTGACCGACCGGCTCGAAGCGGTCGGGGTGCATGTGGGCGTGCTCGACGATGCCGACCCGATGCGCGCGACCTGCCGGGTCACGAGCACGCGGATCCTCCAGCCCGTCGAGGTGACGACCCAGCCCCACCCGGGCTTCCCGACGGACCTGCAGGCGCAGCTGATGGCGCTGCTGTGCCTGGCCGAGGGGAACTCGGTGGTGACCGAGAAGATCTTCCCCGAGCGGTTCATGCATGTCGCCGAGTTGGCCCGGATGGGCGCGCGCCTGCACCGCCAGGGCGCGACGGTGGTGGTGTCGGGGGCGCGAAGGCTCATCGGGGCCCCGGTGATGGCGAGCGATCTCCGCGCCAGCGCGGGGCTGGTGATCGCCGGGCTGGCGGCGGAGGGATCGACGATCGTCAACCGGGTCTACCACATCGACCGCGGGTACGAGCAGATCGAGCAGCGTCTGGCGGCACTCGGGGCGATCATCCGCCGACGCGCCTCCGAAGAGCAGCCCGAAGCCCCGATCGTGCATGTCCGAGCCGGCGCGGGGGCCCGGGCGGCGGGTTGAGGCGGATGGCGCGAGACTGGCAGGGAGGGACCGGGCGTGATCGCCGGGGACCGCGGGGCGGGGCTCAGTCCTCGTCGAAGCCCGAGGCGACGAGCTTGCGCAGGGCGGCCGAGCAGGGCTCGGCGTCCTCGCCCTCGCAGACGATCTCGATCTCGGTGCCCTGGGTGGCGGCGAGCATCATCATCTGCATGATCGACTTGCCGTCGACCTCCTGATCGCCCTTGCGGACGAGAACGGCCGAGCGGTACTCGCCGGCGAGGTCGACGAACGACATCGCCGGCCGCGCGTGCAGCCCGAGCCGATTGACGATCTTGGCTTTGATCGCGATGCGCACGCCGATGGATCCGGCCCCCGGTCGAACAGCCCGCGTCTCGCTCGCGGGGGCGGGCGGGCGAGTGCAGGGAGGAATCAGGCGGAGAACTGCTGGGCGTCGGCCTCGTCGAGCAGGGTGAGGACATCCTCGCGGGTGCTCGCCTGGCGGAGGAACCTGCGAAAGGTGTCCTTGCTGAGGTTCTTGAAGATGACCTCCATCGCCTGGAGGTGCTCCTCGGGTTTGTCGGCCGGGCTGAGCAGGAGGAAGACGGAGTAGACGGGTTGCTTGTCGAGGGCGTTGAAGTCGACGCCCCCCTTGCTGAGCCCGATCGCCGCGGCCATCCGCTGGGTCGAAGAGTGCTTGACATGGGGAACGGCGACGCCCTTGCCGAAGCCGGTCGAGCCTTTCTGCTCGCGCTCCAGGACGCTGGCGAGCAGTTCGTCGCGCAGGGCCCGGTCGATCGTCCCCGCCGACGCGAGGGCGTCGAGCAGTTCGGCGATGACCTCGTCGCGCGACGAGGACCCCAGGTCGGTGATGATGGCGTCGGGAACGACGAGGTCGGCGAGTTTCATCGGCGGTTCGGCTCCGGATACACGCCGCCCTGGAACGGGCGGGCCCTCTGCGGGAACGGTCGTCAGGATCGCTTGCTCTCGCGGAGCTTCTCCTTGAAGTCGGTCAGCTGGCGGGTGGACTTGGCGACCGCCGCGTCGATGGCCTTATAGATGTCCTCGTCCTGGGCCTTGGCGACGAAGTCGTCGTGCTTGACCACCGCGATCACGAACTCGACATCGTACGAGCCGGTCTGGTGGTGCGTGTCGGCGGTCAGGTGGATGGTGATCTCCTGGACGCCATCGAAGAACTTGACGAGCTTGGCGGCTTTCTGCTCGGCGTACTCCCGGATCGGATCGGTCACCTCCATGTGCTTTCCGACCACATCGATCCTCATCGCGGTGCCTCCCGTGCCCGGTGTGCGGTTCAGCCGATCATAGCCGGAATGGGCGGTGGGTCGCGGGGTTCAGGCGTCCCGCGGGTCGGGATCGACCGCCCGGCCCAAGTCCCCGTCGGCGAGGGAGCGCGTGCCGGGCGGGGCCTCGCGGGGCACGGCGTTGGCGATGATCGCCGACACCTCGCCCGGGCCCTTGCCCGGCTCGACGGGCGCGTCGGCGCTGAGCACGCCGGCGGTGATGATGTAGAGCATCGCCTGGTCGATGGTGATGGGCAGGTCCACCACATCCTCGACGCGGATGGTGATCGTGAAGCCGGTGAAGGGCGTGGGGGTCGAGGGGATGAAGACCGCCAGGCACTCCCCGCCGGCGACCTTCCGGGCCGCCTTCATCGAGTCGCCCGTGACCAGCCCGACCGACCACAGCCCCTTGCTGGGCCACTCGATGAGCACCGCCCGGCTGAAGGCCATCTTCTTCTCGCCCATCACCAGGTCCACGAGCTGCTTGACATGCGGATAGATCTGCTTGAAGCCCGGCACGCGCGCCAGCACGCGCTCGAGGGTCGTGTAGACCCGCCGGCCGATCAGGTTGCCCAGCAGCAGCCCGCAGAGATAGATCAGGATGATCGCCACGATCAGCCCGGTCGCCTCCAGGTACCACTGCGAGTTCCACCAGTCGCGGAAGAGCATGCGGCGGAGCTCGATGCGCCCGCGATCGAACCGCTCGGCGTACGCATCCGTGCCGATGGGAGGGATCGCCTCGGTCCCGCCGCGGGCCCGCTCCTCGAGGTACGCCCGGACCTGCCGATCCGTCGGCGCGTACCACGCGGGCACCGACGGGTCGGGCGTCTGGTCGTCGACGGTTTCCATCGGGCCCGCGTCGCTGTGCGGCGGGGGGGGCTTGGCGTCGCCCAGCACGAAGGGCATCACCTCGAGCACGCCCAGGCGGATCGCCTTGTTGATCGGCTCGCCGACATTGGTGTAGACGAACGCGATGAGCTGCCACAGGATCCACAGCGTGAGGATCGAAGGCAGCAGAATCGCCAGACCACGCCCGAAGAACTTCCGGAAGTCTTCGATGAAGGTCCGCTGGGCCATGAACGGCTCTGGGAGGAGGGGGGCGTCCGGGGAGAACCCAACCGGGACGAATGGGCCTGACAGGATTCGAACCTGTGACCTCACCCTTATCAGGGGTGCGCTCTAACCAACTGAGCTACAGGCCCGCCGGGACGCGGCGGGTAGCCGCGGGCGATGAGGATAGATCCTCCGCCCGCCCGTGTCACCCGGGATACCCGGATTTCCCTCGCCCGCCGCGCGCATCCCGCCCCGCTCTTTCCGGGCATCAAGACCGTGCACAGTTCGCGTCAAAAGACCCGATATCCTGCTCTTCGGGGCTTGAGCGCCGGCCCGTGATCGGATTCAATGGACCGGGAATCAGAGGGGATCCCCGGGGAGAGGGAGATCCCGGCGGATACCGAGGGAGGAGTCGCCGTGTTTCGACATGGTGTCGGTGTAGCTGTGGCAGCCGCCGCTGGGCTGTGCGTGTCTGTCTCCGGAGCGACGACGCCTCCGGTACAGACTGCCGGAGCGTCCGAAGTCGCCGGTGTCACGGGCGTGCTGCGCGTGGATCCGAGTGATTTCGTGCCTGTGCGCGGCGCCCGCGAGTTGACGGGCATGCTGCTCGTCCGGCCTCGCGCGGCCGCTGAGAGCGACGCGATCGCAGCGGCGATCGCCGGGCTCGGCGGCGAGCAGATCGACGCCATCCCCGCGATCGATCAGCGTGTCGTCCGCATCCCCGCGGGCGTCTCCGAACTCGACTTCGCCCGCGAACTGGCCTCGACCGGGCTTTTTGTCGGCATCGAGCCCAACTGGCTGCTCTACCCCGCGTGGAGCCCGCCGAACGATCCCATGGCCGGCCAGCAGTGGCACCTGCCCCGCATCCGCGCGTTCGATGCGTGGGACCTGGTCGTCCCGGGCCCCGGCTGGATCACCATCGCGTTCGTCGACACCGGCGTCGACACCGATCACCCCGACCTCGCCGGCGTGATGGTCCCCGGGTACAACTCGAGCTTCCGCGCCACGCAGCAGCAGGGCGCCCCGGTCACGGATGTGAACGGGCACGGCACGGTCGTCGCCGGCGTCGCCGCCGCGATCACCAACAACGACCTCGGCGTGGCGGGCGTGTCCTTGAATGTCGGCATCATGCCCGTCCGCGCCTCGAACCTCGGCAACGGGGCGGCGTTCTCCTCGGACATCAGCGACGGGATCATCTGGGCCATCCAGAACGGCGCCAAGATCGTCAATGTCGGGTTCGACGGCGTCGAGGCCGGCTCGAGCGAGACCCTTGGGCAGTACGCCCGCAACAACGGCGTCCTGCTCGTCTGGCCCATCGGCAACGGCAGCAAGAACAAGAACTTCAACCACCCCAGCGTCACCGTCGTCAGCGGCACCAACAACCAGGACCGCCTCGCCCCGGACTCGAGCTTCGGGCCCGGCGTCGACCTGGCGGCTCCCTCGGTCGGCATCCGCTCGACCCGCAACGACGGGCAGTTCGGGAGCCAGTCCGGCACCAGCTTCGCCGCTCCGATCGTCTCGGGCACCGCCGCCCTCGTCTGGCTCGCCGACCCGACGCTCTCCCCCGCCGAGGTCGAAGCCATCCTCATCGACTCGGCCGACGACATCGGCGAATCGGGTCGGGATGACTCTTTCGGCGCGGGCGTCGTCGATGCCCTCGCCGCCCTCCGCACGATCGTCGGCGACACCACCGATCCCTTCGCCGAGCCCGACGGCTTCGGCTCGGTCGCGGGCGACAACGGCGACGGCCACTGCCAGACCATGCGCCTCGGCGAGCCCCCCGTCGGCTTCGATCGCTCCCGCCCGTTGCTGCAGGGGCTCAGCGCCCGGTACTTCAACCTCGCGTCCCCCGCCGCGGGAGGCCTGCCCAACTTCGACAGCTCGATCCCGGTGATCGCGACGCTCGAGCGAAACATCTCGATGACCCCTGCGCCGGGCAAACCCTTCGGGCAGAGCGGGCTGGTGCGGGACATCGCCGCCGAGTTCATCGGCGAGTTGATCGTCCCCGAGCCCGGTCTCTACCGGATCACGCTCGACGCCTCGGGCACCGCCCGCGTCACGGTCGACGGCGTCTGCGTCGCGTACACCTCCAGCCTCGACGACAAACTCGCCGGCGGGAACACCGGTTGGCTCTACCTGGGCGAACACCCCCACGACCTCCGCATCGAGTACGCCTCGGGAGCCGACCAGCCCTATCTCGTCGCCGGAATCCAGGGCGGCTCGCTCTCCGGCTCACTCCGCGGCTCGTGGATCGGCGTCCGCCACCGCGTCGCCGACGCCGACGCGAACGGGTACATCACCGACAACGACCTCTTCGTCTTCATCGACGCCTTCATCCGGGGCGACGCGACAGCCGACGCGAACGGCGACGGCATCGTCGACGGCACCGATCTCCAGGTCTTCCTCGACCACTATGTCAGCGAACTCGGCACCTGAGCCGGGGCCCGGCCCAAGAGCCCACCGATCCGCGCAAGACGCGCGGCGTTTGATCCGTTCATCCCCACGCGACCCGAGCCATCCAGGACTGACCGAAGCCCTCGCCACGTGAGTCGATGCCGCGTGACTCCACCTCGTCGCGGACATCGACCCGCGAGGCCGGGAGGTGCGCGATCGATCCGCGCCCCGGGCGTGACGCGCGGTCCGCGTCGACGGGCGGGCGCAGAAACAGAGCCCGGGCCGATGAGGGCCCGGGCTCGGAAGGAAGCACAGATGGATCGGGCGGCTCAGCCGCGGCGGCGACGGGTCGCGGCGAGCCCGGCCAAGCCGAGCAGGGCGACCGAGCCCGGGGCGGGCACGATCTCGATGAGCACGCCTCCGCCGACGACCTTCTTCTCGATCAGCGCCGTGGAGGTGCTGTCGAAGGTGCGGGCGGTCAGGGTGTTGTCGAGCTGCAGCGTGATGCTGTTCCACAGACCGACCTGGTCGGAGAGGTCGATGAAGACCGACGCCGACCAGATGGCGCCCGGGGTGGGCGTGGTGATGGGCGAGCCCGGGGTGCTGACGAGCGTGTCGGTGCGCACACCGAAGACATTGAGGTTGGTCAGGAAGAGCCCGCCGCCGACGGTCACCTCGCCGTTACCGGCGATCGTGTAGTCGCCGAACTCGGTGATGCGGATGCCGGTGATGTTGAAGTTGGGCTTGGCGTTGATCGTCACCTGGAGCTGGTCGGTGATCTGATCGGGCGTTCCGCCGATGGACTCGGCGCGGAAGTTGATCGGGTTGAAGATCATCGTGCCGTCGGGCGCGAAGGTCGGGTCGCCGAAGAACCCGTTGGCGCTGCGCCCGTTGGAGAAGGTGTAGTTGTTGGTCATCCCGTTGGGGTTGCTCCACGGGATCTGGGCCGCGGCGGTTCCCGCCAGCAGGGCGAGCGTGATCACGCCGCTCATGGTCTGGGTCTTGGTCATTGCTGTCTCCCTCGAACCAGTCGAGCCGGGGCGTCTCTCTCCACCGCCGGCGGTCTCTCTCTCGTGTGCGCCCGGCTGAACATCCACGCAGGCCGGACGCGAATCGCGATGACGCGCTTTCACGCGTCATCGCGGATCAATCAGTCAGACTCAGCGGCGGCGGCGGCCGACGAGGCCCAGGCCCAGCAGCCCGAGGGCAGCGGTCGCCGGGGCGGGCACGACGGTGATCGCGACCTGGCTGCCCGCGACATCGAGCGACATCTGAGCCGTCGAGCCGGGGATGCTGATCGTGATCAGGTCGGCGCTGAACGCGACATGGATCTGGGTGAAGGGCGCGCCGGTCGAGAGGTCGGCCAGCGAGGTCCCGCTGAAGGTGCCGGTGCCCGAGGTGAACGGGCCCGACGGGGAGACGAACAGCGGCGAACCGGCCGAGCGAGCCGAGCCGGCGATCTCATCGACATCGAGCGAGCCGTTGATCTCGGACGAGGCGCCCGGACCGGCGACGGTGTAGCTGCCGAAGACCTGGATCTGCAGCGCCGAGATCTGGAAGCCCGCGTCGGCGAAGAGGTCGAACTCGACCGTGTCGCCCACGGTGACCGTCCCGCCGTCGGTGCTCTCGGAGATGAAGCCCACGGGGGTGAACACAAGGGTGTTCCCGCCGGCGAGGAACGGATCGCCGAACAGCCCGTTCTGCGACTGGCCGTTGGCCCAGCTGAAGAAGGTGCCGTTGCCGGCCGGAGTCGACCACGGAACCTGGGCCAGCGCCGAGGTCCCGGCCAACGCGATCACCGCAGCAGCGGCAGCAAAGGTGGTGCGCATCTTGTCTCTCTCCTCGCTCGGCCGAACGGAAATGCTCGAACCGGTAGGCCGGGCATCAAGCTGCGCCGGCCGATCCCTCTGAACTCTCTCGGGCCGCCTTTCGACGACCACAACTCCCATGACTCGACGCTAATGGTCGCAGATCCGACCGAACCAGTCAAATGAGAAATGCAAACGAAATGGCAGTTTTTTTGACCCCTACGCCCCCGCACAATCACGGGGCTCAGCGCCCCCGACGACCGCCGCCGGCCCCTATCCCATGTTTGTGTCTCGTTTGGATTGTATTGCATGGACCCCGGCCCGCGGATGAGTACACTCCGGTTCGCATGCGTTGGTTCCGACCCCGAAACTGGCGTCGACGGGCCGCTCGTTATCGGCTCGAACACTCGATCTGGCTCTCCCGAGCCGTCCGTCGCCCCCACGACTACCCCCGCATCCCGGTTCGGGAGTGCGAACTGGGGGGGTTCGACGAACTCATGCGGCGGCCCGGTGGCGACCTGATCGCCAAACATTGGTGGCTTCACGCCATCGACCGCGCCGAAGAGATCGACCGATCCGCCCGATGATTCGGGGCGTACGGCCCGCGTCCGAGCCCCTCCGGGGCCCGGCATCCCCGCCCGGCACGCACTCGCCCCGCCGGGCCCTCTGAACGACCCGGACCTCCGGAGATCCCGATGACCGCTTCGCAGACGACCACGCTCCGCCCCGCTTGGCGCTGGCGCATGCTCTTCATCTTCGTGCTCTTCGCCGGCTTCGGGACCTGGGGGCTCTACGACGCGCTCGTCGCCTACCCCGCCCGCGGCGCCCGCTATGCGGAGTACCGCGAGCAGCAGTACCTCCGCAGCGCACTCGAAGCCTCGGGGCGCACGAACCTGCGCGCCAGCGAGGTCTCGATCTCCCTGCCCGGCGAGCGGCTGGCCGACCTCGAAAGCCGGGTGTCAGACGGCACCTCGCTCTCGGAGCGTGAGTCCAACGAACTCAACTGGCTCAAGGGCCTCCGCGTCATCGGGGCGCTCTCGGCCGACAACACGACCTACGACGCCGAGGGTGATCGCGAGCCCAACGGGCGCCTGGCCGAGCTGACCGCCGAGTGGGAGACCCGCAACCCGCCCAAGCCCCTGCACGCCTTCGACATCGCGATCCAGTGGATCATCTTTGTGGTGGGCTGGGCCGTCGGGCTGTACGCCGCGGGCCTGGTCGCGATGGTCGCCACGCGCAAGTATCGCTTCGACCCCGAGACCCGGACGCTGACGCTCCCGACGGGGGAATCGATCGCGCCCGACGACCTCGAGGATGTGGACAAGCGGCGTTGGCATAAGTTTTATGTGCATCTCAAGATCGCCAAGGATCACCCCAAGCTCGGCGGCAGGGAGATCCCCATCGACCTCTTCCGGCGTGACAAGCTCGAGGGATGGATCCTGGAAATGGAGCGCCAACGCTTCCCGGATCGCGCCGAGGAAGCCCCGCCCGAGAACGCGAACGACGACGCCAAGTCCCCCGAGCCCGAGCATTCCGACGCGGGCTGAACCGGAGCGGCTCCGGGCGGGCGCACGCCCGCCGCTATGCTGCCGCGCATGACCCCGACCACCCCCACGGTCAGCCTGCCCGAATTGCCCGCGCACACCCCCACCCCCCGGGAGAACCCCACCTCGATGACCGAGGCCCCCACGAACGCAGCCGACACCGCCCGGGAAGAAGAGCCCAAGCACTTCGTGCTCGACACGAATGTCCTGCTCCACAACCCCGACGCCCTGTTCGTCTTCCAGGAGAACCATGTCGTCATCCCGTTCCCGGTGATCGAGGAACTGGACACGATGAAGCGCCGCGAGGACGACATCGGGCGCAACGCCCGCCAGGCGATCCGCCACCTCGACAAGCTGCGCATCAAGGGGCGGCTGACCGAGGGCGTCAACTGGGGCGTGCTGGGCACGCAGGTCGGGGTGGCCCGCGTCGCCGGGGGCAACGGGCACGCCACGGGCACGATCCGCATCGATGTGACCGATCCCGAGCGCCCGCCGACGATCGAGAACCCAAGCCCCGACAACCGCATCATCGCCGTCGCCTACGAGCTGCACCTGGCGGGCAAGCGGACGGTCTTCGTCTCCAAGGACCTGAGCGCGCGCATCAAGAGCGACGCTTTGGGCATCAAGACGGAGGACTTCGAGAACCAGAAAGTCGATGCCGACCGGCTCTACACCGGCGCCCTGAGCCTGACCGTCCCGGGCGAGCTGATCGACGAGCTCTACCGCGAGCGGATGCTCTCGGTGCCCTCGCTCGCTGCCGCGTTCGAGACCGGCGACGAGGACGACGGCACCGCCGACCAGGTGCGTGAGCTCCTGCCCAACGAGTTCGTCATCCTCAAGGACGCCGAGGACGACGCCCACTCCGGGCTCGGGCGGCGCCTGGCCGACACCGAGCACCTGATCCCCGTCGCGACGCAGCGCAAGCCGACCTTCGGCATCGTGCCGCGCAATGTCCAGCAGACCATGGGGCTCGACCTGCTCCTCGACGACGAGATCCAGCTCGTCACGCTGCTTGGCGGCGCGGGCACCGGCAAGACCCTGCTCGCGATCGCCGCGGGCATGGCCAAGGTCTTCAACGAGGAACGCTACGACAAGCTCCTGGTCGCCCGCCCGATCATGCCCATGGGGCGCGACATCGGCTACCTGCCGGGCGACAAGGACGAGAAGCTCACCGCGTGGATGCAGCCCATCTTCGACAACCTCAGCTACCTCCTCTCCACCCGCGGCGCCACCGGGCAGGCACCCGAGAGCCACACCCCCGAGCAGCGCATCGACAAGCTCGTCGTCGACGGGCGGCTCGTCCTCGAACCCCTCACCTACATTCGCGGCCGCTCCATCCCACACCAGTTCATGATCGTCGACGAGGCCCAGAACCTGACGCCCCACGAGGTCCGCACCATCGTCTCACGCGTTGGCGAGGGCACCAAGCTCGTCCTCACCGGCGACATCGGGCAGATCGACAACCCCTACCTCGACAACTCCTCCAACGGACTCAGCTATGTCGTTGAGAAGATGAAGGGACTGGGCATCGTCGGGCATGTCACGCTGCAGAAGAGCGAACGCAGCCGGCTCGCAAGCTACGCGATCGAACGCCTCTGATCCTTAACCTGAACCGCCCGATCGAGTCGCGCGCCCGACGATCACGGCTCGTCGATGTCCTGCTCGATCCGGTACCGCTGCCGCTCCAGGTACGAACGCCAGGTCGCGTCGGTCTCGAGCAGCAGCGCCCGCCGAGCGTAGTCGAGCGCCTGCTCATCGGCCCGGCGCAGCAGGTCCGCCGCGGCGATCACCCCGCGCAACGATTCCAGATCGTTCGGATCGCGCTCGAGCGCTTTCTCGTAGTGCCCGTACGCCTCGCTCGGCCAGCCGATGTCCATCTTCAGCTTGCCCAGGTTCGCCAGCGGGCGCGGATCGCTCGGGCTCAGCTCCGACGCGATGAAGAACGCGTCGGCCGCGTCCTGGTACCGACCGGCCTGCACCAGCAGCTTCCCGAGGTTGTTGTGCGCGCCGGGCATGCGGCTCCACCGCGCCAGCGCCTGCCCGTACAGCTCGATCGCCGGTCCCACGCGCCCCTTGCCCGCTTCCTGCTGCGCCCGCTGCGCCAAAGCGATCGCCTCGTTGCGGGCCCGCTCGAGCTCGGCCCGGCGCTCGGCCTGCGCCCGCGCCAACTCGTCCAGCTCCGCCGGATCCACTCGGCGATCGCTCGCCGACGGCTTCGGCGCGCACGCCCCCAGCGTCCACGCGAAGACCGCCGCCCCCGCGAGGCAGATCACCGCTCCCGTCCGAAACCCGGCGACGAACTCACGCATCATCCTGTCTCCTGGCGTTCCCACCGGCTGAAGGTGACTTCCACCGCCCAGACATTGTCGCGCGGGTTCAGCCGCAGCGCCTTGACCTCCAGCCCGGGGATCCGCGTGTTCGGATCGAGCGTCGCGTCCACGAGCCACCCGACGATCTTCCCGAAATCCAGGTCCTGCGCGCGATAGCGCAGCTCCACACGCTGCATCCCGGGCTGGATGTTCCGATCGGCCTCACGCCGGTCGAGGAACTCGGGCTCGGCCATCCCGCGGAGCTCGGCCAGCCCCTGGATCCGCGTCTCGAGGTCCCCGATCCGCCGGAAGGTGTCGCCGGTGCCCGTCTCCTCGGCCCGCTCGGTCAGCGCGACGATCTCCCGCTCCATCGTCTTCATCCGGCGGAGCTGCGAGCGCGACGCCGACAGGGCCCCGTCGGCCGAGCCGACCTGCATCAGCCCCGTCCCCAGCACCCCCGCCCCCACCACCAGCACCACCGCGCCCAGCACGATCATCATCCGCGGCCGGTTGCGACGCTCGGCGGCACCGGCGGCCATCGCCAGCGCATCGCGGTCGTCACGCGTCATCGGCGCTCGGTCGTAAGAGGACTCGCTCACGAGCCGCCCCCCCGCGACGCGTCGGCACGCCAGCTCGCCGAGAAGTCCGCCTTGCGCACCTGCACGCCCTGGATGTTGTTCACGACGGTCTGGTCGGCCTTCCAGTCGATCAGGTTCGAGTACTCGTTGTTGACCGTCTGCCGCAGCGCCTCGCGCACCGTCGTGAACGACTCGAGCGTCGGCACATGCACCGTCAGGCGCAGCCCGATGTCATCGAGCGTCAGGCTCTGCAGCGCCAGTTCGTCGCTGGGCCCGTACGAAGGCAGGATCGTCATCAGCGCGTCGAGTTCCTGCAGGATCGGCTTGGCAGTCGGCAGCCCCGTCGGCGCGGTCATCCGCTGCTTCATCGTCCCGACGAGTTGCTCCATCTTCAGCACCGCCACGCCCCCCGACGCCGGCTCGGTGCCGTAACGCTGATAGATCTGGTTGACCTCCCGCCGGAAGCCCTCGGCGATGTTGCGCGTCTCGGCCGCCCGATCGCGCAGCTTCCACCCCACGATCCCCGCCAGCACGCCCGACGCCAGCAGCGCCACGCCCGTCCAGCGGAACATCGACCGGTGCGTGCGCCCGGGTCGGCTCGAGAGCGCCATCAGCGCCCGCGTCGCGCTGACTGCCGACGAACCCGCCGGCTCGCCCTTGCTCAGCGTGAACCACCGCCACGCCACGAACGCCGCGAACACGCCCCCCACCGACGCAAGCCCCCCCGCCAGCAGCCCGAACTGACGCTCGCCGCGCGACGCGCCCTCGACCGTTGACATCAGCAGCGTCCCGCCGATCCCCAGCCCCGCCGCCGCGATCAGCAGGAACGCCAGCGCCACCGATCGCCGACGCGACCGCCGCGACGGGTCGGCCGGCTCGGGCGGAAGGGGTCGACCACGCTCCCGCTCGAGCGTCAGTTTCGCCGGGTCGTCGGCGGTCATCGCGTCGACCGGCGCATCTCGCCACAGCCCCGCGAGCGCCGAGCCGAACGCCCCCGCGTCGCCGCCCATCTCCTCGGGCAGCACGCAGGTCACGCGCTG
Organism: Phycisphaerales bacterium JB037; assembly: GCA_043101605.1. Taxonomy (GTDB): domain Bacteria; phylum Planctomycetota; class Phycisphaerae; order Phycisphaerales; family UBA1924; genus JBICIG01. The sequence goes on from JBICIG010000063.1 coordinate 55,609, forward strand.
GGGCACGCGCCCCATCTGCGCGCCCCACGCCATCCAGTCGCCCACCAGCCGCGCCGCGTCGGCGGGCGTCGGGGTCGGGCCCTCGTCGCGCACGGCGCACCGCGCCGCACCGGCCGCGAGCAACTCGCCCCCCTGCGACCAGCACCACGCCAGCCGACCCGATGGCTGCAAAATCACCGAGCCGACCATGGGCGACTGCTGCCCGACGATCTCGGGCCCCTGCGAACGCTCGTGCAGGCCCCCCGCGTCCCACGCGCGCGCCATCGCGTGCCACAGCGATTCGACGCGCCCGACCGACACGCCCGCGCGATCGAGCCCATCGAGGAACACCCGCACCGAGGCATCGCGCATCGCGAGCACCGTCATCCGCGCATCGGGCGCCAGCACCGCCGACCCGTTCGCCCCGGGCATCTGCCCCGACGCCTGCACACCCGCCGAGCCCGGCGTGGTCAGGTCGGGCAGCAGCGAGCCCTCGTCGGCCCCAAACTCCGATCCCTCCCGCGCCATCTCCGCGTCCACGCCCGCCAGCAGCGCCTCTCCGCCCGTTCGCCGGATGATCGCGTCGACCGCGCCCGCCGCGGCGGTCGGCGGCCGCATCCACGCGCACACGCCCCCCTCCGGATCGATGCACACCGCTTCGAGCTTCTTCGCACCCGCCTCGCCGAGGCGCTGACGCACCCACTCGGCCGCGGCGCGCGGGCCCGCGAGCGGGTCCTCCTCGGCCGCCGCCGCGGGCGTCCATTCGGCGTCGAGATCGCGCCCGAGCAGCCGCACGCGCGCGATCCGGTCCCCCCGGTCACGCCGCTCGATGAAGCAGATCAGTTCGGTCACCGACCCCCCTCGCCGCGCTGCTCGGCCAGGCGCCGACGCTGCTCCTCGAGTTCCTCGAGTCGCCGCGCACGCCTTTCCTGCAGGTCCATCACGCGCCGGTCCTGATCGTCGTTGTTGACGGCGCTCGCGGCTCCGGGCGCGTTCACCACGCCGGGCGCCACACCCGGGCGGGCCATCCCCGGCGATCCCGACGCCGGGCGGAGCACCGTCAGCGACCCGCCCTGCCGCTCGCCCTGCTTGAGGTCGGTTTCGCGCCCATCCTCATACCGCACGCGCGCGCCGGCTTCGGTCACCTCCAGCACCTCGATCCCCTCGCGCGACTCGCCCGCGGGGATCCACACCTGCCGATCGTTGATCTGGATGATCGCGTAGTTCGTCCGCGGGCCCAGGATCGCGCCCAGGAACGCCACCTGCCGCCCGCTGACCGCCGGGCCCGTCGGGTCGGCCGGGCGATCGGGCGGGGTGTCGGGCTCGTCGGGCGGGGGCGGGGCCTTGGGCGCGTTGGGGAAGAGTTCCATCGCCGCCCCGATCATCTCGGGGAAGGGCATGTAGGGCTCCTCGTCGCTCTGCGTCGGGCCTCCCGCGACCTCCGCCAGCGGCGCTGGCTCGGGGCTCTGCCCCTCGGGCGCCGTCGCCCAGGGTGACTGCCCCGCGAGCACAATGACCACGCCCGCGACCAGGGTCACGGCGGCCAGTTTGCCCGCCAGCGCGCCCTCGAACGCCACGCGCTCGGTCATCCGTGCATCAGCCATCGGTCCACCTTCCCAAAGCCCCGACACACCGGGGCCGCGATCTACTCTAATCGCCCCGCCGAAGCCGGGCCCGTCACACTCTCGTCAACCCGCCCCGCCCGGCTCCAGTTCCACGGGCTCGAACTCCAGGATCGCCGTCCGCCCCGCCGCCGAACCGCTTGAACCGGTCTCCACCCGCAACAGACCGCGGTACGCCGACACCAGCACGCCCCCGCCCCCCGGGCCCGACGCCGACCGCAACTCCACCCGCATCTCGAAGATCGATGGCTCGGCGACCAGCACTCGGTTGAACACCCCCCGCTGCTCCTGGGGCAGCCTCGCACGCGTCGCGATCGCCGTCAGCCCCGTCGTCGTCAGGTCCTCGCGCTCCCGCCGACGCAGGATCTCACGCGTCAGTTCCTCGGCCGTGTTCTCATCGCCCGTCACATACCGCATCGCCGCCGTCAGCACCCGCGGATCGGCCCCCTGCACGCTGATCGCCACCGGGCCCGCGTCCCGCGTCACCGATGCGATCTCGTCCATCGGCACCAGCGCCTGCAGAATCTCGTAGATCGCCGGCCCGTCGGTCGCCCCGCTCGCGTCCACCCCCGAGAAACTCGCCAGCGCCCGCGACTGCCCGTCCGAAAGGAACACGCTCGCCACCGAGCCGTCGGCCAGCGTCATGTCGAGCACCTTCGGGTCCTCGGCGATGATCGCGGGCAGTTCGTTCACCTCCAGCGTCTCGACCCACGCGGCGATGACCTCCTCGATCCCCCGCGAGCCGTGGTGTTCCTGGTAGTGGTCGATCTGCCGGCGCACCGCGGCGGTCTGGGCGTTCTGACGGTTGAGCATCACCGTCGCCGCGAGCGTGCACACCAGCGTCAGCAGCAGCACGATCGGGAGGACATACCCTCGGCGACGCGTCAGCGATCCACTTCGATCACGGCGCTTCATCGCGCGCCTCCCCCGCCGCCCCGCTGCGGAGCGTTGCCCGGACGGGTGCCCGGGCTGATCGAGGGGCTGCCGCGCCGCGCGCCGTCGCGTCCGCCGGGAACGAACCCGCCGCCACCCGCCGCGCCGCCGCCGCCGCCGCCCGTACCGCCGGTCTCCGCGCCGCCACCGCCGCTGACTTCACTCGAGCCGCGTCCGTCATCCTCGACCACGCCCGTGACGACCTGCTCGGCCGCGACCGACCACCCGATCTCGAACATCCAGTTCGCGTACAGCCCCGAGGTCATCGCCACCTCGACCTCGACATACGCCGGCAGGTCGCCCTGCCAGGTCGCGCGGAAGTCCACCTTCCGCTGCTCGTCGTCGTAGACCTGCCAGCGCATCCGCTCGATGCCCTGCATCAGCAGAATCGCCTGCTTGTCGCGGTCGTTCTCGAAGACATCGAAGAACGCCGACCCGTCGGCCAGCACGGGCCTCCACCACAGCGCCCACGCCCGCGGATCGGTCGGATCCGGGCGCAGCTCCAGCACGCCGCGCGTCGCCAGCCGCGTCGCGCGCACCACCGCACGCTCCTCGCGCGACAGCCGCGCCGGCAGGTCGTACCCGCCCGGCGGGCGACCGGTCACGATCTCGAACGATTGCACGCCACCGGTCGTGTCGGGCAGGCCCCGGCTGGAATCGAAGGTCGCCAGGAAACCGCCGAGGTTCTCGTCGATCCCCAGGATCATCCGAGCCCGTTCGACCTGCGCGTTGAGCGTCGCCGCATCCGGCTCGTCCGGCGCCGCCCCGTCCTCCTCGGCCTGCTCGTCCTCCTCGGCGGCCGTCGACTCTGCCGGCTTGGGCGTGTTGCTGACGATCACCGTGCCGAAGACATCCTGCAGCAGATTGTGCAGCGTGCCCATCTGCGAGACATGGATGTGCCGTCGCGTCATCGTCTCCTCGACGCGCGTCAGCATCCCCAGCACCGCCGCCGAGCCCGCGACCACCAGCCCGCCGAGCGTGGTGGCGAAGACCATCTCCAGCAGCGTGAAGCCCGCGCGGGAGCGCGGCCGCCGAGCCGTCATCACTGCCGCTCCACATTCTGCAGGAACTCGGTGATGAACTGGTTCCGCTTGGTCGGATCCTCGTACAGCCGCTGGATCGAATCCGGGTTGCGGTTCCGCGCGATCGGGTCCATCACCCGCACCAGCGTGCTCTGCGGCACACCCGCCACCGGCGCCGCCGCGCCCCCGGAGTGCTCGCTCAGCCACACCGTCACATTGATCTGCACGAACCGGTCGCGCCGCACGCCCGACTGCCGGCTGCTCCCCTGCCGCGCCCGCCGCACCCCCTCGCTCTCATCGAGCCGGATCGGCTCGAGCGACGAGGTCCAGCGGTACAGGCTCCGCCCGTACGCGATCGGCTCGGACTGGCTGGGCATGTCCGACCCGCCGTCCACATGCGCATACGAATCGAGGTACATCAAAAGCAGACGGCTGGCGAGCTCCGTCGCCGCGAGCTGCTGCTGCTCGCGGTCCTGTCGGCTTTGGACATAATTGACCGCGGTCATCACCGTCGCCGTCAGCAGCGCCAGCGCCGAGACCGCGAAGATCACCTCGAGAAAGGTCAGCCCGCGCCGCGCCGCCACACGCGCCCCGGCCCGGCCCCCGGCCCGGCCCTCGCCCCCGGCCCGGATTGTCGGCCGAGCCGCACGCATGGGTCAGGTGCCCTTGTTCCAGTAATCGATGTCGTCCTCGGTCCCCACTTCCTTGTCGGGCCCGCCCGAGAGAAGCTGGAACGGGTTGCCCGCGACCGTCTGCGTCGGGGAGAAGTAGAAAGGCTGCCCCCACGCATCCGTGAGCGCCTTGTCCTCGAGAAACTTCTCCTGCACCAGCACGCTCAGCGTCGCCGGGTAGTTCGACTGGTGGTTCAGCGCGTAGTCCTTCAACGCCGTCCCGATCGTCTCCAGGCTCGCCTGCGTCGCGCGGATGTTCGCACGCTCGCTGGCGCCGAAGATGTTCACCGCCGCGACGGCCATCAGCACCCCGATGATCGCCAGCACCAGCGTGATCTCCAGAAGCGAGAACGCACGCCGGGCGGCGAACCGGATCGGACGGACGGGCTTGGTCTGGTTCATCATCTCGTTCATCTCAAAAAGACTGGCCTCGGTTCGGGTCGCGTGGCATCCGGCACGGGCGCGGCTTCCGGATCCACTCCTACCGGCACGACGCCCGGGTGTTGCTGCTCATCGCCCCGCGTTCGAGAACCATTCTAGAGGAGCCCGGCGGGCCCGGTGAGGAACGCCCCTGCCCGCCCTCGATTGCCGCGACGCCCCCGAATGCGGGATTCCACCCACCGACCGGCGTTTCCGGACATACGCCGGACACCCGAGCCCGGTTCAACCACCCCAAGCCCCGCCCGCCAAACGCGCCCGCCGAACGCCGCCTCCTAAAACGCCTGACTTGTCGCCTTGATCAGCGGCACCATGATCGCCAGCATCAGCGTCCCCACGAAGCTGAACAGGATCAGCAGCAGGATCGGCTCGAGCGCCGCCAGCAGCCTCGCCGCCCGCTTGTCCACCTCGTCGGACATGTCCTGCGCCAGCGTGTCGAACGCCGACTCCAGGTCCCCCGCCCGCTCGGCGGCGATCAGCAGCCGACGCGTCGCCAGCGGGAAGGTCTCCACATCATCGATCAACTGCCGCAGCACCCCGCCCTCGACCAGCCGATCCCGCAGCCGCGTCAGCTCCTTCCGAAGCGACGGATGCCCCAGCGCGTGCACCGACACCGACAACGCATCGGCCAGCGGCACGCCCGAACGCGTCATCGCCGCCATCACCGAGAAGAACCGCGCCGACTCCTGCGCCAGCAGCACATCCCGCATCAGCGGCAGCCGGCGCGCAAAGCCCGTGATCCCGCCCCCCACCTTCTCCCGCATCGCCACCAGCACCAGCAACAGCCCCATCACCCCCAAGAGCAGAAACAACCACTGCGTCCGCAGAAAGTCCCCCACCCCGATGACCACCTTGGTCAGCGCGGGCAGCTCCACCTGCGACTGCTCGAGGGCGCTCCCGATCTTCGGCACGATCCAGGTCAGCATGAACACCCCGACGCCCAGCCCGATCAGCAGCACGATCAGCGGGTAGATCATCAGCGTCGCCGCCTTGCCCGACACCGCCAGTTGCCGTCGCGCCGTCACCGCCAGCTGCTGCGACGCCCCGGCCAGGTCGCCCGATCGCTCGGCCGCCCGGTAGATCGCCACCGTCACCGTGTCGAACGACCCCACCCGCTTGCAAGCGTCGGCGAACGATGTCCCCTGCGCCACCAGTTCGCGGATCCGCTTGATTCGCGCCGACGCCGCCGGCCGCACCGTCTGGGCCGTCACCTCCAGCGCCTCGACCAGCGGCACGCCCCGGCTGAGAAGCTGGGCCAACTGCTCATTGAGCACCGCGTGGTCCTTGAGCGTCAGCTTCTTCTCGCTCGCCAGCCACGCCGGCAGGCGCCAGCTCCGCAGCAGCACCAGCTTGTCACGCCGCAGCGTCTCGGCCAGCGCCCGCTCGCTCGCCGCCTGGCGCACGCCGAAGCTCCGCCCGCCCGTCGGCTTGGACGCCATGTAAAAGAAAGGCGGGCTGGCGTGGGAGATCCGGGTCATCGCTCGCCAAGTCTAGTGCCTCTGCTTCGCTCCACCGGGGCCCAACGCCCGTCCCCCGCGATCCATTGCCCCGCCCCTTGCTTTCCTGCAGGTCCGGATACCATCCCGCGTTCGCCCGGAGCCGGGCCCCGCTTCTTTCCCGGGGCGCGTCCGCGCGAGGAGGGCCGCGATGCGAGCGCTGATCAAGCACCACCCCGGCGAGGGACTCGCCTTCACCAACGACCGCCCCACGCCCGAGATCGGGCCCCGTGATGTCCTTGTCCGCGTCTCCAAAGCCGGGATCTGCGGCACCGACCGCCACATCTGGCAGTGGGACGAGTGGGCCGCCGGACGCATCCCCGTCGGCATCGTCACCGGGCACGAGTTCGTCGGCGTCGTCGAAGCCGTCGGCGAAGCCGTCACCGCCGTCAAGCCCGGGCAGCGCGTCAGCGCCGAAGGCCACATGACCAAAGGCACCGACTACCTCTCACGCACCGGCAACGCCCACATCGCCCGCGACACCCAGATCTTCGGCATCGACCGCGACGGCTGCTTCGCCGACTTCATCTCCGTCCCCGAGTCCAATGTCTGGCCCGTCCACCCCGACATCCCCGACCGCTTCGCCGCCATCTTCGACCCGCTCGGCAACGCCGTCCACACCGTCATGGAAGCGGGCGTCAGCGCCAAGAGCGTCCTCATCTCCGGCGTCGGCATCATCGGGCTCATGGCCGTCACCGTCGCCCGGGCCGCCGGCGCCGCCCGCATCTACGCCACCGATGTCAACCCCCCGCGCCTCGAACTGGCCCGCAAGCTCGGCGCCACCGCCGCCTTCGACGCCAGCAACGAGCCCGACTGGATCAAGGAGGTCCGCAGGGAAACCCGCGGCGAGGGCGTCGATGTCCTCCTCGAAATGTCCGGCGCCGAACCCGCCATCGACCAGGGTTTCCAGGCCCTCCGCAACGGCGGCCGCGCCGCGCTGCTTGGCCTCCCCGCCAAGCCCGTCACCTTCGACTTCAACGACAACATCATCTTCAAGGGCTGCACCGTCCTGGGCATCAACGGCCGCCGCATGTGGGAGACCTGGTACCAGATGGAGCAACTCCTGCTCTCGGGCCGCCTCGACCTCGACGACATCGTCACCCACGAATACCCGCTCGAACAGTTCGAGACCGCCTTCGAAACCATGATCTCGGGGCGGGGGATCAAGGTCCTCCTGGGCATCAACGGGTAACGGAAATCGGCTGGGGCCGCCCGGGCTCCCCCGCTACCATGCCCCAGCCATGGACATCAAACCCGACATCCTCGCCGCCGTGGGCAACACGCCCCTCGTCAAGCTCAACAAGGTCGTCCCGCCCAACGCGGCGACCGTCCTCGCCAAGTGCGAGTTCATGAACCCCTGCGGCGCCATCAAGGACCGCATGGCGGTCCACATCATCCGCAAGGCCGTCGAACGCGGCGAACTCCGCCCCGGCGGGGTCATCATCGAGAACACCAGCGGCAACACCGGACTCGGCGCCGCCATGGCCGGTGCCGTCCTCGGCTACCGCTGCATCTTCACCATGCCCGACAAGATGTCCCTCGAGAAGGTCAACATGCTCAAGGCCTTCGGCGCCGAGGTCGTCATCACCCCCACCGATGTCCCGGGCGACTCCCCCGAGCACTATGTCAATGTCGCCAAGCGACTCGCCGAAGAAACCCCCGGCGCCTTCTACCTCAACCAGTACCACGCCGCCGACAACATCGAGGCACACGAACTCTCCACCGGGCCCGAGATCCTCCGACAGACCGACGGCAAGTTCGACGCCTTCGTCACCGCCGCCGGCACCGGGGGCACCCTCTCGGGCGTCGGGCGATGCTTCAAAAAGCACGCACCCCATGTCAAGGTCGTCGGCGTCGACCCCCTCGGCTCGGTCCACTACCACCTCTTCCACACCGGCACCATGCCCATCCCCCATGTCTACCTCGTCGAGGGCGCCGGCGAGGACATCAAGTGCGACGCCATGGACTTCTCCGTCGTCGACGACTTCCGACAGGTCACCGACAAGGAGTCCTTCGTCATGGCCCGACGGCTCGTCCGCGAGGAAGGCCTCTTCTGCGGCGGGTCCTCGGGCACCAATGTCCACGCCGCCTGCCAGATCGCCAAAGAACTCGGGCCCGGCAAGACCGTCGTCACCGTCCTCTGCGACTCGGCCACCCGCTACACCACCAAGTACCTCGCCGACGCCTGGATGCGCGACCACGGCATGCTCGGCGACAAGCCCGACCTCGGCTTCATCGAGCAGATCCTCGAATTCAAGCCCCGCGCCGTCGTCACCGCCCCCGCCTCCACACCCGTCGCCAGCATCGTCGCTCTCATGAGCGAGCGCGGCATCAGCCAGGTCCCCGTCACCGACGACGCCGGCAAACCCGTCGGCATCGTCCACGAGATCGATGTCCTCCGCGGGCTCCAGACCGGCAAGATCGCCGGCGACACCAGGGCAGCCGACATCGCCCACGAACTCAGCGGGCTCATCTACCCCAAGGCCCGCATCGAAGAGCTCTACCACATCTTCGAGACCGACCATGTCGCCGTCGTCGTCGACGCCGGCAAGCTCGTCGGCGTCATCAGCAAGATCGACCTCATCGAGTTTCTCGCCCAGCAGCGCACCGCCGTCCACGCGTGAACGCCCGAAACCGTCCACCACACACGCAAACCTGCGAGCCAATCCAATGAACGAACGACCCGGCTTCGGCACCCTCGCGATCCACGGCGGGCAACGCCCCGACCCCACCACCGGCGCCGTCATCACACCCGTCTACCAGACCAGCACCTACGCACAGTCCTCGCCGGGTGTCTTCAAGGGGCCCTACGACTACTCCCGCAGCGCCAACCCCACGCGCACCGCACTCGAAGCCAACCTCGCCGCCCTCGAAGGCGGCCGCTTCGGGCTGAGCTTCTCCTCGGGCGTCGCCGCCATGGCCAATGTCCTCCACCTCCTCCAGCCCGGCGACCACCTCCTCCTCGGCGACGATGTCTACGGCGGCACCTTCCGACTCGTCGACAAGGTCTACGCCAAGCTCGGCATCACCTACTCCATCTGCGATTTCACCGACCTCGATGCCGTCCGCCACGGACTCACCGACAAGACCCGGCTCGTCTGGCTCGAGACGCCCACCAACCCGATGCTCAAGGTCTGCGACATCGCCGCCGTCTGCGACATCGCCAACAAGGCCAACGCCATCACCTGCGTCGACAACACCTTTGCCTCGCCCTACCTCCAGAACCCCCTCGCCCTCGGCGCCGACATCGTCAGCCACTCGGTCACCAAGTACATCGGCGGACACGCCGATGTCGTCGGCGGCGCGCTCATCACCAGCAGCGAGGAACTCCACGACAAGCTCAAGTTCACCCAGAACGCCGCCGGCGCCGTCCCGGGCCCGTGGGACTGCGCCCTGCTCCTCCGCTCGACCAAGACCCTCCATGTGCGCATGGAACGCCACTGCGACAACGCCGAGAAGGTCGCCGCCTTCCTCGACAACCACCCCAGAATCGACAAGGTCATCTACCCCGGGCTCCCCAGCCACCCCCAGCACGCCATCGCCGCCAAACAGATGAAGCGCTTCGGCGGCATGATCTCCGCCGTCCTCAAGGGCTCCCTCGACGACGCCAAGACCTTCCTCGAGAACCTCCGCCTGTTCACCCTCGCCGAATCGCTCGGCGGCGTCGAGTCCCTCGTCGAACACCCCGCCATCATGACCCACGCGTCGATCCCCGCCGACCAGCGCGCCAAGCTCGGCATCGTCGACGGCTTCGTCCGCTTCAGCGTCGGCATCGAGGATGTCAACGACCAGATCGCCGACCTCGAACAGGCGCTGGGCTGAATGCCAGGCACCCCATCCAACCCGCCCGATCAACTCTCCGAACTCGACCGCCGCGCCCTCGACGCCGCCTATCAGCAAGCCCTCAAGTCCCGCGATGAAGGCGGCATCCCCATCGGCTCATCGCTCATCGACCCCGCCGGCAACATCGTCGCCGTCGGCCACAACGAGCGCGTCCAATCGGGCGATCCCACCGCCCACGCCGAGATGGTCTGCATCCGCCACGCCGGCCGCCGCCGCGACTGGCACACCCTGACCATGGCCACCACCCTCAGCCCGTGCGCCATGTGCTCGGGCACCGCCATCCTCCACAAGATCCCGCGCCTGGTCATCGCCGAACGCGAGAACTTCCCGGGCCGCGAAGACTGGCTGCGCAACGAAGGCGTCGAGATCGTCTACGCCGCCGACCAGCGCTGCATCGAATTGATGCGCACCTTCATCGCCGAGCACCCCGACCTCTGGAACGAAGACATCGGCATCCCCGAGTAACCCCGCCCAACGACCCCGCTCCCCGCGCCTCTTCCCCCCATTGCCTGCTGCCCATTGCCTATTGCCTATTGCCTATTGCCTCTCCCCCTTACCGCTCCCCCGCCTCGCTCTACCGCCGGATCATCGCCTCATCGGCCCCCTGCTCGCGCAACAGTTCCAGGTAGCGCTCGAGCGTCAGGTTCCCCGCCCGCCGCGCCGCGATCCCGCGCCTTCCCAACGGCACACCCCGCCGCGCCATCTCCGTCTCGTCCCGACCGATCTCGCTCCAACTGAGCATCCGCTCCGGCCTCGACTCCGACTCCGCCCGCAACAGCAGCGGGTCGATCGCCGTCGCGAACGCATCGCTCGGCCCCTGCCAGGTCGCGATCACCCCCGCCCAGCCGCCGCGCTCGAACAGCCGCACCTCGAACGGGTGCACCCCCGCCTCCAGCCGCACCCGCCCCGACCGCCACCGGAACGCGTGCAACCCCGGGTCCTCCACCACGATCTCATCCCCCACCAGGATCTGCGCCCCGTCGTCCGAACCAAGGTTGAAGGTCCACACCCCGCTCTCGGGAACATCGATCGAGCCCACCAGCCGGATCGCGAACTGATCCGCCGGCAAGCCCGGCTCCCACGCCCGGTTCGACGACACCCACCACAGCCGCTGGATCACCTCCGACCGCACCGGCGACTCCCAGTCCACTTGGTCGATGTGCCCCAGCGCCCCGATCCGCTCGTACCAGTACGCCGTCAGCCCCGTCCCCTCCTCGGGCTCCTCGATCGGCATCACCCGGAACGCGTCGGTCGGCACTGTCTGATACAACCACCGCCGCGGCTCGCGCCACGCCAGCTGCAGCGTCGCGTTCCCCGTCCGCTCCAGATGCCGAATCTCGATCGCGTGCAGCCCCTCGGTCAGGTACACCGTCGCCGTCCGCGTCCGCTCGCCGTGCGAGGGCTCGTCGTTGATCACCAGTTCCTCGTTGATCCACAGCGCCGCCGAGTCGTCGCTCGTCAGCGCGAACGACCACAGCCCCGTCTCGGGAATCACGATCCCGCCTCGGATCCGCGCCGCGAACCGGTCGTTCGGCCCGCCGTCCCAGAACGACCGGTTCGTCCGCGACCAGTCGATCAACGCCACCGTCTCGCTCCCCACCGGGCGAGGCCAGTTCACATCCGCGATCGAACGCGCGTCACGCTGCCCGTCGTACCACTCGGCCGTCAGCCCGAGATCACCCGGGTAGTCCCCCGGATCCGACCCACCCCCGCGCCGAGAACGCCACAACTCGATCAACCGGTCGATCAGCCGATCGCGCAGCGAATCACTCGGCTGCGCCGCCCACGCCTCCCCCACCGACCCCGCCCCGACCGGCAACCCCCCCAGCAAGCCCACCAGCCCCAGCGCGATCACGACTTTGCACTGCCACTTCATGCAGACCGCATCGGCCCGCCCGGGCCTTCGGTCCAGCCCCGCCCCCGCCCGCTCGGCTCCCCCTCGCCCGCCGCCCGATCACCCCGGCAATCTCCGCCAAACCCGCGTCCGAGAACCGCTCAGTCCTCCCCCGACTCCCCCTTGAGGCTCTCGCGGATCGCGATCTCCTGCAGCCGCACGCTCAACTCATCCAGCCCCTGCTTCGCCGCGTGCAACTCGTTCGCGTCCACGCTCGTCCAGTCCGCCTCGGCCTGCGCGATCATCGCGATGAACGCCTCGAGCCTCTCCGTCAGCGCCGCGCGATACCCCCCCTCCAGCAGCCCGCCGAACTTCTCGAGCCGGTCCCCGATCCACTTGCAGTCCAGCTTCCCGTTGACCACCAGGTCCACCACCCGGTGCCGCGTCATGTCCGACCGCGCGTGCTCCACGCTCTCGCGCTCGATCCGCTCGATGTCCGCCTCGGTCAGCCCATGATTCGGCACGATCTGGATCGCCGCCCGCTTGCCCGACCGCTGCTCCACCGCCGACACCCGAAGCACACCGTTCGCATCGACCAGGAACTCCACCTCCACCTGCGGCATCCCCGCCGGCATCGGGGGCAACCCCGCCAGGTGAAACTCACCCAGGCTCCGGCAGTCCTCGGCCATCTCCCGCTCGCCCTGCAGCACATGCAGCTTGATCGACCGCTGCCCGTCCACCTGCGTCGAGAACCGCTCGGTCGCACGCGTCGGCACGGTCGAGTTTCGCATGATCAGCTTCGCCACCGCGCCCCCCGCCGTCTCGATCCCCAGGCTCAGCGGGATCACATCCAGCAGCAGCGACTTGCCCCCGGCGCCCTTCCCCGCCAGCACCGACGCCTGCACCGCCGCCCCCAGCGCCACCACCTCATCCGGATTCAGCGCCGCATAAGGCTCGATGCCGAAGAACGCCCCCACCCGCTCACGAACCAACGGCACCCGCGTCGAACCCCCCACCAGCACCACCGCGTCCAGTTCCTCCGCCGCCCTGGTGATCTTCGCATCCCGAAGCGCCCGCTCGCACGCCCGCAGCGACCGCTCCACCCACGGCTCGATCATCTCCTCGAACTGCGCGCGCGAAATCGTCTCCCGGTACATCCCATCCCCACCAGCACCCCCACCAAGATCGATCTCGACCGCCGCCTCCTCCTCCTCGCTCAGCCGATGCTTGACCGACTCGGCGAACTGCTTGAGCGCCCGCCGCGCCTCGGGCCCCAGCGATCCCAACTCGATCGCCCGCCCCAGCGACGCGGACGCCCCTTCGAGAAACCGCTCGATCAGCAGGTGATCGACATCGTCCCCGCCCAGGTTCGTGTCCCCCGCCGTCGCCAGCACGCGATAGAACGAAGGCATCGCCGCCGGCCCCTCGCCCGACTCCGCCGCCGGCGTGATCCGCAGCACCGAGATATCAAAGGTCCCACCGCCCAGGTCGTACACCGCGATCGTGCGCTCGCGCCGGTCCTCGCCCAGCCCCAGCCCGTACGCCAGCGCCGCCGCCGTCGGCTCGTTGACGATCCGCACCACCTCGATCCCCGCGATGCGCCCCGCGTCCCGCGTCGCCTGCCGCTGCGCATCATCGAAGTACGCCGGCACCGTCACCACCGCCTTGCGCACCGACACACCCAACGCCCGCTCGGCCCGCGCCCGCAACGCCCGCAGCACCTCCGCCCCGACCTCCTGCGGCGACCGCACGATCGGCTCGTCCAACCCCTCGATCGGCACCGCGAACCGCGCCGACCCCCCCTCATCGGCCACGATCGCGTGCGACGCGAACGACGCGTCCCGCGCCCCCTCCGCCGCCGAACGACCCATCAGCCGCTTGGCGCTCGCGATCGTCGACCTGGGAAACTCCACCGCCCGCGCCCGCGCCCCGCGCCCCACCACCGCGCGCACTCCGCCGTCCTCCCCTCGCTCATACCGCACCACGCTCGGCATGAGACGATCGCCCGCCCCGTCCGCACCTTCGAGAATCCGGGGGCCCTGCTCGTCGCAGTACGCCACCAGCGAATTCGTCGTCCCCAGATCGATCCCGACGATCACTTCCTCAGACATGCCCGACCATAGCGCGCACGAACCAAGCCCCTGCCGTCAACGACGGATCCACGCCAGGTCCGCCAGCCGATCCACCAGCACCCGCGCCGCCCCCGCGTCCGGATCCGCCTCGTCCACCGGCACGATCACCGTCCGACGCTCCCCGCCCGCACTCACCGTGATCACCGCCACCGAGCCCGCCGAGATCGGCGGCTCCCCGTCGCTCCACGCCACCGCCCCCGGATGCCCCGGACGCACCACCCCCGTCCCGCGCACCATCTCCCACAGCCCCAGCATCTGACCCGCATCCAGCCGACGCGTCGCCGCCGGAAACAGCCGCGTCGACACACCCGGCCCGTCCGACGCACGCAACACCCGGTCCGGCTCGATCACAAACCGCGCCGGCCGCTGCCAACGCGGCAACCGCCCGATCCGCCCCGGCTCGATCTCGTCGCTCAATACCGTCACGCTCAGCCCGAAGTCCGCCGGCATCTCCTCGGGCAACGGCGACAACTCCGCCGGCTCCGTCGGCTCCATCCGCGGCGTCGTCATCCCGCAGCCGCACAACAGCCCCGCAACCAGCGCCAACACACTCACCGATCGGCTCACTTCCCGCATCCCAGCGAGTCTAACGCCCACCACCACCCCATTGCCCATTGCCGCCCGCCTCCTGCCCCTCCTCCTCCCCCTATCCTCCTTCCCCATGGACATCAGCCTCAACTGGCTCAACCGCTACCTCTCCCCAGGCGACGCCTCCGCCGCCGAGGTTGAGGACACGCTCACCCACGCGGGCTTCCCCATCGAGGAAACCCGCGAGCTGCCCAACGCCGACACCTTCCTCGATGTCGAGATCACCTCCAACCGCGGCGACTGCCTGAGCCACCTCGGGCTCGCCCGCGAGGTCGCCGCCTCCTCCCGCGCCCGCACCGAGCGAAGCCTCGTCCCGCCGAAGTTCGCCGAGCCCAAACGCTCCGGCTCCGTCGCCGACGCCCTCACGCTCATCAACCAAGAGCCGGCCGTCTGCCCCCGCTTCACCGCCCAGGTCATCCGGGGCGTGCGCGTCGGGCCCAGCCCCGCGTGGCTCGTGGAACTCCTCGAAGCCGTCGGGCAGCGCTCGATCAACAATGTCGTCGATGTCACCAACTGGCTGACCTTCGAACTGGGCCAGCCCGCCCATGTCTTCGATCTCGCCAAGCTCGCCGGCCCCTCGCTCATCATCCGCTACGCCACCGAGGGCGAGCCCCTCACCACGCTCGACGGCAAGGCCCGGAAGCTCAAAGCCGACGAACTCGTCGTCGCCGACGCCCAACGCGCCCAGTCCCTCGCCGGCGTCATCGGCGGCGAAGACTCGGAAGTCACCGAAGCCACCACCGATATCGTCCTCGAAGCCGCCTGCTGGGATCCCGCCACCATCCGCCGCGCCGCACGCCGCCACGCCATCCGCACCGACGCGGGCTACCGCTTCGAGCGCGGCGTCGACCCCCGCACCATCGAGTTCGCCGCACGCCGCGCCGCCGCCATGATCGTCGAACTCGCCCAAGGCACCCTCTGCGAAGGCATCCTCGACGAGGGCCGACCCCTCGAAGCCGAGTCGATCGTCTCCCTCCGCCCCAGCCGCTGCCGATCCCTGCTGGGCATCGACATCCCCGTCGGGCAGATGATCGAGCGTCTCCGCAAGCTCGATATCTCCGTCGAGCAGGTCAGCGAGGACGAACTCCGCTGCACCATCCCCCCCTTCCGCATCGATCTCACGCGCGAGGTCGATCTCATCGAAGAGGTCGCCCGGACCCACGGCATCGACGCCCTGCCCATCCACGACAAGATGGCGATCCGCGTCCGACACCCCCAGGAATCCGAACGCGCCCTCCGAGCCGCCGCCGACCTGCTCGCCTCCCTCGGCTTCTACGAGACCGTCACCTTCAGCTTCATCCGCCCGGATCAGGCCGACGCCTTCCTCGCCGATGACCTCCGCCCCGTCTCGGTCGATGACGAACGCCGCGGCGCCGAGCCCACGCTCCGCCCCAGCGCCCTCCCATCGCTTCTGGCGTGCCGAAAGGTCAACCAGGACGCCCGCGTCGAACTGCCCGGCGGCGTGCGCCTCTTCGAGCGCTCCGCCGTCTTCGCCGAGGACGCCAACAGCAAGACCGTCGAAGGCCGCACCATCACCATGCTCATGGACGCCCCGGGCTCGGGCCAGAAGCGCACCGACGACGACCTCCAACTCGGCATCCGCCAACTCCGCGGCAGCCTCGAAGCCCTCGTCCGCGCCCTGGCCGGTGCCGACGCCACCCTCAGCGTCGAACCCGCCCAGCCCGGCTCCCCGGGCGTCAGCCGCGCGTGGAGCCCCCGCGCCTGCGGACGCGTCCGCGTCCGCCGCGGCGAGACCACCACCGATCTCGGCGTCCTCGGGCTCGTCTCGGACGACCTGCTCAAGGCCTTCGACCTCGATCTCCCCGTCGTCGCCGCTGAACTCGATGACTCCGCCCTGCTCGGGCTCTTCCCCCCCGCCGCGAGTGTGACCGCGCTGCCCGCCTTCCCCGACATCGAACGCGACCTCTCCCTCATCGTCCCCGATCCCACCCCCTGGGCCGACATCGCCGACCTCATCACCTCGGCGGACCTCGACCTGCTCGAGGGGCTCGCCTTCGTCGGGTGCTACCGCGGCAAGCAGGTCGGCTCGGGACGCAAGAGCGTCACCCTCCGCCTCCGCTTCCGCGCCCCCGACCGCACCCTCCGACGCGAGGAAGTCGAGCCGGGCGTCGAGTCGCTCGTCGGCCTCCTCCGGTCGAAGCTCGGAGCCGAGATCCGAACCTGATCCCGGTTCAACGAGCCGCGACCGTGAGGGAGCGGGATGCCCGCCCGAGCCTTCGATGACCCCTCCGCCCCGAGGACCGCTTCCTCACGGGCGTGGCTCGTCAGATCCCCGCCCGATCGGGACGGCGCGTGGAGTTCCTCGGGATCCGAACCACCCGCACGCCGATATCATGCTTTGTTCGCAGGACACAACCCGAATATCGAGTAAATGCCCGCGGCGGACCCGCTCGGATCGCGTATCCTTGGGAGGTTTCGCCCCGTGTCATGTGAGGAAAGGACACCGATGAGCCAGACCACGGCGGGTCATTCGTCCCGGGTCGGTCCGCAGGACCTGAGTATCACCGTGCCCGCCGCGATCCGGGCCGAGGACAAACCCTACATCTTCGTCAACGGGTCGATGCTCCCCAAGAACCAGGCCAGCGTCTCGGTCTTCGACCACGGGCTGCTCTACGGCGACGGGATCTTCGAGGGCATCCGTGTCTACCGCGGCAAGATCTTCAAGTGCGGGCAGCACATGGATCGGCTCTGGCGCTGCGCCGAGCGCATCAAGCTCCAGATCCCCTACTCCCGCGAGGAGATGGTCGAGATCCAGCGCCGCTGCATCGAGACCAACGAGATCGTCGACGGGTACATCCGCCTGATCGTCACCCGCGGCGTCGGCACCCTCGGGCTCAACCCCTATGCCTGCCCCCGCGCCGGCGTCATCTGCATCGCCGACCAGATCCGCCTCTACCCCCAGGAGATGTACGAGCAGGGCATGAAGGTCGTCGTCGCCGAGCGCCCACGCATCCCCATCGACTGCCTCGACCCGCGCATCAAGAGCCTCAACTACCTCAACAACATCCTCGCCAAGATGGAAGCCCTCGACCAGGGCCTCTTCGAGGTCATCATGCTCAACACCGAGGGTTTCGTCTCCGAGGGCTCGGGCGACAACATCTTCATCATCAAGGACGGCAAGGTCATCACGCCCCCCGACACCGCCGGCATCCTCCAGGGCATCACCCGCCGATTCGTCATCGAGGAACTCTGCCCCAAGCTCGGCATCCCCTGCGAGGAACGACTCTTCCGCATCGAGGAACTCCTCGAAGCCGACGAGGTCTTCCTGACCGGGTCGGCCGCCGAGATCATCGCGGTGACCAAGGTCGGCGAACGCCCAAGCAAGGGCGGCGCCGAGTTCGTCATCTCCGACGGCGAGGGCGAGATCACCAAGCGGCTCCGCACCGCGTTCCGCGAGGTCGTGACGAACGATCCGATCCCGGAGGATTGAAGACGATTCACCGCGGAGGGCCGCTGAGAGCCGCGGAGTGAACTTGGATTCTCAAGACGCCACGGCTTTCGGGTCGTGGCGTTCTTCATGCGCGGCGCGCACAAACGGGGGATGTGTTCCACGTGGAACATTCTCACGCGATCCGCGCGCTCGCGGCTGAGTCCTTGGGTGGCATGGTCAAGTCCGACGCCTCGTCGGGCTTGGCCATGGTGGGGGGCATCAGCAAGGCAACATGCCCAAGCTGCGCTTGAGCATGCCACACGAATTAGAAACAGGTTCTAGACGAACGCCAGGGTCCGCCGCCCGAAGTCCAGGTGCATCGCCTGCTTGGCGCGGGCGAGCGTGTCCTCGGCGACCTCGTTCGCCCGGGCGGTGCCTCGTTTGATGATGTCGATCACCCGCGCGTCGCCGGCGGGGCCCTCCAGTTCGGCCCGGCGCTCGCGGATCGGGCCGATCAGGTCGTCGATCGCCGCGGCGACCTCCTGCTTGACATGCCCGTCGCCGATGTTGTCGCCCGCGGCGTACTTCCGCTCCAGCTCCGCGACGCGCTCCTCATCGCGGATGAAGATGCGCACATACTCGAACAGCGCATTGTTGATGTCGCCCGGCTCGTCCATCGTCTGACGACCCGTGTAGATCTGCCCGACCTTCTTCTTGATCTGCTTGGCGGAATCGGAGAGGAAGATCGCGTTGTCGAGGCTCTTGGACATCTTCTGCTTGCCGTCGATGCCGACGAGCCGCCCGACGCGCCCGATGAGCGCCTCGGGAATCGGGAAGAGCGCGCCCGCGGCGGGGTAGTCCTGGTCCTCGGTCTGCGGGTCGACGCCGCAGTAGACCTGATTGAACTTCCGCGCCGCCTCGCGCGTCATCTCGATGTGCGCGACCTGGTCCTCCCCCACCGGCACGAGCTCGGGGCGGAAGACCAGGATGTCGGCGCACTGCCCGACCGCGTACAGCGGGAACCCGAAGCTGTACTTGTCGCCGAGCCCCTTGGAGTCGATCTCGGTCTTGAGCGTCGGGTTGCGCATGACCCGGTTGAAGGGCAGCAGCATCGCGAAGTACCAGCTCATCTCGACGATCGCGGGGACCTCGGACTGCAGGACGATGGTGGCCCGCTCCGGGTCGATGCCGCAGGCAAGCCAGTCCTTGACGATCTCGATGGTGTCGGCGCGGATGTCGGCGGGCTTCTCGGCCCGGGTCGTGAACGCGTGCATGTTCGCGAGCAGAAAGTAGCAGTCGTACTCGCTCTGGAGACGCAGGCGGTTCTCGATCGACCCCACCAGGTGCCCCAGGTGCAGGCGGCCCGTGGGCGTATCGCCCGTGAGGATGCGGGGCTTCTCCGAACGCTGGCTGGTCTGGCTCATAGGGCGACAGTGTAGAAGCCCCAGAAACGACGCGACCCGTCGGGAGAGCGACGGGCCGGGTCGAGAGAGAGAGGAGAGTGCTGGGGGCCGAGGGGCTGCGTGTGCGTCCGGGTCAGGGATGGGTCGCGGTCGCCCTCGGCCGGGGGTCGTGCATCGTTCGTTCGAGTCCTCCTTGGGGTTCGGGGGTCTGCGTGGGAGAGAGGAGAGTGTTTCGCGTGGGGGTCGTGCGTCTTTGGTCTTGTGTTGACGGTCGTGTGTCTTCATCAGGACAAGCGGCAACCGCCCGCGTCGCTCACGCGGTTGAGGAAGATTTCTGAGGCTGCTGCTTGCGAGCCGGGCCGGGTCAGCCGCCGACGCCCGGGACATCGGTCGCGGGCTGCTGGGTGGCGTGCTGGGGATCGCCCGAGAGCAGGGCGAGCCCGATGGTCAGGGCGTTGAACGCGGCGTGCATCGCGATGGGCACGCCGAGTTTCCGCGTGCGTTCGTAGGCGATCCCGATGCAGACGCTCAGGACGAAGAGCTGCCCGAAGGCGTTCCAGCCGTTCTCGGGGATCGCGCCGTAGTGCAGCGCGGTGAAGACCAGCGAGGTCACGAGCACGCTGGGCCACGGCGAGCCGGTCAGGCGAAGCAGGGCGCTCTGGAGCCCGGCGCGGAAGACCAGTTCCTCCATGACGGGCACGCCCAGCACGACGACGGCGATGAGCCCGATCGCCCAGGGGTGATCGCGCTGCTCGACGATCAGTTCGAGCGTCTGGTGCGCCAGCCTCGCGGGCGGCTCGCCCATGATCTGCTCGTAGAGGGCGGCCGACCCCATGCCGGCGAGCTGGACGAGCGGGAGGGCGATGAGGAAGCAGAGGACGCCCATCATGCAATCGAGCACGCCGACGCTGAGCCCGCCCTGTGGGACGGTCTTGGCCATCACCCAGAACAGGCAGAGCCCGATGGTGATCGCTGCGAGCGCCGCGCCCCCCTGGGAGAGGACCTGCATCTCCAGCGAGTCCTTGCGGAAGCTCTGGTGGAGCCACTCGGCGTTGGCGATGGTGCCGTGCACGACCGGGTAGGCCAGCAGCACCATCATCCCCGCGAAGAGCCACATCGGGGAGGGCATCGGCTTCACATCGCGGATGCCCGACTTCTTGAACCCGCCCGGGCGGAGCACGCCCGCGGCGAAGAGCAGGACGAGGATGATCCCCGAGGCGACGATGATGATCTGGGGCCAGGAGTCGGCGATCTGCTCGACCGCCTCGCGGACCTCGAGGCTCTGGATCTGCTCGATGCGGTCCTCGATCCCGCTCGACTGAGCGGCCGCGGGCGTGACCCCGAGCCCGGCGAGGGCAACAATCGCGGCGAAGAACCACATGGACACCCTCGAACGCATCATCGAGAACACGCGGGGCGAAGTGGCGCAGCGCCGGGCGGGCGAGCCGCTGGAAGTGGTGCGCGCGCGGGCGGGGGATGCCGAGCCGGCGCGGGGGTTCGTCGAGGCGGTCGTCGGGGCGTCGTCGTCGGGGCGGTTCGGCGTCATCGCCGAGGTAAAGCGGCGCAGCCCGAGCGCCGGGCTCATCCGCCCGGAATATGCCCGGGAAGGGGGAGAGGATGGATTCGATCCGGTCCGCATCGCGCGCGCGTACTCCCGGGGGGGCGCATCGGCCATCTCGTGTCTGACGGACGATAAGTTCTTCGGCGGGAAGCTCGCCTTCCTTCAGCAGATCAAAGACGCCGTCGCACTCCCAGTCCTGCGCAAGGATTTTTTGATCGATCCCTGGCAGGTGTACGAGGCCCGGGCGGCGGGTGCCGATGCGATCCTGCTGATCGCCGAGTGCCTCCCGACCGCGCTTCTGGATGAGATGCTGGGGGTGGCGGGGAATCTGGGCATGGGCACGCTGCTCGAGATCCACGACGCGGCGAACCTCGATCGGGCCCTGGACGCCCTCGCGCGGGCCCCCGGGCCCACGCTGCTGGGGATCAACAACCGCGACCTGAAGGCGATGACCACCGATCTGGGGCATTCGGTCCGCGTGGCCGAGGGGCTCGGCGGGCGCTTCGACCGGAGCCGACTGGTTTCGGAATCGGGGATCCGCACCGGGGCGGATCTGGCCCGGCTGGCGGCGGCGGACATCCGCGCGGTGCTCATCGGCGAGCACCTGATGCGGCAGCCCGACCCCGGGGCGGCTCTGGAGGCGCTGCTGGCCGATGCCGAGTCGGCAGGCTGATCAGCCTGGCCGCGGGGCGGAGGGTGGCGGGTTCGGACCGAGCAGGGACCGATCAGCGGGGGTCGGATGCCGGGCTTGGCGGTCCGATCTCCGCCGGAATCGGGGGCTTTGCGCGAGTTTTTGCGCTTCCGATGCGATCAGAGGGGGTCGGGAGCGGTTCTATGATCGGAGCGGTCGGGCGGCCGGGGACTCATGCCGGGCGACCCGCACGCCGACTGACCGGGCGAGGGCGGACCGGGCCCTGCCGATGCACGAACGCGATCCCGTGTCGGGGGGCTTGACCCCCCGGACGGGTGGACCCGAAACAGGTGAGGAGTCGCAGATGATCCGCAGTTCCAGGATGCTCGCCTTGGCGGCTTGTTCGGGCGTGGCGCTGATCGCGTCGCTGGCGGGGCAGGCGGTGGCGTCGCCGACCGCGATGACCCAGCCCGCCAATGAGGAAGCGCTCCGGATCGTCGAGCGCGGCGTGATCGCGCTGGCCGACGCCAAGTCGCTCAAGTTCAAAGCCACCTACCGCCCCGAGGGCGTGATCGAGAGCATGTTCCCGTCCGCGTCGGGGACGATCTCGGCCCGGCGGCCGGCGGGCGAGGAGGAGTCGGCGGGCGACCTGCCCCCGTTCGACCTCCGCGTCGCGGGCGAGGGCGCGATGAAGAAGGGCGACGAGCCGCTGAAGTTCGATGTCGCCCGCAAGGACAACCAGTTCTACTGGCTCGACCACGAGGCGAAGTACCTCCGCATCCGCCCGGTGATGAGCCGGAACCTCCGCGACGAGGGCGTGCGCCTGGCGCGGAATGTCGCGCCCGACGAGATCTTCGGCGAGGAGCCCTTCAAGCGGTTGCTCGATTCGGAGGAACTGTCGATCGAGGGGCGCGAGACGATCAACGGCGTTGCGTGCGTGGGCGTGTCGGCGCCGACGGGGCGCGGCGGCGGGCGTCGTCAGATCGTCTACTTCGGCGTCGAGGACGGGCTTCCGCGGCGGATCGTCCAGGCGTTCGAGACCGAGGGGCTCAGCGGCTCGATCGTCACCGACATCACCGAACTCGAGACCGGCGTGCCGATGCCCTCGAGCCTGTTCGAGATCGAAGCGCCCGACGGGTACAACAGCGAGCGCGCCAGCGCCGAGCCCGTCCGCGCCCCGGAGGTGAACCCCAACGCGATCCGCGGCGTGGGGGGCGATGAGCAGGACGCGATCGCCGGGGAGGACGGCCCGACGCCGCCTCCGGTGCAGATGGCGCCGGGCTTCAGCCTGCAGACGCCTGACGGCGACACCGTGAGCCTCGAGAGCCTGCAGGGCAATCTCGTCGTCCTCGACTTCTGGGGCACCTGGTGCCTGCCCTGTCTCAAGGCGGCGCCGGAGCTGCAGGAGCTCTACGAGGACTACAAGGACCTGCCGGTGAAGGTCTACGGCATCAACTTCCGCGAGCGCGACCCGCAGAAGGCGATCGACAAGATGAAGGAACTGGGGCTGGAGTACGGCTTGCTGCTCAAGGGCGACAGCGTCGCGCGCGAGTACGAGGTCCGCCAGTTCCCGACCTATGTGCTCATCGGGTACGACGGCGCGATCCTCCGCCGCGTGATGGGGCACGAGGATGGCGTGACCTTCAACACCATCCGCCAGACGATCGACGAGTACCTGCGGGCGCAGGGGGTGAATGTCGACCGAGCCGGCGGGGAGTGAACCCGGGCCGCTGCCTGATCGTTCGAGACGCCCGCGTGATGCGGGCGTTTCTCTTTGGTGGGAGAGTGCGAACGCGAGGATCACGCGGATGCGTCGGCAATCGGGGGTTGGCTCGGGCGTTGAGCGTGGCGGAGGATCCGTCATGCGATCGAGGCGACTCTGGATCGGGCTGGGGCTGGCGGCGGTGGTGACGCTGGTGGGCGCGCGGGCGGTGGCGTTCCTGAACGCTCGTCCAACGCAGCCGACGGCGCCCGCGGCCGAGACGGTGCGAGCGGTGCGGGGCGGCGGCGAACTGGTCGTGCTGCGGACCACGCTCGTCGACGCCGACCGGCACAAGGAACTGCCGATCCGCATCGTGTTCGCCGAGGGCACGGCCGCGCCGGCGGACGCGCCCGACGCGCTCGACGAGGAGGCGGGAGGCTCGGACGCGGGAGAACAGGCGCCCGAGCCCCTGCCGCTGATCGTGTTCAGCCACGGGATGTACGGCAGCGGGGAGAACCTCGACCCGCTGGCGCACCACTGGGCGTCGCACGGGTATGTCGTCATCCTGCCGACGCACGCGGACTCGCTGAGCCTGCGGACGGCCGGGATGTCGCGGCTGGAGAAGATGCAGCTGGCGCGCGAGATGCAGTCCGGGCGGCTGCGCGACATGAACACGCAGTTCCAGGCGCACTGGGCCGACCGCCCGCGCGATGTGCAACTGATTCTTGACTCGCTCGACGCGATCGAGAAATTGGACGGGCGGCTCGCGGGGCGCATCGACCGCGAACGCATCGGCGTGGGCGGGCATTCGTTCGGCGCGATGACGACGATGCTGATCGGCGGGGCCGAGCCGATCAATGTGCCGCGTGCGCTCGAACAGGAGTTCGAACGGGACGGCTTGCTCGCCGACGAGCGCGTGAAGTGCGTGCTGATGATCTCGCCGCAGGGGATCAACCAGCGGTTCGGGCCTGAATCATGGGACGCTTTCGACCTGCCCGCGCTGACGATCTCGGGCGATCGCGACCGCGGCTCGGGCGGGCAGCCGGCCGAGTGGCGTCGGCACGCGTTCGACCTGGGGCACGCGGGCTCGCACGCGCTGGTGTGGATCGAGGGGGCCGAGCATCACTTCGGCGGGATGACCGGCGCGACACGCCGCGGACAGGCGTCGGTGCCCGAGCATGTCAAGGCGGTGCAGGACGCGACGCTGGCGTTCTGGGAATCGTCGCTGCGGGGCGACGAACAGGACGCGGGCGCACTGGCGGCGTGGCTGAAGAAGGCGCTGGTGGGGCAGCGTGTGAGGGTGGAGTTTCGCAAGGGGGAGGCGGGCGAGAGCGACGCCCGCGCGGACCGTTGAGGCAAGTCTGCACTTGCGATAAGGCTGGTTCTCAGTGCCGCTTGTTTGCTTGCGCCAAGTGCGAATCGCACAAGAACCACACAGGTCGACTTATTACATGGGTCGGCGGCGGCGAACCCCAAGCATCCCGAAACAACCGGACAGGAGCACAGCACTCCCCGGCACCGGAACAATGTAGAGCGCCAGGTCGCTGATCCGAGGGCCGAAGACTGATGCGTCAAAGAACACTTCCAGATCCGTACCGTCCGAGTTCATTCTCATGACTTGCGCAGTAAAGAAGTCGCCCCAATAGAGTTTCTGGTCCAGAGGGTTGAAGGCCAGACCTCTCGCGGGACTGCTGAGTCCAGCGACTAACTGGGTGGCGCCTGACCCATCTGTCGCGGCAGTCCAGATCCCTCCAGTGCCAAAGCCGTCGATGCCGCCGGTCCAGAACATGCGGGTGCCGTCAGGAGTCAGTGTGAGATCCACAATGTTTGAGGCAGCGGAAGCTCCGAGCCCACCGAGAACAAGTTCAAGGCCCGATCCGTTCTTCCTGGCTCGATAGATTGAATCGGTGTCGCCCTCGTTGGTCCAGTAGATGAATCCGTTGAGATCATCAATCGCGATACCCTGTGGGTTGCTCGTCGCGGGGTCTACGGCTGGTTCGGAGCCGTTCTGAACGATCTTCAAGATCCGCCGCGTGCGAGTTGCGAACAACTGCCCGACTGCATCAGTTTCTATCCGCCGGACCGATGTGGAGGAGTATTGGACGATCCCTTGACCGTCGAGGTCTGAGTAGTAGATTTGACCAAAGGCAGGTGAATTCGCATACACACGAGAAGAGATAGGATCCACTGCTATGTCAGCACTCGAGAACTCCGGCGGATCCTGCGGAGTGAGCCACTGTCCGGAGGAGCCATCGGCTTCAAGCCGATGCAGCCCATCGGAGTTGGTGAAGTACCACCAACTCTGCTGACCGACCGCGACCGAAGCGCATCCGAGGGATGCGACGACCAGTGCAAGTCTCGAAAATCGGAACATGGTGCGGTCCTCTTGCTGTATCACCTGAGGCCGGCTGTACCTGGACCGGGGAACCGCGGCCCGGCGACCCCTGCCCGCGACCCCCCAAACATGCACCAGGTTTGAGTCGAAAGCAACGAGATGGGCAGGTTGAATGGTGCATGTGGCCAAAATGAGAAGAACGCCCGACCTCACAAGAGGCCGGGCGTTGTTGTTGGGTCGTGTTGCGAAGCGCTGCGGCTACGCGTTCGGGCTTACTTGTTCTTCAGCGCCGCCTGTGCCGCCGCGAGGCGGGCGATGGGGACGCGGAAGGGTGAGCAGCTCACATAGTCGAGCCCGGCGGTGTGGCAGAAGTGGACGCTTCTGGGGTCGCCGCCGTGCTCGCCGCAGATGCCGACCTTGAGTTCGGGGTTGGTGCCGCGCCCGCCGGCGACGCCCATCTCGACGAGCTGCCCGACGCCCGGCGCATCGATCGACTGGAACGGGTCGTTGGGGAGGATGTCGCGTTCGATGTAGTCGGGCAGGAAGGTGTTCACATCGTCGCGGCTGTAGCCGTAGGTGAGCTGGGTGAGGTCGTTGGTGCCGAAGCTGAAGAAGTCGGCGACCTCGGCGATGGCGCCGGCGGTGAGGCAGGCGCGGGGGATCTCGATCATGGTGCCGATCTTGATGTCCAGGCGGTTCTTCCACTCCTGGTCTTCGCGCACCTGCTTGATCGTCTCTTCGGTGAGCGTGCGGAGCAGGGCGAGTTCCTGGCGCGTGCCCACCAGCGGGATCATGATCTCGGGGTAGACCTTCACATTCTCACGCGAGCAGGCGATCGCTGCTTCGACGATCGCGGTAACCTGCATCTTGAGGATCTCGGGGTAGGTGACCGCGAGCCGGCAGCCGCGGTGCCCGAGCATCGGGTTGAGCTCGTGGAGCTGCGAAACGCGCTGCTTGACCTTCTCGACCGGGACGCCCAGCGCCTGGGCCATCTCGCGCTGCGAAGCGTCGTCGTTGGGGAGGAACTCGTGCAGCGGCGGGTCGAGCAGCCGGATGGTGACCGGCAGGCCCTTCATCGCGCGGAAGATGCCGATGAAGTCCTCACGCTGGTAGGGCAGCAGGTGCGAGAGCGCCGCCTCGCGCTCTCCGGTCGATTCGGCGAGGATCATGCGGCGCATGGCGCGGATGCGATCGCCCTCGAAGAACATGTGCTCGGTGCGGCAGAGCCCGATGCCCTCGGCCCCGAACTCGCGGGCGCGGATCGCGTCCTTGGGCGTGTCGGCGTTGGTGCGGACGCCCATGGTGCGGTGCTTGTCGGCCCAGCGCATGACCTTGGCGAAGTCGCCGGTGATGCCTTCGGGCTCGATGGTCGGGACATTGCCGTGGAGCACCTCGCCGGTCGAGCCGTCGAGGGAGATGACATCCTCGCGGGTGTAGACGCGACCCTCGACGGTGAACTGGCCCTGCTCGACATCGATGCTGATCGCCGAGGCGCCGGCGACGCAGCACTTGCCCCACCCGCGGGCGACGACCGCCGCGTGGCTGGTCATCCCGCCGGTGCTGGTGAGGATGCCCGCGGCCGAGTGCATGCCGTCGACATCCTCGGGGCTGGTCTCCTTGCGGACGAGGATGACCTTTTCGCCGTTGCGGGCGCGGTTGACCGCTTCGTCGGCGGTGAAGGCGGGCTTGCCGCTGGCGGCGCCGGGCGACGCGGGGAGCCCGCGGGCGAGCACGCGCGTCACGGCTCGCTTGGTCGGGTCGAAGTAGGGGAGCAGGAGCTGGGTGAGGTCGCCGGCGGGGATGCGGAGGAGCGCCTCGGTCTCACCGATGAGCTTCTCCTTGACCATGTCGCAGGCGATCCTGACCGCGGCGGCGCCGGTGCGCTTGCCGGTTCGGGTCTGGAGCATGTAGAGCTTGCCGCGCTCGATGGTGAACTCGATGTCCTGCATCTCACGGTAGTGCTTCTCGAGCTTGGTCTTGATCTTCAGGAGCTGGTCGTAGACCTTCTTGTTCCACTTGCTCATTTCCTCGGTGGGCTTGGGCGTGCGGATGCCCGCGACGACATCCTCGCCCTGGGCGTTGATGAGGAACTCGCCGTAGAACTTGTTCTCGCCCGTCGAGGGGTTGCGGGTGAACGCGACGCCGGTGCCCGAGTCGTCGCCCATGTTCCCGAAGACCATCGCCTGGACATTCACCGCGGTGCCGATGAGCCCGGTGATGCCGCTGAGGCGGCGGTAGCTGATCGCGCGAGCGCTGCTCCAGCTCTTGAAGACCGCCTCGATCGCCAGCTCGAGCTGCTTGTGGGGGTTCTGGGGGAAGTCCTGCCCGACATTCCGCTCGTAGACCTCCTTGTAGCGCTGGCAGAGCTCGACGAGCCCCTCCTCGGGCACATCGGTGTCGTTGACCACGCCGTAGCGGGACTTGAGCTGGTCGAACGCGTGCTCGAACTTCTCGTGGTCGACGCCCATCACGACATCGCCGAACATGTTCAGCAGCCGGCGGTAGGCGTCGTAGGCGAAGCGGCGGTTCCCGGTCGCCTTGGCGAGCCCCTCGACCGACTCGTCGGTCAGCCCGAGGTTCAGGATCGTGTCCATCATGCCCGGCATCGAGACCGCGGCGCCCGAACGCACCGAGACCAGCAGCGGCTTCTCGTTGTCGCCGAACTTCTTGCCCAGCTCCTTCTCGAGCGTGGCGATGTGCTTGCCGACCTCGTTCATCAGCCCGTGCGGGAGACGCTGCCCGCCGTCGTTGTACGCCGCGCACGCGGTGGTCGTGATCGTAAAGCCGGGGGGAACGGGCAGCCCGATCGAGGTCATGTCCGCGAGGTTGGCGCCCTTGCCGCCAATGATCTCGCGCATCGACGGGTCGCCCTCGGTCCGGGTGGCGCCGAAGTAATACACCATCTTGCCGGCTTTGGCCGACTTGCTCACGGGCGCCTTCTTGCCGCGCACCGGTGCCTTCTTGGCGAGCTTCTTGGTGGTCTTCTTGGCGGTCGTCCTGGGCGTCGCGCCCCGCGAGGCCGGCGCCTTCTTCGACGCGGTCACGGGACGCTTGGCGGTCTTCTTGCCCGCCTTCTTCGAGGGGGCTTTCTTCGAGCGGGTGGGGGTCGATCGCTTGGCCATCGCAGCCTCGATTCCTGGGGGGATTCGGATGGGTTCGTGTCGCGCATCGGCCCACGCCAGGACCGTGCGGAGCAGGGAGTCTAGGCGTCATCCCGCGCCCCGTTGATCGCGATCGGCCCGCGCCCACCCCCGCGAACACCGATTGAACGCGATCCGCACATCTCGAACGCCCGCGGGCGCCCTCTATCATCCGCCCGTCCGATGACCCTCTCGCCCCCACCCGCCGCCGACCCTTCCCGCGACCGCCCGCCCGTCGGGACGCGCCCGGTCCGTTCGTCGGCCCGCCCGCTCGACGCCCTGGCGTCGTGGCCCGCCGAGACGCCGCTCGCGTGCCTGTGGTCGGGCGACACGGGGCATCCGCGGGCGCGCTGGACCGTGCTCGCGGCGATCGATCGCGTTCACCACCCGCGCACCGCCGACGAACTCGGCGCCCTGCTCGATCGCCGCGGGACCGCCCCCACCCCGACGGACGATCTCCCCCCCTTCCGCTCCGGTTTGATCGGGTGGCTGGGCTACGACCTCGGGCGTGTGCTCGAAACGCGGGCGGCACATCCGGGCGGCTCGCGCGATGATCGCCGCTGGCCGCTCGCCGCGCTCGCCGAGTGCTCGGCCTGCTACGCGTTCGATCACGCCGCCGCCCGCTGGTTCGCCTCGGGCCCGCGCGATCGGCTCCCCCCGCTCCCGACCGGGCCCGCGCAGCGCCGGAGCGTTCGCGCCTCGTTCGAGATCGAGCCGTTCGATCCTGCATCCAACCGCGTCGCGTTCACCGATGCTGTCCGCCGCGTGATCGGGCTCATCCACGCGGGCGACGCGTACCAGGTCAACCTCGCCCACCGCCTGTCGACCGTGTTCTCGGGCGATGCGCGTGCGCTGTTCGCGTTGCTCACCCGCGCCGCCGAACCCTGGTTCGGCGGGTACCTCGAGTCGTGCGACGACGCCCCGCACGCCCGTCGCCGCGCTCTGCTCAGCGCCAGCCCCGAACTCTTCCTCTCCTACGACCCCGCGACGCGCCGGGTGCTGACACGCCCGATGAAGGGTACCTCGCCCTCCGAGCCCGGCGGAACGCGCGCAAGAGACGCGCTCATGTCCCCCAAGGACCGGGCCGAACTCGACATGATCACCGACCTGCTCCGCAACGACCTCGGACGGTCGGCCGAGTTCGGCAGCGTCCGCGTCGAGCAAGCGCGCACCGTCGAGACACACGCCGTGGGGAGCGCCGGGGTCCTCCAGGGCGTCAGCACCATCGCCGCCACGCTCCGCCCGGAGATCTCCTTCGCCGACGCGTTGCTCGCGGCGTTCCCGCCCGGGTCGGTCACGGGCGTCCCCAAGATCCGCGCCATGCAGATCATCGACGAGCTCGAACCCGTCCGACGCGGGCCGTACTGCGGCAGCTTCGGCTACCTCGATGACTCCGGACGCGCCGCGTTCAATGTCTCCATCCGCACCGCGATGATCTCAGAGCGTGCCCAGACCGACGCGCCCCGTGCCTCGCCGGCGCACTTCGAGAACGCGGACCTGGACTACCCGGTCGGGGCGGGGATCGTCGCCGATTCCGATCCCGAAGCCGAGTGGCGCGAGACGCTCGACAAGGCCGCGGTCTTTCTGCGCGCGATCGCGGAAGGCTCGGCGGGCGCCGAACGCGTCAGGCGGCCCGGCGAACCGGGCTGACCCGTGCGGGAGCAGCCCGCGCCGGCGAGCCGTCGGAGAGCCGGTGCAGAGGCGCCGTCGCGAGCAGCCGACCGGGCTCCCAGGGAAGGACGACCGGACGATCGGCCGCGTCGCGGCTCCCATCCAGCCGCTCGACCGCATCCAGGCCGGGCCCCGGGCTGAGCGTTCCCACGACCAGCGTGTCGGCATCGCGTTCTTCAACGATCCGCACGCCCAGCTCGCGCAGCGCTTGCTCGACGAACTCGGCGTGCTTGCCCGGCTCGATGATCGCCGCCGAATCGAACCCGTGCCGATCGCGCGCCGCCGCGAGCGCCTCCCGCGCGTGCGCCAAGCCCGTGAAGCGGTCCCACACGACGGTCGGCAAGGGCGTGCGCCACTGCCGCCGCACGGTGGCGCGCAGTTCGCGCAACCCCCGCCCGAAGCCCTCGATCGCGCGCTCCTTCGCGGCGATCGCGCGGTATCGCGCCCGCATCGACCGCGCCATCTCCCGGCGAACCGCGTCGGGCGCGTAGCGCTGCATCACCCACCCGTTGTTGCGCACCAGCCGACCGAGGATCAGGTCCATGTCGCGCCCGCGTTCGGTCTTGCGGTGCGCAACGCGGAAGTCCGGCTCGAAGCGCACGCGTCCACCGGCCAGCAGCAAGCGAGCCGCCAGGTCGTACTCCTCTGCGTAGTACCCGAAGCGCGGGTCGTACCCGCCCGAGTAGACGAACGCCTCGCGCCGGAACGCCACGCCGCACCCGATGAACACCTCGGGCAGCCCGCCGCTCTCACGCCGCCCCGCCTCGGGCAGCGCGATGTCGGCGCTCACCGCGAGCACATCGGTCGGCTGGGCGGCGAGCCGATCGAGAAAGCCCAGGTCCGTCGGCGCCGAGTCATCGTCGAGCATCACGATCCACTCGCAGCTCGAGTCCGCCGCCATCGCGCCGGTATTCCGCGCGGCCGCTCCCTCGTTGTGCGCTCGCCGCAGGCATTCGACGCGCAGCCCGTTCTCGAGGCGCGCCGTAACAGCCGCCGCGGGCTCCGAGGCGTTGTCCACGACGATCACCTGCGCGTCGTGGGCCGGGAGCGCGCCCAGCGCCGCGAGCGTCTGCCGCAGTTCTTCCGGGCGGTCGTGCGTGGGCATGACATACGCCACGCGGGGCGGGTGCCGCCGATCGTGCGTCCCCTGCGAGTTTGTCTCGGCTCCGTTCACGACGCCCTCGCCGCGGGCTCGCGCGTGGTGCGCGAGCCGATGACCTCCGCCGCCGCGTACGCCAGGTGGGCGCTGTGGACGCGGTGGACCCCTTGCCGGAGGTCCGACGCCGAGACGGGCAGGTTCCCCAGCCGCTGCGCCTGCGCCGCGGCCGCGACGGCCCCGAGAAACGCCGATTGCACCGCGTCCGCGCCCGCCGACCGCGCCAGCGTCGCGGCGGTCAGCAGCGCGTCCCCGCACCCGAGCGCGTCGATCGCGACCGGTGCCAGCGCCGGGATGTGCTCGCTCCGCAGCCGACGGCGCCACGCGTCGCTCTCCTCGCCCGACGATGCGTCGGCCAGGCGATCGAAGGTCACCAGCCCGTCGGGACCCATCGTCACGATCGCCGACCGGATGCCGGTTTCCTCGAGCAGCTTCCATGCGACCGCCGGCAGCCCCTCGTCGTAGCGGTGGAGCGCATCGCGCAGCTCGCGTTCGCTGGGCAGGACGAGATCCAGCCCGACCATCGCCCGCAGCGACGCCCGCCGACCGCTCACATCCCCGCTGAGCACCCCCACCTTCGCCCGCATCGCCTTGCAGAGCTTGCGGACGACCGGCGGCGTGAAGACGCCCAACCCGAAGTCGCACACCACGCCCGCGTCCACCCCGCCGCCGCACGCCCCGCGGGCCAGTTCCACCAGTTGCTCGTGCTGGTGCGCGTCGAGGGCCGCGGGCGGCACCAGGTCGACCTTCATGACCTTCTGGGCCCCGACGAGATACCGCTGCTTCTCGGGCACCGGCTGATCGCTCTCGATCGCGACGACCTCGACGCCCTCGCCCGCGAGCCGGTCCCGCCACGCCGCGCCCTCGGCTCCCCTGGGCAGCACGGTGACGAGCGTGGGGCGCGCGCCCATCGCCGCGGCGTGACGCGCCACGATCGCCGCGCCCCCGTCGAACTCCCGACGCTGGATCGGGCGCAGCGTCATCACCGGGCTCTCGCCGGCGACCTCCGGCTGGTCGCACATCACATAGGTATCGCGGATGCATTCGCCCACGACCACCACCGACCGACCACGCATCTGCGCCACCAAGTCGCTCAGCACGCCCGCGCCGAGCTCGGCCCGTCCGGTCAGTTGCAGCACCCGCTTGTGGAACGGGTCGACCGCCCGCTCCATCGCGGCGATCAACGCCGTCGAACTGAACACGACATCGCCCGAACTGAACAGCACCCGCCCGCCCGCCCGCTCGACCGCGTCCCGCTCGGCGGCGAAGCGCGGGTCGTTGTTGAACTCGTACTCCCGACCCTTGATATAGATGTCGGGCTCGACCTCGGCGAGCAGCTCCGCCGCCGTCGGACGCGGCTCGATGTACACCCAGTCCACGCAGTCGAGCTCGGCGAGGTTCTCGCCCCGCAGCTCCTGGGGGATCAGCGGCCGCCCGTCGCCCTTGCCCACCGACGCGTCGCCGGTGATCGAGACCAGCAGCACATCCCCCTGCGCCCGCGCGTATCGCAGATGCCGGACATGGCCCGGGTGCACGATGTCGAAGCACCCGTGGCACTGCACCACCCGCCGACCTTCGCGGCGGGCCTCGGCCCGGGCGCGCAGCAACTCGTCGTGGCTCAGGATCTTGTCCTGTGGGGGCATGGCGGGAGTCTCCGGGGCGTGCCGCGACGCTGGCCGCGGACGCTCGGCAAGTGTGTCGGCGAGACGCGCCCGCGGTCGATACAAACGCCGTGACCCCCGCGACCCCCTCCCAGCGAGATCAGATCCTGCGCCTCGGGCAGGTCGGCAAGCCCTGGGAGTTCCTCCCCCGCGCCGCGCAGTTCCTGCGCGAGGGCGCCGACGCCGAGACCCCAATCGACGAAGCGGTCTGCTTCCTCGCGTCGGCCTCGCTGGCGCGGCTCGGGCTGCGGACACTCGCCCTCGAACAGCTCGCGATGCTCCCCGACGCCTCTCGAGCACACCCGGATGTGGGGGCGCTGGAGAGCGCGATCCGGCGCCTGCCGGATGATCGCTTCGCCGGCGTGCGCGACGAGACCGGTCGGTTGATCACGCCCCGCGAACTGCTCGCGGGCAACCTGGACGCCGCCCGTCGGCGAGCCCTGCCGCTCGAGGAAGTCTCCGCCCGGGATCTGCTGGCGCGCACCGATCTCTTCGCTGCCGCCGACGCCAACCTCGTCTGGCGGGTTCGCCCTGATTCAGGGGAGACAGGCGACCGGCGCGGTCTCGTCGGGCTCCGGGGGCTCCACGACGCCCGCGCGGATGCGAAGCGCATCGCCGAGGCCCTCGCCGGGCAGGTGCGCGATCACGCGACGCGTCCGCCGATCGTGCTCGAGGGGCCCTGTCCGCCGTGGGCGTTGCTCGAAGCCCGCCGGGCGACACCGACCGGGCCCGACGGCCGGCGATCGCGCCTGACCGTCCTGTCCCGCGACGCCGAAGCCACGCTGCTGGCGCTGGCGATGGCGGACCTGCGGGGCGTGCTGGACGACGACCGCGTCGAGTGGTTCGTGGGCCCCGACGCCGCCGATCGCTTCGAGGCTTCGCTGCGCGCGCGCTCGTCGTTCCTTTCCGACGGCCCGATCATCCGCCTGCCGAGCGTCGAGCAACCGATCGAGCCCGATCCGGCGAGCATCCTCCGCGCGGTGCGCGAAGCGCGGGCGCGGGTCGAGGCGCACGACCGCGCCGCCGTCGACGCCTCGTACGCGGACCGCAACGGTGCGCACTGGGCCGACCGCTTCGCGCGGGCGCTGTCGGGTGACGCCGACCCGCTTCGTGTGCTCATCCCGACCTGCCGATACTCGACCTACATCCGGCACGCCAGCGCCGATCTCGCCCGCGCCATCGAGCGGGCCGGGCATCGCGCACGCATCCTTGCCGAGCCCGACGACACCAGCCCGCTCACGCCCGCGGCGTACCTCGAAGCCTTCCGCGCCTTCGAGCCCGACCTGGTCGTCCTCATCAACTACCCGCGTGCGAGCGTTGGGCGCGATCTGATCCCAGACTCGGTCCCCTTTGTCTGCTGGGTGCAGGACCCCATGCCGCACCTGTTCGACGACGCGCTCGGGCGCGCGCACACCGACCTCGATTTCATCTGCGGGCTGACCTTCGCGCCGCTGTTCACCGAGCACGGCTACCCGATCGACCGAGCGCTCCCGCTCCCGGTCGTCGCCGACGCGACCAAGTTCCACGCCGAGCCGATCGACGCCGACACGCGCCGCCGCTTCGCGTGCCACATCGCGTTCGTGACGCACCACTCCGAGACGCCCGAGGCGATGTTCGATCGGCTCCGCCGCGAGTCGGGCGCGAGCGGCGCCGTCGACCGCGTGATCACGCGTCTGTGGGAGGAACTGCCGACGATCGTGTCGCGCGCGCACCGGGACGACCACCGCCGGGCGATCACCGCGACGCTCGCGCGCCTGACCAAGGAGCACCTGGGCGAGCCCGATCGGGCGCGAGCCGCGGCGATGATCGAGCGTCACATCGCCCTGCCTCTGTTCGATCGACTGTTCCGGCACCAGTCGCTCGCGTGGGCGCACGAACTGTGCCTGGAGCGTGGCTGGACGCTGCGGCTCTACGGCCGGGGATGGGACCGGCATCCGACGCTCGCCCGCTGGGCGCAGCCGCCCATCGAGCACGGCGAGCCGCTGCGGGCCGCGTACCAGGCCGCGACCGTCAACCTCCAGGTGAACGCGACGACGATGGCGCACCAGCGCGTCTTCGAGTGCGCGCTCTCGGGGGGCATCCCCGCGTGCCGGCTGTACCGGGCCGCGATCGAGGACCTGCGGAGACGCGCCCTCGCCCGAGCCATCGAGCAAGGAGAATCGCACGACACCGGGACCCTTCGCGGCATGACGACCCGCGTCTACTCCGGAGCGGGCTCGCCCGAAGCGATGCGATACACCGCGCTCCGCCAGCGCCTCGGGCTGTTCGATCCGCGCGACGACCGCGCGGGGGACTTCGCCGACGCCGGCCTGTTCATCACCGACGAGCGGGCCGAGCGCCTCGTGCGCACCGCACCGCTCGCCGCGCTCGAACAGGACGCGTCCTGGATCCTGGGCGACCCGGCCGAGTTGAGCTTCCACGACAAGCCGTCGCTGGCGAGCCTCGTCGAGCGGGCGGGGCACCCCGGCTGGCGTGCCAGCGTGTCGGGCGGGCTGCGCGGGCGGACCGCCGACCGTCTCACACACGACGCGATGGTCCGCCGACTGCTCGCGTTCGTGCGCGATCGGCTCGCGTCGGACGCTTCGACGGGCCGCCTCGACCGCGCGGACACCGGTGAGACAAGGTCGGCCGCGTGAACCGAGACAGGAGGGAGTCGACGATGACCACGGCAGCCTCTTCTCCCCGTCCCACCCCGCTCCGGCTCTCGTTCATCGTTCCCGCGTTCAACGCCGAGCAGACGATCGACGACACGCTTCGATCGATCCTGGCGCAGACGGTCCCGTGCTCGGCGATCGTCGTCGACGACGGCTCGACCGATCGCACCGCGTCGATCGTGCGCGCGCTGGGCGACGCCCGAGTGACGCTGGTGCGGCAGCGCAACGCGGGGCTCGCCGCCGCCCGCAACGCGGGGTGGCGTGAGGTGCGGGACCCGCTGGTCGCGTTCCTCGATGCCGACGATGTCGTCGCGCCCGACTTTGCCGAGCGCCTGCTCGCGTCCATCGGCGATGCCGACGGCGTTGCGTGCGGGTGGCGCATGCTCGACGAGCGAGGGAGCGACCTGGGATGGGAGACGACGCTTCCCGCGGCGGCGCTCGCGCCCGCGTCCATCGGCGAGTGGAACCCGCTGCCGATCGGCGCGGCGGTCGTGCGTGTCGACGCGGTCGCGGCGCGGCTCGGGCCCGATCGCGCCGGCTCGCCCTTCGATGAATCGCTCCCCGCGCTCGAAGACTGGGATCTCTGGCGTCGGCTCTCGTCTTTCAGGTCCTTCCGGTACTTATCCAGCTGCTCTTTCTCGATAGACAGAGCCCTGGCATCTTTTTCGATACCGTCACGGGTGAACACCTGGACATCAATAACCGTACCACGAGTGCCGGTAGGCACGCGCTGGGACGTATCCTTAACGTCTGACGCCTTCTCACCGAAGATAGCGCGCAGCAGCTTTTCTTCCGGAGTCAGCTGGGTCTCGCCTTTTGGCGAGATCGG
>JBICIG010000064.1:0-4690 GCA_043101605.1 Phycisphaerales bacterium JB037
CACCCCGGCCCCCGCCAGCCTCGCCCTCCTGGGCCTCGGCGGCCTGGCCGCGGCTCGTCGTCGTCGCGCCTGAGACTCAGGTATGACACGACTCGATCGCAAGATCGAATCTGATTGATCGCAGCCCCCCGTCGCAAGGCGGGGGGCTGTCTTTCTGCCCCCGCCAACCGCGCCGCCCGACAGGCCGGGCGCTCACCAGCCGCGCCGGGGTCCGCTCGGCGCGCACCTACACCCGGCGGCGCAACCGCGGCCCCCCCCGCGAACCACCCGTCTTGTCAACTCAGTACTTCAGCACCGATCGCAGCGTCCCGAACCCGCCGAGCTTGTCGCGCCCTTTGAGGAACTCGAGCTCGATGAGCACGCTGATCCCCGCGATCTGCGACCCGCAGCGGGAGACCAACTCGCACGACGCGTGCATCGTCCCTCCGGTCGCGAGCAGGTCGTCGACGATGAGCACCCGCTGTCCCGGCCCGATCGCGTCGGAGTGGATCTCGAGCCGGTCCGAGCCGTACTCGAGCGCGTAGTCGACCCCGTGAACCGACCGGGGGAGCTTCCCGGGCTTGCGGATCGGGACGAACCCGGCCGACAGGGCCTGTGCGATCGCGACGCCGAAGATGAATCCCCGGCTCTCGGCCCCGACGACCAGGTCGATGTTCGTCCCGCGGAACGGGTTGGCCATCAGTTCCACCGCCAGCGCCAGCCCCCCGGGGTCGGCGATGAGCGGGGTGAAGTCCTTGAACATCACGCCGGGCTTGGGGAAGTCGGGGACATCCCGGATCAGCGACCGCAGGCGTTCTTCGATCGGCATCGGATACTCCGGCTGGTTCGGGCGGATCCCGCCCGGGCCCGAGAGCATATCGCCCTCCCGCCGCCGACACCGGCGCTACCGTTGCCCATGCCCAAGCCCGGGAAGAGCACGACCACGCTGGAGATCGTCGAGCCGATCGGCAACCGCGTCCTGATCCGCAAGGACGAGGACCGCAAGCAGACCAAGACCGGCATCCACCTGCCCGACAAGATCGAGATCCCGACCATCACCGGGCGGATCGTCGCGGTCAGCGCCCAGGTCGAGCGCGACGACGACTACCCCATCCGCCAGTACGACCGGGTGCTCTTCAACCCCAAGCACGGCATCCCCGTCGACTTCGAGGGGGACAACCGGCTGTTCGTCATCCCGGTGGAAGATGTGGTGGCGGTCTTCCGAAAGGACCCCGACGCCTGATACCCTGACCGGACCGGGGCGTGGAACCCCCCGGCTGCCCGCGGAGTGAGCCCTGAACAGTGAGCCCGCGACAACTCCCGAGCCCCTTGAAGACCCCCGCCCGATCCGCCGACTCCCCCCGATCGGACGCGCCGGGCGCACGCTGTCACTGCGCCCGCCGGGCTCCAAGAGCCTGACCAACCGCGCGATCCTGCTCGCCGCTCTCGCCGAGGGCACCTCGGTCCTCCGCGGCGCGCTGACCGACGCCGACGATGCGCAGCGGATGATCGAAGCCGTGCGCACGCTCGGCGCGCCCGTCTCTCAGAGCGGAAGCGACCTGTCGATCACCGGCGTCGCGGGGCGTTGGCGCGTGCCGCCCGAGGGCGCGACGCTCTTTCTCAACAACGCCGGCACGGCGACGCGCTTTCTCACCGCCGCCGCCATGCTCGCCGACGCTCCCATCACGATCGACGGCAACGAGCGCATGCGGCAGCGCCCGATCGGGGAACTCGCCGTCGCGCTCCGCGCGCTGGGCGGCGAGGTCGCATATCTCGGCGCGCACGGCTGCCCGCCCGTCCGCGTCTCGCGCCCCCCGAACGCCCCGACCGAGATCGTCGAGTTCGGCTCGACCCGCTCGAGCCAGTTCCTCTCGGCGATCCTGCTCGTCGCACCGTGGCTCCCCGGCGGGGTGACCATGCGGCTGACCGCATCCCCCACCAGCGCCTCGTATGTGCGCATGACCCTCGACCTGCTGGCCCGCGTCGGGGCTTCGGTCCGCGCCAGCGCCGACATGCGCGTCATCCGCGTGCTGCCCGATCCCGCGCAATCGGGGGGGCTGGGCGCGTTCGACCTGGCGATCGAGCCCGACGCGAGCGGCGCGACCTACTGGTGGGCCGCCGCCGCGATGCACCCGAACCTCACCTGCCTCGTGCCCGAACTGACGCCCGAGTCGGCCCAGGGGGATGTCTCGTTCGTCTCGATGATGGCCCGGTGCGGCGCCGAGCCGGTGGTCATCGAAGACGACGCGTGCCCCGCGATCGGCGTCCGCGGGGCGAACGCCCTGCACGGCCTGCTCGCCGACATGAGCGACATGCCCGATGCCGCCGTCACCCTCGCGGTCGTCTGCGCCTTTGCCGACGGGGCCTCGGTGATCCGCGGCGTGCGCACGCTCCGCGACAAGGAATGCGACCGCATCGCCGCTCTGAAGACCGAACTGGGCAAGATCGGCGTGCGGATCGACGACGACGCGACGGGCGACCCGGACGCGATGACGATCACCCCGCCGCCGGGGGGCGTGGACTGCTCGGCCGGGGCGCCCCCGATCGTCTTCGACACCTACGACGACCACCGCATGGCGATGGCGCTGTCGCTCGTCGGGCTCCGCCGACCGAATGTCTCGATCGCCGACCCGGGCTGCGTCGCCAAGACCTACGCGGGCTTCTGGAAGGACTTCGATCGGCTTTGCACGCCGCTGGCGCCGATCTCCGACGCCGCGCCCGAACACTGAACGACCCAGCCAGAAGCCCGAACGCCCGGCCGACCGTGTCGAACACGGCGGGCCGGGCGGTGCAGGTGCGTTTCCCGAGCCGCCCGACTCAGATCGGACGGGCGGCCTTGCCCATCAACTGCGGTGCGACCGTCTGGCGCATCTGCAGCGCCCAGCGTCCCAGGGCCGCGGCGATGAGCGCCTGCCAAAGGATCGCCGCCGACGCCGCGGTGAACTCGTTCCCGCCCGGCAGCATGACGAGCAGCGTCGCGATGAGAGTCGCGAAGATGCCCTGGCCCAGAAGCGTCGCCGACGCGGTCATCAGGTATAGACCTACCACGATCGCCAGCCCGGCGCTGAGCACCGCGAACCCCGTCGGCGCGATCGCGATCAGCGGCTCGGGCAGCGCCTGCACCGGAAGCTGCCAGACCTCGACGGCGGTCGAGCTCGCCCCGATCCACGCCGGGAACCACGCGCCGAAGCTTGCGGCAAAGAGGGCCAGCGGCAGCACCGCCGGATCCCACAGCCGCTTGGCGATCCCCTGCGACGCGATCAGGCAACCCGCCAGCGCCAGCCCGAACATCCCTCCGGCCAGCCCGACCTGCCCTTCCAGGCCCATGAGCGCCGCCAGCATCGACACGAACATCACCACGATCCAGGTCGCGACCGCCAGCGGCCCACGCGAGCCCTTGGTCATCTGCCCGACGACCGTCGCCGCCCGGGCCTGGATGGTCGACGCCGAGCTCAGCTCGCGCCGCGTGCGGGTCAGTTCGGTACGGATGCGGACGCGCTCGTTCTCGAGCGTCTCGCAGCGCTCGAGCAACTGGTGGATGCGCTGCTCGCCGGCGGCGCGGCTCTCCTCGGCCTCCTCGGCCGACTTCTTGGCCTGCTTCTTGGTGCGGCTGAGCTCCTCGGCGAGCTCCTCCAACCGGGCGCGCATGGAGTCGTACTCGCCCAGCTTGGCCGACAACTCCTGCTCGCGCTGATCGATGCTCTGCTTGAGTGTCTGCAGCTCCTGATCGCGCTGCTGCTGCGCGGCGGCCTGCTCGGCGAGCTTCTCACGCTCGGCCCGGATCGTGTTCCGCTGCAGCTCCAGCGCCCCGCGCTCCTGCTCGATGTGCGCCGAGCGATCCTCGAGGTCCTGCTCACGCGTCGCCAGCGAGGTCTCCAGCTCGCGCAGCGACTCCCGGCTCTGGATCAGCGCCGTCCGAGCCTCGATCAGTTCCCCGACCTCGCCCTCCTGCTCGGCCTCACGGCGCGCCAGCATCGCTTCCTTCTCGCGGATCTCGGCAACCTTCGCCTCGATCGCCCGACGCTCCTGCTCGATCTTCGAGCGATCCTGCAGAAGCTCGGCCGACCGCGACGCGAGATCTGTCTCGGCCCGACGCAGCGTGTCCTCACGCCCCACGATCGCCTGCTGCCGATGCTCGAGCGTCCCCGCGACATCCGAGAGCTCGGCCTCGAGCGCGTGCTGCTCGGCCGTTGAGGCCCGGATGTCTTCCAGACGCTGCTCGATATCGCTGATGATCTCGAGCAGCGCGTCCTCGTTGGGATAGTCGGCGTGCTTGGGCTCGATCGCCGGCGACCGACGCGACGCGATCACGAGCTCCTGCGGTGCCGTTCGCTGTGCCATGCCGCACGCCCTCCAGGCTCGCCACGCGATCCGGCCCACACTCGGCCGACGCCTTGGCTCGCCTCTGATCTATCGACCGCATGAGCCCGATGCTCGAACGGTCGCTCGAACAGGGTGGGATTCCCGGCAAACTGGAACGATTGCGCGACCGGTTCCCATGCGTGCGGGCCGGAGATCGGACCCACCCGCGTCCGAGAAGCGCGTCAACCCGGAGAAGATTCGCGCGGAGTCACCTCGACCGCCCGCGACCACCACGCCGACAGCGGCCCGGATTTTCGCATCGCTCCCCATGCGTCGGTCGTCAGATCCATGCCCGGCGCGCCCACGATCGTCACACGCACCCGCGACGCGTCGAGATGCACGCCCGCCG
>JBICIG010000065.1:0-33222 GCA_043101605.1 Phycisphaerales bacterium JB037
GGCGCTGAGCCCGGCGAGGTACTCGGTCGCGGCATCGCGCGGGCCGATCTCCAGGGCGGCGGCGTACTGATCGTGCGCCCCGGCCGCGTCCTCGACCCGCTGGAGCAGTTCGGCATAACGCAGGCGGAGTTCGCGGTCCTCGGGGTACGACTCGACCGCGGCCTTGGCGACCGCGACCGCTTCGTCCCACTTCTCTTCGCGGGCGAGGGTCGCGATGGAGTTCTCGACCGCCTCCAGCGTGCCGAGCGCCGCGTCCTGCGATCGCTGGGGGCTCGGCGCGGGCTGGCGGGTCGCGAGCGTGACGACGAAGACCCCCACGCCGACGACCGCGAGCCCGACGAGGAGGACGGCGGCGAGCAGCCCGGGGCTGGCGCCGCCGCGTCTGCGTCCCAGAGAGCCGAAGCGGAGTGATCGCTGGGTCATACGCTGATTCATACCATGCATCCCGGGTGGATATCGGCTCGGCTAGACTCGTTCCTGCGCCGAATTCGAGCCTTGTCGACCCCTGACCCTCGGAAAGCCCGCCGATGCCCGATCCGACCACCGCCGACGCCCCCGCCCGCGGCGAGATGCCCAAGCAGTACCGCCCGAGCGATCACGAGGCCCGGATCCGCGGGCTTTGGGAATCGGCGCGGTGCTTCCACGCCGATCCCGGACGGGTTCTGGCCGGCCGCAAGCCCCCTTACTGCATCCTGATCCCCCCGCCGAATGTGACGGCGGTGCTGCACCTGGGGCACGCGCTGAACAACACGCTGCAGGATGTGCTCGCGCGGGCGCACCGCATGAAGGGCTTCGAGACGCTGTGGATGCCCGGGACGGATCACGCGGGCATCGCGCCCCAGGCGGTCGTGGAACGCCGGCTGATGCAAAGCGAGGGGAAGAAGCGGACGGACTACGCCCGCGCGGACTTCGTCGCGAAGGTTCAGGAGTTCAAGGACGAGTACGAGGCGCGGATCACCGAGCAGCTCAAGCGGATGGGCTGCTCGTGCGACTACGACCGCCAGCGGTTCACGATGGACGAGGTGTGCGCGCGCGCGGTGCGCGAGGCGTTCTTCCGGCTGTTCCGCGACGGGCTGATCTACCGCGGCAAGCGCCTGGTCAACTGGGACCCGGTGCTGCAGACCGCGATCGCCGACGACGAGGTCGAGAACAGGGACATCGAGGGGATCTTCGCGTACCTGCGGTATCCGCTGGTCCACCCGCCGAGCAACCCGCACGACCCGAAGGATGTGCAGGAGGTCACCTGGTCGGAACTGGCCAGGCGGGGCTACCCGGGCGCGAGCGAGATGCCCGAGGACGCCAACGCGTGGATCACCGTCGCGACGACGCGCCCCGAGACCTACCTGGGCGACACGGGTGTGGCGATCAACCCGCACGACCCGCGCGCCAAGCCGCTGGAAGGGCTGATGGTGCAGCTCCCGATCGTCGGGCGGATCGTCCGAATCGTCGAGGACGACTATGTCGTGCTGCCGGTGTCGCTGGGCGGGGACGAGAACGACCCGAAGGCGAGGATGGCGACGGGGTTCCTGAAGGTGACGCCGGCGCACGATCCGAACGACTACGAGATCGGGCGTCGCCACGACCTCGAGATCATCAATGTGATGGCGCTCGACGCGAGCATCTCCGAGAGCCACGGGTGGGACCGTGCGGCGCGCGGCGAGGGCGGGCATGTGTTCGTCGGCAAGAGCCGCGAGGAAGCGCGGAAGCTCGTGCTGCGGGAGTTCGAGGCGCGCCAGGTGTCGCCGGCACACGCGGGGCTGGGGACGCTGCTGGAGAAAGTCGTTCCCCATCATCACTCAGTCGGGCACTCGGACCGGTCGAAGGTGCCGATCGAGCCGTATCTCTCGGACCAGTGGTTCGTCCGCGTGACCGACGACCGGATGCGCGGCAACGCGCAGCGCGCGCTCAACCCCGAGCAACGCAGCGCCGAATCGCTGGCGGCGTGGCCGGCATCAAAGCCGAAGGGCGCGACGGACTCGGGCGACGGCTCGATGACGATCCACCCGTCGCGGTACGCCAAGACCTACGAGACTTGGCACGACAACTTGCGCGACTGGTGCATCAGCCGACAGCTCTGGTGGGGGCATCGGATTCCGGTGTGGCGGGCGCATCTCGATCACGACGGGATGATCGGGATTCTCAATGGCGAGGAGCCGTACACCTTCGGCCAGCTCGTAATGGAGGAGGAGAACCCAGCCTGCATCCTCTCTGCGCATTACGAGGGATCCGATCATGTCATCACGGGTCATCGCAAGACACCCGATTTTCTTGGTGAAGCGCTGGGAGCGGCCGAGACCGAGCCGATCCTCTGGTCGGTCTGCCCACAGCGTTCGGACATCGA
The DNA here is from genome assembly GCA_043101605.1 of Phycisphaerales bacterium JB037. Taxonomy (GTDB): domain Bacteria; phylum Planctomycetota; class Phycisphaerae; order Phycisphaerales; family UBA1924; genus JBICIG01. Next base: position 2,342 of record JBICIG010000065.1, read on the forward strand.
CATCGACGGAACGCCGATCGAGCAGTGGCTCGAAGAACACGGCTTCGAGCGCGATCCCGATGTCCTCGACACCTGGTTCAGCTCCGCGCTGTGGCCGATGTCCACGATGGGCTGGCCGGGCGTGCCCGATGCGCCGAGCGCCGACACGCTGGCGCCGGGAGATCCGCACTCGGTGCGCTCGATCTTCGTCAAGCGCGTCGGCACCTGGAAGTCGTTCGTCGGGCAGGAGAACGAGCATTCGGGGGATCTGATCGAGCGGCTGTTGACGCTGCGCGACATGCAGCCGCGCGCGCCGATTGTCTACGAGCTCTTCAGCGAGAGGGACCTGCTGACGCCGCTGGTCTCGCCCGATGTCATCCAGGAGACGACCGACCTGGTGTGCGCGGTGGGCGTGCGCACGCGGAACGCGATCCGCACGGAGAAATACGGCTCGTTCGACCCGGTCGTCTGGCTCCGCTCGCACGGGTTCGTGGAGTCGGGCACGGCCCAGTTGCACGAGGCGTTCACGCCGACGAGCGTGCTCTCGACCGGTCGCGACATCATGACGCTGTGGGTGAGCCGGATGGTGATGTTCAACCGGTACCTGCTCGGCAATGGGCAATCGGCAATGGGCAACGGGCAAGAAGGGGAGCCCGGTCCGGTGCCGTTCCGCGATGTGTTCATCCACGCGATGATCCAGGACGGGCAGGGGCGGAAGATGTCCAAGAGCCTGGGCAACGGGCTCGATCCGCTGGACATCATCGACTCGCACGGGGCGGACGCGATGCGGTTCACGCTGTGCCACATGACGACGCAGACGCAGGATGTGCGCATGCCCGTCGAGCCCGACCCGGAGACGGGGCTGAACACCAGCCCGAAGTTCGATCTCGGACGGAACTTTGCCAACAAGCTGTGGAACGCGGCCCGGTTCGCGCTGGGCATCCTGGAGAAGGCCCGCCCCGCGTCGTTCGAGCCGGGCGACCTGACGCTCGCGGATCGGTGGATGCTCTCGAAGCTGAGGGACGCGATCGGGCAGATCGACCGCGCGATCGAGCGGTACGAGTTCAGCGCGTACGCGACGGGCGTGTACGACCTGCTGTGGCGGGACTTCTGCGACTGGTACCTCGAGAGCGTCAAGCCGACGGCCCGCGACAACCCGAGCCAGCAGGCGGTGCTGCGGGCGACGCTCGATGCGATCCTGCGGGTGCTGCACCCGGTGTGCCCGTTCGTGACCGAGGCGATCGCCGAGCCGCTGCGGACGGTGCAGACGGGCGATGTCCCGGGGCTGGAGCTGCAACCTTCGACGCACGACGGGCTGCTGTGCCGGGCCGGCTGGCCGATCGCTCACGAGTCTCTCTATGACCCGGAGGCGGAGGCTTCGTACGAGCGCGTGCGCACGCTGGTGGGCGCGATCCGAGAGGTGCGGGCCCAGCACCAGGTGCCTCCGAAGCGGATGATCTCGCTGCACCTGACCGAGGCGCTCGAACACGATCTGGCGTCGGCGGGGGCGATCGACCTGGTCTGCCTGCTCGCCGGGGTCGACGCGGTCAAGCGGCGCGAGAGCGACCCGGGCGAGGAGAACCTGGTGGAGTTCCCGTTCGAGCAGGCGACGCTGGCGCTCGGGAACCTGCGCGACGCCGTGGATGCGGGGGCCGAGCGGGCCCGGCTGGAGAAGCACATCGATCAGTTGCAGTCGTCGATCGCGGCGCTCGAGAAGCGGCTGAGCAACCCGGGGTACACCGACAAGGCGCCGGCGCATCTCGTGCAGCAGACGCGCGATGAGCTGGACTCGACCCGGGGCGAGCTTGCGGCGTCGCTCGAGGCGCTGGAGCGTCTGCGTTGAGCGCGCGCCGACGCGTTGTTTGCGGAGTCTGGCCGATCGTCGCGGGCGTGCTGCTGTCGGGGTGCTCGGGCTCGTACGAGTTCGACGCCGGCCCGACCGATGCCCGCGCCGATTCGCTCGGGGCAGCGAGCGAGCCCTTCGACCCGGTGATCCGGCGCGAGGCGTGGACCTACGCCGGTCGACCCGGGCGCGTCTTCGAGACGGCGGGGTACCGGATCTTCACGACCGAGTCGCGGGCGCTGCTCCAGCAGCGGATCCCGGCGTTCCTCGAGCGGGCGCTGATCCGGTACACCACGGCGCTGGGCGACCTGCCACGCCCGGAGGCGAAGCTGGAGACCTACATCCTGGCGAGTCGGCGGGAATGGGAACTGCTGACGCGCGAGCTGACCGGTCCGCGGGCCGAGACCTACCTGAAGGTGCGGGCCGGCGGGTTCGCCGAGCAGGGGCGGGCGCTGCTGTTCAACATCGGGTGGCGGAATACTTTCAGCGTCGCGTCGCACGAGGGGTGGCACCAGTACACCCAGCGGGTGTTCCGGGCACCGCTCCCGATCTGGCTCGAGGAAGGGATCGCGGCGTACATGGAGGGATACCGGTGGGACTCGCGCTCGCCGGAGCTCCCGGTGTTCCTGCCCTGGGCGAATGTGGAGCGGTTCGATCGGCTGCGCGCGATGGTCGACGCCGGCCGCGTGATTCCGCTGAGGCAGTTGCTCGGCAACCGCCCGCAGGACCTGCTGTCGATCTACGACAACGAGGCGGCGCTCGATTACTACTCGCAGGTCTGGGCGCTGGTGCACTTTCTCCGCGAGGGAGAGGGCGGGCGGCACCGCGCTGGGCTCGAGCAACTGCTCCAGGACGCCGCGAGCGGCGCCCTGGTCGAGCGGCTCATCGAAACGGGCGATCGGCGGGCGCTGATGACCTACCGCGCGCGGCGGGTCGGGCCCGACCTGTTCCGGATCTACTTCGATGACGACCTGGAGAACGCCGAGCGCGAGTACGACGCGTTCGTGCGCGCGATCGTGGCGCCGGGCGGGCGGGACCGGATCGTCGCGGGTCGCTCGCCGGTGAGGTGAGAGCGGAAGACGGGATCTCGGCTTGCGAGCCGGGCGCGTGGGCGTCAGTTCTCGTCGGCGGCGGCGAGGTCCTCTGCCTGGTCCGGCGGGACGCCCAGGTACGCGAGCGAACGCTCCATGATGCGGCGGACGACGGGGCCGGCGACATGCGAGCCGTAGTGCGTTCGCGTGCGGATGCGTCCCGGCCCGGGATCGTCGATCACGACGATGACGACCAGGCGCGGCGCGTCGACGGGACCGGCGGCGATGAAACTGGAGTTGTACTGCTCGTCGAAGTAGCCGCGCCACCCGGTGGGGCGTCGCTTGCCCTCGGGGGCGGGCCCGAGGGGGACATCGGCGGTGCCGCTCTTGCCGAACATCGAGTACTTCCACGGTCCCTCGTCGGGGTAGCGCTGCTTCATGACGCGCTCCATGGAGTTGGCGACGCCCCGGAGGATGGGGCGGATCTCGTTGCAGACGCTGATGGGCGTGGCGCGCCAGCGGCGGAGCCCGCCCTCGGGCCCGCCGGCGCGGAGGGAGAGTTCGGGGACGGTGCCGGCTTTGTCGCCCTGGCGGGCGAAGGCGGCGAAGGCGCGGGCCATCTGCACGGGCGTGACGGCGATCTCGTGCCCGAAGCAGACCGAGGTGTGGGTGTACTTGTTCCAGTCCTTGAGCTCGGTGACGATGCCGCCGGTCTCGCCGGGGAGCCCGATGTTGGTCTTGGAGCCGAAGCCGAAGCGGGTCATGACGCCGCGGAGCGCCGAGCCGTCGACGCGCTCGCCCATCTTGACCATGCCGATGTTCGAGGAGCGGAGCAGCACCTCGCGCCAGGTCATCTCGTCGCGGCGCGAGACATCCTCGATGGGGCGCCCGTAGCCGGTGCGCCAGCGTCCGCCCTCGGTGTCCACGGTGTCGTCGGGCGCGACGACGCCGCGGGCGGTCAGCTCGGCCCAGATGAACGGCTTGAAGGTCGAGCCGGGCTCGTAGAGGTCTTCGACGCAACGGTTGCGCGCCATCGCGGCATCGCTGTCGCGGTGCTCGTCGGGGCGGATGCTGCGGTATCGCGGTCGGGCGGCTCCCTCGGGGAGCGGCTCGGGCGCGATGCGCGGCGCGTCCTTGTCCTCCCACGGCACTTCGAGCAGGCCCGGCACCTCGCGCAGGTGGTCGACCATTGCGAGCACCTCGCCGGTGTCCGGGTCGATGACGACCGCGCGCCCGCCGGCGGCGTCGGCTTCCTCGACGCCCCGCTCGAGTTCCTCGAGCACGATGCGCTGCACGACCAGGTCGATCGACAGGCGGACATCATGCCCGGACTCGCCGGGCTCCCAGTGCTCGGGGTCGACCCAGAGGGGCTTGCCCCCCGCGTCGCGGACGAAGCGGAGACGACCGGCCTCGGCTTCGAGGCGGTCGTTGAGGCTCAGCTCGGCGCCGAGGCGTCCCTCGTGCTCGAACCCGACCTTGCCGACGAGCGCCGCGACCTCGTCACCGGCGGGATACTCACGCACGGCTCGCTGCTCGAGGTGCAGGTGCTCGATGCCGCGCACCGGCTCGGCGGCGTCGGGGGTCAGCACCGGGGAGATCGGGAGGAAACGGATCACCTTCTTGACGCGACCCTTGTCGTCGCGGAGCGGCTCGCCGGCGGCGAGGGCGGCGGCCCGCTGCTCGTTCTCGCCCAACGCCTCGAGGATCGCGGTCCCGATCTCCTCGGCGGGCTCGCCGGTGGCGCGGGCGGCGCGGACGATCAGCGCGTCGAGTTCGGCGGGGGGGAGTTCGGCGAGAGCGGCGGGATCGACAAACGCGCGGTAGCCGAACCGCGTCGTCGCGAGCAGGCGCCCGCGGCGATCGAGCAGGGAACCCCGCAGCGCGGGGACGGGGCGTTCGGAGAGGTGCCCGGCCATGTGCTCGCGGAGTTGCTCGCCCGGCGCGATCTGGAGCTGCACCGCGCGCCCGAGCAGCGCCACCAGGACCAGCGTGAGCCCCCAGGTGCAGAGCGCGGTCACCCAGTCGCGGCGCGGGGTCATGTCGCGGGCACCCCCGCGAGGTCGATCGGCCCCTCGGCGGCGCGCGGGGTCGGCTCGGGGCGCTCCGGGCGGACGATCGGACGCATCGGACCCAGGCGCTCGGCGAGATGCTCGATGCGCTCCGGATGGGCGAGCTCGGCGATTAGGGCGCGGACGCGGGCGAGCTGCTCGTTGAGTTCGTGCGCGCGCAGGCGGGCCTCGGCGAGCTCGCGGGCGGCATCGAGGCGTTGCTGGCGCAGCGCGAGCATCGTCGCGCCCGACGCGCCGAGGGCCAGAATGAGAGCCGCGATCTTGAGCGTCATCCGAGAAGGGCTCCGGGGCGATCAGCGGTCGGGCAGGACGAGCACCATGCCGACGCGGATGTCATCGGGGTCGGCGATCTTGTCGCGGTTGAGCTTGATGATCTCGTCCATGCGCTTGGAGGTGCCGAGCTGCTTCTGGGCGATGATGCTCAGCGCATCACCCTTCTTGATCGTGTAGGTCCGCTTGCCGGCCGCGGGTGGGTTGGTGCGGGGCGTGTCCGCGGGGGTTGTCGACGCGGGCGTGGCGCCGGCGCGGCGGACGGGGCCTTCCATGGGCGGGATGATCAGCACCTCGCCCGTGCGGATGGTCGGGTCGCTGCGCTTGCCCTCGGGGCGGTTGGCTTCGGCGATGCGCGGCCAGAGCGACCCCTTGCCGTAGTACTGCTCGGCGAGATCCCAGAGCGAGTCGTCTTCGGTCACGGTGTGACGCACCACCTCGCGCGGCTCGGGCTCGGCGGGGACGGCGGGCGACTGGTTGATCTGGATGGGCGCGGCGATTCGCTCGGGCGGGATCGGCGTGATGCCCCCGGCGTCGCGCGACTCGGCGACGAGCGGGCGGAAGAGCTCGGCGTTGGGCGTGGCGCGGCTGGGTTCGTCCCAGGGGAGCTCGGGCGACGCGAGGTGGCCCCGCGACGGGGACGGCTCGCCGCGACGCGGATCGGCCGAGCCCGGGTCGGTGACCGGGTCGGTGACCGGATCGGCCGGGCGCCTGGCGTAGCCGGGCGGGGCGATCGTCGGCGGGGCGATCGCGATGCGGTCCCCTTCGGAGAGATCGGCCAACTCGGCCCGCTGGGCGGTCGAAAAGTAATCGCTCACCAGCACCCCCACGACGAGGATGAAGGCGAACCCGATGATCAGAGCGAGCTTGGTTTCCCGGTTCACGGCCTCGGCGTCCCTGCCTTGGAGGATGAAGAACTGGAGCGGTACGAATCGACGGGATGAGGGCCTCGGGGGCGGCGATCCTTGCCGCGTGCGAGGCGTTGTGGAGCATACACGCCGCGGCGGTCGCCGGAGCGTGATTCACAGCATTCGCACAACCCGCAAACGCGCCGAACGCGCGCGCGGGTTGGACTCGGTCTCCTCGGGCGTCGCGCGGACGCACTTGCGGGTGATCCGCTCGGCGAGCCCCTCCTGCGCCAGCGCAAGAAAGGCCTGCTTGACCGGGCGGTCCTCCAGCGAGTGGAACGCGATGATCCCGACCCGCGCTCCGCGCGACAGCGCCGGCGGGTCGCTCCGCGCCCGCCCGAGCGACGAGAGGAGCGACTCGAGGCGCCCGATCTCGTCGTTGACCGCGATCCGCAGCGCCTGGAAGGTGCGCGTGGCGGGATCGATCCGGCTCGGCCCGGGTCGCCGCTTCGAGCCGCCTCTGCCGCCCTTCCCCCGGTTGGGGCCCCGTCGAGGAGGGCCCGACGGGCAGGCGGCGCGGACGATCTCCGCGAGCTCGGTCGTGGTGAGTATCGGCCGATCACGCCGGGCTTCGACAATCCTGCGGGCGATGCGCCGGCTCAGCCGCTCCTCGCCGTACTTGTAGATCAGGTCGGCCAGCTCGTTCTCGGGGAGGCTCGCGACGAGGTCGCTGGCGGTGAGATCGCCCGAGGGGTCCAGCCGCATGTCGAGCGGGCCCTCGTGCCGGAAGCTCAGACCCCGCGCCGGGTCATCGACCTGGGCGGAGTTGAAACCGAGGTCAGCGAGGAACAGGTTGGCGGGCAGCCCTTCGCCCGCGAGCCATTCCAGCAGCGAGTCGAATCCGCCGCGGCGGATCCGGATCGTCGGCGGCCCGACGCCCGCGGCGGCGCACGCGGCGCGGACACGCTGCTCGGCGATTTCGAGCGCCGCCGGGTCGAGGTCGTTGAGGATCACCGTCCCGGTCGGGCCGAGCCGCGTGGCAATCAGGGACGCATGCCCCCCGAAGCCGGCGGTGGCGTCGGCGTAAACCTCGCCCGGCTGAGGGTCGAGCAACTCCAGAACCTCGGCGCGGAGCACCGGGACATGGTCGAAGCCCGGTGCGTCGGCGGCTTCGGAGCCGGGCGCGTGCCCGGCGGGGGGTTCGGGCGGGGATGGCTCGTCGGGGCGTTGGGTCACCGAATGAGCCTAGCTCGGCCCGTTAGACTCGGTGCATGCGCACACGAAACGGATTTCAGCGTGCCGGTCGGGGTCGGTCGGCGTTCAGTTGGTTCCCGCCCGTCGCGGCGACGCTCGCGGCCCTGCTCGCGCTCGGCGGGTGCGCCGACATCAATGTCTCGATCGGGCTCGGGTCGCGCGATGCGCCGATCGCCGAGACCGAGGTGCTCGCCGACGACAACCCGGGACGGAACCGGGTCGCGATGATCGATCTGCGCGGCGTGATCCTCGACGGGCGCACGCCGGGCGTGCTCGGGCCCGGGGCCAACCCGGTCGACGCGTTCCTCGCCAAGCTCGACAAGGCGAGAGAGGACGACTCCGTGCGCGCGATCATCGTCCGCATCAGCTCGCCCGGCGGGACGGTGACGGCGAGCGATGTGCTGTACTCCGAGCTCCGCCGGTTCTCCGAGGAGACCGGCAAGCCGATCGTCGCGCAACTGGGCGACATCGCGACCAGCGGCGGGTATTACGCGGCGCTCGGGGCCGACGAGATCGTCGCCCACCCGATGGGGATCACCGGGTCGATCGGCGTGGTCGTGCCGACCTTCAATGTTGCCGACGGGATGAGCAGCATCGGGATCCGCAGCCGGAGCGTGGTGTCGGCGTCGAACAAGGATCTGGCCAATCCCTTCGAACCGATGGAGGAGGCGCACTACGCGATCCTGCAGGGGATGGTCGACGAGATGTACGCGCACTTCCGGCGGATCGTGCTCGAACGCCGACCCGATGCCGACCGCGGCAAGGCGGAATCGTTCCTGGATGGACGGGTCTTCACGGGCGCGCACGCGGTGCGCCTGGGCCTGGCCGATTCGACCGGCGGCGTGCGCGAGGCGTTCGACCGCGCCAAGGCGCTGGCCGGGATCGATCGCGCGACGCTCGTGAAGTATCACGACGAGGGGATGCTGGCGCGGTCGGCTTATGCCCGGGGGCAGGTGCCCGCGGCCGATACGCTGGCGCTGGAACTGAAGATCCCGGGGATCCCGGAATCGCTGCCGACCAACGCGTATTACCTCTGGATGCCGGGGTCGGAGTAAGACTTCGATGAAGGGCTCGGAATCGCGGGTGCGGCGTGATATCTTCGATGACTGACACGAGCGCCGGCCGGGCAGTGCCCGCACGAGCGCGGCTCACGCATGAACGGGCGGCGATTGCACTCGGGCGGTGATTCGGCAGGGAGATCGACCATGAAGCGGCGTGGATTCACGATGATCGAGGCGGCGGCGATCGTGGGCGTCTGCGGGCTCGGGGCGACGGTGCTGGGCGTGGTGCACGGGTCGGCCGCGGGGCCGCGCGACCGCGCCAAGCTCCTCAAGGACGCGACGCAGTTGCGCGGGATCGGGCAGGCGTTGATCGTGTTCGCATCGAACAACGACGATCGTTACCCGACGCCGAGCCGGATCGACCGCGCCAACGGGACCGTCGACGCCGACCCGCGCAGCAAGGACCACACCGCGGCGGTGTACTCGATCCTGATCTACAACGGCTTCTTCGACCCCGAGATGTTCATCAGCCCGCTCGAGGACAACCCGCAGATCAAGGCCGACGGGGATTATCAGTACGAGGAGCCCGAGGCCGCGGCCCGGCCCGACCGGGCACTGTGGGATCCATCGTTCAGCATTGACTTCACGGGCGACCGCGACGGCCATGCGTCGTATGCGCACCAGCAGCTCTCCGATGACCGGCTGCCGACCTGGGCGAACACCTTCAACGCGAGCGAGGCGCAGTTCTCGACGCGCGGGCCGAAGGTCACGGGCGTGTCATACGCCGGGGATGGGTCGGCGACGCCGACGCTCGAGAACCCCAAGAGCCGCACGCTCGGGTGGTACCGCGAGGGGTTGCTCGGGAAGAAGGGCGACGCGTGGAGCGGGAACATCGCGTTCGCCGACAACCACACCGAGGCCCGCGTCGGGATGATCAAGCGCGTCGAGGGCGACAAGTTCGCGCCGATCTCGCTCGAGGACCACCCCTTCCCCCGGCTGCGCCTCAAGGAAGATCAGCGCGAGGTGGTCGATGTGATCTTCCACGATGAGGCCGGCGCGCCCCGCAACGCGTACCTGGGGCTCTGGATCACCGCGGGCGCCAAGCCCGAAGACTTCCGCGGCGCGTGGGACTGACGGTCGGCGGAACCGTCGGCGGGCGGACGGCCGCTTTGGGCGCAATGATCCCGAGTGAGCGCGCGCGATGACTATGTCGATCTGATCGGGTGCCCGACCGAGGCCGAGGCCGGGATCATCGAGGGATCGCTGCGCGAGCGGGGGATCCCGGCGCGGAGCTTCACGACCGCGGCGGCGGCGCTGGGGTGGGCGGTGGCGAAGACCGCGCCGTATCGGGTGCAGGTGCCGCGGGCGCGCGTCGAGGAGGCGCTGCGGGCGCTGCGCGAGATCCGCCAGAGCTCGATCGACATCGACTGGGAATCGGTGGATGTCGGGGCCGAGCGGAAGGGGAGCGAGCGCCCGATCCCGGCGCATGTGCGGGTGATCATCTTTGTGATCGTGCTGGTGTTCGCGGCGATGCTGCTGAAGCTGATGTTCTTCGGGCCCGCGCCGCCGACGCCCTGAGCGCGTCGCGGAGAACCTCGTCGAGCCGCGTGCCGACTCTCGGTTCCGGTGCCCCAAAACCGTCGTGTGTATGGGGTTGCGCCGGGGTGGGACGGAGGCTCCGAAAAAATGTGCCATTGGGTCCGCAGAGCGGGGAACCCGGCGCGGCTTCGTGCGCATAACGGTGCAGCCAACTCTGGCGTCGTTCGACACGATTCGATTTCGAGACATCCCGAGACATGCCACGGTGAGTGCGGGCCCTTCGGGCTTGCGGAATGCCATGTGTGGCGTGCGGCGATTCGAGGGAGTCGCCGCGCGCTCTTCGAAGAGACCCCGACGAAAGCCGGGCGTCGATCAGACCCGGCCGGCGCCGGGACCAACCTGAACCCCCCCTCTGTGGGCGCGGCGATTCGGAGGCGTACCCCCCCACTCCGGACGCCGCGTTCCTTTTTTTGAGTGGGCAATGGGCAATGGGGAATTTGTGACGCCCACGATGAGCGACGGGAATCGTCGGGTCGTGAGGGATCAGACCCCACGACTCGAAGACTCGTCGCGGGCGTCGGGCGGAAGGGGCGTGGCGAGAAGATCGCGGGCTCAGTCGGCTTCGGGCGCGGGCCATTCCGGGTTGAGGAAGCGTCCGTCGCGGTGGAAGACCTCGCCGTCGGCGGCGATGGTCCCCCCGGGGCGCCCGTCGGCGGGGCGGAGGTCGCAGACCATGTCCCAGTGGAGCCCGGATTCGTTGCTGCTGCCGCTCTCGGGGTATCCGGCGCCGACGGCGGCGTGGAAGGTGCCCCCGATCTTCTCATCGAAGAGCGTGTTGCGGGTGAAGCCCCTGATCGCGTAGTTGGTGCCGATGGCGATCTCGCCGAGGGTGCGCGCGCCGGCGTCCATGTCGAGCATCTCGTGCAGGAACGCTTCGTTCTTGTCGGCCGACGCGTCGACGACGCGCCCGTCGCGGAACGCCAGGCGGATGCCGGTGACCTCGCGTCCGTTGTGGACCGCGGGGTAGGTGTAGTTGACATGCCCGTCGACGGACTGGGGCCCGGTGAAGACCTCGCCGTCGGGGAAGTTCTCGGTGCCGGCGCAGTTGATCCAGACCGATCGGGCGGGATCGACATTGACATGCAGATCGGTGCCGTCGTGCGTGTCGGTCGCGGGTGCGCGGAAGTGCAGTTCGGACTTGCCCGCGAGCCAGTCGCAGACCGCCTGCTGGCGCCGTGCGATCCGCTGCCACGCGGCGGCGGGGTCATCGAGGTGAAGCAGCCCGGCTCGGAAGACGAAGTCCTCGTACGCGTGCAGGCTCATCTCCGCATCCTGGGCGCTCGCGTGGGTGGGGTAGAGCGTGCCGACCCACTTGAGCTCGCCCCGGCTCGTGCGCTCCATGAAGGACTTCATGATCGGCTTGCGGGCGGCGTCGCGCCGGGCCTGGCGGGCCGGGTCGATCGCCGAGAGCTCACGCGTGTTCCGCTCGACCCAGAGCCCGATGTAGACATCGGCGGTCTGGGTGCGGTGGAGGTCGAAAGGGGAGACATGGTCGAGTTGGGCCTCATTGCCGACTCGGAGCAGGATCTCGTCGAGGCTCTCGATCCGGGCGAAGACCTGGGGGTGGGCGCCGGCGCGGAGCACGCGCTCGTAGATCGCCTCGATGAGGTCGAACGCGAACGGGTCGGCGTTGATCGCGACGATCTGCCCGGGGCGGACGCCGGTCGAGTACGACACGAGGACCTCGGCGAGCTTGTCGAGCCGGGCGTCACGCATGGAGGGGCTCCTGGGAGAGGGTCGGCGGGAGGGGTGCAGCCGGGCGGGGCGGTGCCCCTACAGTCTCCAGAGGCCGCCGCGGGCCCCCGGGAGGGGTCTGGGCGAGGATCGAACACCGACCCGAACCGGCTGGAGAGGCAAACCGATGCAGCGTACCACGAGAACAATGATGATCGCCGGCGGTCTGCTGGCCGCCGCGGGCACCCTGGCGTGGGCGGCGCTGGCGACCCCGGCCGCTCCGGCGGCCGAAGCGCGCCAGCCAGCGGGCCCCTCGATCGCAACGATCGACAGCTTCCGCGTGATGCGGGCGCTGCTGCAATCGCCCGAATCGGTCGCGGCCCGGGAGGAGATGGCCCGGCAGTACCAGAATCAGCTCGATCTCTACGAACAGCAGGACATCGCGCTGGCGCAGGAGATGAACACCCTCGAAGCCGACGAGGCGCGGTACCAGCAGATCATGCAGGAGCGTCAGCGGCTCGGGCAGATGTATCAACAGGTCGCCCAGCAGGCCAACTTCGCGATCGACCAGTTCAGCGCCCAGCAGGCGATCGAGGCGTTCGGAAAGATCCGCCAGACCGGCGTTCAGGTCGCGACCGAGGCGGGCTACTCCCACCTGATGAGCAGTGCCGGGCGGTACGACGAACTCGTCGGATCCGGCACCACCGCGGCCATGCAGGAGATCCTCTCGCGGCCCGTGCTCATGGCGCCCAGCGAGGACGACATCACGGTGCGCGTGATGAACACGCTCGGCGTGACCGATCCGGTGCCGCAGCAGACCCCGGCGGGCCCGGTGCCCCTGGACCCCGATGCCGGGCTGGATCACGGGGACCACGACGGGCACGATCACAGCGAGGACGATGGGCACGACCACGGCGGGTAACCCGGCCGATCAATCCTCACCTTGCGATTCGAGCAGCAGCCGGCGGAGCGCGTCGGCGACCCGCACGCCCGCCTCATCGAGGGCGGGCGTTTTGTCTGCGCCCGCTTCGCGCTCGATGGAGGTGACCAGCCGCCCGTGCAAGCCGCAGGGAACGATCAGGGCGAAGTGGTCGAGGTCCGGGGCGACATTGAGCGCCAGCCCGTGGAGGGTGATCCATCGGCGGACCCGCACGCCGATCGCGCAGATCTTGGCCGCCGGCCGCCCGAGTTCATCGAGCGTCCAGACCCCGGTCGCGTCGTCGTCGCGCCCCGCGGGGATGCCCAGCCCCCGGCAAACCTCTATCACCGCCTGTTCGAGCAGGCGGAGGTATTCGTGCAGGCGGATGCCCAGCCGCTGGAGATCGACGATCGGGTAGCAGACGAGTTGCCCGGGCCCGTGGTAGGTGATGTCCCCGCCCCGGTCGGTCGGCTCGAGGGCGACGCCTCGCTCGGCGAGGACTGCCGGGGACGCGAGCAGGTGCCCTCCCGCGGCGGCCTTTCGGCTCAGGGTGATGACCGGGTCGTGCTCGACGAGCAGGATCGTGCCCAGAAGATCCTCGCCCCGCTGCCGGGCGTCGAGGATGCGGGCGTGGTGCTCGAGTTGGCGTTCGTACGCCTCGCGATAGCCCATCCGGCCGAGCCGGACGATGGGCAACGCGGGATGGGGGTCATCAGGGGGCATCGGGCGGGGCGAGGGGCGGATGGCGCCGGGTTGAAGGGGCCGGCGCGGGATGGTTCGGGACGGATCTACCATAGGGCGTGCCCAAGATTCACCCCACCGCGATCGTCAGCCCCCAAGCCGTGCTTGCCGACGATGTCGAGATCGGGCCCTGGTGCGTGCTCGATGGTCCTGTGACGCTCGCCGAGGGCGTGCGGCTGATGTCGCATGTCTGCATCAACGGCCCGGCGAAGATCGGAGCCCGCACGCAGGTCTGGCCCTTCGCGTGTTTGGGAATGGGCCCGCAGGACTTCAAGTTCAAGCCGGGCGATGTGACCGCGGGCATCGAGATCGGGGCCGACGGCCTGATCCGCGAGCACGCGACGGTGCACGCGGCGACCAACGACCACACGCCCACGCGCATCGGCGACCGCATCTTCATGATGGCGGGCGCGCATGTCGGGCACGACGGGCAGGTCGGCGACCGCGTGACGATGGTCAACGGCGCGAGCTTCGGCGGGCATGTGACGGTCCAGAGCGATGTGACCTTCGGCGGGAGCACCGTGGCGCACCAGTTCTGCCGCGTCGGCCGGCTCGCGTTCGTCTCGGGGTTGTCGGGGTTCAGCGCCGATGTCCCGCCTTTCTGCATCGCCTACGGACGGAACTCCATCGGCGGGGTGAATGTGGTGGGGATGCGCCGCGCGGGGATTGAGCGGGCGGAGATCACGCGCGTCCGCCGGGCGTTCCGCGAGCTGTTCCGCTCGAATGTCCCGACGGGCGAGATGCTCGCCGAACTCGACGCGCGGGGGCTCGAGAGCCCGTGCCTGGCGGAGATGGCCGAGTTCGTCCGCGCCACCAAGCGCGGCATCTGCCCGGGCGTCAACCGCCCGCCGCAGGGATTCCGCGCGTGGCTCGTCGCGTTCGATCGCGGGGAGGTCCCGCTCGAGGACGCCGGCGACGCCCTCTGAGCCGCACGCCGGGGTGACGCCCGCACGCCGAGCCGATACGCTGGCTCTTCCGCACGGAGGATGAGCCCGCGATGGACGGCACGATCGGCGACAGCCCCGCCAACCCAGGCAGCAATCCGTCGGGCGACTCGGCCGGCATGGATCCCGGGCCCGCGGCGATCGAGGCCAGCCTTTGCGTGCTCGCCAGCGGCTCGACCGGCAACTGCAGCGTCCTCCGTGTGCGCTCGGGGGGCGTCGCCCGGTCGCTGCTGATCGACGCGGGGCTGAGCCCCCGGCGCACGCGGTCGCTGCTCGATGAAGTCGGCGTCGCGCCCGATGAGATCCGGGGCCTCCTGCTCACCCACCTCGACCGCGATCACTGGCACACCGGCTGGGAGCGTCCCGCGGCCGGCGATTTCCCCGTCTTCCTGCACGAGCGGCACGCGCGGATCGCACGGCGGACGCTCGGGTCGCGGGCGACCGCCTTCGCGGGCGCGTTCGAGCCGATCGGGGGCGTGCGCATCGAGCCGCACCTGGTCGCGCACGATGAACTGGGCACCGCGGCGTTCCGCGTCGAGGCGCCCGGGGGCACCATGGGCTTTGCGACCGATCTCGGGCGCGCGACCGACGAACTCGTCGAACATCTCTCGGGTGTCGATGTGCTGGCGCTCGAATCGAACTACTGCCCGCGGATGCAGCGGGCGTCCGGGCGACCCGAGTTCCTGCAGCGGCGGATCATGGGGGGCTCGGGGCATCTGTCGAACCACGAGGCGGCGGCGGTGATCGAGCGGGCCCTGCCGCGCGAGCATGTCGTCTTCCTGCACCTGTCGCGCGAGTGCAACGACCCGGCGATCGTCGCGTCGCTGCACGCTGGGGCGGATTACGCGTTCACCATCGCCGCCCCGGACCGCCCCACGCGGTGGGTGCCGATCGTCTCGACGCGGCCGGCTCCGGTGCGCGTGCCCGAGACGCTGTTCGAGTCCCTGCTCGCGGGCGATCGCCCCGCGTGAGCGAGCCGGCGTCCAACGCGGAGAAGTCGCCGCCCGGGTCCTCGCGGTGGAGCCGGCTCGGGCAGGCCTGCCGACGCGTGCTGGGGCTGCGCCGGACGATCGTCGCCGCGGGCGTGCGGTACCGCGAACGCTCATCCCTCCCGCTGCACCGGGCGCTCTCTCCCGGGGGCCCGGGATCCAAGGAGTATGACGCGACCTTCCCCTCGGGCGAGACGATGCGCCTCCGCGTGACGCGCGGGCGCGACTACCCGGACATCACCGGCACGACGCGCCCGAGCGACTCGAACCTGCTCGAACAGCTCGCCCGCCCGGGGATGCGGGTCGCCCTGCTCGGGTGCGGAACGGGGCAGCTCGGCGAGTGGCTCGGGCTCTGCGTCGGGCCCAGCGGGGGCGTGGTCGGGCTCGACCGCGACGGCGAGTCGATCCGCTACGCCCGCCGTCGCTACGGCTCGGAGAATGTCGCGTTCGAGATCGGCACGCTCGAAACCCTCGCCCGCGAGTTCGCCGACGCGTTCGACGGCATCGTCGCGACCGACGCCGACCTCGCCCCCACCGACGACGACGCGGCCGAGCTGTGGCGGCTCGTCCGTCCCGGGGGATGGCTGCTGGTGCCCCGCGCCGTCGCCGAGGCGATCGGGCGGGCGGTGCCCCCGATCCGCCGGGCGCTCGAGGCCGCCGACGAGGGCCCCCGGATGGTCGTGATCGTCAAGCCCGAGAAGGAGCGGAGCGATCGCCCCGGGGCGAACGCCTAGGCTTGCCGAAGATGAGCAGTTCCCACGAAGACATCCCCCCGCGCGACGAGGACCGCTCGATCGGGAGGGCCGAACTCGAGAGCGGCGCGTCGGGCGTGACGCGCTCGCTGAGCGACCCCGAGGAGATCCGCGCCTTTGCCGCCCGGGCCGCCCGGTGCCTGAGCGACGACAAGTGCGAGGACATCGTGGTGCTGGATGTGCGTGAGCTGAGCCAGATCACCGAGTACATCGTGATCGGTTCGGGCACCTCGCAGCGGCAGATGGGCTCGGCGCTGGACGATGTCGAGGAACTGGCCGAGAGCGTGGGCATCGGGCTGTTCCGGAAGTCGGCCGACCGCGATTCGCTGTGGCTGCTGGCCGACTTCGTGGATGTCGTCGTGCACCTCTTCGAGCCCAACACGCGCGCACACTACGACCTGGAAATGCTCTGGGGCGATGCGCCGCGCGTCGATTGGCTGAGCCTCGCCCCGCCCGGGACGGGCTCGCCCCGGAAAGCAGGCGCAGAGTCACCCCGAACCGGAAAGCCGGACGAAACGGCATGAGCGCGCGCGGGGTCGTCGTCGAACTCGGCGATCGTTCGTACGCGGTCCGCCCGGGCGCCGACCTCCTCGGCTCGATCGGGCCGGCGACCCGCGAACTCCTCGGGCCGGGCCCGAAGAAGGCGTTTCTTGTCGTGGACCGCGGGGTGCCCGCGGCGTTTGTCGAGGAAGCGCGGGCTTCGCTTCAAGCGGCCGGGTTCGGGGTCGGCTCGGTCGAACTGGTGCCCACCGAAGCCGACAAGTCGCTGGCGACCCTCGAACGCCTGCTCGCGGCGATGGCGTCGTTCGGCCTCCAGCGGGGAGATCCGGTCGTCGCGATCGGGGGCGGGATCGTCGGCGATCTCGCCGGGTTTGCCGCCGCGTCCTACCAGCGCGGCACGCCGATCGTTCAGTGCCCCACCACCCTTCTGGCGATGGTCGACGCGTCGGTCGGTGGGAAGACCGGCGTGAATCTCCGGACCGACGCGGGGCTGCTCAAGAACTTCGCCGGCGCGTTCCACCAGCCGAGACTTGTGCTGGCCGATGTGCGCACGCTCGCGTCGCTCGACGAGCGGGTCTATCGCGCGGGGCTCGGCGAGTGCATCAAGCACGGGATGCTCTCGGGAGGGTTCGGCGACGAGGAGCTCGGGGCATGGACCGCCGAGCGGGCCGACCGCATCGCCGCCCGCGACCAGGCCACGCTCATCGAACTGGTGACGAGGAATGTCGCGGTCAAGGCGCGGGTCGTTGAAGGCGATGAATCCGAGCAGGCGGCGTCGGGCACCGGCGGGCGGGCCCTGCTCAACCTCGGGCACACCTACGCCCACGCGATCGAGACCATGCCCGGGCTCACGCCCTCGGGCGACCCCGGGGACGCGCCGCTCCAGCACGGCGAGGCGGTCGGGCTCGGGCTCGTCGCGGCGGCGGCGGCGGCGGAACACGCGGGGATCGCGCCGAACGGCTTTGCCGAGGTGGTCCGGGCAATGGTCGCCGGCGCCGGTCTGCCCATCCGCATCGGCGGGCTGGGCGGGCCCGGCCCGATCCTGGCGCGCATGAGCCGCGACAAGAAGGCCCGCGGCGGGACCTTCCGCCTGGTCCTGCCGACCGAGGGCGCCCGTGCCCGGGTGGTCGATGACCCGGGCGAAGCGGTCGTGCTCGCTGGACTCGACGCGATCCGCGGCTGAGCCGCCCGAACCGCTCCCCGGTTCCGGGGGCGGGGCGACCTGGGTTGCACGCCGGGGCCCGGCGGCGTGCGCTCGGAACGCGCGGCAATCTTGAAGGCTTCGAGCAAACGAACCCGATAACACCACCGGTTGGGCGGATTGTGCGCTCCGGAGGCCCTCGAATCGGCGGGAAGGCGACCTCTGGCGCCGCGGACGCCCGCGAGCAGGGGCGATGGTCGTGCGCACGGTGGCCGTGATCAATCAGAAGGGCGGATGCGGCAAGACGACCACCGCGATCAATCTCGCGGGGGTGTTCGCCAGCGCCGGCGCCCGCACGCTGCTGGTGGACCTGGACCCGCAATCGCACTGTGCCGCGGGTCTGGCGAT
Organism: Phycisphaerales bacterium JB037; assembly: GCA_043101605.1. Classification (GTDB taxonomy): domain Bacteria; phylum Planctomycetota; class Phycisphaerae; order Phycisphaerales; family UBA1924; genus JBICIG01. The sequence continues at coordinate 20,305 of JBICIG010000065.1, forward strand.
CCCCGAGCAGCGGATCGATCTGGACATCGGCGACGCGATGCTGCAGGCTCCGGGGCGGTCGCTCGACAAGGCCCGCGTGCTCTGGCGCGTGCGGCGGAACCTGGACCTGGCACCGAGCCGGATGAAGCTTGCCGGGCTCGAGGCGGCCCAGGGCGGGCTGGCGTCGGCGCCGGATCGCGAGCATCGGCTGCGGCTGCTGCTGGGGCAACTCGGCGGGGAGTACGACATCTGCCTGGTGGACTGCTCACCCTCGATCGGGCTGCTGACCTTCAACGCGCTGGTCGCGGCCGACGCGGTGCTGATCCCCGTCGAGACCAGTTTCTTCTCGCTGCAGGGGGCGACCAAGCAGGTCGCGGCGATCCAGTCGCTGAACCGGCGGCTGGGGCTGCGGACTCCCTACTGGCTGCTGCCGACGATCCATGAGGAGTCGAGCCCGCTGGCGCGGGACCTGCTCGAGGAACTCCGGCGGCGGTACGAAGACCGCGTCTGCCCCACCGTCATCCGCCAGGACATGTCGGTGCGCGAGGCGGCGAGTTTCGGGCAGCCGGTGATCGACTACGCGCCGTCGTCGCACGGCGCGCGGGACCACGGGGAACTGGCGCGCTGGCTGGGGGCGCTGCTGAGCATCCCGATGCCCGAAGCGGTGGATTGGCCCGAATCGGTGCACGGAAGTGCGCCCGGGCCGAGCAGTGAAGTGCGGATGGAGCGACCGGCCGCGCCGCGCGCGGGGGAAGGATCGCCCGCCATCGTGCGTGCGACCGAGGATCGCCCCGAGCCCGAGCCTCCGGTGGATGTCACGGTGCGTGCGACCGCCGAGAGCGAGCGCGGCTTGATGCAACGGCTGGCGAAGGTCTCGCGGGAGATCGTTGGCGGCTCCAAGACGCCTGCTCCGAGCGAAGCGCCGGCCGCAGATGCCGCGTCGGACAAGGCATCGGACGCGGTTCCCGACCCGGCGCCCGATCCGGCCGAGACCCTGAGTCGGGCCGAGGATCTGCTGCGCCGGGCGTGCGCGCTGCAGCGTCGCGTGGCGGGACAGGGGACACGCGTGGTGCCCGAGCCGGCCGAGGAGCCCGCGGAATCGCCAGTGTCGGAGAGCACCGCCGACGATCGCACGATCGAGACTCCTCGCCGCGAGCCGACCGCGTCGGTGCGCCGACTGCTGGGAGCGCGGGCGACGACGAGCGGCGTGCTGTTCGTCCAGCCGCTGAGCGCCGGGCGAACGCTGGCGGTCGCGGGAGACTTCAACAACTGGTCGTCGACGGCGCACCCGATGCGCGCCAACGAGCAATTGGGCGTGTTCGAGGTCTGCATCGCGCTGCCGCCCGGAGCGCACCAGTACCGGCTGGTGGCCGACGGGCGCTGGGTGTCGGACCCGCACAACCCGAACCAGAAGGTGAATCCGTTCGGCGAGCCGAACAGTCTGATCGTCGTTCCCGCGCAGCCGCGGGTGGCGGCGTTGCCCACCCGTTGACCGCGCAGTTTGCGCACGAGGCCTGCCATGTCCGATGCCGCGCACTCGTACGAGCCGACCGATCCCGCTGCGCCCGCGCTCCGCGGGCCGAGCGATGACGAGGTGGACGCGCTGGCGGACCTGTTCCTGGGCCCCTCGCCGCACGCCGATCGGGGATCGCACCCGACGCTGCGTCTGGAGACGGCGCCGATCGATGAAGACGACGACGACACCGAGCCGCGGGCGAGCGACTCGGCGCTGATCGAGGGGCTCGTGCTCGGGCACCTCCCGGTGCTGGGAGGGGCGTGGGTCCGCCAGTACGCCGCGACGCGGGCGCGGGAGTTCGGCGGTCCGGTCGGGTTCGTGCGACTCGGGCCCGGAGCGGCGGCGGTCGAGCTCGTCGGGAACGACGCGCTCGCGGTCACGCCCGAGGGCGACGGGCTGGACGAGGCGATCCGGGCGGCGGCTCCGTTCGTGCGCGCATGGCTGATCCGCGTCGACGAGCTCTCCGAGCCCGAACTGGCGCGGCTCGACGGGCTCGACCAGTTGACGCTGCTCTCGGGGGCGGACGATCCGGCGGTGATCGCGAGCTACCGCGCGCTCAAGCAGTTTGCCGGGCATGACGAAGCGAGCGACGGGCGTTCCTTCCGCGTGGTGTGGATGGGCTGTGACGCGGAGCGGGCCGAGGCGGCGGCGCGTCGGCTGCACCGGGCCGCCGACGCGTTCCTCGAGCATGATTTCGATGCCGAGGCGTTCGTGCCGCGGATTGCGACGGTGCCGGTCGCGAGCGTGTTCCGCGGCGAAGCCGAGCTGGACGCCGAGGATCTGCTGTCTCTGATCCGGGTCGTGAGCGACGGCGTGACGCCCGAGGCGAGCGAGCCCGTGCGGTACGCTCCGCCGCGCGAGCCCGCGGCGCCGCGGCCGACGATCGAACCGATCCGCCCGCCGGTGCGCGAGGCGGCCCCGGAGCCGAAGGTCGAAGCGGCAACGCCCGCGCGAGCCGCGCACGCGAGCCGGGAAACGGCGGGTTCGGGCGCAGCGATGCTGGGCGGGCTGAAGATCGTGCCCGTGACGCCGCCGAACTGCCCGAATGTGGAGGTCGCGTTCGATGACGCGGGCGCGGTGCATCTGGTGAGCCGGGCGACGGGTCGAGACTCGATGCCCGGGCTGATCGCCGAGCTGACCGCGGCCCGCGCGTGGGTGCTGGTGCAGCGCGACCTGCTGCGTCTGGCGGCGCCGGAGATCGGCCCGCTCGACGAGGCGCACGCGCCGACGCTGCACCTGCTGACCGAGTCGCCGCGGGAGGCCCGCCCGCTGCTGGATTCGCCGGTGCGGGTGCACGCGCTGACGCCCGTGGTGGTCGAGGGGCGGACGCACTGGGGGTGCGCGGCTCTGAACTGACAGGTCGCGACCGGGGCGGCGCCGAGTCCGGAACACCTGCTGAAGCTGGAAGACCCAAAGAAAACGCCCCGGGCCGAGGCTCGGGGCGTTGTTCGATCTCGGGGAGCGGTGCGTCGCTCAGGCGGATTCCTTGCGGGCCCGCAGGGCGTCCTTGAGGGTGAAGCGCCGGGTGATCAGCGACTCGTCGATGACATACTCGGCACCCTCGTTGTCCATGTCGGGCAGTTCGAAGATGAGGTCGAGCATGATCTCGTCGAGGACGGCACGGAGGGCGCGGGCGCCGGTGGAGCGGGACTGGGCCTTCTCGGCCAGCGCGTGCAGGGCGCCCTCGGTGAAGCGGAGCTTGGCACCCTCGAGCTGGAACATGTGCTCGTACTGCCGCACCAGCGCGTTGCGGGGCTTGGTGAGGATGTTCATGAGCGCTTCGGTCGAGAGCGGGAGGAGCGGGGTGACGACGGGGAGTCGCCCGACGAGCTCGGGGATCATGCCGTAATCGACGATGTCCGCCGCAGTGACCTGCGACTGGAGGTCGGCGCGTTCGGCATCGCGGACGGACTGGTCCCCCGTGACGGGCGTGAAGCCGATGCGGGTCTTGCCGAGGCGGCGTCGGATAATGTCCTCGAGCCCGACGAAGGTCCCGCCGCAGATGAAGAGGATGTTGCGGGTGTCGATCTGGATGTACTGCTGCTCGGGGTGCTTGCGTCCGCCCTGGGGGGGGACATTGGCGACGGTGCCCTCGAGCATCTTCAGGAGCGACTGCTGGACGCCCTCGCCCGAGACATCGCGGGTGATCGAGACATTGTTCGAGGTCTTGCCGACCTTGTCGATCTCGTCGATGTAGATGATGCCTCGCTGGGCCGCCTCGACATCGAAGTCGGCGGCCTGAAGCAGCTTGAGGATCAGGTTCTCGACATCCTCGCCGACATACCCCGCCTCGGTGAGCGTCGTCGCGTCGCCGATCGCGAACGGGACCTTGAGGATGCGCGCCAGCGTGCGTGCCAGCAGCGTCTTGCCCGAGCCCGTCGGGCCGACGAGCAGGATGTTGGACTTGTCGAGTTCGACCTCGCCCGCGGCGTCGCTCTCGTTGTGAAGCAGGCGCTTGTAGTGCGAGTACACCGCGACCGAGAGCGACCGCTTGGCCTGATCCTGCCCGATCACATACTGATCGAGGAATTCCTTGATCTCACGCGGGGAGGGGATCTCCGACAGCGAGTTGGACACCGAGCTGAGCCGGCGCCGCTCCTGGCGGAAGATGTTCTGGCAGAGGTCCACGCAGTTGGAGCAGACATAGACCTCGTTGGGTCCCTCGACCATGGGCCCGACCTCGCGGCTGGTCTTGCCGCAGAACGAGCAGGTCGTGACCTTGCGTCCGCGGAATCCTCCGGATCCCGACTCCTCCTCGCGACCGCCCGGACCGGTGTTCCCGGGGCCCTGGTTGTCCGAGCCGTCGTTTCGGTTCTTGGCCATGCATCCCTCGTCGATCTGTACACATCTCGCCGACCACCGCCCGCGTCGAATCGCCGGCGGGTCCTCCGGACCGATCTATCGGCTCGGGGGAGGGGCGAGTCCGGCGGGCTTGGTGATTGATACGCAGAGTCTATCGGGGCCGATCGTCGATCGGCCCCTCCGACGCCAACTCTGCAGGTCCGTTTCCGGCTTATCCGGTTTTCTCCCCGTTCGCGGGGGGCGGATCCGGGTCGCCGAATCCGGGCAGCGGCTCGCCGGTCAGGTCGAACCCGGGGCGGGCGCGCAGATCGCCTTCCTCCGCCTCATCGACCCTCGGGCGGGGCGACGCGACGGGGCGAGCGGGTGGGGCGGCGTCGCCCGCCGGCGCGCCCCCCCAGTCGCGTTCGATCATCGCCGACCGCGTGGCGCGGAATTCCTCGTCGGAGATCTCGCCGCGATCGCGCATGCGGCGGAGTTCCTCCATCACCAACCCGGCGTCGTGGGTGGACTCGTGCGAGCCGAACAGCCGCCGACGGATCGCCAGCAGCACCAGCCCGCCGACGGTCACGAGGACGATGAGCACCGCCGACCAGATCAGCACGCCGACCCACGACGGCGCGCCCGATCCCGACGCCTGCGCGGGCAGGTTGCCCGCGGTCCACAGGTCGTGCAGGGAAGGGGCAAGGTTCACGCGGTGGCTCCGGCGCCCGGGCGTCGGGCGCGGGATTGTTGGGCGCCCGGCGGGGCGAGCGGAGGCGAAGCGAGCCGCTTCAGGAATTGAACCCGATCGCGTCGCGCAGGGGCACGAGCATGCCCTCGACGAGTCGCCCGTCGACAATCTCGCGCCCGACGCGGAGCAGGTCGTCCAGAGCCTCGGGGAGTTCCTCGACGCTGTCGAAGGGTGCCGTCCGGCGGACGGTAAGGTAGACGCTGATCGGCTCGCCCGAGTCGATCATCGACTCGCGCGGGTGGTCGGCGGTGCTGCGCGACTTGACCTCCACCTGCGCCTCGAGCCCGGAGCCCTCTCCCAACGAGACCGCGAGCATCGGCTGGCATTCGACCGGCGTGGCCGAACTCATCTCGAGCAGGCGCGCCAGCGGCGAGCCGGCGAGCAGGGCGTCGTGGATGACCGAGTCGTGGTTCCCGCCGCACTCGAGGTCGAATCCGAACAGCAACTCGAGGCTCTCGATGTCGAGCGGGCTGACCGACAGGAAGTACGGCACGGTCTCGAGCAGATGGCGGTGGAGCGACTCGGCTTCGGTCGGGCTCTCGGGGTTGACCACGCCCGAGCGGACGCTGGTCGGTCGGACCGCGGCCCATCGCTGGGGGAGGTCCGCAGAGGCCGACTCGAGCGCCAATTCGTCGCGGAAGCGGCGGAACTGGCTCATGCTCGGGAAGCGCCGGCGGACGCGCTCGAAGAGCTCGAGCACCGTCTCACGCGTACGCGGGAGCTCGAGCCGAACAGTGAGTTTCTGGTTCAGATAGAAGTCCGAACACAACGCCCGGTAGCTGTCACCCATCGGTCCCTCGCTGGTGATCGGCGTGCGGCTGACATCCGTGCCAGCCGGGAGTCTAGCGACGCGTTCATTCAGATTGCGCACAAGGCGGCGGGGCTGTCGCTTGGAGCATCCAGTCCACAAGATGTCCCGTGTCTTCCAGCGTGTCCACCGGAAGGTCGGCGTGGGCGAGTTGATCGCGTCGGTACTGCCCGGTCGCGACACCGATGACGCGGCAGCCGTGGGCGCGCGCACACGCGATGTCGTGGATCGTGTCGCCGATGACGACCACGCGCTCCCCCGCGATCGGGGTGCCCGCGTGCAGCCCGTAGCGGTCCATCGCGACGCGCGGGAGGTCGTTGCGTGTCGGGGGCTTGCTGGGCGAATCGGATCCCCACGCCGAGATAACAAAGCGGTCCGGGTCGACGCCGCTGGCCGTCAGCTTGAGCCGACCGGTCGGCTCGAAGTTGCCCGTCAGCAACCCGATCGTGACGCCGGGCGTGCCGGTCAGGGCGTCGAGCAACTGCGGCACGCCCGGGAGAGCCCGAGCGACGCCCGGCTCGGCGAGCCGACGCTCCAGCGACGAGGCGTACCCCGCGGTCATCCGCTCGATCCGTTCGAGCGTCGGCTCCTGCCCGTTGTGGAGGAGCAGGTCAGCGATGATCAGCGGATCGAGGCGCCCGGCGAACTCCGTCCGCTCGATCGTGAACGAATCGCCGAAGAGCGACCGCCCCGCGTCGAGCATCGCGTGCATACCCGCGCGGCTGGTCGAGATCAGCGTCGCGTCGATATCGAAGAGGACGAGCATGGCGGGCGGACTCCCGGGGGGCCAGTGGCGGGCTGGCCGGCGGACTCTCGGACGGGCTCAGTGGCGGATGTCGAACGAGGTCTCCTCGGAACACACCGGCTCGACGCTCCGTGAAACGGAATCGATGTTGCGGGTCATCCGCTCGCCGAGCGCGGTGAGGAAGGCTTCGACCTCCGCCTCGTCGCCCTGGGCCTCGAGACGGACCGAGCCGTCCGGTTCATTGCGGACCCATCCGGTGACGGCGAACGGGCGGGCGGTCATGCAGGCGGTCATGCGGAACCCGACGCCCTGGACGCGTCCCTGGAAGATGCACGAGACTCGGGTGGTGGACATGGCAGGCTCGGGGGTTGGGGGAAGTGATTTCTCGGGCGTGGCAGGGCTCGAACGGGTGTCAAATCGGGCGAAGCCTGTCGGTTGCGCGCCGATTCATTGATCCGGCGGGAAACGGAAGTACTGTAGAGGTTGGCCGAAGCGCGCGCGGGAAACCTCCCGGGATCGGCGGCGGGGCGCGTCCCCATGATGCCGCACGGATCAGACCCCTCTTCCCGGCGCGGCGGGCCCGGCTCGATTCTCGGGCCGACGGAATCACGCTGGACCGCTCCCAACCCCTCCGGGGCGAGGGTGCGGCAGACTCGACCAAGGACTGGAACGGGATCCGGTGACGACAGGCTTTCAGACGAGCGACGACCGCGATCGCGTGCGCGACGCCTCGGACATCGTGCGCGTGATCGGCGAGCAACTCCAGCTCCGCCCGAAGGGGCGTGAGTTCGTCTGTCTCTGCCCCTTCCACGACGACCACAACCCGTCCATGTGCGTCGTTCCGGCCAAGCAGATCTTCCACTGCTTTGTCTGCGGCGCGGGGGGCGATGTCTTCTCGTTCGTCCAGCGGTTCCATCACATGGACTTCCCCGAGGCGCTGCGGTTCCTCGCCGACCGCGCCGGGATCGAACTGACGCCCTTCAAGCCCCGAGCGGGCGAAGGGCCGGCCGCGGGCGGCACCGGAGCCGGCCCGGCCGGAGGGCGGCTCTCGCGGCAGGCGCTGCTGGAAGCCAACCGCAAGGCGGCGGAGTTCTTCGTCCGCGTGCTCAACGACCCCGACGCCGGCGCCGCCGCCCGCGCCGTGATCGAGCGGCGCGGGATCAGCGCGGCGATGGTCGAGCGTTTCGGGCTCGGCGCGGCGCCCGACGGCTGGGACGGGCTGACGAGCCGACTCGCGCGGAACAACATCGACGCGAGACCCTTCGCCGAGGTCGGGCTGCTCAAGACGCGCGACCAGGGCGGGCAGTACGACGCCCTTCGGCATCGGCTGATCTTCCCGATCCACGACCAGGTCGGGCGGGTCATCGCGTTCGGCGGGCGGAAGATCCGCGACGAGGACGAGCCCAAGTACCTCAACAGCCCCGAGACGCGCCTGTTTGACAAGTCCTCGACGCTCTATGGGCTCCACCAGGCGTCGCGGGCGATCCAGCGCACCGGGACCGCGATCGTCACCGAGGGGTACACCGATGTCATCGCCTGCCACCAGGCGGGCTTTGAGAATGTCGTCGCAACGCTCGGCACCGCTCTGACCGGCGGGCACGCGGGGATCCTGCGACGCCTGTGCGATTCGGTGGTGCTGCTGTTCGATTCCGACGAGGCGGGCGGGCGGGCCGCCGACCGGGCGACCGAGGTCTTCTTCAGCGAGTCGCTGGATGTGCGCGTCGCGACCTTTGACGCAATCGGCACCGGGGTGGACGCCAAGGACCCCGACGAGCTGCTGAAGCGTGAGGACGGCGTCGAGCGGTTCCGGGCCCTGATCGCGGGGGCCGAGGACCTGCTGGAGTACCGCTACCGGCGTCTGGCGGCCCGTGTCCGCGGGCAGGGCCCGGCGGCGCTGGAGAAGGCGCTCGACGAGGAGCTGCGGACCATCGCGTCGCTGGGCTTCGGGCGCGCGTCGCCGGTTCGGCGGGAATTGATCCTTCGGCGGCTGAGCCAGATCACCGGGCTGAGCGGCGCGGTGATCTCCGGGGCGCTCCGCCGGGCGTCTGGCGCGGTGCGGAGGCGTGCCGAGCCGGAGGGCGGCGCGGGAGCCGAGCGCTCGCCGCGGGGGAGGTCGCGTCGGGCGGGTCCGCTCCCGCCGGAGGAGGTGCTGCTGGGGTGCGCACTGACCGACGGGTCGCTGCTGCTGGCTTCGGGAGCGACCGAGCGGAACTTCCTGATGCCGAGCGCCTATGCTGACCCGCTGTTGGCGGAGGTCGCTCAGATCGTGATGAAGCTCGTTCACGACGGCCGAAACGCGTCGCTTCCCGCGGTGCTCGCACTGGTCGAGGACCCGGCGGCGCAGGAATCGGCGGTGGACCTCCAGCGGCGGATCGAACAGGACACCGATTCGGAACCCGAGCGTCTGGCGGCGCTGTGGCGGGACTGTGTGTCGGCGTGCGCCCGGCGCGCGTCCGACGCCCCGCCGGCCGACCTGGTCGCGCGCCTCGAGGCGGCGCGGCGGACGCACGCGACGCACGGGCCGAATCATCGGGCGCTCCCCAGGCCGGGGGCGTGAAGGAACCATCGTGGGGCGTCCGGCGACTTGTCGCGGACGCAGGGACGGTACGCAAGGCGGCGGAACCAGAGTTCGGGAGGCGGCAGTGATCAACGAAGTCCATCCGGCGGTCGTGCAGTTGCTGGAGCTCGGCAAGCGTCGCGGCTGGCTCAGTTACGAGGAGGTCAACAACACCCTCCCCGACGAGATGGTCGACCCCGCCCATGTCGACGACCTCCTGGTCATGATCGACGCGCGGGGGATCGAACTCGTCGATGAGCTCGAGTACCGCGCCCGCCTCCACCGCGAGGCGCTCTCACGCGGCGAGGAGCCCGGACACGACGCCCTGGCCGAACGCCTCCGCCAGGCCGCCTCCGGGCGTGCGACCGCGGGCAAGCCCCTGCGTGCCATGAGCGTGCGAGGCGGGGAGCGCGAGGAGGAAGCCGCCCAGCTCGCCGCGGCGCTCCGGGCCGAACGCTCCGAGGACGACGACGACATCGAGATCGAGGACGACGAGCAGCTCATGCGCGACCTCGAGGAGGCCGCGGCCGACGAGGGCACCGACCGGCGCATCGACGACCCCGTGCGCATGTACCTGACGCAGATGGGCTCGATCCCGCTGCTGACCCGCGAGGAAGAGATCCGCCTCGCCAAGAAGATCGAGACCACGCGGATGATCTTCCGCCGGCGCTGCCTCGAGAGCGATTACATCGTTCAGCAGGCGGTCGAGATTCTCCGCCAGGTGCACGCGGGAGACCTCCCGTTCGACCGGACGATGCGGGTCTCGACGGCCGAGGAGAACCACAAGGACAAGATCGCCAAGCGGATCCCGGTCAACCTCCCGACGATCGAGAAGCTGCTGGACCTGAACCGCCGCGACTGGGAGGAGGCCGAGGCGCTCCGCAACGCGAGCAAGCGCCCGCCCAAGCTCAAGCTCGCCAAGCTCGACGAGCGGATCGCGACGCGCCGGCGCCGGATCGCGGCGTTGACCGAGGAGCTGTGCCTGCGCACGGGTCGGATCATCCCGCTGATGCGAAAGCTGCGCTCGATCTCCAAGAAGATGGACGACCTGAGCCGACATCTGCTCGCCGCCCGCGACCCCCGGCACGAGGACGCGATGGTGATGAGTGAGGAGCTCAGCGGGCTCCGCTCGCTGGTGCTCGAGGACCCGGGGGACCTCAAGGCCCGCGTCGACCGCATCAACACCGTCTTCTGGGAGTACGAGCAGGCCAAGCGCGACCTCTCGGGCGGCAACCTTCGCCTGGTCGTCTCGATCGCCAAGAAGTACCGCAACCGCGGCCTGCCCTTCCTGGACATCATCCAGGAGGGCAACACCGGGCTCATGCGCGCCGTCGACAAGTACGAGTACAAGCGCGGGTACAAGTTCAGCACCTACGCGACCTGGTGGATCCGCCAGGCGATCACCCGCGCCATCGCCGACCACGCCCGCACCATCCGCATCCCGGTCCACATGATCGAGACGATGAGCAAGCTGCGGAACATCCAGAAGGAAATCCTGCAGGAGCGCGGCGTCGAGCCCACCATGGAGGAACTCGCCGAGAAGGCCGGGCTCCCCGAGGTCGAGGTCCGGCGCATCATGAAGATCGGCAAGCACCCGGTCAGCCTCGATCGACCCGTCGGCGACGGCGAGGACTCGTACTTCGGCGACTTCATCGAGGACGAGTCGCAGAGCGCCCCGGCCGACACCGCCACCCAGGACATGCTCAAGACACGCATCGAGCAGGTGCTCAAGACCCTCACCTACCGCGAGCGCGAGATCATCAAGCTCCGCTACGGCATCGGGGACGGGTACACCTACACGCTCGAGGAGGTCGGGCGGATCTTCAAGGTCACCCGCGAGCGCGTCCGTCAGGTCGAGGCCAAGGCGATCCGCAAGCTCCAGCACCCCGTCCGGGCCCGCAAGCTGCAGGGCTTCGTCGAGGAGGTCGAGCGCGAGGAGGCCGAGGTCCGTTCCGAGGGCTGACCCCTCCCGCGGGTCACATCGCGTCCGAAGCCGCCGGAAAGAGCACCCAGATTCGCGCGCCGGCCGCGCGTGGTCGCGGACGCCGCATGAAATCTGGAATTGGTGATCGCTTGGGGAGAGCGGATCCGAAATAATGCCGGCGGAGGAAGCGCCATGAGGGCGCGATCGGTATGCAGTCAGGATGAGATGCAGCCCACGGCTCCCCGGGCGGGAGGCGTGGAGGCGGTTCGGCTGTCGAGCCGACCGCGACCAAGGCAATCAGAGCCGACGGAGCGCGGCCGAAGGGGAATACAGAGATGAAGAACACCAGCAAGCTTGCAGCGGTGGCGGGTCTGGCGTGCGTCGCGTCGGCGGCGTTCGCGGCGCCGCCCCGGGTCATCTTCTCGGAGATCACGACCAGCCCGACCAGCAGCGTGCCCGGCTTGGGCACCGCGCTGTTCCAGTCGTTCGATCGCCCGTATGTCTCGGCCGACGGAACGAACTGGATCCTGTCGGCCGACACCGACCTGGCGACCACCAACGACGAGGTCATCATCGTCGGCTCCGGGCTCACCGGCGGCGTCGTGGTGCAGGAGGGCGTGACCGTCCTCGACGGCAAGCTCGCCGGCCTGCTCGACCGCAACATGGGCATCAACGGCGCGGGCGACTTCGTCTTCGCGACCAACACCGACGGCGACACCAACACCGACGAGTATGTCTTCAAGTACGACTCGGGCCTCGACGCGTTCGTGGTCGTCGCACGCGAGGGCGACGATGTCCCCGGCGTGTTCGACGAGTTCTTCGGGATCACGCTCGACAGCACGGGCATGCTCGACGACGGCACGCCGGTGTTCCGCGCTTCGTCCACCGTCGGCCTGCTCGGCACCACCGAGGACGACTTCCTCTTCAGCGGCACGAGCATCGTCGCCCAGACCGGCAACACCATCCCCGCGGGCCAGGCGTTCGGCTTCACCGAGACCTGGGATGTCTTCGACCTCAACGACTTCTACATCACCCCCAGCGGCGCCACGAGCGTCATCCAGGGCGATCTCACCGGCGCGACCACCGGCGATGATGTCGTCGTCGTCAACGGCACCGTCGTGATCCAGGAGGGCCAGCCCCTCGAGACCGGCGGTCTCCCCGTCGCGCTCGTCAGCGAGACGCTCGCCTCGGGCGAGAGCTGGTTCTCGCGCGGCGACTACAGCGACGATATCGACTGGCTCGTCAAGGACGGCGTCATCGTCGCCGAGACCGGCGACCCGGTCCCCGGCGGGCTCCCCGGCGAGTTCCTTGACCAGACGCTCTTCTCCTCGACCTTCTTCCTGATGGCCGCCAACAGCAACGGCGACTATGTCTACGGCGCCACCACCAGCAACTCCGATCCCGAGGCCGACGCGGTCATCGTCCTCAACAACACGACCGTCGTCCTCCGCCAGGGCGATCCGGTCGACCTCGACGGCAACGGGCTCGCCGACGACAACGCGTTCATCGACATCTTCAACAACGACGACGCGTTCCTCACCGACGACGGCCGCTACTACTTCACCGCCGACCTGTACGACAGCGCCCTGGTCTCGCTCGGGCAGGCGTTCATGGTGATCCAGCTCGACCTCGGCGGCGGGTGCCCGGCCGACCTGACCGGCTCCTCCGATCCCAACGATCCGAGCTACGGCATCGGCGACGGCGACGCCGACGGCGATGACTTCTTCTTCTACCTCGACGCCTTCAGCAGTTCCAACCTCGCGGTGTGCGACCTCACCGGCTCGTCCGATCCCAACGACCCGAGCTTCGGCAACCCCGACGGCGACTGCGACGGGGACGACTTCTTCTTCTACCTCG
>JBICIG010000066.1:0-7656 GCA_043101605.1 Phycisphaerales bacterium JB037
CCGTACTCCAGCCCGTAATCGACGCCGTGCGTCTTCGACGGCAGCTTCCCGGGCTTGCGGATCGGCACGAAGCCGGCCGAGAGCGCCTGCGCCACCGCGGTCCCGAAGATGAATCCGCGGCTCTCGGCGCAGGCGCTCTCGGCCGGCTTCGTGCCGATCCGCAAGCCCGGGAAGCTGCCGTCGAAGACGCACGGCGTCGATTACGGGCTGGAGTACGGGACGGACCGGGTGGAGATCCACCAGGACGCGATCAAACCCGGGCAGCGCGTGCTGATGGTGGACGATCTGCTGGCGACCGGTGGCACGATGAAGGCGTGCTGCGACCTCGTCGAGGCGCTCGAGGGCGACATCGTCGGCACGACGGTGCTCATCGAGCTGACGGACCTGAAGGGGCGCGAGCGTCTCGGCAAGTACGGCGATGTGCACGCGGTGATCCGGTGCTAGGCCGCTGAGATCGGTCAGTCGCCCTTACTGTCGCCCCGCGCGAAGATGCTGGCGACATAGTTGAGCACATCGGTCGCCGAGGCCTCGTTGTAGCCGAAGTTCTTGATGAGTCGCTGCTTGACGACATCGATCTTCGCCTGCGTCTCGTCGTCCACGACGCTGGAGACGAGGTTCTTGAGCTTGATCGTGTCGCGCTGGTCTTCGAAAAGCTTCAGCTCGAGCGCCTTGTAGAGGCGGGCGTTGGTGTTGTACTCGAACTTCTTCCCGTCGAGCGCGAGTGCGCCGATGTAGTTCATGATCTCATGGCGGAAGTCGTCCTTGCGGCTGTCGGGGATGTCGATCTTCTCCTCGATCGACCGCATGAGGCGCTCGTCGGGCTCCTCGTCCTTGCCGGTGTAGCGGTTCTTGACGCGCTCGTTCTGGGTGTAGGCGCGGACATTCTCGATGTAGTTCTGGCAGAGGCGCTTGATGGCGTCCTCGTCGGCGCTGATGGCGCGCTGCACCTCGGCCTTGATGATGTCCTCGTACTCCTGCATGACGACGCTGAGCAGCTCCTTGTACTGCTTGCGCGTGTCGGCGTCGGTGATCAGCGAGTGGTTGCTGAGGCCGCGCTCGAGTTCGTTCATCACCATGAAGGGGTTCACGGTGCGCTCCTCGATGGCCTGGGGGCTGACGAGGGCGTTGGAGATCTTGTCCTGGATGTAGCGGGGGCTGATGCCCTCCATGCCCTCGCGCGGCGCCTCCTCGAGCAGCTCCTTGACCGAGTCCTCCGTGAAGCCGGGGATGGCCTTGCCGTTGTAGAGCTTCATCTTCTGGACGAGCGTCAGCCCGGCCTTCTTGGGCTCCTCGAGGCGCGTGAGCACCGCCCACATCGCGGCGACCTCGAGGGTGTGCGGCGCGATGTGGATGTTCTGGATGCGGGCCGGGCCGAAGTCCTTCTGGTAGATCTTGATCTCGTCGTCGAGGCGCGTGTTGTACGGCACATCGATCTTGATCGTGCGGTCGCGGAAGGCCTCCATCAGCTCGTTGGACTGGAGGCGCTTGTACTCGGGCTCGTTGGTGTGCCCGATGATGACCTCGTCGATGGAGGTCTGGGCGAACTTCTTGGGCTTGATCGAGTGCTCCTGGCTGGCGCCGAGGAGGTCGTAGAGGAACGCGACATCGAGCTTGAGAACCTCGATGAACTCGCAGATGCCGCGGTTGGCGATGTTGAGCTCGCCGTCGAAGTTGAACGCGCGGGGGTCGGAATCGGAGCCGTACTGGGCGATCTTGCTTTAGTTGATGTCGCCGGTGAGTTCGGTCGAGTCCTGGTTCTTCTCGTCCTTGGGCTGGAAGGTCCCGATGCCGACGCGGTCCTTCTCGCTCAGGACGATGCGGCGGACGACGACATGGTCCATCGCCTTCTTCCAGTCGCCGTCGTAGAACGCCATGAGATCGGCGAGGATCTTGCGGCTGAACGGGTCGGGCTCTCCCTCGAGGCGGAGCTTGCCGGAGTGATGCTCGGGGTTGAAGCGTTCGTTGAGCATCGCGACGAGGTCGTCGCGGGCCTCCTTCGGCACGAGCTTGAGGGGCTCCTCGTGCATGGGGCTGGCGTACTCGTGGGTCGCGGCGGCCTTGTGCGGGTCGGCGTGGCTGGCGCTGACCGAGCAGTGCTCGTCGAGCAGCCAGCTGAACGAATAGAGCGCGCCCTCGGGGGTGGCGCTGTACGCTTCCATGCCCTTCTTGAGCAGGCGCGCGATGGTGCTCTTGGAGCTGCCGACCGGCCCGTGGAGCAGCAGGATGCGCTTGTCGGTGCCGTAGCCCTCGGCGGCCGAGCGGAAGAAGCTGACGAGCTGCATGAGCGCGAAATCGAGCCCGTAGATCCCGTCGCTCCCGTTGCCGAACGGGTCGCTGAAGAAGTGGTAGCGGACGCAGTCGCGCTTGAAGAGCCGGTAGTGCTCGCTGCCGCAGGCCATGATCGCGTCGAAGGCGCGCTGGTAGGCGTTGCGGACGACCTCGGGCCGCTGGGCGACGAGTTCGAGGTACTCCCAGAAAGTGCCCGTCCAGTGCTGGTCGCGGAACTTGCCGCGATCGAGGCGCTGGGAGATCAGGTCGGCGAGTTGGCCGCCCTTGAGCGCCTCGCCGAAGCGGTTGGCGGGGGAATCGGACGCGTTCGAGAATCCGCCGAGGTCGTGCTCTGCCGTCATGGCATCGGCCCTCCTGCGCGCCCGGAACGGGAGCGCTGTCGTCGATGGGCGGCCGCTCCCGGCCGCGCCGTGGTCGACGAAAGATCGGACGAGGCGTTCAGGCACTCGCCGAGCTGCGGGCCCCGCGGGCGCGACGCCCGCCGCATCGCAGGTATCGGCGCGACGCGCGGCTCCATCGAGTCAAACCGCAACGCAAACGCCGACCCTGACACATACGACCGCCGATCCGGTCTGGATCGCCTGTTCCCCCCAACACGGGACGAATCCGAGCCGCACCGCCCCCCACCACCCCCGGGAATACCATCGCCGCATGTCGTTCGGACTCGGGAGAGGTCGCAGGCTGGATGTCGCGCCGGGCGTGGTGGGGATCGAGCGCGAGGAACTGGGCCCGCTGCCCGATGACATCCTCACCCACCCGGACGCGGGTTGGGTCGACCTCGCGCCCCTCTTTGCCGACCACACCCTCCCGCTGGAGATCGAGATCGGCCCGGGCAAGGGGGCGTTCCTGATCCAGCAGGGGGAACGCCAGCCCGGGACGAACTTTCTGGGCATCGAGTGGGCCCGCGAGTTCTTCTCGTACGCCGCCGACCGCGTGCGCCGCCGGCAGCTCCGTAATGTGCGTCTGCTCTGCACCGACGCGACCGAATTCCTCCGCTGGCGCGTGCCGACGCACGCCGCCCGCGTCCTCCACCTCTACTTCTCCGATCCGTGGCCCAAGGCCAAGCACCACAAGAACCGCGTGCTGCAGGATTCGTTCCTCGCCGACGCGTGGCGGGTGCTCGAGCCGGGGGGCGAGCTGCGCATCGTCACCGATCACGACGACTACTGGGCGTGGATGGAGGAGCACTTCGACCGCTGGACGGGCCCCGCGGGCTGGCCGCCGCTCCGCGAGCACCTGAAGCGCCACGCATCCATCGTGCGGGCGCTCGACGCGCTCGATGGCGGGGCGTCCGGGGCGGGTCCGTTCGAGCGGCATCCGTTCCAGCCGCCCGAATCGGCCGACGCGGGCGAACTGGTCGGAACGAACTTCGAGCGGAAGTATCGGCGCGAGGGTCGGCCGTTCCACGCGTGCACGCTGCGGCGGGTCGGGCCCGGGCTCCCGGCGGAGTGACCGCGGACTCCACAACCACGCGTAGACTCCGGGCGTGACGGCTTGCCCTCCCAACGCGATCGTGCTGCTCTCGGGCGGGCTCGACAGCGCCACGACGCTGGCGATCGCCGTCTCGCGCGGCTTTGCCTGCCACGCGATCAGCTTCGATTACGGGCAGCGTCACCGCGTGGAGCTGGAAGCATCGCGGCGCATCGCCCGTTCGCTCGGGGCGGCGTCGCACCGCGTGGTCACGCTCGATGCCGCGTCGTTCCGAGGCTCGGCCCTGACGGGCGAGGGCGAGATCCCCAAGACGCCGCGGGATCAGGCCGACCGGGCCGAGATCCGGGGCGAGTCGGCGATCAAGTCGGGGATCCCCGCGACCTATGTGCCGGCCCGGAACCTGGTCTTCCTGAGCATGGCGCTGGGGCTGGCCGAGTCGCTCGGCGCGCGCGATCTGTTTTTGGGTGTCAACGCGGTCGACTACTCGGGCTACCCCGATTGCCGACCGGAGTTCATCGACTCCTTCGAGAAGACCGCCAACCTCGCGACCAGGGCCGGGGTCGAGGGCGATCGGTTTCGTGTGCACGCGCCGCTGATCGACTGGAGCAAGGCGCGGATCGTCGCCGAGGGCGACCGGCTCGGTGTCGACTACGCGTTGACGATCTCCTGCTACGACCCGACGCCCGACGGCGGTGCCTGCGGCGAGTGCGACTCGTGCATCCTGCGCCGGCGCGGGTTCGCCGACGCGGGGCTGCCCGACCCGACCCGGTATGCCGCGGGGGCGCGATGAACGACGAACGCGATTCCCGCACGACCCGCCAAGCCGACCTCCCGCTGCCGGTCCGCCGGGACCCGCCGGAGAGCACGAGCGACACGCTGCCGATCTCGGAGTCGTTCCTGTCGATCCAGGGCGAGGGTCGGCTGACGGGTGTGCCATCGTGGTTCGTGCGATTGGCGGGGTGCAATCTGCGTTGCACCTGGTGCGACACGCCGTACGCGAGTTGGGCGCCCGAGTCCTCGCCGCGCTCGATCGCGTCGCTGATCGAGGAAGCCCGCGCGACGGGCGTTCGGCACGCGGTGGTGACCGGGGGCGAGCCGATGATCTTCGAGCGGACGCGCGATCTGTGCGCGCGGCTGCGCGACGCGGGCTTCCACATCACGATCGAGACCGCCGGGACGGTCGACCTCGACGCGTGCTGCGACCTGCTGAGCCTGTCGCCCAAGCTCGCCAACTCGACGCCGAGGGGCGACCCGCGCGATCCGACCGGGGCGTGGGCGGCTCGGCACGAGAGCCGTCGGCTCAACCACGCGGCGCTGCAGGGGCTCATCGACCGGGCCCGAGGCACCGGGGCGGCGGTGCAGGTGAAGTTCGTCGTCGCCTCCCCCGCCGACCTTGCCGAGATTGACACGCTGCTCGAGCCGCTGTCCGGATGGAGCCCCGACGACATCATGCTGATGCCCGAGGGGGTGTCGATTCCAGAGCCGGCGTCGGTCGGCTGGGTGGTCGAGGAGTGCCTGCGGCGGGGCTGGCGGTACTGCCATCGGCTGCACATCGAACTCTTCGGCGACACCCGGGGCACCTGAGCCCGGGCCCCGACGCCTCGATCGCACCGGGCCCGCATACGATGGCCCCGATGCGGTACCGGATCTGCAAGGCGTTCGAGATCGAGAGCGGGCACATGCTCAGCAAGCACGCCGAGCGATGCCGATACCCGCACGGGCACTCGAGGCGGGTGGAGATCGTGCTCTCGAGCGAGACGCTCGACGAGCACGACATGGTGTGCGACTTCAAGGCGCTCAAGCTGGCGGTGAAGGAGCACCTGGACGCGTACGACCACGCGATGGTGCTCAACGCCGACGACCCGGCCGCCGACGCGATCCGCTCGATCAGCGAGCGGGTGATCGTGTACGAGGGCGAGGATCCGACGACGGAAGTGATGGCCCGGCGCATCTACGAGTTCGTCGCGGGAGCGATCCGCGAGGGCCGGGCGTTCCGCTCGGGCGAGGGGCACGAGTACCGCCTGCCGCCGCAGCTGACCGTCGATCGCGTCCGCGTGGGCGAGACCTCGTCGAGCTGGGCGGAATACGCCCGCGACTGAGGCCCGTTGGCGAGGAGGCGGGGCCGGTGCACCGCCGGTCCCGACGGACGCGCGCCGCGACCGAACACCCACCGCCCGCCCGTCGTACCCGACGGTCGTGCGATTCCGCATGATTCAGGACGGCTCGGCGTGCCCCGAGCCGACCGCCCGATGCAGCATGACCCGGCAAGGCCGCGTGATCCGGTGACGGAGTGCCGCTTGCCGATCAGAGGAGGAACCATGATCGCGACCCGCCCCATCGGCCCGTGCCGGACGGTCGGCCTCGTCGCCGCCCTCGCCGGTTCGCTTCTGTTGGCGTCTTCATCGCTCGCGCAGGTGACCCCGGCGAGCGTCACCGAGATCGTCCCGGCCGACTCGCGCGTCGAGGCGGCGCGGGCCGCGGCGCGGGATCTCTCGCTCGCGTTCAACGCCGCCGCCGAGACGATCGAGCCCTCGGTGGTCCACATCACCGCGCGGACGGATCGCCCGGTGGTGCGGCGCGACATCTTCGGCCGCGCCGTGCGTGACCGCGTGCAGCGTTCGGGGCTGGGCTCGGGCGTGATCGTCTCGGGCGACGGGTTCGTCGTGACCAACAACCATGTGGTCGCGGGGTTCGACACGCTGACCGTGCGCCTGATGGACGGGCGGGAGTTCGAGGCCGAGGTCATCGGCTCGGACCGCGCGACCGACCTGGCGGTGCTGCACATCGAGGCGTCCGGGCTCACGCCCGCGCGCTTCGCCGATTCAGACCGGCTGCTGACCGGCGAGTGGGTGCTCGCGGTCGGCTCGCCCTTCGGGTTCGCGAGCACGGTGACCTCGGGCATCGTCAGCGCCAAGGGGCGAACGGGGCTCGGGCAGGACGACGCCGACCGCTTCGAGGACTTCATCCAGACCGACGCGGCGATCAACCCGGGCAACTCGGGCGGGCCGCTGGTCGACCTCGAAGGACGCGTCGTGGGGATCAACACCGCGATCTTCAGCCGATCGGGCGGGTCCAACGGCATCGGCTTTGCGATCCCCTCGAACATGGTCCGCACCGTGCTCGACGCGATCCGGGCTCAGGGGCGCGTCGTCCGCGGATGGCTGGGCGTCGAGATGCGCGACCTCACGCCCGCGGGCATCCAGCGCTACGGACTCGAGCAGACCGGGGGCGTGTATGTCGGGCGGATCGTCGAGCAGTCGCCCGCGTACGAGGCGGGGCTGCTCGTGGGCGACATCATCACGCGTGTCGACGGCAAGCCCGTGCGCGACGCCAACCGGCTCCGCCAAATGATCGCCCTGGCCGGGCCCGGGCAGGCGCTCCCGCTCGAGGTGGTGCGCAACGACGAGACGATCCGGGTGACGGCGGCGTTGACCGACGCCGCCTCGGGCATCGCCGCGAGCATCGGGGGCACCGGCTCGCGCGAACTGGGCGTGATCGTCGAGGCGCTCGACGCCCAGTGGCTCGAGCGGCTGGGGTACCGCGCCGACGCGCCGGTCGAGGGCGTGGTGGTGCTGCAGGTGCTGACCGACTCGCCCGCCGCGACCGCGGGCATCGAGCCGGGCGATGTGCTCGTGTCGATCGACGGTCGATCGGTGGTCGACGAGGACTCGTTCCTGCAGGCGGCCGAGGGCACCGACTTCCGCAACGAGGTCGAGGTGCGGCTGATCCGCAAGGGCTACCGCGGTTTCGTCAAGGTCGGGGGCTGACGCGCTCGCTCTTGTCGTGGTACTCGCCGAGCCCGTGATCGGGCGCGTCGGCGAGCGCCATGACCTCCCCGGCGCTCGGGAGCGGGGGGCGCGGCTCGTAGATGCCCGTCCACGCCGCCGACGACAGCCGCTTGATGTCGTCGACGATCATCAGCAGGCACGGCAGGAC
>JBICIG010000067.1:0-9548 GCA_043101605.1 Phycisphaerales bacterium JB037
CTCCTCCCCCGCCTTGGTGCTCTGCTGGATGTACGCGTCCTTCTCCTGAAGGAACGACAGGCACCGCAGAAAGGTCGTCGCCGCAAGCTTGGACGACTGGTCGATCCGCATCGCCAGCGCGTCCTTCTTGTTCACCTCGATCTCGATCCACGACCCGCGCTCGGGGATGATCCGCGCCGAATGCAGCGGACGGTCCCCCTCGCTCGACAGAATCGAGAAGTCCACCCCCGGCGAGCGGTGCAACTGGCTCACGATCACGCGCTCGGCACCGTTCACGATGAACTCGCCGCCGCCCATCATGATCGGGAACTCGCCCAGGTACACCTCCTCCTCAGGGAGGTCCCCATGCGTCTCGCGACGCAGACGCATCGCCACCCGGAACGGCCGCGCATAGGTCAGCCGGAGCTCCCGGCATTCCTCGGGCGTGTACCGCGGATCCTCCAGCTCGTACGCGATGTACTCCAGCTGCATCTTCCCGTCGTAGCTCTCGATCGGGAAAACCTCGCGCAGCAACGCCTCCAGCCCGAGCGACAAATCACGCTCCGACCGAGGCTTGCCCAACTGGAGAAATCGCTCGTACGCGCGGGCCTGGACCTCGGTCAGGTCCGGAATCTCGATCGCGTCGCCGCGCTTCGTGAAATCGCGCACCTTCGTCGCTGCCATCAACGTCCTCGCGATGGATGACATGACGCCGACCGCGCTCCCTCGGGAACACGACGCCGGCGTCGTTCCTCAGCTTGCTCTCAAAGCCTGGTGATTGCCCGGTCCCACCCGTTCAAGGCCGAATCGAACACAATACGCGCGCACACCCCGACCATCCACTCCAGTCCCCAGGCAACTTCTCGCCTCGGAACCGAACGGGTCGCAACCGCCCGGGACCACCACACTTCCCATAAACCTATCCTAGCGCACGCCAACCCGGCGCGGCAAACGGCCCGCTCCCGATTCTCGCGCCCCGGGAGCGGGCCCGTATTCCCTTCCACACCAATCGGATCCAAACAAAATCCGATCAGGTGGCGATCACTTGATCTCGACCTCGGCGCCGATCTCCTTGAGCTGCTCGGCAACCTTGTCCGCCTCTTCCTTCGAAACGCCCTTCTTCAGCTCCGCCGGCGTCCCGTCGACCAGCGCCTTGGCCTCCTTCAGGCCCAGGCCCGTCATCTCCCGCACGACCTTGATCACCTTGATCTTGTCCGCACCGGCACCCTTGAGGATCACATCGAACTCCGTCTGCTCCTCGGCCACCGCGGCACCGCCGCCGTCGGCCGGACCCGCCATCATCACCGCGCCACCGGCCGCGGCCTCGATGCCGTAGGTCTCCTTCATGTAATCACCAAGGTCCACCGCTTCCTTGAGCGTCAGACCGGCGATCTCGTCGCCGAGCTTGCTGATCTTCGCGTCAAAGGTCTTCGTCGCTTCGTCGGACATGTCTGCCTTCTTTCCATGCTCGCCCGCCGACAAACTCTGTCGCACGCCGCCGGGCTCAGTTCACGCGTCCGAGAGGGGCCGAACCGTTCGGCTCTTTAACCCCGCCCGCCAAAGCGGGCCCAGGGGCCAGTCGGATCACGAAGCTGCCTGTCTTCACGCACCCCTTCGGGTGCTGACCCATCTTCACGCACCCCTGCGGGTGTTGCTTGTCTCAATCGCGCATCCCAACCGGGACGCCTCACGCCTTGGCGATTGCCTCGCCCTTCTCGAGCTTCTCCTCGATCGTCTTGACGATCCCGAGCACCCGACCGCCGGGGCCCTTGACCTGCCCCATCAGCTTCCGCGCCGGGCTCAGGATCAGCGTGACGACCTGTGCGATCGCCTCGTCGCGGGTCGGGAACTTGCTCAGCTCCTTCACCCCCGCCTCGCCCTCGAAGAGCTGACCGTCCAGCACCGCGCCGCGGAGCTCGATGTCCGGGAACTTCTTCACCAGATCCACGATCTCGCGGGCCACCTCCACCACGCTCTCGGCCCCGTACGCCATCGTGTTCGGGCCGTCCAGCAGAGGCTCCAGCGCCGCCAGCCCGGTCCCCTCGAACGCCTTCCGCGCCAGGTTGTTCCGGACCACCGTCACATGGATGTTCTTCGCCCGCAGCGTGCCGCGGATCGCGTTCGTGTCGTTCGAGCTGATCCCACGCAGGTTGATCAGCATCGCGTCCTCGCGGTCGCCCAGGCGATCCTTGAAGTCGCGGATCATCATGTCCTTCACCGGTCGTGACATCTCGCGCTCCTTACGCCGTGACGGCGGCCTCGTGAACAACACGGATGCCCGGCGTCATCGTCGCGCTCACCGTGATCTTCTTGATGTACTCGCCCTTGGTCGAACTCGGCTTGGCCTTCTCGATCGTCGACACGAAATGCTCGTAGTTCTCGAGCAGGTCGCCCGGCGAAAAGCTCAGCTTCCCGAGCACCGCGTGCACATTCCCGGCCTTGTCCGTCCGGTACTCAACCTTGCCCGCCGCGTACTCACGCACCGCCTCGGGCACATTCTTCGCCACCGTCCCCGCCTTCGGCGAGGGCATCAGCCCCTTCGGGCCCAGCACCCGACCCAGCTTCGAGATCACCCGCATCATGTCCGGCGACGAAACCGCCACATCAAAATCAAACCACCCGCCCTCGATCTTCTCCACGAGTTCCTCGCCCCCCGCCTCGATCGCCCCGGCTTCCTTCGCCGCCGCAACCTGCTCGACCGGGCAGAACGCGATCACACGCTTGCTCTTGCCGATCCCCTTGGGAAGGCTCACCGATCCACGCACGATCTGGTCCGCGTGCTTGGGGTCAACACCCAGCACCATGCACACCTCGACCGTCTGGTCGAACTTCGTCGGCTTGAACTTCTTCAGCGCCTCGAACGCCTGATTCGCGGGCAGCGCGCCCGACGGGATCAGCGCTTCGTTCTCCTTGGCGCGTCGTGACTGGCGTCCCATTCCTCAGCCCTCCACCACAACGCCCATCGAACGGGCCGTGCCCTCGATGATCCGCATCGCCGCTTCCACCGAACCCGCGCTCAGATCCGCCATCTTCTCCTCGGCGATCTTCCGGACCTGGTCACGGTTGATCGTCCCGACCTTCGTCTTGTTCGGCGTCCCCGAGCCCTTGTCCGCACCCGCCGCCTCCTTGATCAGGACCGACGCCGGCGAACTCTTCACCTCAAACTCGAATGAGCGGTCGCTGTACACCGTCACGATGCACCCGACCACCTTCCCGTTCAACGCGCTCGTCGCCGCGTTGAACTGCTGGATGAACAGCCCCGGGTTCACACCCTTGGCACCCAGCACCGGGCCCAGCGGCGGCGCAGGCGTCGCCTGCCCACCCGGGGCCATGATCTTGAACTGCGCGGTCATTTCTCTCTTGGCCATGGGGTCTCCACCTCCCACCGACCGCCCGGGTCGCTTCCGGCGCCCGCCGCGGCCAAGGCGGCGGGGCGATCAGTGGTTCCAACGGTTCACCTGAATTGTCCGGCAGCAGCCAAGACGCCGCCGCCACGCCCGGGGCCGCGCCCCGAGCCGAGAAGAATAGCCCACGCCCCTCGCCGCTTCCCCTCCGCACCATCCACATTTTCTGCAACTTCCAGGGCCGGCCCCGCCCCCGACCCCATCGGGGCCCCGCCCCTCAACGCCCCGAACTCGCCACCGACAGCCCGAAGTGCCGCCGCAACTCCTCCGCAATCGGCTTGCTGATCCCCGCCTCGATCGCCCGCTCGGCGTTCACCCCCGCCACCCGGTCCCGGTCCTGCGCCTGGATCAACGCCGCCACCGTCAGCCACGCCGACGCCGTCTCCACCCGGTTCGCGTACCGAGACGCGCTCGACAGCGCCCGCCCCAGCCGACCCAGCTTCCCGCCCCCCAGAATCCCCCGCTCGATCGGCTCCCCGACCAGCAGCGGATCCATCTCATACGCCTGACGCATCAGCGCCACCCCCTCGGGCAGCCGACCCGCGTCCAGCAACGCCACCGCCAGCTCGCGCATCGCGATCGCGTCCAGTTCCGACCCCGCCAGATGCTCCCGGTACGCCGCGATCGACGCCTCCGTCCGCCCGCGCGCCAGCTCCAGCCGCGCCCGCTGCAGCACAGTCAGTTCCACGGGCTCCGTCGGCGACGACCCGCCCAGCCGCGGATCCCCCACTCCCGGCCCCATGGACGCCGTCCGGTACTCGACCGGATAGCTCCACGCGTACCGCGGATACGGGAAGTCCGGGTGATACCGGTACGCCGGATACCCGTCGATCCACCGATACGAACCCCAGCCATATCCGTAGCCGGACCAGCCCGGATAGCAGATCACCCCGCCCGTGCGATACCGCGTATAGAAGGGATACCCGCCCCCGAGCCTCACGCGAAGCTGGAAATCATCGTCCGCATCGCCGACCCGCACGCTCACGCCCGACCCGCCGAACCCGACGCCCAGGCGCGGGTCCGCCCCGGGGTCGTACCTCGGGTCCAGCCGCGGATCGCCGACGCCCTGCCTGAACCCGATCCCGCCCGACCGCGTCCGCACGATCGGCGTCCGCACCACCGAGGTCGGAAACGCCACGCGCCCCGGCGCCGGCTGCGGATCCCGCCCGCGGAACCCGGGCTGCAGGACATTCGGCTGGCTCAGCCGCACGCCCCCCATCGACTGCCCAGCCGCCGGCGCGCCCGACAGCACCGTCAGCCCCCCGGCAAGCCACCCGATCGAACGCCGCGTCTTCCGTGCCATCGCGTCACCTTCCTGTCATCGCCCGATCGCCCCCTCGCGGACCCGACACCGGGCCCAACCGCCCCCGCCCGGCCCGTATTCTCTCCGGACCATGACACCCTGCCCCACGACCATTCCGCCGCCGCGCCGGGCCTCAACACTCGTTCGACGGCTGCCCGCCCCGCGGGTTCCCGCGCTCCTCGCCCTCGCCGCCGCCCTCCTGCTCCCCGCCTGCAGCCCTCTCTCGGGCTCGGCCCGGGGCTACGAGGCCCGATCCATCGCCGACGGATCGACCCTCTCCCCTCGATTCCCCACCGCGATCTACCGGGCCGAGGATGAGAACTCCGCCTACCTCTATCTCACCGATCTGAGCCCGGCCGACCTTCGCCCCGGCGCCCCCGTCGACACCCTGACCGGGCACATCGTCCGCGTGCACAACTTCGTCCGCCCCCGCGCGGGCCGAACCCCCATCGAGACCACCGCCTTCACCGCCTCGGTCACCCACGCCGTCTTCGCCCAGGGGCAGATCGGCATCTACCGCGGCGGCGGGTTCTTCGAACCCGACCGCGCCCCCGGCGGCACCCGCTTCGGCGGCACACTCAACGGCGGGTCGCTCCGCATCGAACGCGCCACCCCCGGGTTCGTCGATCGGCTCGGATCGGCGACCCTTCAAGCACAGTTCCAGGTCCGCCGCGACGACGCCTCGTCGGCCCTCATCCAGGCCCGGCTCGAGGAACTCATCCGGGCTGCCCAGCCCGTCGACCCCGATCGCTGAACGCACCCTCAGACCCGAACCGCGCGCACGAACACCGTATGTGTTCCACGTGGAACATCCGCGACCGTTCCCTGCGCTCAAACTCAATCACTCGCCCGAGCCCCGGGATCTAGCGCCGCGCTCTCTCGATCTCCCAGCGGTCCACGAGCTTCCGCGCCGCCCCGCCGTACAGCGATTCGAGCAGGTCACGAGGCAGCGCGTGACCCGTCAGCGCCGGAGCCGACATCGCGTCGTACTTCTCCGGCTCTTCCATCGCCAGGTCCGGGTCGGCGATGTTCGACTCGCCGCGGTAGTCGGTCTCCCACATCGTCCGCAGCGCCCAGTACCGGCTGGCGTACAACTCGAACGCCTCGTCCTCGGTCGACGCCTGCTGCGCGCCGAATCGCTGCTCGGCGTCGGGCGACTTCTCCAGGTGCTCATCGATCGTCACGATGTCCGACCCGAAGAGGATCCGCCCGTCCCACTTGCGCAGGAACGCGATCAGATCACCCGATGAATGCCGGCTGAGTTCGCGCACCATCCACTTGGTCGCGCTGGTGTCCAGGTGCAGGTTGTCGTGTCGGCTGAGCAAGCCGTCGAGGAACTCGAGGTCCTCGGGCCAGCCCCCCATGTGCGCCGCGATCCAGGGGACCGCGAACCGGTCCATCATCCGCTCGAACGGCTCGTACTGCTCGAGCTTGGTGCCGTACTTCTTCGGATCCGTGTACTTGCAGCGGAACCAGGTGTCCGGGTCGGCGACATGCGTCTGGATCATCATCCCGTGGCTGACGGCAAGTTCCGCCGCCCGAACGCGCCAGGGCCCGTCGTACTGGAGCACCTCCTCGCCGAGCCCCTCGAAGAAGTCGTGGATCCGCGGGCCGTGCCAGAACTTGACCATCCGCGAGCCGAACCGGTCGGCGAAGATCGAGATGTTCTCGAGGAAGCCCTCGCGGTGGACGCGGGCCTTGTCGGTGTCCATGTAACTGGGGATCGCGACGAACTGCACCCGCTCGCCGAGCACCTGGCGGACGATCTCGGCCTGGGCGAGTTGGGTCTGGCTCCAGGTCTGCTCGACGCCGTAGGCATCCATGACCTCGCGGTAGATCTTCGCGGCGCGTGCGCCGTTGATGTGGCTGTGGACATCGACGATGGGGGTGGCGGGCGGGCCCAGCCTCGCCGCCTCGGCCCGGTAGTCGAGCCCGAGCCGGTTCGCCTCCCACACCCGCCGCGGACTCTTCTCGGTCGTATTCTGCATCGCCGCGATGGTAGACCCCGACAACATCCCGCCCGCGGAACCGAGCCGAGCAAGGGTCGCGCTCGCCCACGACTGGCTTGTCGGGATGCGAGGCGGGGAACTGGTGCTCGACCGTCTCGTGCGGCTGGTGCGAGATCATCACCACCCGGCGCACCTTTATTGCATGTTTGACTCGGGCGAGCCCCACACGCCCGCGATCGATGCGCTCGGCAAGCGCGTTTCGTTCCTGAATCGGCTGCCGGCGCGGGCGCGGCGGTGGCTGCTGCCGCTCTATCCGCGAGCCGTCGCGTCGCTCTCGAAGCGGCTTGCCCGCGACCACGCCCGCGAGCCGATCGACCTGGTCGTCTCGACGAGTTCGGCGGCGATCATGGGGCTGCGCTCGCCCGCGGGCGTCCCGCACCTCTGCTACTGCCACGCTCCGGCGCGGTATGTCTGGAGCCAGACGCGCGAGTATTCCGAGGGCTCGTCGCTGCGCGCCCTCGGGCTGCGGCTGTTCGGCCCGAGGTTTCGGGGGTGGAACCGCAGGGCGGCCGGGCGGGTGACGGGCTTCCTCGCCAACAGCGCGCACACCGCGCGCGAGATCGATCGCTGCTTCGGGCGCGACGCGGCCGTCGTCCACCCGCCGGTGCGGACCGACTTCTTCACGCCCGACGAGGATGCCGAGCGCGGCGAGCGGTGGCTGTTCGTCGGCGCGCTCGAACCCTACAAGCGCGCGGACCTGGCGATCGCCGCGGCGATGGAGGCGGGCGTTCCACTCGACATCGTGGGAGATGGCTCGGACCGCGCGCGGCTTGAGCGGCTGGCGGCGCGCGCGCCGGGCGTGGCGTTCCTCGGACGCGTGCCCGATGAGCAACTCCGCGATCTCTACCGCACGCGGAGATGCCTGCTGTTTCCGCAGATCGAGGACTTCGGCATCGTCGCGGTCGAGGCGCAGGCGTGCGGGATGCCGGTGGTTGCGCGGCGTGCCGGGGGGGCGCTCGATTCGGTCATCGAGCATGAGACGGGCAGTTTCTTTGACGAGCCGACTTCGCGGGCGATGCTGGCGGCGATCGAGCGACTGCCGAGCGGCGCCGACGCGGCGTGCCGACGCAACGCCGAGCGGTTCTCGGAGGAGGCGTTCGATCGTCGGATGCGTGAAGCGATCGAGCGCACGCTCGGGTCGACCGCGGGCGCCGGCACCGGTGATTCGCGCCCGGCACGAGCGTGCGGCGCGGGATCGTGAAGCAGGTGTTCAGGCGGACTCGGTCTTGAAGACCTTGGCGGCGTGGACGAGCCCGACATAGAGCTCGTGGTCGGCTTCGAGATCGAAGTGGCGGACGACCTCGCAGTCGAAGCCGATGACGGCGCGGGTGGTGATCGGCGCGTCCGAGACGAGCGTGACGACCGGGAGCGAGTCGAACGGGTCGTGGCGTTCCTCGGGCTCGGTGGTGTCGTCGGAGTCGCGGAAGACGCGGGTGAGCAGCTTGTCGGAGGCTTCGATCTGGAAGAGGGAGAAGGCGCGGCTGTCGCGGATGAGCGGCTCGATCGCGTGCCCCTTGCGGACGGCGACGGAGATGAGCAGCGGCTCTTCTGCGCAGACCTGGGCGGATCGGGCGATGAGCCCGGCGCGGATGCCCTCGTAGGCCGACGCGATGACGAAGACCCCGCCGGGGATTCGGAGCGCTGCTTCCCTGATCGCCGGCTCGCCGCCCATGGACATCCTCTCGCGCGCCCCCCGGCCCGTCGGATCGGCGGCGAGTGTACGGGGAGGCGGCGGGGGGCGCGCCGGGGCCTGGAAAGTGGTCTCCGGCGGGAGGGGCGTGTCGTGGTGGGAGCTTTTCCCCAAGCCTTCCAGATTGGGGCGAATTGGGGGCGAAAGACGCCCGATGTGTTGCGTTGTGGGGCGAAGTGGGTAAGATTCCCATCCATGGGACGGAGCCCGCTCTGGAAACCACATCGAGAGGCGACCGCGGGTGCTGTTCACGGGCTACTCGGAACTATCGATCGACGCGAAGGGGCGTCTTGCGATTCCGGCGAAGTATCGGAATGCGTGGAATCCGACTCGGGACGGGGGGGCGTGGTTCTGCGTCCCGTGGCCGGGCGGGGTGCTGAGGCTGTACACGGAGTCGGCGTTCGAGCGGATGGCTTCGCTCGAGGACGATTCGCTGACACCGTCGCCCGATCAGGCGGAGCTGGATGTGAATTTCTTCAGCCAGGCCGAGCGGCTGGAGATGGATGGAAGCGGTCGGATCATGCTGCCCAAGCGTCACCTGGCGCGGGTCGGGCTTGCCCAGGAAGGCTTGCCGAGTCCCGTG
This sequence comes from Phycisphaerales bacterium JB037, assembly GCA_043101605.1. Lineage (GTDB taxonomy): Bacteria > Planctomycetota > Phycisphaerae > Phycisphaerales > UBA1924 > JBICIG01. The sequence goes on from JBICIG010000067.1 coordinate 8,969, forward strand.
GCGGTGGTCGGCGCGAGGAATCGGCTGGAGATCCGGCGGCGGGACGACTGGGACAGTTCGGAGGAAGACCGGTTCGAGCGCATGCCCGAGCTGGTCGAGAGGATCGAGAAGAACCGGGTCTCACGGAGGAAGGACTGACCCACTGCGAGCTCGTGCCGAGCATCGACCAGGACGAGTCGATGTTCGGGGTGGACTTCCCGCGAGCCGCCTGATTGCACCGCCGGCACCGGAGCCTCCTGACCTCCGGGCCGGCTTAGGACGAGAGCTCGCGGGAAACCGCGGGCGACGAGTACGGGAACGAAGGGCGTTGGGTCGCGAGAACGGACTCGTGGACCGACGGCGGACAAGGGTGGCGCAAGGACGCGCCGCTGACGAACGCAGGCCCCGCCCCCGACGAATCCCAGCGTCCGGCCGACCCAATCGCCGACCGGACGCGTTCACAACCGACTCTCCCGTCGACGGGGCTGCCACCACCGCCAAACACCGCCTCGTCGAACCACCAGCCGATCCGGGAATCCGGGTCGGCTGGGTGTTTTTGGGGTCGTCGGCGGGGTGGATCCGGCAGATCGGAAGAGCACAC
>JBICIG010000068.1:0-23826 GCA_043101605.1 Phycisphaerales bacterium JB037
CGTGTGCTCTTCCGATCTCATGACGACGACCACCGTACTCGCCCAGCGTTTCGCCGACCTGCAGGACTACATCAACAACGGGAAGATCCTGGAGGCGATGGACGAGTTCTACGCCGACAACCTCGTCATGCAGGAGAACAGCGAGGCCCCCACCAAGGGCCTCGCGGCCAACATCGAGCGTGAGAAGCAGTTCCTGAGCTCGGTCAAGGAGTGGCACTGGACCAAGTGGCACGCCACCGCGATCAACGAGTCCGACGGCGTGGTCTTCGCCGAGTACAGCTTCGAGTTCACCGACACCAAGGGCAACAAGAACACCTACGAACAGGCCACCGTGCAGCGCTGGGAGAACGGCAAGATCGTCTCCGAACGCTTCTACCACGGCTGACCCCCCACCCCCCCCCCACATTGGCCAATTGGGATTGCAGACTCGCCCGCGGTCGGGTTCGGCCGCGGGCGTTTTTATACGCCGCGTGAGCCCACCTCGTGCCGCAGCGTGGCCGCGAGCCAGTCGGAGGAGGCCTTCGCGTCGGCGTCGTCCTCGAGGCGTGAGGGGATCACGAAGCGCTGCGACCCGGCCCGAACCTCGACCACGCGGGTCTCCTGTCGCTTGACGCTCTTGATCGATTCGATCCGCTCGATCGGAGCGGAGTGCCCGAGCCCGCGTGCGAGCGGGCTCAGGCCGGGCACGCCGGCGAGCGGGCCGGTGCCGGGCAGCACGAAGGCGTACCGCAGCTCGCGCTCGCTCAGCGTGACGCGGTGGCGGCCCTTCAGGAACGCGTACCACGCGTAGGGCACGGTGACCAACGCCACGGCCCCGGGCACGCTGAGCGCCCATCGCTGCCATTCCCGGATCGGCTCGTCGTTGAAGGTCATCTCGGGCTGCCAGGCCGGGTAGAGGAAGGCGCAGGCGATGAGGCCGATGAAGGAGGCGACGATGAGCAGGCAGCCGACGCCGCCCGCGGCGCTGGGCCTGGCCGTCTCGAACACGCGCCGGCCGTCTCGCGCCGCCCGCTCGATCCACTCGGAGACCTCGGGCGGGGCCGGGGCCTCGCCGTGCGTGATGGCCGGGACGCCCATCGACACCTCGGCGCTCGGGCCGGAATCCGCGGCGTGCTCGCTTTCTTCGGTGACCTCCAGCCCGAGGAACGCCGCGACCCGCTCGGCCAGGGCCCGCACGCGGTCCTCGCGATGGTTCTCGGTGACGTCGAGCACGACCGAGCGGCGCGGGTCCCGCACCCGCAGGTACGCCGTCCAGACCTCAACCATTTCGCGGTGGTGGTGGTCGCGGCTGCTGCGGCGCCACTCCGTGCGGTAGTCGAGCACGACCGAGGCGACCGCGTCCAGCGGGGCCTCGAACGGGCGCTCGGTCTCGACGACGGGCGACCTGGCCTCGTAGGTGACCCTGCGGGTGGCGCGGTCGAGCGTGAGTCGCTCCCGCGCCACGAGGAGCGTGACCAGGCAGCCCGCAGCGATCGTGCCCGCGAGCAGCGCCCCGAAGCCCATCGCGACGTGCGGCACCCCCCAGCCCTGCTTGTTGTAGATCACCACGCCGAACGCGACGATGCCGGCCAGGAGCACGCAGGCGACCAGGAAGGCGCCCAGCACGCCCGCGCGTCCGCCGGGGACCCCCGCCAGGATGAGCCGATCGCCAGTGACTTGCGTGATCTTCACGGGTGTTTCTACGAGAGCGGGCGGGGCTGGTTTCGTGGTGGGCTGTCGGGATCGTGCTCGGTCAGTCCTGTTCCAGCACCCAGCGCCGTTCCTCCCAGAGCTTCTCGACGCGCTGCCTGAACCCGGGCCTGTCGCCCAGGCGCTGCCCGCAGGCCGCGAGCAGGTCCACCATGCCGAAGAAGTCGTCCACGCCGATGTGCTCGCGCCCCACACGCGGCGTGCCCTCGAACGTGCCCGCCTGCACCTCGGCCAGGCTGGCCATGTTGTGGTAGTTGCCCAGGGGCAGGCAGACGCACGTCGCCTCGTAGCCGTAGGCGCAGAACACGCTCGCCTCGCACGCGCCGCCCGCCATCAGCTTGCGCTGCCACTTCCAGCCGTCCTTGAAGTCCTTCTCCTGGGCGCGGGGCTGGGCGTCACGCCCGGCGATGCCCCTGGCGACCTCGCTCACCGCGGCGGTCAGCTCCGGGCTGAACACGCTGATGCGGTCGCCCACCCGGACGATCGGCCCGCCATGAATGGGCGAATCCGGGAAGCTGCGGGAGTTCTCCAGCGCGATGATCCGAGAACCCGCGGGCATGAAGCGGTCCTCGCACGCCCCGATGGCGCCGACGAAGCCGATCTCCTCGGCCAGCGTGAGCAGCACACGCACGTCCGCGGTGGCGTGCCCCTCGGCGCGGGCGAGGCGGAGTTCTTCCAGCGCCGCCAGGGCCGCGGCGAGGGCGGCCAGGTCGTCGCAGGCGTGGGTGTGGAAGATGCCGCCGAACTCGTCGTCGATCACCTCGGGCTCGGGCAGTTCCCAGCGGGCGACGTCGCCGGGTTGCAGCTCGGCGAGGCGCTCCGGCTCGTCGGGCAGGAAGGTGTAGACGGGGAAGAGCCCGCCCACGCCGCCCCGGGTGGCCCCCCCGCCCGAATCGGTCTCCTCGTCTCTTGACTTCGGGTCCCAGACCTGCCCGGTGAGGACGCCACGCACGCCGTCGCCCGCGCCGGTGGCGCCGGCGGGGAAGGCCTCGACGCGGGCCTGCTCGAAGTACTCCGCCATGACGCCGCCCCGGAACTCCAGGAGGGCGTTGGCGTCGTTGGCGCTCCCGCAGCAGACGAAGGCGGGGTGGTCGAGGTGGGCGGTGAAGTAGACCGGGCGGTCGTCGTCGCCCGGGGTGACGCCGGCGAAGCGGACCTCCACGTTGCCGTGGGCGTCGGTGCGGGCGGCGAGGTCGGGGCGTTCGCCGAGCCATGCGTGGACCCATTCGAGCACGCGTGCCTCGTGCCCGGCGGCGGTGGGGCGGGCGGTGATCTCGCGCAGCCAGGCGAGGTAGGTCTCGCGGCGCGGGTGGCCGGGGGCGATGGTGTCGAGTTGGTGGGGCTCGGCGGCGGTGGATTCGGGCATGCCCGCATGATAGGTGGGGGCGGCGTGCGCACAAAAACACCCCGCGTGCGCGGGGTGCTGCTGGAAGGACCGGCCCCGCCGGCTTACTTGGCGGTGTACTGGCCCCGCGAGACCTTCTTGAAGCGGTCGTCACGCAGCAGGGTCTGGTTGACGATGGTGCGGAAGTTCGCGGCGGTGGTGCGGTAGCCCGCCTCGACGACCTTCTCGGCGGCGTCGGTGACGGACATGGTTTTGCCGGTGAGCAGCTCGACCAGCGAGTCGGCGAGGTTGGCCTCGTTGCGGGGCCGGCGCCGGACCTGGCCGCGTGCGGTGACGCCGATGTCTGCGGTGCCGCCCATCGAGCGGATCTCGCCCTCGACCTCGGCGAGCTGGGAGGCGAGCTTCTCGCGCCGGTTCTCCAGCTTGCGGAGGGTGGACTCGCGCCGGCGGAGCTCGGCGCGGAGGTCGGCGGTGGCCATGGCCTCGAGCTTGTCGCCGCCGGCGTTCTTGCTGGCGGACTTGCGGGTGGACTTCTTCGCGGTCTTCTTGCTGCTGCGCTTCTTCTTCTTGGCGGTCTTCTTCGCCATGTGTGACTCTCCGGATCGTTGTCAGTTTTCCGGTCCTTGCGTGTGCGACGCCGGCCGGTGTGAAGGTTGGAACTCGACTTTAGATCGCATGTCGCGCCGACGGAGTGTCAGTTGCGTTTTGGCTGTCACTTTTTTGCTGTTCAACCAGACTTCAAACACGTGCCGAACCTGGCGCGCACCACTCGGACGCGTCGGACATGCGTCCGGCCGCGCTCCTGTCCGTCGCCGGCCACGCTCCGCGCGACGGAACACTTGCGGAAAACTTCGATGTCTCGCGGCTGATTCAGACCTTCGCTTCGGCCTCGATCTCGACCAGGAAGCCGGGGTCGATCAGGCGCGCGACCTCGACCATGGTCAGGCAGGGCGCGTGCGGCACGCCCATGAAGAACTCGCGGTGCGCCGTGCCGTACTCGTCGGCCCGATCCATCTCGGTAACGTAGAAGCGAGTCCGGACGATGTCCGAACGAGTGCCGCCCAGCGCCTCGACCGCGCGCTCGATGATCTCGAGACAGCGGGTGGCCTGCACACGCCCGCCGCCGGGGCCGGTCGGGGTGTACGGGGTGCCGTCGGCGTTCATCGACACGGTGCCGGTGGTGAGGATGAGGTCGCCGGCACGCACGGCCCGGCTGTAGCGGTACCGCTCTTCCCAGGCGTTGCCGGTGGAGTGCGTCCGGTCGATCGGCATGCGGACAGGTTACCGCTCCGGGCGGCGCGCCGTCTCGGGGGGGGCGTCCGGCGGCGTGTCGGAGCCCGGGCCGTGCGCGCCGTGCCGGGGCTGGGTGCGCAGGGCCGCGGCCCGGGTCACGGCCCGCTTGCCGTACTTGCCGGCGATCAGGTCCGTCGCGCGGTCGATCGCCCGCGACCGCTCGTCGGTCTGCTGGGCGAACAGCCCCCCCTGGCCCGGCGTCTCGGTGAGCTGGCTCACGCCGCACCCGATCAGGCGGACCGGGCGGAACGCCCTCGCCCAGGCATCGAACAACGCACGGGACTCGCGCGCGATCACCGCGGTCTGGTCCGTCGCCTCCGCGAGCGTCTCCGACCGGGTCACCGTCTCGAAGTCCCCGAACCGGACCTTGATCGTCACCGTCCGCGCGAACCGACCGTGCCTGCGCAGCCGCCGCCCCACCTGCTCGGCCTGGTCGACCAGCACCGCGCGCACGTCGTCCGGATCCGTCAGGTTCGAGGCGAACGTCTGCTCGTGGCTGATAGACTTGGCCTCGCGGTCGGTGTGCACCGGGCGGTCGTCGCGCCCGTGCGCCAGCTCGTGCAGGTGGGCGCCGAAGTCGCCGAAGCGGGACGCGAGCGACTCGACCGGCGTCTCGCGCAGCTCGCGGACGGTCCGGATGCCTAGGCGGGCGAGCGACTTCTCCGCGCTCGGGCCGACGCCCCAGATCTTCGAGACCGGGAGCGGGTCGAGGACGCGCTGGTACGTCTCGGGCTCGAGCACCACCAGCGCGTCCGGCTTCCTCAGGTCGCTGGCGAGCTTGGCCAGGAACTTGTTGGGCGCCACGCCGACCGAGGCCGTGAGGCCGGTCTCGCCCTTCACCCTCGCGCGGATCGCCACGGCGATCTCCACCGGCGTGCCCATGAGACGCACCGAGCCCGTCACGTCCAGGAACGCCTCGTCGATCGAGATCGGCTGCACGAGCGGGGTGAAATCCTCGAAGATCGCGAAGATCCGGTCCGACAGCTCGCGGTAACGCTCGAACGACCCCTTCACGAACACCGCGTGCGGGCAGAGCCGCCTCGCCACGGCAGACGGCATCGCGGAATGACACCCGTACGCCCGCGCCTCGTAACTCGCGGCCGCAACCACCCCACGCGGGCCCGTCCCACCCACCAGCACCGGCCTGCCCCGCAGCTCGGGGTTGTCGTGCTGCTCCACCGACGCGAAGAAGGCGTCCAGATCGACGTGCAGGATGGCGCGGGATGGCATTTCCGGGGGCACAGAGAATTGTTGACGTGTGAGCGACGCGGAGTCGGAGCAGGAGTCCGATCCACGCTGCCACCCCAACAACTAGCCCCGAGCGCAAGCGAGTGGTCTCTCCGATCGAGTGGACAAGAACAAAAGACCCCTCGCTCGCGCTCGGGGCTCGTACCCACTCGGCTCCGTTCAACTCACCCGCGCAGCTGCAGGTCCCTGAACAACTCGCGGCAGAACGCCAGGTCCTCTTCCGTGAACTCCGGATCGGTCCCGGCCCGCACGTTGCACGCCGCCTGCTTCCCGTTGCGGAAGCCCGGGATCGTGCTGCACACGTTGGCGTGCCCGGTGTTGAAGCGGCACGCCGCGGAGGCCAGCTCCTGGATCGACCCCCCGAACCGGGCCTTGAGCTCCTCGAGCTTCGGCTTGAGCTGCTTCAAACGCTCGGCCTGGAAGTCCTCCCGGTCCGTCCGCACGTCGCCCTCGCCGAAACTCGGCGGGTTCTCGGGGTCGAACTTGTCGAGCAGCAACCCCTGCGCCAGCGGGCTGAACCCCACGAACGTGATCCCGTGCTGCTCCATCAGCTCCTGCACGCGGCTGCCGGGCCGGATGAAGTTGTCGAACAGCATGCTCGCCCAGCTCTGGAACACCACCGGCTTGAGCACCTCGACCGAACGCTCGAACCCCTTGTCGGAATATGCGCTCTGCCCGATCGCCCGGATCTTCCCCTCCGCCTGCAACTGGTGCATCACCTCCGCCGCCTCGGGCAGGTTGCCCGGCTCGCCGTCCTCGGCCCAGTTGTCGTGGTGCAGGTAGTACAGGTCGATGCAGTCCACGTCGAGGTTCCGCAGCGACTGCTCGCACTGGCTGCGGATGTGGTGCGGCTCGTAGGCGTGCACCGCGGTGCCGTGGAAGTGCCCGACCTTGGTCGCGATGACGTGGTCGGTCGCGGAGACGCCCAGCTCGAAGAAGGCCTTGCAGAGCATGCGCTCGGCCTTGCCGTTGCCGTAGATGTCGGCGTTGTCCCAGTGCGTGACGCCCGCGTCGAGCCCGGCCCGCACGCCCGCCTTCACCTCGTCGAAGTCGACCTCACCCCAGCCGATCGGGGCCCCGTTCTGGAGCGACCAGTTCGGCCCGCCCATCGTCCAGCAGCCGAAGCCGATCTCGGAAACCTTGATATCAGTCGTGCCGACGGTGTGGTATCGCATGAGCGACTGTAGGGCACGCCGCGCGTTCGCCAACGGATCGAATCTCGGACCGTGCCGCACAATCCGCAGAGTCGAATGCAGCTTGTTGCCTCGGGTTTACCCAGTTTTCCGACCCCGCGCCGTGCGAACCGCGCCCCCGCTCGCGCCCTCCCGCCCGTTGGTATCTCACGCGCGCACTTCCGACAGTCTCAGCGACACTCGCACACAAGGCCCTGGAGGAAACCATGACGACGAGCACCGCCCGACGCACCCACGACACGCCCGCCGACAAGGCACGGGCCGCCATCAGCCTCTCCGCCGCCGCGACGGTGCTCCTCATCGCCAACGCCGCGTTCGCGGCTCCCGCGTCCTGCTCGTCCACCGACACCGTGAACATCTCCCACGCCGAGACCGACTCCGCACACGCCGCACATGCACAGGAGACGCTCCGCACCGAAGACTGACCCCCACCACCCCGCCACGAAACCGGCCCCCCACGAAACTCACCCACCGCACGCATTCACCGACACAGCACACCGCACGGAGACCCACGGAACCCAGTCCACCCTGCCGGAAGCGGCCCGAACCACACCTGCACAGTCTCCTCGCCGTTTCCAGGACCGCCCCGTCCGGGCTCGTTTGCCCGGGCGGGGTCTTTTCCCCCCCCACCCCCCCACGATGGGAGATGGGCGGATGTCGAGTGTCTAGGTGAGGGGGGGGTCAGCCGGCCGACACGATGTCGCTGGCGCCCGCCTTGTCCTTGGCCGTGGCGCTCGGGTCCACCTGCGTGTCCAGGTCCGCCGGGATGAACACCCGGAACGTCGAGCCCGCGCCGCGCTTGGTCTCCACGCGGATGCGCCCCCGGTGCTCGGCCACGATCCGGCGCGTCACCGCCAGCCCCAGCCCCGTCCCCTTGAGCCCCTTGGTCGAGTTGAACGGCTCGAAGATCCAGCTCAGCCGGTCGTTCGGGATGCCCGGCCCGTTGTCCGTCACCCGGATCTCCACCCACGGCGCCTCGCTCGGGTGGGCCGTCGCCAGCGGCGTCTCGCGCGGCTCGATGAACAGCACACGGGCCGTGACCACCCCCTTGCTCGGGTCCACCGCCTCCACCGCGTTGCCCAGCAGGTTCATCACCGCCTGGTGCAGCAGGTTCGGGTCCACGTGGATCGGCGGGATCTCGGGGTCCGCGTCCACGATCAGCGCGATCTTCTTCTCCGCGGCCTGGGCCTCGTAGAGCTGCACCGCGTCCTCCACGAGCTGGTTGACCTTCACCGCCTCCAGCTCCAGCGTCTTCGGGCGACCGAACGCGAGCATGTTGAGCGTCAGCCCCGCGATGCGGTCCAGGTTCCGCTTCAGGATCCCCCACCCCTCACCCACGATCTTCAGGTCGCCCTTTCTGAGCCCGATCTCCACCACGTCCGTCCCGCCGCGCAGCCCCTGCAGGATGTTCTTGATCGAGTGGCTCAGAGACGCCACCGTCTCGCCCACCGCCGCGAGGCGCTCCGACCGCACCTCGCGCTCCGTCTGGTCGATGTGCGCCAGCGCCAGCCCCGTGTGGCGCCCGATCGCGTTCAGCAGCGCCAGCTGCTCCTTGGTGAACGTGTAGTTCGCGACCGACGAGTCGATGTAGATCGCCCCGTACTTCTGGTCCTGGAACACGATCGGCGAGCACACCGCCGAGCGGATCCCGATCTCCTGCACCGAGTCGCCCGACTTGAACCGCGGGTCCGTCATCGCGTTCGAGCTCAGCACACCCTCGGAATCGTCGAAGGCCGCCTTCAGGATGGTCCGGCTCACGCGGATCTGCCTGGCCTCGTCGGTCCCCGGCGGGTCGCGGTACTTCACCGGGCCCGGGATCATCTCGCTCTGCTCGGTCGGCCCGGGCAGCAGGATCACGCCGCGCTCCGGCTGGAACCGATCGAACACCAGCTCGAGCACCGCCCGGAGCAGCTCGGCCTTGTCGGTGAGGCGGGTGGTGAGCGTGGTGAGCTGGTAGATGACCCGCAGGTGGTCCTGGGCCGCCTGGCGGGGCTCGGGCTCGGCCAGCACCATCGAGTCCTCGTTGCTGGCCAGCCGGTGCTCGATGTCGCTCTCGATCTCGGCGTCGCGAACGATGCGGACCACCGCCGGGTCGTCCGGCGAGGCCTGCCCGAACACGAAGACCGTCGACCCCACCCGGATCTGGTCGCCCAGCTGCAGGCGGATGCGACCGGTGATCTCCACCCCGTTCACCCACGTCCCGTTCTGGCTCTGCAGGTCGCGGATGTACCAGACGTCCCCGTCGGGCGTCAGCTCGGCGTGCCGCCGGCTCACGGTGTTGTCGGTGATCGGCAGCGCCTCGCTGGACCGCCCGATGAGCTGGGGCTCGTGCGTGGGCAGCTGGAACTTCTTGCCCTGGTCGGGCCCCTGGATGACGGTCAGCGCGAGCATGCCACCCACCATACGTCCACCGGCACGCCCCGGGTTCTCCGGGCGACCCGCCCCGGCTAGGCTACCCGCAGCCATGGCCAGAAAACCCCCCGACAAGGGACGCCCACCCAAGCCGACCGACCGCGTCGTCGTCCTGCACGGCAAGGAGATCTTCCTGCGCGAGCAGTACACCGCCGAGCTCCGCGCCGGCCTCGAGAAAGAGCACGGGGAGGTCGAGGTCGTGCGGTTCGCCGGCTCGGAGTGCTCCGCGGCCGAGGTCCTCGACGAGTGCCGCAGCTTCGGGCTGATGTCCAGCTACAAGCTGGTGGTGGTGGACGACGCCGAGCAGTTGGTCCAGGCCGACACCCGCCCGCTGTTCGAGCGCTACGCCGAGCAGCCAAGCGAGCAGGCCACGCTGGTGCTGCGGGGCGACACCTGGCGCAAGGGCAACCTGGACAAGGCCATCAACGCGGTCGGCGTGATCACCGCCTGCGACCACGTCTCGGAGTCCACCGCCCTGCGCTGGCTCGACCGGCGGGCCGGGCACGCCCACGGGGCGACGCTGGAGCGCGACGCCGCGTCCCTGCTGGTCGAAAAGCTGGGCACCGACCTGGCCCGCCTCGACTCCGAGCTGGGCAAGCTGGCGACCAACGCCGCGGGAAGGGGCGCCGGGGGGGGTGACACGCCCATCATCACCCGCGCCGCGGTGGTCGAGCTCGTGGGCGGCACCCGGGAGGAGGTCGCCTGGACCGTGCAGTCCCAGCTCCTCACCGGCTCCGCCGAGCGGGCCATCGCGCAGATGCGGACGGTGCAGGCCGGCAACAAGAGCGACATGACCGTGCCCCTGATGTGGGCCTGCGTGGACCTGGCCCGCAAGCTCTCGGTCGCCGCGTCCGGGCTGGAGGCGCGCGAGCCCCCCCAGGCGCTGGCCAAATCGCTCCGGCTCTGGGGACCGGCCCAGGACGCGGTCTTCCACGCGGCGCGCCGGCTCGGGCCAGAGCGTGCACGCCGTCTCTACCGCACCACCCTCGACGCCGACGCGGGCAGCAAGTCCGGCCTGGGCACCGCGGAGAACACGCTGGAGAGGCTCGCGGTCGAGTACCAGCTCGCCCTGCATTCCGCGGGCTGAGCCCCCGCCACTGCCCGGCTCGCGGTACACTCACCCCACGCGGCGGAGCCCGCGCGCTCGACGAGCAGGAGGCTCGATGACCACCCACACCACGCCACAGCACACGCGACGACGCGACGACGCCCCCGGCACCGCCCTCACCGCGGCCCTGGCCGTCTGCCTGAGCGCGGGGCTGGTCTCACTCCCGGCCTGCCTCAGCGCCCGCCCCGTCGCGACCGACTCGCCCGCGAACGCCGATTTCGACTCCCTGCGACGCAAGCGCACCCCGATGGCAATGGAAACCCCGACGCGCACCGGCGAGCTCGACCCCGCCACCCAGCGCCGCATCGAGGAATCCGTCGCGATGCTCGACCGGTACTTCGCCTCCCAGGGCCAGGACCCCGGTGCGCAGGCCTCGGCCGCCGACAGCGCGAACACCGGCTACGACCCCTCCGCCGAGCTCGGACCGACCGGCACCAGCCACCTCGCACGCCCCGACGAGCCCGCCTTCGCCGCCGCCGACCGCCCCGTGCGCACCGAGCCGGTCACTATCCCGGCCGACGCGATCCCGGACGCCAGGTCCGCCGAGGACCGCCTGCTCTCCGGCTTCGACATGGTGGACGTCACCGGCGAGCCCGGCGCCGATCCGGACACGGACGCGCCGGCAGCGAGCGGGCCGGCGTACGCCGCCCGCATCGCGGCCCGCGTCGCCGAGCCCGCCCCGGTGCCCGGCTTCTCCACCGGCGTGGGCATCGTCACCGCCAACGACCGCGCCCTCACGCCCGACGAGCTCGGCCCCGCGATGGCCACGGCCGACGGTGCCCTCCCCGCCAGCGTGCTCGACACCGGGCCCAGCACCGGCGACGCGCGTGCCGTCTCGCCCGCGCAGCGCAAGGACGAGATCGTCGAGGAGCTCGTCGGCATCCTCACCGAGCTCTCCGGCGAGTCGAGCGACCCCTACCGCTCCGGCCTGGCCCTGGCCGGGCTCGAGACCCTCAGCCCCGGCGCGCTGTACGAGCTGGTGGACTCCGGAGAACTCCTCCCGCACGAGACCGAGGTCCTCCTGTCCGTGCACGAGTTCCTCCAGGGCCTCGCCTCCAGCGAGGGCGGCGTCTCGCCCGACCACGCCATGGACCTCGTCGACGACATCCGAGAACGCCTCAACCGCTCCGCCTCCCTCGAGATCACCGGCGCCGAGCTGTGCGTCCGCGTCCGGGGCTACGGGCAGTACGACACCTTCCCCAAGACCGAGGAGGGCGGGTACCGCTTCGCCGCCGGGCGACGCCAGCCCGTCATCATCTACACCGAGGTGGACCGCTTCGGGCGCACGCCCTTCGTGGACGAGGACGGCGTGACCCGCTGGCAGGTCGAGCTGTCGCAGGAACTCCAGATCTTCCGCGTGGACGACGACCTGCTCGTGACCGCCCGACAGGCCGAGACCGACACCAGCCTCTCGCGCGCCATGATGCGCGACTACTACCTCATCAACCAGACCGCCCTGCCCGAGACCCTCTCCGTTGGGCGGTACCGGCTCAAGGTCATCATGCGCGACGCGCACAAGGACTCGATCGCCGAGGCCGTGATCCCCTTCGAGATCGTGCCCCCCGAACGCCTGAACGCCCCCTGAGAGCCCCTCGCCGGCACGATCGAGCGCCGCCGGGGGCCCTGATCGGGTGGGGAGCCTGCCCGAACCCTCGCGCCCTTGGTCGCCTTGCGACCACTGCCAGGGTGGCAGGGCCCGTGCCTCCGGTCCCGGAACGGCATGATGCCAAACGGGTTAAAACCCGCTCGCGGACGCTCTGAGGGCGGATTCTCGCCCTTTGCCCAACAGGCACGCCCGGTGCAACCGATAGAGGCATCTGGATCGGTCAGAACATCGAGCGGGTGTTCGGTGTTGATCCAGTGGGTGAGCCCAGGCGAACCCATACGATGACGTGGCGGATGCCCCGCCACAGCTTCAAGGCCGGACACCCGGCCAGGGAGACGAGCGATGTTTGAGCGATTCACAGACCGTGCCCGCAAGGTGATGGCCCTGGCCAACCAGGAGGCGCAGCGGTTCAACCACGAGTACATCGGGACCGAGCACATCCTGCTCGGGCTCGTCAAGGAGGGCTCCGGCGTCGGGGCCAACGTGCTGAAGAACCTGGACGTGGACCTGCGCAAGGTCCGCCTCGAGGTCGAGAAGCTCGTGAAGGCCGGTCCCGAGATGGTCACGATGGGCAAGCTGCCCCAGACCCCCCGGGCCAAGAAGGTCATCGAGTACGCGATCGAAGAGGCCCGCAACCTCAACCACAACTATGTCGGGACCGAGCACCTGCTGCTCGGGCTCCTGCGCGAGCAGGACGGCGTCGCCGCTCAGGTGCTGATGAACCTGGGGCTCAAGCTCGAGGAGGTCCGCGAGGAGGTGCTCAACCTGCTCGGCGCCGGGACCGAGGCGGGCGAGGAAGCCGGCGGGCTGGGCATGGGCGCCGCGGGCGAGGCCCGCGCCAAGGGCGGCCGCAGCAAGACCCCCGCGCTGGACTCGTTCGGGCGCGACCTGACCGAGCTGGCCAAGGAAGGGCAGCTCGACCCGGTCATCGGGCGAGCCAACGAGATCGAGCGTGTGACGCAGGTGCTGTGCCGACGCACCAAGAACAACCCCGTCCTGCTGGGTGAAGCCGGGGTGGGCAAGACCGCGATCGTCGAGGGGCTGGCCCAGCGCATCATCGCGGGCGATGTCCCCGAGATCCTCCACGAGAAGCGCCTGGTCGTGCTCGACCTGGCGATGATGGTCGCGGGCACCAAGTACCGCGGTCAGTTCGAGGAGCGGATCAAGGCGGTGATGAACGAGGTGCGCAAGGCGAAGAATGTCGTCCTGTTCATCGACGAGCTGCACACGCTGGTCGGTGCCGGTGGTGCCGAGGGCGCGATCGACGCGAGCAATGTGCTCAAGCCGGCGCTGGCGCGCGGCGAGATCCAGTGCATCGGCGCGACGACCTTCGATGAGTACCGCAAGTACATCGAGAAGGACGCGGCGCTCGCCCGGCGATTCCAGGCGATCACCGTCGAGCCGCCGAGCAACGAGCAGACCGTCGACATCATCAAGGGGCTTCGCGACCGCTACGAGCAGCACCACCGCGTGCAGATCACCGATGATGCGGTGCGGGCGGCGGTCGAGCTCTCCGGGCGGTACATCACCGGTCGCGTGCAGCCCGACAAGTCGATCGATGTGATCGACGAGGCGGGCGCGCGGGTGCGGATCAAGAGCATGACCAAGCCGCCGGATCTCGCGGACCTCGAGAGCGAGATCGAGCGCCTGAGCGTCGCCAAGGACGAGGCGGTCAAGGCCGCCGATTACGAGAAGGCCGCCGAACTCCGCGACCAGGCCGAGCAGCTCAAGAAGAAGAAGGAGCAGATGCAGGTCGAGTGGAAGGCGAAGATCGAGCAGGTCGACGGGGTCGTCGACGAGGAGGTCGTCGCCGAGGTTGTCAGCAAGATGACCGGCGTCCCGCTGCAGCGCCTCGAGAAGGAGGAGGCGGCCCGCCTGCTCGACCTCGAGAAGGAACTCCACAAGCGCGTCATCAGCCAGGACGAGGCGATCAAGGCGATCAGCCGCGCCATCCGTCGCGCCCGCGCCGGGCTCAAGGACCCCAAGCGCCCGATGGGCAGCTTCATCTTCGTCGGGCCCTCGGGCGTCGGCAAGACGCTGCTTTCCAAGGCGCTGGCCGAGTTCATGTTCGGGAACCCCGACGCGCTGATTCATCTCGACATGAGCGAGTACATGGAGAAGCACAATGTCTCCAGGCTCGTCGGCGCGCCTCCCGGGTATGTCGGGTACGAGGAGGGCGGGCAGCTCACCGAGCAGATCCGCCGCCGCCCGTACTCGGTCGTCTTGCTCGACGAGGTCGAGAAGGCGCACCCCGATGTCTTCAACATGCTCCTGCAGATCATGGAAGAGGGGCGGCTCACCGACTCGTTCGGGCGCCATGTCGACTTCCGCAACACCATCCTCATCATGACCTCGAACATCGGCGCCGATCTCATCAAGGGCGGCGGCGGGTTCGGCTTCCAGAAGCGCGACGCCACCGTCGACTACGACAACATCAAGTCCATCCTCATGAAGGAGATCGAGCGCTTCTTCCGTCCCGAGTTCATCAACCGCCTCGACGACACCATCGTCTTCCACCCGCTCACGCGGGACGACCTGGTGCAGATCGTCGAGTACGAGACCGCCAAGGTCTTCGAGCGCGTTCGGGAGCAGGGCATCCGCCTCGAACTCGACGCCAGCGCCCGCGATTTCCTGATCGAGAAGGGCTACAACCCGGACTTCGGCGCCCGCCCCCTCCGCCGCGCCATCGGCACCTACATCGAGGACCCGCTCAGCGAGATGCTCCTCGCCGGCGACCTGCACGGGAAGAACCTCGTGAAGGTCAGCCACAAGGAAGGCGCCGACAATCTGTACTTCGAGAGCGAGTCGCTCCCCAACCCGCCCGCCGAGGGCAAGGCAGATCAGAGCGGCCCGCAGGTCGAAGCGGGGGCGCAGTCCACCTGATCGGACGCAATCCCGGGAGTTTTCCCGGCGCGGGCCCCGGCCCGATAAGAACCTGATTCCAGCGCAAGGCCGGGCGATTGCCCGGCCTTGTTGCATTTGGCGCCCGGCTGATAAAGCCCGCGTCCTTCACGGTTTGCAATCGCATCCCACGGCGGCGCTTGCTTGCGCAGCCCAGCCCTGCATAATGCGGCTGGCGCCCGCGCTGCCAATCCGGTGCGCCGTGTCTCGTGGGATTCGTGGGGAGCGATTCGGCAGCGATCCGCTCTGCAAATCTCGGATTCGTTCTCCGGATCGACAAGTGTCGATCCCGGTGGCATTCCGTCGCGGCGGTCGGGTGTTTGCATCCGCATGTCGTGTGTGTTGTGTCTCGTCAGCCCGCGCTCCGTCGCGTGGCTTGCTTGTCGCCCCGTGTCCGTGATCGGGGGCTCATCTGTGGGATGTCCTCCCTCGCAGGGGGAGGACGAGGAAAGAAGGGATTAGATATGAAGCGCACCCTCGCCATGCTCGCCGTCGCCGGCCTCGCCAGCGCCGCCAGCGCCCAGTACAATGTCAATCTGGGCAATCTATTTGTCACTGACGCCGGTCTGAGCGTCGATCTCAACGGCGCCGGCATCCCCGCCGCCAACTACACCTCGTACAGCGTCAGTGTTGACTGGGTCGCCGGTGCCGGCGGCCCGTGGTCGATCGAGGCGATCTGGGGTCTGACCGATCAGGCGTTCTTCCCGGGCAACGACCCCGCGACCGTTTTCTACGCCGACCCGGGCTCGGCCCCCAACGCCGCGTTCGACGGCAACCCCGTCACGCTGACCTGGACCGGCTTCCTCAGCCCGTCCTACAACGGCGGCGACGCCCTGTGGTTCAACGCCCTGCAGACCTTCGGCGGGTCGGACGCGCAGTGGAACAATGTCGACATCACCCTGGGCTTTGACACCGTCATGCCCCCCATGTCGATCGACCTCGGTGTCAACCCCGACACGATGACCATGCAGCCCATCGCCGCCGGCGAGATCCAGTGGTACTCGTTCGACCTCACCGACAACAACGGCGCCCTCCCCTGGTCGATGTCGACCTTCGGCTCGACCAACCCGGGCGGCACGTTCGGTCCCAACGACACCGAGATGGCCCTCTACGACTCCGACGGCAACCTCCTCTTCACCAACGATGACGAGGACTTCGGCAACGGCATCCTGACCTCGCTCATCACCGATGGCGATGTCGGCGCCCTGGCCGACGGCACCTACTACATCGCCGTGGGCAACTTCAACAGCAGCTTCGCTGACGGTTTCGGCGCGACCTCGACCTCCGACCTCGAGGGCACGACCAAGCTGACGGTCTCCTTCGCTCCGGCCCCCGGCAGCCTGGCGCTGCTCGGCCTGGGTGGCCTGGCCGCGACCCGTCGCCGCCGCGCCTGAACGAGGCCTGATCGAGGCCTGATCGTTTGATCAAACTCCCGAAGGGGGCTCGGCCTGCGCCGAGCCCCTTTCTCATGCGCAGGCAACGCGGGCTTGCCCGTTTTGACAATGTCTCGTTGCGGCGATCGAGCCGGGCCACAATTCTGAGCATTCATCGCCCGGCTTTGTTTGCCAAACACGGAACCTGAGGCATCTTGTCGTTTGGCCCGTCCCGTTCGGGGCGGCGATGTCGTGGGGGTTCCATCCGCCGAGGTTCGTCGGCTGGACCGGCCCCGGTCAATCTGATGTGTTTCCGCACCGCCGAGGGGGCGGCTGCGGCGTTCGCGGTCCCGTTGCCGACGCTCGGCCCGGGGCAAGTCCCGTGTGGCTCGTCCACATTCTCGAGGGGAGTCTCCATCATGAAGCGCACCGCTTTCGCTCTCACCACCGTCCTTCTCGCCGGCGCTGCTCACGCGCAGCCGTCGGCCACCGACCTGGGCCTGCTCACCGGCGATTTCTCGACGGTCATCAGCATCGACCCCAACGAGGTCCGCTGGTTCCGCTTCGAGGTCGGCCAGGGCGCCACCCTTGGCAGCGGGCTGTACCTCGACGCCACCACCTCCAGCACCGCCACGAGCATCGACACCGAGATCGGCCTCTACGACGCTCTGGGCAACCGCGTCGCCAACGACGATGACAACGGCATCGGCCTTTCCTCGACGCTCTCCTTCGGCGACGGCTCGGGCATGATGCTCGGCGACTCGTTCAATCTGGGCGGCGACGGCCTCGCCAACGGCGAGAACGGCGACCTGCCCGCCGGCGTCTACTACCTCGCCGTCGGCGAGTTCAATGTCGATTTCAACGACACCAACTGGGATGTCGTCAGCACCGGCACCGACACCGGCGGCTCGATCGAGGTCAGCATCTTCACCAACACCCCGGCCCCGGGCAGCCTGGCGCTGCTCGGCCTGGGCGGCCTGGCCGCGACCCGTCGCCGCCGCGCCTGATCCGTCTCACTCCGGTCATCCGCGCCCCCCACGCGGGCGCGGATGACACGATCAACGGGAGCGATCTCCCCTTGGAAGATCAATCCTGACCCGAAGGCCGGGGCGAAGGCTCTCCCCCGGCCTTTTTCGCGCGCGCTCGCCGTCGCTCTCGAGGTCCTCCTCACGCCACCTGCCCCGCCCGCGCCCCCGGCCCCACGCTCCCCGAGTGCTAGCATCCGCCCATGACCGCCCTGCGCGCGCTCCTCCGGCTCGGGCCGACCAATCCCATCGCGGTCCGCCTCATCCAGAGCGGCTCCCGCCGCACGCGCCATCTCTATCTCCGCTCGGCGTACCTCGGGCTGCTGATCGTCGTGCTGCTCTGGGCGCTGCTGATCAACACCGAGGCGGGCGATCTCGACTACCGCCGCCTCGCCGCCGCCGGTGCCGCGAGTTTCACCTGGATCGCGTACCTGCAGATCGCGCTGATCTGCATCCTCGCGCCGGTGTTCATGGCCGGCGCGATCGCCCAGGAAGCCAACCCCCGCACCTGGGACATCCTGCTGACCACGCCGCTCGGCTCCGGGCAGATCGTGCTCGGGCACCTGCTCGGGCGGCTCTACTTCGTCCTGGCGCTGCTCGTCGCCGGGCTCCCGCTCTTTGCGCTCACGCAGTACTTCGGCGGCGTGCCGGGCGGTTCGATCCTCGCGAGCACCGGGGTCGCCGCGTGCGCCGCCGTGCTCGTCGGCGCGATCGCGGTGGCGCTCTCGGTCAGCCGCGTCGCCGGGCGTCGCGCGGTCTTCGCGTTCTATGTCGGCGTGGTGAGCTACCTCGCGATCACCTTCGCCGCCGACCGCATCATCCAGGCACAGTCCGCGCCGGGCGTCACCTGGCTGACCGCGTGCAACCCGTTCCTGGCGCTGCACGCGCTGCTGAGCCCGTCTTCCTACCCGCGTGGCGTGCCGGGCGATGCGTGGTGGATCCGCCACCCCGTCGCCGCGTGGTGCTTCGGCAGTCTCGCGATCAGCCTCGCGCTGATGACCGTCTCGGCGATCTCGGCCCGCGCGGGCGGGTTCGGGCAGGCGATGTCGCGCACCAGCGGCCGCGCGTGGTACCGACGGCTGTTCGGGCTCGGTGCCGCCGGCGCCCAGCACCGACCGCCGCGCTCGGTCTGGACCAACCCCATCGCGTGGCGCGAAGCCGCCGCCCGCAACGCCACGCTCGGGCGGATGCTGCTGCGCTGGTCGTTCATCGCCGCCGGCGGGATCTTCGGGATCGCGCTGCTGTTTCTCCTCCACGGCGGGTCGATGTCCCCTGCCTCCTTCCGCGTCGCGCTCATGGCGACCATCTGGGGCGAGGTCCTCGTCGTCACGCTCGTCGCGGTCAACATGTCCGCCACCGCCGTGGCGCGCGAGCGCGAGGACGGCACGCTCGACCTGCTGCTCACCACGCCCATCACCCCCGCCGACTATCTCTCGGGCAAGCTCCGCGGGCTCGTCGCGTACCTCCTGCCCATGCTCGCCGTGCCACTGGGCACGATGGCGCTCGCTTCGGCGTATGTCGCCTCGGGCGGGCTCGGGCGCGCCGAACTCGTCCGCGTTACCGAGACCGTCGGCACCGAACAGGTCGACCTCCCCCTCCTCCTGCCCGAGACTGCGATCACCCTCCCGCTCGTCACGCTCGCGTTCGTGGCGCTCGCGGCGATGATCGGGCTGAGCTGGTCGCTCAAGAGCAAGGGATCGATCGGCTCGGTCGTCAGCACCATCGGCATCGTCGGGATCATCGCCCTGACCGTCGGGCTCTGCGGGTGGAAAGCCGGCGCCGACATCGGCGTCGCCGGACCCGTCGCCGCCGGCATGAGCCCGGCCACGCTCGTCTTCGCCGGGATCTACCCGGCCGAGGCGATCGCCAGCACCGTGCGTGACACCGGGCTCGGCACGGCGCGGCTCGCGCTCGTCGCCGGTGCCGTCGTCGCGTGCGTCATCCAGATCGGGGGCGTCTGGCTCCTTCTCTCGGCGATGGTCCGCGGGTTCGACACCACCGTCCGCCAGCTCGCCGGCACGCGCTGAGCCGCACTCTCACAACCGCAGACCAACCCTCGGATCAGTCGAGCTCGACCAGTTCGCAGGTGAGCGTGCCGAACGGCATCTTCATCTCAAGCGACACAATCAGCCCGCCCGGCGTGATGCGTGTGGTGATGTCGAACTCGCCCATCCCCTCGACCTCGACCTGCTGCCGGAAGA
Source organism: Phycisphaerales bacterium JB037 (assembly GCA_043101605.1). Lineage (GTDB taxonomy): Bacteria > Planctomycetota > Phycisphaerae > Phycisphaerales > UBA1924 > JBICIG01. The sequence goes on from JBICIG010000068.1 coordinate 19,395, forward strand.
CCAGCGCCTCGACCTCCTCGCCCGTCGGCAGCGTCACGCGCGCATTCTCCAGCCGCGTGATCCGGTTTGCCGACGACGACACGCGCCAGGTCGGCAGCCCGAACGACACCGACTCGCGCGTCACCTGCTCGCCCACCTCGAGTTCCAGGGGCAGCAGCACCATGGCGTCGGATGACATCACGGGCCCGGAGATCACGCCGTCGTCGGGAATCGGGACCCGCTGCGTCTCCTCGCCCAGCTTCGCGACCAGCACACGCCCCCCCTCGGCTTGCTCGATCTCGTAGGTCGCGGTCTCGGAGCCCTCGCGCAGTTCCCGGCGGGTCGCGCGCACAAAGTTGAGCGATGCGTCGGTCTCGATCGTCACCAGCGCCGGGGGCTGCCCGCCTCCCCGCGGCGAGGTCCGCGCCGCCAGGTAGAACCCGTCCTCGCTCCGCGTGATCCGGAACTCCTCCCCGCCCGCGTCCCACTCGCCGAACTTCATCGCGTACGAGCCCCGCGCCACGGCAAGCCCGGGCATCGCGAGCCCCTCGAACCCATCGTCCTCGACCGCGACGGTCAGCGGCTGACCCGCGGCGGCTTCGGCGTCGGCGAGCAGCGCGTCGAGATCCTCCCGCGAGCGGTGCACGCCCCGCGTCACGACCGCGTCGATCGCCAGCGTGTTGGCGATGTCCTCGAGCGGATCGGCATCCAGCAGCAGCAGCGACGCCTCGGCGCCCGGCGTGAGCCTCCCGACGCCTTCCAGCCCGAACAGATCGGCCGGCACCGTCGTCGCCGCCCGCAAGGCCTCGGCTTCGCTCAGCCCGCACGCGACGAGCAACTGCAGTTCGTGGTGCAGCGACCAACCCGCGTGCACATTCGGGTTCGCCAGGTCCGTCCCGGCGAGGATCGGCACGCCCCGATCGTGCAGCAGCCCGACCAGCCGGTGCATCGCCGGGATCTGGGCGCGCATCGTGCGGCCCCACTCGTCATAGCCCGCGGCACTCCAGAACGCCTTGAGCTCGCCCTTGACATACTTGTCCATCGGATGGGGCTCGGTGCGCTCGGCGATCGCCGCCACCCCCTCGAACACCACCAGCGTGGGTACCTGCGCGGTGCGTGCGCGCACGATCGGCTCCATCGCCTCGAGCAGCCGCTCGTCGGAAATCTCCTCCGAGCGCGCGATCGCGACGGCGCGGAGCCGGAAGTCCATGCCGATGTCGGAGTCGGGCTCGAGCAGTTGCGCGAGCATGACATCGAAGCCGGTCAGGTGCTCGATCGTGCCGTGCCCGGCGCCGGCGGCGTCGGCCAGCGGGACCGCGACGGGCACATGCCCGACCGCCAGCAGCCCGCGCTCCCGGGCCCGCTCGACCGCCGCGTGATACGCCTCGGGTGAGAGCCCGGAGTAGAGCTTGATCTGATCGACGCCGGCGTCGGCGAGCTTGTCGACCGCGGCGCGCGCTTGTTCGGCGTTCTCGACCGGCTCGGAGAAGGGCCAGATCGGCGGGTTGCCGTCGATGATCGCGCCCGTCGCGATCATGCGCGGGCCGAGCAGTTCGCCGGCGTTCAGCCGGTCGCGGATGTCGAGGATGGTGCGCGTGTCGTTGCCCAGGTCGCGGACGACCGCGACGCCGTGCGCGAGCATGAGCGGGCCGTAGGTGTCCGGATCGACATAGTGGACATGCGAGTCGATGAGCCCGGGCAGCGCGAATCGCCCGCCGGCGTCGACGACGAGGAAGCGGTCGGGGATCGGCGTCGAGGCGGGGTCGAGCCGGAGGATGCGCCCGTTCTCAATGAGGATGTTCATCGGAGGCCGGGCTTCGCCGGCGTCGACATCGACGACCCGAGCGTTGGCGATCGCCAGCGGCTCGGCGGTCGGCGGGGCGGGGGTCTGTGGGGTCTGGGCGGCGGCGAGTTGGGCGACGCCGGCAAGCAGGAACCCCGAAACAACGGCGACGAGGCGGGCAACTCGGCTTCCGGCGGGGGGGCTGGCGGGTCGGCAGGTTGGGCAGTTGGGCATGGACGGTCCTCCGGTCGGTCTGGTTGGGGATCGCCAGGCGCGGATTTCGAGCGTCGGCCGGGGTGTGGTTGCTTCGAGGGGGATGTTCCACGTGGAACATGTACGCGGATCGTGCGCGCCGGAGGCCGCTGTGGGGGTCAGTGCTGCTTGCGGAGCCGGGCCGAGGGGACGCCGAGTTGCGATCGGTACTTGGCGACGGTTCGGCGGGCGATCTCGATGCCTCGTTCCTTGAGCTCGTTGACGAGCGCCTCGTCGGAGAGGGGCTTGGACTTGTCTTCGGCGTCGATGACATCCTTGAGGGCGGCGCGCACGGCGTCGTAGGAAAGGTCCTCGCCCGACTCGGTCTGGAGCCCGCCGGTGAAGAAGCGGCGGAGCGGGACGATGCCTCGCGGGGTCATCAGGTGCTTGTCGGAAACCGCCCGGCTGACGGTCGCGACATGGATGCCCAGTTGCTCGGCGACCTGGGTCATGGGCAGGGGCTTGAGGGCCTCGGGCCCGCGGTCGAAGAACTCACGCTGCTCGTCGAGGACGACATCGATGACACGGAGGATGGTCTTGCGGCGTTGGTCGAGGGCTTCGATGAGCCAGGAGGCGTTGGCGAGGTTGGTGCGGATGAAGTCGCGGTCGCGCTTCTCGAGCGAGCGGTCGCGGGCCATCTTGGCGTATTCGCGGTTGACGAGCAGGTTGGGGAGGCGCGACTCGTTGAGGTACGCGAAGTAGCGGTCGGCGTCGGGGTCGTACTCGACGATGGCGTCGGGGATGATCGGCTCGGGGGCGTCGTGGATGAGGCGGCGGGCCGGCGCGAGGCTCAGGCGGCGGAGGATCTGGAGGGCGGACTTGATGTCGTCGAGGGACCGGCCCGTGCGCTCGGCGATGCGCGGCAGGCGGTTGTTCATAAGGTCGTCGAGGTGGTCCTCGACGATGGCGCGGGCGGTGTCGACCAGCGCGGTGCGGTCGTCGGCGGGGCTCCAGGCGTCGGCGTCTTCTTCCAGGGCGTCGAGCTGAAGGAGGAGGCACTCGCGTGCGTCGCGTGCGGCGATGCCGGGCGGCTCGAGAAAGAGCTGGACGGCGGTGAGCGCCTGTTCGAGGTCGGCGGGGTCGACCGGCTGGAGGGTGTGCGGGGCGTCGCGGGCGATGTCTTCGAGGGGCGTGCGCAGGTAGCCGTCGGAATCGAGCTTCTCGATGAGCAGGCGGCCGAGGGGTCGGAGGGACTCGTCGATCTCGACGAGGGACCACTGGTCGAAGAGCTGATCGTGGAGGGAGGCCGACCGGGCGGGGGCGTTGGCCATGGCTTCGCCCTTGGGGTCGTTGTCGGGGTCGTAGCGCGAGGCGGGGGAGTAGGAGGGGTCGTAGGTGGGCTCGGTGGTGGCGCGGCTGGAGGAGTACTCGTTCTCGGTGGCGTCGGGGTGGTCGGCTTCGTAGTCGTCGAGGCGGGCGAAATCATCGGAGGATTCGCCGGCGTCGAGCTCGCGATCGGAATCGATGTCGTTGTCGGCGGGGCGATCGGCGTCGGTGGACTCGGTGCTGCCGGCGGCGAGTTCGAGGGCGATGTTGGATTCGAGTTCCTGCTCGATGCGCTCCTGGAGTTCGGCCAGGGGCATCTGGAGGATCTCCATGGACTGGATCATCCTCGGCGCCAGCTTCATGTGCTGGCCGAGCTTCATGGATTGGGAGGTGTCGAAGCGCATGATGCAGCAAACAGCGTACCCGCGTCTTGGATCGGGCGGCTGGCGGCGCGGGATCAGTCGTCGAGGGCTCGGCGGCCCTGGATGGCGTCGGTGAGAACGGCTCGGTTGACGAATTCGAGGCTTGAACCGGTCGGGAGGCCCCGGGCGAGTCGGGTGACGCGGACTGGTTTGCGTTTGAGTTCGCGGGCGAGGTAGAGCGCGGTGCCGTCGCCTTCGGTGGTGGGGTTGAGCCCGAGGACGACCTCGGCGACGGGGGGCGAGCCGGCGGGCGCGGGGGTGTCGATGCGGGCGAGGAGGCGGCTGATGGTGAGGTCCTCGGGCCCGATGCCGTCGATGGGGGAGAGGCGGCCCATGAGGATGTGGTAGAGCCCGTGGTAGGAGCCGGCCTGCTCGAGGGCGATGACATCCTTGGGCTGTTCGACGACGAGGATGGTGGTGCGGTCGCGGTCGGTGTCGGCGCAGATGGGGCAGGGGTCGGTGTCGGCGAGGTTGAAGCAGATGGAGCAGTGGCGGACCTGCTGCTTGAGGTCGGTGATGGCGCGGGCGAGGGAGGCGGCTGCGTCGGGCTCGGCTTTGAGGAGATGGAAGGCGAGTCGTTCGGCCGAGCGTGCGCCGATGCCGGGGAGGCGGGCGAATTCGGCGATGAGCTTCTCGACGGGGGCGGGGTAGGCGTGTCGGCGTGGGGGCTTTGAACCGGCGGGCATAGGTGGAGTGTACGGCGAGCGCACGAAGCGGCCGCGCCGGTGAG
>JBICIG010000069.1:0-26612 GCA_043101605.1 Phycisphaerales bacterium JB037
GCGATCAACGCCTCGATGTGCCGCTCGGAGCATCCGCGGAGGCTCGAAGCGCTGCACGCGCTGACCGGCGGGTGAGGCGCGGGCGCATCGGCATCCCGATGATCTGGTGAAGGTACGGTGCGTGCGGCGTCGTCAATCGCCGCGGCGGAGGTCAGCGGCGTCCTGGAGGAACCGGGTCTCCTCGGGCGCCGGAAGCAGCGCGGGGCTGTCGAGCAGCGCGTCGGGGAAGAGCACACGCTCGCCCACGAGCGGCACGAACTTGGCGGCGCGGAGCGGGTGCTCGAGCAGCACGAGGTTCTCTCGCTCGAACGCGAGCAGGACGAGTTCGGTGCAGTAGATGCGGGAGTGATCGTCGAGGTCGAACGAACCGTCGTACGGGACGCCGACCTTCGACGCGGCGGTCTCGGCGATGCGTCGGCGGGTGTCGGCGTCGGCGTCGGGCCGCAAGACGAGCGCCCGGGGGTAGGCGCCGGACCAGATCAGATCTGTGAGCGAATCGGCGGCGACGGTCGCCGACCCGTCGAGCGTGATGGGCGAGGAGTGGACAAAGACGCGTCGCCCGTCGATCTCGGCGATGATGCCGCAGTGCGTGTAGATCGCGTCGTCGAGGGTGCGGATGATGCGCCCGCCCCAGGTCTCGCCGTCGAGGAAGACGACATCGCCGAGTTGCAGGCGATCTTCGAGGGGCGCCGGGCCGAACGCTTCGACCCAGGGGGGCTGCGGGGTAGTGGGAACGGGGGCGGTCGCGGTTGTGTCGGCGATCGGTTCGGCGCTCGGCTCGGCGGATGCCTCCAGATCGGTTTGAGGCGATGGCTGGGGCGGCGGGCCGGGCGAGCGCGCGCAGCCGACGAGCGCCAGCACCAGCGCCGCGGGCGCGGCCGCGACGCGGGCTCGGAACCGGCGAGATGTGATGGTTCGCGCGCGCACGGGGCCCTCCGGTGCAGCAGCATGCGCGATCGGCGCATGATCGTGCAACCCCGGTGCCGCGTGGACGGTCAGTTTCGCGAGGGGTCGATGGGCGGCTCGCCGGCGGGCGGCGCGTCCTCTGGGAGGGACGGCGCGGCGGGTTCGAGTTCCCGGTGCTCCGAGGCGGGCCACCCGGTCCACTCCATGAACTGCCCGCGGAGTTCGTGCATGATCTCCTCGGGGGAGTGCCCGTTGAGGGCGGGGTTGAGCACGGGCTTGAAGCGGAGCCGCGGTCGGGAGGGCTTCCAGAGGCTGGCCCACGCGGGCTCGACCTGCGGCGTGTTGTCGATCAGGACGGGCAGGACCGGGGCCTTGGTCCGGCGGAGGATGAAACCGGCACCGGGGTGGAAGGGCATGACATGGGACGGGGGGCGCTCGATGCCGCCTTCGGGGAAGATGCCCAGGACGCCGCCTTCCTTGACATGGCGGATGGCCTCGCGGACGCCGGCGACCTCGGCTTTGCCCCGGGCGACGAAGATGATCCCGAGGCGCTTCCAGAGCCAGTTGAGCCACGGGAGGCGCATGTCCTCGGCCATGACCCAGCGGATGGGGAAGGGGCAGGCGGCCTGGATGAGAATCGGGTCGATGCCCGCGGTGTGGTTGGCGACAATGATCAGCGGGCCGGGGGAACGCTGATGAGGGAGGTTCTCGCGGCCCTCGGTGCGGAAGCGGTGAAAAACCCGAACATACGCCAGACCGATGATCCAGAGGAATCCGCCGAAGATGGTGCGCCAGGGGCTGCGGATGATTGCGATCGCCGCTGCGAAGATCAGCAGCACGACCACCATGCCCAAGAAGAAGGCGAGCCAAGAGTTCACGAGGCTATGTTAGCAAGTGCTTATTCGCTTGGCGATGGGCTTGTGGCGGTTTCCGATAGTTCAGGTCTCTTTCGGGGCGGGACTTGCGCGCAGGCGGGAATCGTGCGGCGCGGGCCCGGATACCCTATCATTTCCCGATGACCGATCTCTGGGCAGCCCGGCGAGCGGAGACCCTGCGGGCGGTGGAGCCGCTGGCGGTGCGGATCCGCCCCAAGACGCTCGACGAGGTCGTCGGTCAGGATCATCTGCTGGGCGAGGGCAAACTGCTGCGGCGGATGATCGAGGCCGACGCGATCACCTCGATCATCCTGCACGGGCCGCCCGGGACGGGCAAGACGACGCTCGCGGAGGTGATCGCGGGCGCGACGCGTCGGCGGTTCGAGCGGGAGAACGCCGCGAGCGTAGGCGTGAAGCGCATCCGCGAGATCATCGACGAGGCGAGCCGACGGCTCGAGGGCGGCGGGAAGCGCACGATTCTGTTCCTCGACGAGATCCACCGGTTCACGCGCGCGCAGCAGGATGTGCTGCTGGGCGATGTCGAGCGCGGGCTGATCACGCTGATCGGGGCCACGACGGAGAACCCGCTCTTTGCGTGCAACTCGGCGCTGGTGAGCCGGAGCACGCTGTTCCGGCTCGAGTCGATCGGCGTGGAGCCGATGGTGACGGTGCTGCGGCGCGCGATCGCCGACCGCGAGCGCGGGCTGGGCGGGACGCCGCTGAAGGTCAGCGAGGCGGCGCTGCGGCTTTGGGCGATCCGGTCGGACGGCGACGCGCGGCGGGCGCTGACGGCGCTGGAGGTCTCGGTGCGGTCGCTGATCGCCCAGCGGGGCGAGGAGGAAACCGGCCCGATCGAGATCGACGAGCGGCTGGCGCGGGAGACGATCCAGCAGAAGGCGATCGTGTACTCGCCGACGGGCGACCAGCACTATGACGCGATCAGCGCGATGATCAAGTCGGTGCGCGGGTCGGACCCGGACGCGGCGGTCTACTGGATCGCGATGATGCTCGAGGCGGGCGAGGACCCGCGGTTTATCGCGCGGCGGCTGGCGATCCTGGCGAGCGAGGATGTCGGGAACGCCGACCCGCGGGCGATCATGATCGCCAACTCGGCGTGGGAACTCGTCGAGCGGATCGGGATGCCCGAGGCGCGGATCACGCTGGCGCAACTGGCGACCTACCTGGCGCTGGCTCCCAAGAGCAATGCGGCGTACCTGGCGATCGACGAGGCGATCGCGGATGTGCGAGAGGGGCGGACGCGGCCGGTGCCGCGGGTGATTCAGGACGGGAACACGGCTCCGGAGGGGGTTCACCGGGGGGACCCGTGGGCGTCGCGGAAGAGCCGGGGGTACGAATACAGCCACGACGCGGAGTATCACGGCATCGGCGGGATCACCGGGCAGGACTACCTGGGGGTCGAGAAGAACTACTACCGCCCGACCGAGAGCGGGGCGGAGAAGATCCTCAAGGAGCGGCTGGAGGTCGTGACGCGGCGGAGGCGGGAACTCCGCGAACAGTCGGCGACACGCAAGGGAGCCGAGGGCGGGTCCGGCGGCGGGGAGCAGAGCGACGGCGCGGGGCGTGGACCGTGAGCGCGGGCGGGGAGATCGCGGCGCGCAAACGACAGATGCGGGCGGAGATCAAGCGTCGGCTGGCGGGGATGACCGAAGATGCTCGCCGGGACGGATCGCGCACGATCTGTGAACGGATCGTGGACGGCGTGGTGTTTGCTCGCGCGCGCACGGTGATGATGTATCTTCCGCTGCCGAATGAAGTTGATCCGCGGGGCGTGGGCGAAGCGTGCTTTGCGTCGGGGCGGTCGGTCGTGGTGCCGCGGATCGGTTGGGAGGATCATTCCCTGACGCCGTGCGTCATCGGATCGTTCGAGGAGACGGTCGAGTCCGGGCGGTTCGGGGTGCGGGAGCCGGCGGCGGGCGCGGCAGCGGTGGAGCCCGGGGAGATCGATCTGGTGCTGGTGCCGGGGCTGGCGTTCGATGATCGGGGGGGTCGGCTGGGGCGCGGCGCGGGGTTCTACGACCGGTTCCTGCGGCGGGTCGCTCGGGACGGGAGCGGAGGGGACGGGGAGGATGGCGCTCGGAGGAGTTGGATCATCGGGGTGGCGTTCGATGAGCAGATGGTCGAGAGCGTGCCGGGCGATGCGCACGACCATCCGATGGACTGGATCATGACGCCGACGCGGGACATTCGCGTCGGGTAGTTGGGCCGGTCAGTTGGGCCGGTCAGGACGGCGAGCGGAAGTCGGTCACGGAGGATCGCGGAATGTCGCTTCCATCTCAGCATCTGCGCATGGGCGGGCGGGTCGTGACGACGCGTCGGCGTCGGCGGAGCCCGCGGCAGGTTCGGCAGCGGGTCGTGGTCGGCGTGATCTTGGGGTTGCTCGTCCTGGTCACCTGGTGGATGTGGCCCGGCGGGGGCGACGCGAGAACCGATGCCGAGGGCGAGCGGATCGCTTCGGCCGAAGGGACGGGCGAGCCGCTGAACTTCCTGGGTGAGAACGGGCTGTCCGAGACCGGCGATGGGAGCGGGGCGAGTCGATCGTCGAGCACGCCCGCGTCGGTGCGTTCGGACCGCGGCGCGGATCAGCCGACCAACCGATCGGGAGATCGGAGCGACGCAGAGCGTCGTTCGAGCATGCCGCCGCTGGTGATCTCGCAGTCGGGGAACACGCCGGGCGTGCTGGGGGCGGATCGCACAGCGGGTGACGGCTCGGCGGGTGAGCCGCCACGCAACCTGGCGACGCCCGAGCGTCGACCCGAGATGGTTCCGGCCCGCCCGAGCGGGTCGACGAGCGCGAACCTCGAGCAGGTGCTGGGCGAGGCGTCGCGGCTGGAGGGTGAGGGCAAGCTTGTTGCGGCGCGGGATGCGCTCAACGCCGCGATGTTCTCGGGGTGGGCGAGCGAGGACGATCGAGCCGAGTTGCGCGTCCGCATGTCGCGGCTGAGCGAGAAGATCCTGTTTTCGACTGATCTCTACACGGGCGACCCGATGACCCGGAGCTACCAGGTCAAGGGCGGGGACGCGCTGTCGAAGATCGCGTCGCGGGAGAAGCTCGCGGTCGACTGGCGGCTGCTGCAGCGGGTGAACGGGCTGGCGCGTCCGGAGAGCATCCGCGTCGGGCAGACGCTCAAGGTGGTGCAGGGCCCGTTCCACGCGGTCGTGGACAAGAGCGACTATCGGCTGGACCTGTACTGGGGCGATCCGGAGCGGCCGGCGAGCTGGATCTTCGTGCGCTCGTACCGCGTCGGTCTGGGCGAGGAGGACTCGACGCCGATCGGGCGTTTCTTCGTCAAGCGCAATTCGCGGCTGGAGCGGCCGGCGTGGACGAACCCGCGCACGGGCGAGCGGCATGCGCCGGGCGAGGGCAACCCGATCGGGCTGTACTGGATCGGGCTCGAGGGCGAGGGCGAATCGGCGTCGCTGACGGGGTACGGGATTCACGGCACCAACGAGCCGCACTCGATCGGGCAGCAGATGTCGATGGGGTGCGTGCGGCTGGGTGATGCGGACATCGCCGAGGTGTTCACGCTCCTGGTCGAGGAAGACAGCCGGGTGCGGATCGTGCCCTGACGCCGGGCGCGGGGAGCGATCGCATGGCGAGGGACTCGGCGTCGGGCGGGGCGGGGTACTCGGGGACGCCGCTGGCGAAGAAGTTGGGGATCAAGCCCGGGAGCCGGGTGGCGCTGGTGGGGATGCCGCGCGGCTTTGAGGGGACGCTCGCCGGCTTGCCGGGCGATGCGTCGGTGGCGCGTGGCGTGCGTCGGGCGGGATCGATCGATGTGATCGTGTGGCAGCCGAGGGACGCGTCGGCGCTGCGTGCGGAATTCGCGGGTCTGGCCGATCGGCTGGCGGCGGCGGGCGGGCTGTGGGTGGTGTGGCCCAAGAAGGCGTCGGGGATCGCGACGGACCTTTCGGACGGGGTTGTGCGCGCCGCGGGACTCGATGGGGGGCTGGTGGACAACAAGGTGTGCGCGGTATCGGAAACGCTCAGCGGGCTGCGGTTCGTGCGGCGGAAGAGGGACCGGGCCGGGGGGTGATCGCGATGGGGGCGGGGAGGCTTGAACACCCTTGAGAACAGGGGCTTTGCGCGGGGTCTGGAGGGTGGTTTGAGGGGTGGCGCGGGGTGATTTCGGCGGAGTTCGGACCTATCATTCCTGCCGGTCTTGAAGCCGGCTTTGAGCCGGGCTTTGCGGGCCGGCTCATCGCGAAGAACATCGCGCCCGGCCGGTGGATCGGCGGCGCGTTGGGCGATGGAGCACCATGAGCGATCACACCAGCGAGACGATGCGCGGAGCGGCTTCGGACGCGGCGCCCGAGGCGGTTCGGGAGGCGGTCAAGAAGAGCGACTACGGGGCCGAGCAGATCTCGGTGCTCGAGGGTCTCGAGGCGGTCCGCAAGCGTCCGGGGATGTACATCGGCGGGACGGGTCTTGGCGCGCTGCACCACCTGGTGTACGAGGTGGTGGACAACTCGATCGACGAGGCGATGGCCGGTCACGCGACGCATGTGTCGGTGAGCGTGCAGGCGGACGGATCGGTGCGGGTGGTCGATGACGGGCGCGGGATCCCGGTCGATCCGATCAAGCACGAGAACCCGGCGCTCAACGGCAAGCCGGCGGTCGAGGTGGTGCTGACGATTCTGCACGCGGGCGGGAAGTTCGGGCAGGAAGGGTCGGCGTACAAGGTCTCGGGGGGTCTGCACGGGGTGGGCGTGTCGTGCGTGAACGCGCTGTCGAGCCATCTCGAGGCGGAGATCTACCGCGACGGGCAGGTGTACCGGATCGCGTTCGAGCGCGGGCGTGTGACCGAGCCGCTGCGGCTGGTGGGCCCGCTGCCCAAGGACTCGGAGCGTCAGAGCGGGACGGCGGTAACCTTCAAGCCCGACACGACGATCTTCCCGGATGTGAGCTTCGACTACCAGGTGCTCGCGACGCGGATGCGGGAGTTGAGCTTCCTGAACCCCGGGGTGCGGATCAAGCTGACCGACGAGCGTGTGGGCGCCGACGGGAAGCCTCGGAGCGACAAGTTCCTGGCCGAGAACGGGCTGCTGGAGTACGTGCAGCACCTGATGTCGAGCAAGACGGCCGTGAGTTCGCCGGTGTATGTCAAGCACGAGGACGAGGAGCGGTCGCTGATCTGCGAGGTGGCGCTGCAGTACCACGACGGGTACAACGAGAACCTGCTGACCTTCGCGAACAACATCAATAATGTTGATGGCGGAACGCACGGGCAGGGGTTCAAGGTCGCGCTGACGCGGACGCTGAACAACTACGCGCGCAAGGAAGGGATCATCCGCGAGAAGGACCCGACGCCCTCGGGCGAGGACCTTCGCGAGGGGCTGGTCGCGATCGTGTCGGTGAAGCTTCCCGAGCCGGCGTTCAACAACCAGCCCAAGGAGAAGCTGCTCAACCCGGAGATCGAGTCCTTCGTGGCGCAGGCGGTGAGCGACGCGCTGGGGGCGTGGCTCGAGGAGCACCCGGGCGAGGCGAAGAAGCTCTGCCAGAAGGGGATCATGGCGGCCCAGGCGCGGGAAGCGGCCCGCAAGGCGCGCGAGCTGACGCGCCGCAAGAGCGCGCTCGAGAGCGGCTCGATGCCCCACAAGCTGCGCGACTGCAAGACCAAGGACATCGATCGGAGCGAGCTGTACATCGTCGAGGGTGACTCGGCCGGCGGGAGCGCGACGCAGTGCCGGGATGTCGACACGCAGGCGATCCTCCCGCTGCGCGGCAAGCTGCTCAATGTCGAGAAGGCGCGGATCGACCGGATGCTCGGGTTCGAGGAGATCCGGACGCTGATCGCGGCGCTGCGGTGCGGTATCGGGGCGGACTTTGACATCTCGAAGCTGCGGTACGGAAAGATCGTGATCATGACCGACGCGGATGTGGACGGGAGCCACATCCGGACGCTGCTGCTGACCTTCTTCTTCCGGCAGATGCCCGAGTTGATCCGGCGCGGGCATGTGTACATCGCCCAGCCACCGCTGTATCAGCTCGCCAAGGGGCGCTCGGTGCGGTATGTGCTCAACGACCGCGCGTTGATGGCGACGCTGACGGAGATGGGGCTGGACGGTGCGTCGCTGAGCGTGCGCGACATCGAGACGGCCCGAGGGCCCAACGACGAGCCGGCGGAGGTGCGCCGGATCGAGGGCTCCCCGCTGAAGCGTGCCGTGCACCTGCTGCAGCGGCTGATGGAACTGGTGGAGATCGCCCAGCGGCGCGGCGTGAAGTTCGCTGATCTGCTGAGCACGCGGTCGGACGATCCCAAGGGCGAGGGTCGGCTGCCCTCGCACCGGATCACCTGGCGCGCGGCCGAGGGCTCGGGCGAGGCGTTCGCGTGGGGTGAGCAAGAGGCGTTCGCGCTCGTCGAGCGGGAGGGCATGCGCCTGACCGATGACGAGGAGGTCAACGGGAACGGTGAATCGGGTGCGCTCGAGACGCCGGTGGCGACGGTGCGCGAACTTCACGAGAATCGCGAACTGATGCGGGTGTTTGCCGAGCTGGCCGAGGTGGGGCTCGACATCGACGACTATGCGCTCGAGCAGGAGGAGTCGGTGACTGGCGCGAAGCTGCCGGCGAGGTTCTGCTGGAACACGCCGGGGCGGAAGGGCGCCGCGGGCGTTGAGGGCGAGGGCGAGAGCGAGCCGGCGACGCGCCAGTTGGAAGCGGCGAACCTGCCGGAGATCCTGACGACGCTCGAGCAGATCGGGCGGCGGGGGATCGAGGTCAAGCGGTTCAAGGGGCTGGGCGAGATGGACGCGATGCAGCTCTGGGACACGACGATGGACCCGGACCGGCGGTCGATGCTGCGGGTGAGCTGGGACGCGGGGCAGGAGGCGGACTACCTGTTCACGACGCTCATGGGCGAGCAGGTCGAGCCGCGGCGGAAGTTCATCGAGGACCACGCGCTCGAGGTCAAGCACCTGGATGTGTGAGCCGGCTGTCGGGCCCGCCCGATCGGGCGGGGGGCGTCCGAGAACATGGCGGGAGCGTGCGTGAACAGACGGCGGCGGATTCGGGTGCAACTGCGCCTGAACCCGCGGGCGGCGCGGACCGATGCAACGCGATCGGGGGGAGTGATCGCGCGGGACCGGGCGGCCGCGGGGAGTCTGCGGGGATGAGCGAAACGAAGCGGATCAGGTACGGGAGTTCGGCGAGGGCGAACACGCTCGGGCTGGACGGTCGCGCGCTCGATTCGCTGCTGGAGCACCTGGACCAGGTGGGCGACGGGACGAAGTCGAAGCGTGAGTTCGTGCGGATGGAGTTCCGCAAGAAGTCGCTGCCCCTGAAGCTGACGCAGGCGCAGGGGCAGTCGGTGGTTCTGCGGGTGGTGTGCCGGAATCTCTCGCGGGGCGGGATGGCGGTGCTTCACAACGCGTTCGTGCACCCGGGGACCAAGTGCGCGACGGTGCTGAACCATGCGAGGTCGGGCTCGACGGTCATCACGGGCGAGGTGGTGCGCTGCCAGCACCGCGGCGGGACGGTGCACGAGCTGGGGGTGCGGTTCGATCGCGAGATCGATGTGCGCGCGTTCGTGACGATCGACCCGTTCTCGGATTCGTTCAGCCTCGAGCGGGTGAACCCCGAGGAGCTCAAGGGCTGCATCGTCCACGCCGAGGAATCGGAGATGGATCGGCGGCTGATCCAGCATTTTCTGCGGGAGACGCAGCTTCGAATCCGCCCGGCGGCGACGCAGGAGGAGGCGTTCACGCTGGTGCAGCAGGGGTGCGATCTGCTGTTGTCGGAGTATTATCTGCGTGAGGGGAACGGCGGCGAACTGATCCGTTCGCTGCGGGAGAGCGGGGACGCGACGCCGGCGATCATCCTGACGGCCGACGCGAGCATGACCGGCCGGAGCGACTCGCTCTCGATCGGTGCGGACGCGTTCCTGAACAAGCCGATCACGCAGGACCTGCTGCTGCGCTCGCTGGGCGAGTATCTGCTGGTCGATCGCGAGTCGGCCAAGCAGCGGCAGCAGATCGTGGCGTCGTCGGACACGGGCAAGCTGGCGAAGGAATTCGCCGAGCAACTGCGCACCATCGCCGACGAGCTGGAAGAACGGATGCACGAGGACGACGCGACGGCGTGCCGATCAATCTGCCTGAAGGTGCACGGGCTGGCGCCGTCGCTTGGGTTCCGGGAGATCGGCGAGCTGGCCGAAGCGGCGGCGGATGCCCTGACCGCGACGCGGAGCGTGAGCGACTCGATCCAGCAGCTCCGCCAGCTCCGCACGGCGTGCGCGCGGGCCGAGGCGGCCTGACCCCATCCCGCGGTCGCCCCACTTGCATCGAGCCCGGCGGCGTGGCAGGCTGGGCTCGTGGACGATGCACGCCTGATCGAGCAACTCGGAACGATCCTGGATGAACCCGTGCGCGGGCTGAGCCGGCTGAGCGGCGGGTGCGTCGCCGATGTTCGGATGGCCGAGCTGGCGGGCGGCGGACGGGTCGTCGTCAAGGCGGGGGCGGCGGGATCAAAGCTCGATCTCGAGGGATGGATGCTCGGCGTGCTGCGCGAGCGGTCGTCGCTGCCGGTGCCCGGCGTGCTGCACGCGAGCGATGAGCTGCTGGTGATCGAGCACATCGAGCACGACGGGATCGGCGGGGCGACGGGCGAGGCGCACGCGGCGGAGTTGCTCGCGGAGGTGCACTCGATCGAGCCGGCGTGCGGGCGGTACGGGCTCGAGCGCGACACGCTGATCGGGCCCCTGGACCAGCCCAACGGGTGGATGGACGACTGGGCGGCGTTCTTCGCGGATCGGCGGCTGCGGGCGATGGGCGCCGAGGCCGAGAGGGCGGGGCGGATCGATGCGGCGCTGGCGCGGCGGGTGGAGGCCGCGGCGGACCGGGCGGCGGAGATCATCGGCGAGCCGGGGCGGGCGGGGCTGATCCACGGGGATGTGTGGAGCGGGAATGTGCTGTTTGATCGCGGGCGCGTGGCGGGGCTGATCGACCCGTCGGTGTACTACGCCGACCCGGAGATCGAACTGGCGTTCATCGCGCTGTTCTCGACCTTCGGTGAGCGGTTCTTTGCGCGGTACGCCGAGCGGCGGAATATCCGGGCGGGGTTCTTCGAGCGCCGGTGCGGGTTCTACAACCTGTACCCGCTGCTGGTGCACGCGCGGCTGTTTGGGGGCTCGTACCCCGGCGCGGTGGCGCGGACCCTGAGCGGGCTCGGGCTTTAGGGGAGCTCGAGGTGCCGCGGGGCGACTCATCGGACGGGGAGAAAGGGAGACTGACGGGAATTGAACCCGCGACCCCCTGGACCACAACCAGGTGCTCTAACCACTGAGCTACAGCCTCCGTCCGGGGCGGGTCGGCCGCCCGTAGGGGGAGATGATACGAACGCCGAGGGGTCCGAGTCCACGAGACGGGTGGGTTGGGGGGCGCGGTGTGGTCGGATTCGGGGGTGGTGTCTAGGCTTTGCGTCTCGACGCTCCTGCCAGCGGAGGACGACCCCACGATGCCCGAGACGACGCAGCCCGCCCTCGACCTGTCGCCCGCACGGGTGCTGTCCAACCTGTCCGCGGCGGAGCTCATCGAGCGGGCCCTGGCAAACGGCGAGGGGCGGCTGGCGTCGAACGGGGCGCTGGTGTGCCGGACGGGGCGACTGACGGGGCGGAGCCCGAAAGACAAGTACCTCGAGGACACCCCCTCGATCCATGACAAGATCGCGTGGGGGAAGGTCAACCAGCCGATCTCGCCGGAGAAGTTCGACGCGGCCCTGCGGATCGCAACCGAACACCTCAACGGGGTCGAGCGGGTCTACGCCTTCGAGGGATTCTGCGGGGCCGACGCGTCGCACCGGCTGGGCGTGCGGGTGGTCACCGAGCAGGCGTGGCACGCGCTGTTCGCGTCGACGCTGTTCATCCCCCAGGGGTCGAAGGCGGCGGGCGGGTCGACCGACTGGTCGCAGGACTGGCTGATTCTCAACGCGGGGCGGCGGGAGTTGACCGCGGCCGAACAGGCGGAGTTCGGCGTGTCGTCGCCGACGCTGATCGTGCAGTCGCTGGACCGCAAGATCGTGGTGATCCTCGGGACCGAGTACGCCGGCGAGATCAAGAAGAGCATCTTCTACGCGATGAACTTCGACATGCCCGAGGAGGGCGTGTTCCCGATGCACTGCTCGGCGAATGTCGCCGAGAACGACCCTGCGAATGTCGCGTTGTTCTTCGGCCTGAGCGGGACTGGCAAGACGACGCTCAGCGCCGATCCGGGCCGGGCGCTCATCGGCGACGACGAGCACGGATGGGGTCCGGGCGGCGTGTTCAACTTCGAGGGCGGGTGCTACGCCAAGTGCATCAACCTGTCGCCCGAGGGCGAGCCGCAGATCCACGCGGCGATCCGGTTCGGATCGGTGCTCGAGAATGTCGTGATCGATGATGCGACGCGCGAGCCGGACTACGACGACGGGTCGCTGACCGAGAACACGCGGGTGACCTACCCGGTCGACTTCATCCCGAGCGCACGGATCCCGAGCGTGGGCGGGCACCCGAGGAATGTGATCTTCCTGACCGCCGACGCGTTCGGCGTGATGCCGCCGGTCTCGCGGCTGAGCCCCGAGCAGGCGATGTACTACTTCATCAACGGGTACACCTCGAAGCTCGCGGGGACCGAGGCGGGGGTGACCGAGCCCGTGCCCAACTTCAGCCCGTGCTTCGGCGGGCCGTTCATGCCGCGTCCGCCGGCCGAGTACGCCAGGATGCTTTCCGAGCGGATCGCCCGGCACCATGCGCATGTCTGGCTGCTCAACACGGGTTGGACCGGTGGGCCGTACGGCACCGGGCACCGGTTCAAGCTGGGGTACACGCGGGCGATGGTGTCGGCAATCCTCGACGGGTCGCTGGCTCGAGCGGACTTTGTGGAAGAACCCTTCTTCGGGCTGTCGATCCCGAAGGAAGTGCCCGGCGTGCCGAGCGGCGTGCTCGACCCGCGGAAGACCTGGGCGGATGGGTCGGCGTACGACGCGCAGGCGACCCAACTGGCCCGGCTGTTCCGTGAGAACGACGCGAGGTTCGAGATGTCCGATGCGGTGCGGAAGGCCGGACCCCGGGCCTAAGCGCAATACCTTGCAGAGCGGAGCGTGCTGAGTGTCTGATCGCAGGCCCTTCGTCGGCGGCAACTGGAAGATGAATACCTCGCTGCGAAGCGCGTCGGAACTGGCACGCGGCGTGGCGGATGCGCTGGTGTCGCTGCACGGCGTCGAGGTCGTGCTCTACCCCCCCTACCCCTACCTGCTGGCGGTCGGCTCGATCCTGCGTGATCGGGCGGATGCGATCGGGCTGGGTGCGCAGGACGCGTGGCCCGAGCCCGACGGCGCCTTCACGGGTGAGGTCTCGATCACGATGCTCGAGGATTGCCACGCCCACTCGATTCTTGTGGGGCACTCCGAGCGTCGGCATGTGATCGAGGAACCCGAGGAAGTCATCAACGCCAAGACCAAAGCGGTGCTGGCGTCGGGCAACCAGTGCGTGCTGTGCGTCGGGGAGACGCTCGAGCAGCGCAAGGCGGGCGAGGCCGACGCCGTGAACGAGCGGCAGGTGCGGTCGGCGCTCGCGGGCGTTCGCGACGATGCCCAACTCGAGAACCTGGTGATCGCGTACGAGCCGGTCTGGGCGATCGGCACCGGGCAGACCGCTACACCCGACGACGCCCAGCGGGCGCACGAGCGGATCCGGGCGCTGATCGGGACGCTGTACGGGTCGGCGATCGCAGCGCGGCTGCGGATCATCTACGGGGGTTCGGTCAAGCCCTCGAACGCGGCCGAGCTGTTCGCCCAGCCGGATATCGACGGCGGGCTGATCGGGGGCGCCTCGCTGAAGATCGGGGACTTTGCCGCGATCGCCAAGACCGCCGGGGGCTCGCCGAGCGAGGGCTGAGGCTCCGCCGCCGACCCGGCCGCCTAGAGTTGGCCCGCAATGGGGATGGGCCCCGCGATCTGGAGTCCGCATGCTGACGCTGGCTTTGGCAAGTTGGATCACCTCGATGCTGGTCGTGGTGTTCGTGCTCCTGTCGGTGATCCTGATCCTGGCGATCCTGATCCAGCGGCCGCAGGGCGGCGGGCTGGGCGGGGCGTTCGGTGCCGGGGCGGGGTCCGGGCAGACGGCGTTCGGCACCAAGACGGGCGATGTGCTGACGCTTTCGACCGTCGCGATCTTCGTGCTCTGGCTGCTGATGGCGATCGGGCTGCACTTTGCGACCAAGCCCGAGCAGCTCGCGCCCGACCAGGGCGAAGCCGCGCCGGTGCAGCAGGGGCCCGCCGAATCGGGAGCCGGGCAGGGGCCGGGCTCGACCAACGGCGACGAACCCCCTGTCGACGACGCCAACGCGGGCGATCCGGATGCCGGTGATCCCGGTGCCGGTGAGCCGGGCGGCGACGGAGCCGGCGGGACCGATCCTGCCGACGGGACGGGCGACGGGACGGCGGACGGGGGCGGACGCTAAACTCGCCGAATGGTTCGATTCGTTCATTCGCACGGTCCGTTCGTGAATCGTGTGCGTTCGCGCGACGCCTCGTCGCCGCGGGAGGAAGCCGCGTGATCCGGAGCATGACGGGGTTCGGCGAGGCGGCGGCGGAGATCGACGGGATCCACTACTTCGTGGAGATCCGCTCGCTCAACAACAAGTACTTCAAGTCCGTCATCCGCTTCCCCGAGGAGTTCCAGGGGCTCGAGGCGGAGATGGAATCCGAGCTCCGCCGACGGCTCAATCGCGGGACGGTGACACTCCGCGGGTCGTGCACGGATGTCTCCGAGGCGGCGGCGTTCGAGATCAACCACCGCGCGCTCGACCGGTACATCGACCAGCTCCGCGAGGCGCGGTCGGTCCGGGCGGGCGAGCTGTCGTTCGACGCCGGCTCGCTGCTGAACCTCCCCGGCGTGCTGCAGCCTTCGGCCAACGAGGAGAGCCGGCTGACGCACGCGCGGAAGGCGTTCAAGCACCTGTTGGGCGAGGCGTGCGAGCACTTGCTGTCGATGCGGACGCGCGAAGGGACGATGCTGCGGGAGGACCTGCTCTCGCACCACGCGTTTATTGCCGAGCATCTGGCGGGCATCTCCGAGCGGGCGCCGGCGGTCGTGGAGGAGTACGAGAACCGGCTGCGGCAGCGGATCTCGACGATGCTCGCCGACGCGGGGCTGAGCGTCGAGCCCATGGAGATCGTGCGCGAGATCGCGATTTATGCCGAGAAGACCGATATCGCCGAGGAGCTCAGCCGCCTGCGCGGGCACCTCGACCAGTTCGATGAACTGCTCGGCGGCGATTGCGAGCGACCGGTCGGGCGTACGCTCGACTTCCTGGCTCAGGAGATGCTGCGCGAGGCGAACACGATCGCGAGCAAGTCTCCCGATTCGCTGATCAGTCGGCGGATCGTGGAGGTCAAGGGCGCGATCGACCGGATCAAGGAGCAGGTGCAGAATGTGGAGTGAGCGCGGCCGATCGGGAGACGCCGCGCCGCGCTGAGCGAGGCGCCGATGCCCGAGGACCCCGTCACCCCCCCCGCTTCCGATGCCGGCCGGCGGAACGAGCCCGCACGCGGAGCGGTCGAGTCGCTCCACGCGATTGCCTCGATCGCGCCGGGCCAGGGCGGCGGGAGCGACGCACACATCTCCGAGCACGAGCTGCGCCAGGCGCTCACCGCGTTCGGGCTGACCCGCGACACCCGCGTGCGCCCGCTGCGGCGGGGCGACCCGGGCTCGCCGAAGTTCATCGTCGAGTGGAGCGATCGAAAGTTCCTGCTCAAGAGGCGTTCACGCGAGCGGAGCGACCCCGTGCTCGTGGCGCTCTGCCACGAGGTCATGATCGAGGCACGCTCGCTTGGGGCTCCGCTGCCGAAGCTGCTGGGGACCAATCCGGGTGACAACTCGATGCTCCAGCTCGGCGGGCATGTCTATGAGTTGATGGAGTTCGTCGAGGGCGCCCCCTTCGCCCGCTCCGCGGCGCAGGCGAGGTCGGCCGGTCGGGCACTGGCCGATCTGCACCGCCTGCTCGCCCGATGCTCGCCGAGCTACGGGGCTCCGGTCGGGAGCTACCACGCATCGGCCGAGATCCTGAGGCTGCTCGAGCAGGCGGGCGAGCGCGCCACGGGCGAGGCCGATCGACAACTCGCCGAGGACTGCCGGCGGGCGTACGAGCGGGCGGCGGCGCGGGCCGAGCGGCCGCCCGGGCCCGCAGCGCAGCTCATCCACGGCGACTGGCACCCGGGCAATCTGCTGTTCGCCGACGATCAGGTGGCCTGGGTGCTGGATCTCGACGGGCTGTCGATCGCGCCGCCCGAGACCGATGTCGCGATGGGCGCGCTGCAGTTTGCGCTCGATGTGGTGCGCGGTCCGGGCTGGTCGCTGTCGCTCGACCTCGACCGGCTCCGGGCGTTCCTGGAAGGAGCGGGCCCGCGGGCGGATCGCCGCGTGCTGGCGGCGCTGATGGTCGAGAGCCTGATCGCCGAGGTCATCGGCCCGATCGCCCGGACCGGGCGGTTCGGGGATCGGTCGGCCGGTGAAGCCCTGCGGGAAGTGGGCGGTATCGTCAAGGGGCTGGACGAATGGGCCGACGGACTCTGAGCCGGATCGATCGACACGGTGTTGACCGGGCCCGGCATCGGGGCGAGACTCGGGGTGGAGGCAACGGGTGTTCGAGCGTGCCAACCGACTGCGGGAGGGATTGGGCCGGCCGATCCGGGCGGGCATCGCCGCGCTCGCGCTCGTCTCGGCCGCCGCGGTCGCTCAACCCGAGGGCGGGCTGGCGGCCCGGTTCGAGGGGCTGATCGCCCGCATGGACGACCCGTCGTGGCGCGAGCGCGAATCGGCGCTGCAGGAACTGCTCGACCTGGCATGGGTGGACCTGCGGGCGATCGAGCCCCTGCTCGATGATCCCTCGCTCTCGCCCGAGCAGCACCTGCGCCTGGAGCGGGTCGCGCTCGAGATGTTCCTGCGCGGCTCGCGTGCCGGGATGGGCATCCAGTTCGGGACCGAGGTCCCCGCGGGCGTCCCGATCTCGGCGACGGTGCAGGGATTCGACGCCCACCGCGTGCTCGAGCCGGGCGATGTCATCCTTCGCGTCGACGGACGGGAGATGACCAGCCGGCGTGATCTGCAGATCGCGATCATCGCGTCGGATCCGGGAGACCGGCTTGAACTGACGCTGATCCGCGACGGCGGCGTGCGCACGGTCTCGGTCGAGCTCGGCTCGTTCGAGGCGCTCGGCTCGGCGGGGGCGCTGGACCGCGGGCTGCTGCAGGAGGCGTGGCGTTACCGGCGCGATGCCGCCCGTGAGCAGCCGCGCCCATTGCTCGCGATCGATCTGGGCGACTGGGAGGGGCGGCTCGCGCAGGTGCCGGGGTCTCCATCGGCAAGCCGGGTCGCGGCGGGCGGCGCGGCGCGCGGCGGGCTCGACGACGAGGGGAACATCCGCATCCGCGTCGGCGGGCGTGACTTCACGCTGCCGGCGAGCGTGGCGCTGGGGCGCGGGCTGCGGCTGGGATCGGAGTTCGAGCAGGTCGAGGCGCTGCTGGATGATCTCGATCAGCGTCGGCGGACGATCCAGGGGCAGATTGCGCGGAACAACGCCGCCCTCCAGCGTGCGGACTTGTCCGAGGCCGAGCGGCGCGGCATGGTCGACGAGAACACGCGGCTGCGCGAAGAACTCGGGAGCGTGACGCTGACGCTCCAGCAGATGCGGTTCGTGGCCGACGAACTGCTGCGTCAGGAATCGCGCCGGTTCCGCCCGTAGCCCGGGCGACTCACTCCCAATCGGGCCTGAACGATCAGGCGTGGGCGGCACGCTGGTCGGCGGCTTCGCGTTCGAGAAGCGCGTAGTCCTGCAGCGCG
Organism: Phycisphaerales bacterium JB037; assembly: GCA_043101605.1. Lineage (GTDB taxonomy): Bacteria > Planctomycetota > Phycisphaerae > Phycisphaerales > UBA1924 > JBICIG01. The sequence goes on from JBICIG010000069.1 coordinate 17,615, forward strand.
CGAACGCCCCAGTCGCCGGCGCGGAGCGCTTCGATCGCGTGGATCGCCGCCTCCGCCCCGGTCATGGTGGTGACGATCGGGACATTCAGGCGCACGGCGGTCGCGCGGATCTTGCCCTCGTCGGTGTTCCAGCCGGTGCGTGTCGGGGTGTTGAGGACAAGCTGGATCTTTCCGTCGGCCATCAGGTCGATGACATTGGGGCGGGCGCCCGTGCCGATGCGCTGGAGCACCTGCGGGCGCATGCCGTGCTTGTTGAGCACGGCGGCGGTGCCCTCGGTCGCGTAGACCTCGAAGCCCATCGCGATGAGAGAGCGCGTGATCGGGACGATCTCCTTCTTGTCCTGCTCGCGGACGGAGACGAACACGCCGCCGGCGCGGGGGAGTTCGGGCCCGGCGCTCATGAGCGCCTTGAGGTACGCGACGGGCATGGTCAGGTCGATGCCCATGACCTCGCCGGTGGACCGCATCTCGGGCCCGAGCACGAAGTCGACGCGCGGGAACTTCTGGAACGGGAAGACCGATTCCTTGACCGCGAACGCCTGCATGTCGCGGACCTCGGCGGCGTTCTGCTCGGCGAGCGAGACGCTCAGCATCGCCCGCGCCGCGATCGCCGGCCACGGGATGTGCGTCGCCTTGGAAACGAAGGGAGCGGTGCGGCTGGCCCGCGGGTTCACCTCGAGCAGGAAGATGTCGCCGTTCTTCACCGCGAGCTGCATGTTCATCAGGCCGCGCACGCGGAGGGCCCGCGCCATGCGCTGGGCGATGTCGCGGATCTGGTCGACGAGCTTGTCGGGGAGGGACCACGGCGGGATCGAGCAGGCCGAATCGCCCGAGTGCACGCCCGCGTGCTCGATGTGCTGCATGACGCCGCAGACAATGGCGCGGGCTCCGGCGGGCTGATCGGCTTCGTCCCGATCTGGATCGAAGTCGGCGACGATGTCGACATCGACCTCGGTCGCGCCGGCGAGGAACTTGTCGATCAGCACCGGCGCTCCGTCGAGATCCGACACGCCCAGGGCCGTCGTCATGTACTGCACGAGGGCGCGTTCGTCGGGGCAGATCTCCATGCCGCGCCCGCCGAGCACATAGCTCGGGCGCACCAGCACCGGGAAACCGATGTTCCGCGCGATCTCCCGCGCCTGGTCGATCGACCGCGCGATTCCCGAAGGCGGCCGCTGGAGATCGAGCCGCTCGAGCAGCGCATCGAAGCGGTCGCGGTCCTCGGCGAGGTCGATCGAATCGAGGCTGGTGCCCAGCAGGGGCACGCCGGCAAGCTGCAACCCGCCCGCGAGGTTCAGCGGCGTCTGCCCGCCGAACTGCACGATCACGCCCCTTACCGGGCCGTTGCACCCCGCCCCGCCGCCGTTGAGCGCTTCGACGGCGTTGAGAACATCCTCGAGCGTCAGCGGCTCGAAGAACAGCAGGTCGCTCGTGTCGTAATCGGTGCTGACCGTCTCCGGGTTGGAGTTGATCATCACCGATTCGAGCCCGAGGGCCCGCGTCGCGAACGCGGCGTGGACGCAGCAGTAATCGAACTCGATGCCCTGCCCGATGCGGTTGGGCCCGCCGCCGAGGATGATGACCTTTTCGGCCTCGCTCCGGCGGAACTCGCTGACCGGGGGGATCGTGCTCGTCGCGCCGCCTTGGCCGACCTCGACCGTTTCGGGCTCGTAGGTCGAGTAGTAGTACGGCGTGACGGCTTCGAACTCGCCCGCGCAGGTGTCCACCAGGCGGTAGACCGGCTTGATCCCCAGCGACTCGCGGTGGCGGCGGACGCGCAGGATGGCATCCGAGCTGATGGTCCCGAGGTACAGATTCGCGAGCTGCGCATCGGAATAGCCGAGGCGTTTGGCCTCGAAGAGTATCTCGTGAGGCAGGTCCTCGAGCGATCCGTACGAGCAGAGCCGGTCCTCGAACTCGATGAGCTGGGCGAACTGGTCGAGAAAGAACGGATCGATGCCCGTCAACTCGGCGACGCGCTCGATCGACCAGCCCTCGCGCAGCGCGTAGCGGATGTAGTAGAGCCGCCCCTGGCTGGGCACGGCGAGCTTGCGCGTCAGTTTCTCGGTGGAGATGGGCCACTCGATCGGCTGCCCGTCGGCGGTGCGCAGCCCGGTGTCGGTCGGGACGGCGTTCTCATCCTCGGGCGCAAAGTCGAGCACGAGCTGGCCCGTCTCGACCGCCCGCATCGCCGCGAGCCACTTGTCGTTGCGGTCGAGCCCGAAGCCGAACCGCTTGACATCCATCGAGCGGATGACTTTCTGGAAGGACTCCTTGAAGGTCCGCCCGATCGCCATCGCCTCGCCGACGGACTTCATCTGCGTCGTGAGCGTTTCGTCGGCCTCGGGGAACTTCTCGAAGGTCCAGCGGGGCATCTTCGTGACGACATAGTCGATCGCCGGCTCGAAGCACGCGCTGGTCGTGCCGGTGATGTCATTGCGCAACTCGTCGAGCGTATACCCGACCGCGAGCTTGGCGGCGATCTTGGCGATCGGGAAGCCCGTCGCCTTCGACGCCAGCGCCGAACTCCGGCTCACACGCGGGTTCATCTCGACAACCACGAACTCGAAGGGCTTGACGCCCGTCTCCGGATCGGGCGCGGGGTTCGGGTTCACGGCGAACTGCACATTCGAGCCGCCCGTCTCGACCCCGACCGCACGCATGATCTCGATCGCCGCGTCGCGGAGTGCCTGGGATTCCTTGTCGGTCAGCGTGAGGATCGGCGCCACGGTGACCGAGTCGCCCGTGTGCACGCCCATCGCGTCGATGTTCTCGATGCCGCAGACGATGACGCAGTTGTCCTTGCGATCGCGGACGACCTCGAGTTCGTATTCCTTCCATCCGAGCAGCGACTGATCAACCTGCACCTGCCCGATCATCGAGGCGCCGATGCCGCGGAGCACGAGTTCGCGGAACTCCTCGGCGTTGTACGCGATCCCGCCGCCCCACCCTCCCAGCGTGAACGCGGGTCGGATGATCGCCGGCAGCCCGACCTGGGCGACGAACGCCTCGGCGTCCTCGAGCGTCTTGACGGCCCGAGCGTTGGGCGTCCGCAGCCCGATCGCGTCGCAGACCTGCTGGAACTCCTGTCGGTCCTCGGCCCGGTGGATCACGGCGCGGTTGGCGCCGATCATCTCGATCCCGTGGCGCTGGAAGACGCCCTGGTCCCAGAGCGCGCACGCGCAGTTGAGCGCTGTCTGCCCGCCGAGCGTCGGGAGCACCGCGTCTATCGGCTCGCCGCGCTCCTTCTCGAGTTCGATGATCTTGCGCACCGCGTCGGGCGTGATCGGTTCGATGTAGGTCCGGTCGCTGAACGCCGGGTCGGTCATGATCGTCGCGGGGTTCGAGTTGACCAGGACGATGCGGTAGCCCTCGGCGCGCAGCGCCTTGCAGGCCTGGGCGCCGGAGTAGTCGAACTCGCACCCCTGCCCGATGACGATGGGCCCCGAGCCGATGATGAGGATGGTGCGGATGTCGTCGCGTCTGGGCATGGGCCGCCGGCTCCGGGCGTCGCCGCGGATTGCAGCGCGCAAACTCGACGAGAATAGGTTGCTCCGGAGCCGACGGCAATGCCGCGTGGGTCTTCAGGCTGTCGTTTGGCCCGTCAGACCTCCAACTGGCGCTTGAACTCGAGCATGAACGAGCCCCAGCCGTTGGCGTACCCGCTGAACTCGCGGGCCGACCCGGTGGCAAACTGGCGAACCGTCAGCCGCGTCCGGTCGGCGTCAAGCGGCTCGAGGAGCCACTCCGTCCGATCGGTGATGTCCTTCCCGTGCGCCCGCCACGAGTACACCAGACGACGCCTCGGCTCGAGTTCGAGGATCTCCTGCGGGCCGCAGGGCGCCCCCCCGATCTCCCAACCGAACGAATAGACACCCCCGGGCCGCAAATCGACGCGGATCTGCGAATCGAGATTCGGGTCGCTCCCGAGCCACTTGGCGATCTCGCCGGGCTCGGTGATCCCGCGCCAGACCGCCTCGGCCGGGGCGTCGATCTCGATCGACAGGTCCACCGTCGCCCCGTCGCGACCGCCCGCCGAGTGATCCGGCAGCAGCGCCGCCCGCCCGGTTCGGCAGAAATGATCGAGATTGCCCGCGGCGAGTTGCCAGAAGTCCTTGGCGACCCAGCAGGTCTCGTCCTGCCCGTACACCTCCAGCGGCTCGGGGAAGCGGTGCGCGACCGCCAGTTCCGTTGTCCCCTCGCCGGCGTCGGCCAGGCGGAGTTCACAGTGCGTCGGCCCGCCGCACCACGACCAGTCGAACGCCAGCCGCACGCCCGGCTCGATCGCGGTGATCACCTGGTCGGCGACCTGCTCGCGCCCGAAGCTCGGCGTGTGCCGACCCCAGAACCGGAACTTCCCCCCCACCCGCGGCTCGACCTGCGCGTGCTCGGCGAACCAGATCGAGAGCAAGCCGGGATCGGTCAGCGCCTCCCAGACCCGGGCTCGCGGGGCACGGATCGAGAAGGCGTGCTGAAAGACAGCGGCTTCGGGCGAGCCCTGCGCGGGCGACGACGGGGTCGGAGCGGTCATGGTCGGGGTTCCTTGTCGGGATCGTGCCGAGGCGGCTCCGCCGCGCCCGATTCGACCTGTCTCTTCAGGGCGACCATCCTGGCGGCCCACGCGGTGCGGTGTCGATCCAGCCACGCCTCGACCTGGCCCAAGGGAGCCGGGTCGAGGGCGTAACGACGCTCCCGGCCCGACTTCTCCACCCGGACCAGCCCCGACTCGCTCAGCACGCGCAGGTGCTTGCTGACCGCCGGGCGGCTGATCGCGAAGTCGCCGGCGATCTCGCCGGCCGGCCTCGGCCCGGCCCGCAGCCCGTCGAGGATCGCCCGCCGGACCGGATCCGCGATCGCCGTGAACGCGCTGCGGGCGGGCTCGGAGCGATGGATCCCGGCTGGAGAATGCGTAACCATATTGTTACATATTGTCGCCCGATCGGGCCCGCGTCAAGCCCTTTCCGGATCCTGCTGCGAGAATCTGCGCACCACCCCTTGATGAACGCTCCGCGGGGGCGTCTCTCCCTATGTGACCACCCTGGCGACCATCTCCCTCGTGAAGTGCATGAGCACGCCAGATCCCGCCGACCATCGGGCCTCCCGTCCGGACGCCGCCCCTTCGTCGAGCGGCGGCGAGGCATGGACCGACACCGCCCGGACATTGACCCGGTACGCGCAATCGCTCACCGGCCGCGAGGACCTCGCCGAGGACCTCGCCCAGCGCGTGATGCTTCGGCTGCTCGAACGCCGCCCCGACAAGCTCGACCACCTCGGGTACGCGTACGCCGCGATGACCCGGCTTTGGATCAGCGAGCAGAGGAAGCTGCGGCGGCGGGCGGCCAGGCTGCTCGCCCGGGCCGAGGAGCTCGCCGTGAGCGCGCGCCCGAACCCGGACCGCCTGGAACGGGCCGAACAGGTGAGGCTGGCACAGCGGCGCGTCGCGGCGCTCTCTCCAATGCAGCGGGCGGCGCTGGTGCTGCGCGTGGTCGAGGGACTCGAGTACGCGGCGATCGCCGAGCACCTCGAGTGCTCGGTCGAAGCCGTGCGCACGCACCTGCACCTGGCCCGCAAGCGCCTGCGCGAGGCGATGGGAGATCCGTTATGACCCTCGATGCCCGCCACCCGACCGACGACCGCCGCGCCCGCCTGGAAGTCTTCCACGACGGCGAGCTTTCGGCAGACGATCGAGCGGAACTGGAGCGCCTGCTGGAGCAGGACGAGTCGCTGCGCGCCGAGATGCGTGACATCCGCCTGGCCGATGCGTTGATCCGCGAGGCTCTGACCTCGCCGAGGCCCGCGCCGCGACGCGTCGGCTGGCTCGCCAAGGCCTCAATCGGAGTGGCCGGGGGCACCCTCGCGGCGGTTCTCCTCGCGGTGCTGATCGGCCCGCGCGCCGCCGGGCCGACCGAGGCCCCGACCCCCGAGTCGCCCTCGCCCATCGCCTTGAACAACCAGCCGGCTCCCGCACCCACGCTTGCGATGCAGGATGCACCGGGCGAGCGAGCCCACGCGGCCCGGGTGCTCTTCAGCGTGCCCCGCTCGAAGGTGCCCGAGCAGCACCGGCTCCGGGCGACCGACGCCGAGGCGTCGCGAGCGGTCGCGGAGTTTCGTTCGGGCGACCCGGCCGCCCGGGAGCGGACGGCGCTGGAACTGGGCCGGGCGATCCGCAGCGCCCGCGCCGCCGAGGCCGCCCTCGACGCGCTCTCGCCGGACGAACAACTCGGCGTGATCCGGTTGTGGGCGCGCGATCCCTCGCTCCGACCGTTCGCCTTCGATCGGCTCGAGCGGCTGGCGGGAGAGTCGGCCGTCCGAGTCGAAGCGCTCGACCTGGCCCGCTCGCTGGCGGGCGAACCCGAACTGAGCCCATGGGTCCACAGCCGGCGGACGCTCCGCTCGGCGATTCACTGACACCGACCGACACGGATTCACACCGCCGGTGCGCACGCCTCCGGCGGGAGACCAAGGAGTTGACCATGCTGAACCTGATCGCTTCGACGATGGCCCTTTCGCTCGTCGCCTCGGCGCCGCTGCCCACGCCGCGCGTGGTGGGGCTGGTCGCGGCCGTCCCCGCCGCCCAGCCGGAGGAGACCGACCCGGTGATGCGGGTGTACGACCTGCGCGAGCTGCAGTCCTACGCGGCGATCCAGGGCGCCGGCACGCCGCACGAGCGGCTGCAGGAACTCGTGAACCGCATCGGCGAAGCCGCCGAGGCAGAGGCGTGGAACGAACTGATCGACGGCGTGTTCGCGGTGTGGGGTGCGCCCCGCTCGCACGACCGCATGGACCAACTGATCGAGACCGTGCGGGAACTGTTCAACGACCGCTACGCCGTCAGCGTCGCGTGCTATGTCCCGACCACCGAGATCGGGATGTCGGTCGGCGAGGCGTTCGCCGACGACGAGGGCAGCCATTTCGCCCTGAAGACGCACATCGAGCAGTCGATCTTCGGCGGCGGGCCCGTCCGGCTCGCGAGCACCGTGCGCACGCAGTACATCGGTTCGTGGATGCCGATCGTGGGCAATTCGGCCCTCGCCTACCAGCCCTCGATCGAGGACGAGATGGAGGGGCTCGAGACGACTGTCCTCGTCGGCGACGCGCCCGGCGGGCTGGTCCGGGTGGAGCTCGACGGCGTGTACCGCGACCTCGGGCTGCGGACGCTGAACTTTGAGGAGGGAGCCGCCGCGGGGCTGGTGCTGGAACTGGTCGATCTCTATGAACTGGAACTGGACGCGAACCTCGTCATCAAGCCGGGGGTGCCGACGGTCGCGATCTCCAACGAGCGGATGATCGTGGTCGTGACCGTCCGCCCGTCTGACGGGGAATGACCGAGCCTGGGCTCCCCCGCCGACCCCCTTGAGAGGGGGGATTCCGGACCCTCCGCCGCCGCTCGCAAGGCCTGATCGGCCCGCGGGCGGCGTTTCCGCGCCCGGGCGGGCGACCGGTCTGGCCCGACGCGTCCGGCTGTCCGATCCTGAGCCCGGCTCGGGGCGTACAACTCGGGCGACCCGACCGGGGGGGTGAACGGACCACCCGCCCGAGGGCTCTGCGGAGGCTCGCGCCATGTGTGGAATCGTCGCGTACATCGGATCCAAGCCCGCCAAGGCTCTGCTGCTCGAAGGACTCAAGCGGCTGGAATACCGCGGGTATGACTCGGCGGGGATGGCGGTCCTCAACGGCGGGCTGCACCTCTGCAAGGCGGTCGGGCGCGTCGCGAACCTCGAAGAGAAGCTCGAGAAGCAGATCGGGTTCGACGGGACCATCGGGCTGGCGCACACACGGTGGGCGACGCACGGCTCGGTCACCGAGCTGAACGCCCACCCCCACCGCGACGACAAGAGCGGGATCTGCCTGATCCACAACGGGATCATCGAGAACTACGCCGCCCTGCGCACCTACCTGAGCGAGCGCGGGCACGAGTTCCGCAGCGAGACCGACACCGAGGTGCTCGCGATGCTCATCGGCGAGCTGTACGAGGGCGACCTTGAGCTCGCGGTCCAGCGGGCTCTGCGCGAAGTGACCGGGGCTTACGCGATCGCGGTGATCTGCGAGCAGGAGCCGGATGTCATGGTCTGCGCACGCAAGGGCTCGCCGCTGATCGTGGGCATCGGGTCGAACGAGTACATCGTCGCGTCGGACGCGTCGGCGATCGTCGCGCACACGACCCAGGCGATCACGCTCGAAGATTACAATGTCGTCAAGATCACGCGCGAGGGCTTCCGCACCTCGACGATCGACAACGACGAGGTCTCGCCGAAGGTGCTCCAGCTCGAGCTCGACCTCGAGCAGATCGAGCTCGGTCGGTACGAGCACTTCATGCAGAAGGAGATCTTCGAGCAGCCCAACTCGCTGCGCAACACGATGCGCGGACGCTTCGACCACAAGGAGAACAAGGTCGTCCTCGGCGGCCTGAGCGCGTTCAGCCCGGATCTGGTCAAGGCCAGGAAGATCATCCTCACCGGTCAGGGCACCGCCCTCCACGCCGCGATGATCGGCGAGTACCTCATGGAGGACATCGCCAAGCTCCCGACCGAGACCGAGTACGCGAGCGAGTTCCGCTACCGCAATCCGATCATCGAGGACCGCACCGTGGTGATTGCCGTCAGCCAGTCGGGCGAGACGGCCGACACGCTCGCGGCGCTCCAGGAAGCCCGCGAACGCGGGGCGCTCTCGCTGGGCGTGGTCAATGTCGTGGGCTCCTCGATCGCGCGCGAGACCGACGCGGGCGTCTATCTCCGCGTGGGCCCCGAGATCGGCGTCGCGTCGACCAAGGCGTTCACGGGCCAGGTCGCGGTGCTGACGCTGATCGCGATCTACCTCGGGCGTCGACGCTTTACCTCGCCCGAGCGCTGCGGGGCGCTGATCGCCGAGATGCAGCGCGTGCCCGACATCATCGAGCGGGTGCTCGAGCAGAACGACCACATCCGCCGCGTGGTACGCGAGCAGTTGCAGCGGGACGACCGTCACCAGCGGGCTGATCGGCTCCATGACCTCGGGGACA
>JBICIG010000070.1:0-26852 GCA_043101605.1 Phycisphaerales bacterium JB037
GTCGCCAGCGAGGTCGTCTTGCCCGAGCCGGTCGGCCCGGTGACGAGGAACAGCCCGCGGGGGCGGCGGATGAGCTCGCGGACCATCTCCGGGAGACCGATCTGCTCGAAGGTGAGCAGGCGGCTGGGAATCTGGCGGAGAACGATCGCCAGGTCGGCCCGCTGGCGGAAGACCGAGACACGGAAACGGGCCGCGTCGCCGTAGGCAAAGCCGAAGTCCGTCCCGCCCTCTTCCTGCAGTTCCTGCTGGTTGCGTTCGGGGGTGATGGCCTTCATGAGACCGACCATGTCGTCGGACTCGAGGACCTTGGTCTGCAGGTTCCGCAGTCGCCCGTGGAGGCGGATGGTCGGCTGCCGCCCCACCGTCAGGTGGAGGTCGCTGGCGCCGGTCTTGACCACCGTGTCGAGCAGGCGGTCGATCTGCATCGTCGTCATGATTCAACTCTCCGGATCGGCCCCCGAGCGGGAACGGGGGGCCGGGGGATCGATCGGTGCGGTCAGTGCCCTTCCTGCGCCATGCGGGCGATCTCGGCGGGGGTCGTGGCGCCGGCGAGCACCTTCAGGCGCCCGTCGTCGACGAGCGTCTTCATGCCGCTCTGCTTGGCGGCGGCCTGGAGCTCGGTGACGGTCGCCTTCTTGAACGCCAGGTCGCGGAGCTTGGAGTTCATGAGCATCATCTCGAAGATCGCCTTTCGCCCGCGGTACCCGGTGTTCACGCACCCGGCGCACCCGACATTCTTGTAGACCTTGCCCTGGGCCTGGGCGGGGTCGAGCCCGATGAGGCGAAGGTACTTCGGGTCGGGCGAGGGATCGGGCTGCTTGCAGTCGGCGTGGAGCACGCGGATGAGGCGCTGGGCCATGACCGCCTGGATCGAGCTGGCGACGAGGAAGGGCTTGATGCCCATGTCGGTCAGTCGCGTGATCGCCGAGGGGGCGTCGTTGGTGTGGAGCGTCGAGAAGACCAGGTGCCCGGTCAGGGCGGCCTGGATCGCGATCTCGCCGACCTCGCGGTCGCGGATCTCACCGACGAGGATGACATTGGGCGCCTGCCGCAGCATCGAGCGGAGGATCGCCGAGAAGGTCAGCCCGATGCTCTCGCGCACCTGGCACTGGTTGATGCCGTCGAAGTTGTACTCGACGGGGTCCTCGGCGGTGATGATCTTCTTGTCGGGGCGGTTGAGCACATCGAGGGCGGTGTAGAGCGTGGTGGTCTTGCCCGACCCGGTGGGCCCGGTGACGAGGAAGATGCCGTTGGGCCGGCGGATGATCTTGTTGAAGACTTCGAGGTTGTGCTGCTCGAAGCCGAGGTTCTCCAGGCCGATCCGGGCGCTCTCGGGGCGGAGGATACGGAGGACGACCGACTCGCCGTGGTACGCCGGGCACGCCGAGACGCGGAAGTCGATCTGTGATTCGTCGACCGGGAGCTTGATGCGGCCGTCCTGGGGCACGCGTTTCTCGGCGATGTTCATCGCGGCCATCAGCTTGGCGCGGCTGAGCAGGGCGTTCTGCATGCGCTTGGGCAGGTTGTCGCGTTCGATGCACACGCCGTCGATGCGGTAGCGCAGGCGGACCCGGTCGGCCATGGGCTCGATGTGGATGTCCGACGCCCGCATCTTGACCGCTTCGAGGAGGATGCGATCGAAGAGTTTGACGATCGGCGCGTCCTCGCGCGACACATCGATCGAGCGGTCCATGGAGCGGTCGACCGAACGGTCGATGGTGCGGTCGATCGAGTCGGTCACCAGGGACTCGCCCTCGCCGACCATGCTCGGGGCGGACTTGACGGCCCCCTCGATGTACCCCTTGATCTGTCCGAGCGATGCGATGCGGGGCTCGATCTCCACGCCGTAGCGGAACCGGAGCATGTCGAGCAGCTCGAGGTCCATGGGGTCGTGGATGACGAGTTGGAGCTTGCCGTTGGCCTTGCTCAGGGGCAGGACATGGTGCTTCTTGATGAGGTCCTTGTCGATGAGGGAGGTGTCGACCTTGTCGCCCATGCCCGGGGCGGCGAGGTCGACGAACTCCATCCCGAACTGGTGGGCCAGGGCCTTGGCGACCTGCTCCTCGCGGGCGAATCCGGCCTCGACCATCGCATCGCCCAATCGGCGTCCCGATCCCTTGGCGATCGAGGCGGCCTGGTCGGCCTGCTGGGGGGTGATGACGCCCCAGCCGACGAGGATGTCACCGAGTTTCTTCCTTGATCGTGCCATCGATCTCCCGTCCGTCTCCGTCGGGCAGCCGCCCGGGGGGTTGTGACCGCGCGTTCCTCGGCTTGGCGAGGCCGGATGCGGGCGTGATACCATTCTCCGGGCGGTTCCGGAAGTCGCCGATTCTGAGCGGGATCAACCGGGTCCGGACCCCTCCGTCGCGACCATCCTAGCCGGTCGCCCGTGCGAGAACACGGGCGGCATTCGGGCCCCGGAGTGCCCGCCTGTGACCCAGCACGCCCTTGGCGAACAGACCGCCGGACGACCTCGCATCCTGTTTACCGCGGGACCGACGCACGAGCCGATCGACGCGGTCCGCTTCATCGGGAACCGCTCCTCGGGCCGACTCGGGATCGCCCTGGCCGAAGCCGCGGTCGCACGCGGCTGGGAGACCGGGCTGCTCCTTGGGCCCACTTGTCAGCAGCCCTCCGATTCGCGGGTGCATCTGGACCGGTTCCGGACGGCCGAGGATCTGCGGGGTCTGCTGCGGACCCGTCTGCCCGGCGTCGATGTGCTCGTGATGGCCGCCGCGGTCGCGGATTACCGGGCCAAGGGGGGTGCCCACGATCCCCGCGGCAAGCTCCGCCGCGAAGGCTCGGGTCTGATGCTGGAACTCGAGCCGACCCCCGACCTGCTCGCCGAGGCGGCCGACGCGGCGCGGCCCGACCAGTTGCTCGTGGGCTTTGCGCTCGAGCCGGTCGATCGGCTGCTGACCTCGGCGGCGGAGAAGCTCCGGCGCAAGAAGCTGGACCTGATCGTCGCGAATCCGCTCGAGACCATGGACGCGTCGGGAATCGACGCGTGGATCCTCGCCTCGGCGTGGATCGGGCGGAGCGACGAGCCGATCCGGGTCGGTCCGATGTCGAAGGTTGAGTTCGCTGATCGCCTGCTGGACGAGATCGCCGGGGCACTCGAGCGAATCCCGAACAAAGTGAGTCGCTGAGGCGTATCGGGGTGGCGCAAGTCCTGCGCGGAATTCCGATCAAAGATCGAATCGACCGTGTCGGCGCGGTTTAGACTGCGTTGGCCGATGCTGAATCCGACCGGCCGGTTGTCGGTACCAAGTCCCGGGGAAGGCAGCCCGCCGGCCCCAGTCACGACCTGATGGAGAGGATGCCATGAAGGATGCTTCGATGTTCCGGCGTGTGTCTCTGGCCTCGGCGTTCGCCCTGGTCGCCGGCACGCTCGGCGTGATCGCCGCCGCCCCCGCCGCCGCCTCGATTGCTTCGGCGGTCGCGGCCGTCGAGCGGGATTACCCCCCGTTCGAGAAGGTGGTCGAGGGCCTGGAGAAGGTCGTCTCGACGACCGACGGGTCGGCCGGGTTCTACGACCTGTACGCCGATCGGGAGACGGGCAAGCTGATGGCGGTGCTCCCCCGCAACTACGCGAGCCAGATGCAGATGATCGCCTGCACCATTTCGGGCGGCGACTCGCAGGCGGGCGTGATGGGGCCCACCTTCTATGTGAAGTGGAAGAAGATCGGCGACCAGCTCGCGCTGGTGAGCCCGAACTTCAATGTCCGCACCTCCGGCGATGCCGAGGCGCGTGATTCGGTCGCCTCGCTCTACACCGACCGGGTGCTGCTGTCGGTGCCGATCGTCTCGATGCAGGGTGGTCGCCCGGTCATCGACCTGGGCTCGATGGCGACGCGCCAGGCGGGCAGTTTCTTCGGGAGCTCGGTGTTCGGCGGGTACGGCGCCAGCGCGGCCCGGCTGAACCCGGCGCTCGCGACGCTGACCAAGGCCAAGTCGTTCCCCGAGAACATCATCGTGGAGTATGAGCTGCCGCGTTCGTCGGGGGAGCTGATCAAGCTGACCTACTCGATCGGGACGCTTGAGGGCTCGCGCGGGTTCAAGCCGCGCAAGGCCGACCCGCGCGTCGGGTACTTCTACGACTGGCACCAGGACTTCGCCAAGAGCGCCAACCAGGAAGTGACGGAGCGTTACATCTCGCGCTGGAATATCGAGAAGCGTGATCCGAAGCTGAAGGTGAGCCCGCCCAAGGAGCCGCTGGTGTGGTACATCGAGCACACCACGCCCGTGGAGTACCGGCGCTATGTGCGTGAGGGCATCCTGCTCTGGAACAAGGCGTTCCGGGAGATCGGGATCGACGGCGCGCTCGAGGTCCGCCAGCAGGACGCAGCGACCGGTGCGTACATGGACATCGACCCCGAGGACGCCCGTTACAACTTCTTCCGCTGGAACGCGAGCAACCAGAGCTACGCGATCGGCCCGAGCCGGACGAACCCCGAGACGGGCGAGATCCTCGACGCCGATGTGGTGTGGCACCAGGGGCTGACGCGCTCGATCCGCAACATGCTCGAGAGCATGACCGCGGACCTGACCGAGAGCACCTTCCACCCCGAGACGCTGGCGTTCTTCGATGAGCATCCCAACTGGGATCCGCGGGTTCGCATCGCCGAGCCGGCGGCGCGGGCGCAGATGCTCAAGGCCCGCCAGCTTGACGCCGCCAAGGCCGTCACCACCGATCTCCACGACGAGGACCATCCCTGGACGCACGCGTCGGCCAACCATGCCAACACCGCGTGCCAGATCGGCAACATGCTCGCGATGGATATCTCGCTCGCCGACGCGGCGCTGGTCGCCGGTCTGCTGCCCTCGGGCGGCGACGACGCGCAGCTGCTCGACGGACTCCCCGAGGAGTTCATCGGGCCGATGATCCGCTATATCACCGCCCACGAGGTCGGGCACTGCCTGGGGCTCCAGCACAACATGGCGGCCTCGAGCATCCGCACGCTCGAGGAGATCAACACCGAGGGCTTCGAGGGCCCGACCGTCGGCTCGGTCATGGACTATGTCGCGGTGAACATCAACTACGAGCTGGGTGAGGTCCAGGGCCCCTACGCGTCCTCGACCATCGGCCCCTACGACTACTGGGCGATCGCGTTCGGCTACGGCCCGGAGAACGAGGTGAACGAGGTGCTCAAGCGCGTCTCGGAGCCCGACCACATCTTCATCTCGCAGCCGGCGATCAGCATCGGTGCCGACCCGCGCAACATGACCTGGGACATGGGCGCCGACAACCTCACCTTCGCCGAGAGCCGCATTGGGCTGGCGAACGAGCTGCGCGGACGCCTGATCGATGACATCGTCAAGGACGGGGAGTCCTGGGCGCAGGCCCGGCGTCGCTTCATGTCCCTCATGAGCACGCATGTTCAGTCCATGTTCATCGCGTCCCGCTGGATCGGCGGCACCTACACCAACAACGACTTCAAGGGCGATCCGGGCGACCGCAAGCCCATCGAGGATGTCGAGCCCGCCCAGCAGCGCCGCGCCCTGAAGCTCATCATGGACAACGCGTTCAACGACGACGCGTTCGGCATCACGCCCGAACTCGTCCGTCACCTCGGCAAGGAGTACTGGTGGGATCCGTCGGGCATGGGCGAGATCCAGGTCGACCCCAGCCTGACCCTGCACGACATGGTCGGCAGCATCCAGGCGACCGCCCTGTCGCTCATCATGAACCCCACCACGCTCCGCCGCGTCTACGACAACGAGTTCCGCGCCGACCCGGACACCAACCCGATCACCGCCGCCGAGATCGTCGGCACCGTGACCAAGGAGGTCTGGTCGGAATTGGGCGGCCGCTCGGCCAAGGACATCTCCAGCTTCCGCCGCAACCTGCAGCGCGAGCATGTCCAGCGGCTGATCGACCTGGCCCTGCTCGACAACACCTCGAGCCCGACGCTCCGCACGATCAGCGCCCTGGCGGCAAACGAGCTCCGCTCGATCGACGAGATGGTCAAGGGCGCCAAGAGCTCCGATCCGTACACCTCGGCCCACCTGGCCGACATCAGCACGCGGATCGGCAAGGCGCTCGATGCGGCGTATGTCGTGAACCAGTAACGCCGCGTTTCCGTCCGGTATCGCTCCCACCCCCGCGAGGTCCGCCCTCGCGGGGGTGTTTTCGTTGGTCGAAAGTTCCCCAGTTTCTCAGATCCGGTCCGGCGAATGAAGAAAGTGCAAGAGCCGCGAGCCACGGCTTTTGAGCGAGCGTCCCCGGTTGCTATTCTCGTGTCTCACGAAGACTTAGGAGCCGGAGGAACCCCGATGCGTACCCGTGCCATTCGTCCCATCGCCATCGCCCTCGCCGCGGGCGCCGCCACCACCGCCCATGCCCAGGTTGACATCGAATGGGCCAACCCCGCCGGCGGGCTGTGGAACACCGCGACGAACTGGTCGCCCATGGATGTTCCCGACACCCTGGGCGAGAACGCGCTGATCAACCTCGCGGGGTCCTACACCGTGCAGATGGGGGCCAGCAACTCGATCAACAATCTGCTGATCGGGAACACCGGCGCGACCTTGCAAATCGATCGTGCCTTTACCCTGACGATCAACGGCGGCACGATCGCCAACAACGGGCTCATCACGATGAACCCGCAGAACAGTGCCTCGGACGCTGTGCTCGCCATCGCCCTGGGCGCCACGCTCAGCGGCACGGGTGAGATCCACATGAAATCAGCGAGCAACAACACCCGCATCGAGGGCCCGGGTGAACTCGTCCAGTCGGCAGATCACGCGATCCGCGGCGTCGGGCAGATCAACGGCCCGATGGACAACGCGGGCGTGGTCAGCGCCGACGCCGCCGTCGCCGCCTTTGGCAACCTGCTGGTCATCCAGGGCTCGAACAAGACCAACTCGGGGCTGTTCTCCGCGGCTGCGAGCAGCAACCTGACCCTGAGCTTCGTGACGCTTGACCAGACCGCCTCAGGGGTTGTTCGGGCTCTCGATGACGGCGTCGTCAACATCCAAAGCACATCCATCAATGGCGGCGCGGTCGACACCGACGGAACGGGCGTGGTGAACATCACGGTCGGGGCCAGCGTGTTTGACGGCACGACCAACACCGGGCTGATCGAAATGCTCCCAGCCGCCACTCTGCTGATCGATCCGGGGGGGCTGGTCAACAACGGCACGATCTCCATGAACCTCTCTGGATCCTCCTCGAACGCGCAGCTGCGCGCCACCGTCCCGACGACCATCTCAGGCAACGGCGAAGTACTGATGCGGGCGAACTTCGATAACGCGAATATCTCGGCTGACGGCGGCGCGAGCTTCGTGCACGAGGCCCCGCACCAGATCCGCGGCGTCGGCCAGATCAACGCCCCGATGACCAACAACAGCGAGATCTGGGCCGACGCGGGCGTCTCGAGTGTCGGGAGTGTGCTCCAGCTTATTGTGTCAAACAAGGTCAACAACAACCTGATGGGCGCACGCACCGGCTCAACGCTTTCGATCGAATCGATCGAGATCGATCAGACGGGGGGCGGGGCGCTCGAAGCCGACGGGGGACTCGTCCGCCTGATCAACGCGACGATCCGCGGCGGCCAGTTCAAGAACACCGTCAACGGCGGCACACTCGAGACCGCCGGTGGGATCAGCGCTCTCGAGAATGTCGTCCTCGACGGCAACTCGGTGATCAATTTCGCGAACACCATCCAGGTCCTCGGCGCGGGCGTCACCAACAACGGCGTCATGACGATGAACCCGCAGAACAGCTCTTCGGATGCCGTGCTCGACTTCCCGAGCGGCGGTAACCTCGCCGGCAACGGCGAGATCCGGATGGGCTCGGTCTTGAACAACACTCGGATCGAGGCGGGCAACGGTTTCCAGATCGTCCACGGCGCTAACCACGCCATCCGCGGCGTCGGCGAGATCAACGGCGCGATGGTCAACAACGGGCAGGTGCACGCCGATGCAGCCGCGGCCGTCGCGGGCAACCTGCTCGACCTGCGGCTTCATGACAAGGTCAACAACGGGTTCTTCGTCGCCGACCCCGCGTCGCGACTCCGGATCGTCGGCATCGTCGTCGATCAGACCGGCGGCGGGATGTTGATGGCCGAGGACACCGGCCGGGTCGAGCTCAGCAACGCCACCGTCGTCGGCGGGATCATCGATTCGGCCGGAAGCGGCTACGTCGAGAACTCCGCTGGCTCTTCCACCCTCCGGAGCGTCATGCTCAACGCTCCGTTGACGATCCAGCCCGCAAGCACGGTCTTCGTCGAGGGCGCGGGGCTGATGAACAACAACATCATCGTCGTCAACCCGAGCAACAGCTCCTCGGACTCGGTGCTCCAGTTCAGCGAGTCGGGCGATCTCGCAGGCACCGGCTCGGTCCACCTCGGGTCCGTCTTCGGCAACGCCCGCGTGGAGACCTCGCCCGGGCAGGTCATCACCCAGGGACCGGATCACTCCATCCGCGGCGTCGGCAATGTGCGCGCGGGGCTGATCAATGACGGCATCGTCGCCGCTGATCTCTCGGCCCGCGGCGCGTCGGGGAATATCTTCCTCGACATCGAAGGCGAGCCCAAGATTAACCGCGGCACCTTCGCCGCGCTCCCGGGCACGCAGCTCCGAATCATCGGATGCACGATCACCCAAACCGGGGCGGGCGAGATTCTCGCCGACGACGGCGTCGCGATCTTCAGCAACGCCACCATTGATGGCGGCGTGATTCGCTCGCTCGTCGGCGGCAATGTGCAGATCGACGGCGACACGACCATGCGGGATGTCGAACTGCTCGCGCCCACCTCTGTCAACTTCGCCCGGACCCTGACACTTCAGGACGCGTTGACGAACGGAACGACCATCGTCGTCAACCCGACCAACTCCTCCAGCGATGTGTTCATCCGCATCGACAACCCGCTCACCATCAGCGGCGCCGGCGAGATCCGATTGACCGGCATCTTCGGCAACAGCCAGATCGTTTCGACCAACGGCTCGGCGGTCACGCTGGGCCAGTCCCAGATCGTCTCCGGGGTCGGGTCCATCAACTCCAACACCATTCTCCAAGGCACGATCCGTCCCGGTCTCGACGGGGTCGGGTCCCTCATCATGGACGGCTCGATGACGATCGACGCACCCGGCGAGATCGAGATCGAAATCGAAGGCACCAATCTGAGCCAGTTCGACCGCTTCACCGGCGGCGGCACCTGGAACCTCGGCGGCACGCTCCGCGTGATCCCCGACGCCTCCTACACCCCCACCATCGGCGACACCTTCTCCATCATCACCGGCTCGTCCATCACCGGGCGATTCGATGACATCATCGTCCCGCTGCCGCAGGTCGAAGCCGCCTGGCGCGTCGCGTACCTCCCCAACGAGGTGCGTCTGATCCTCTCCTGCGCCCCGGACTTCACCGGCTCGAGCGATCCCAACGACCCGAGCTACGGCATCCCCGACGGGGATTCCGATGCCGACGACTTCTTCTACCTGCTCGACGCGTTCGTCACCGGCAACACCGAGGTCTGCGACCTGACCGGCTCGAGCGATCCCAACGACCCGACCTTCCGCATCCCCAACGGGGTCTGCGACGCCGACGACTTCTTCTTCTTCCTCGATCGCTTCGTCGGCGGCTGCCCCTGACCGACCGTCAGGCCGCGAGGCGCTCGGGCTGACCGGGCACCTCTTCGGCCTCGTTCAGCACGGGTTCGAAGGGTGCGGCGGCGGGTTCGCTCGGGGCTTCGTCGGCCACCAGCGAGAGTTCCCCGGCCAGGTACGCGGCGAGGCCCTTGGGGTCCGTCGGCAGGTCGGCCGGGTTCTCGCCCCGCTCGACCGCTCGACGGATCGACAGGTGCTCCAGCCGCAGGTGCGCCACACGCTGCTTGAGTTGATGGACGCGGGTCGCGTTGCGCACCAGGCTCGCCAGCACATGGGCGACCCCGAGCAGAAACGCGAACGCCAGCGCGGCCGAAAGCATCCATGCCCAGTCCGGCAATCCGTTCATGCCGGGCTCATCGGTCCGAAAATCACGCCGCTTCATCCGGCTCCCGTAGAATCCGCCGCGTGCGTGCCCTCCACCTGATCATCGCCCTGCTGACCCTTGCCGGCGTCACCCTCCTCGCCCCGGCCGCCCAGCCCCCCGCATCGAGCGAGGAGGACGCGGGCGAGGTGCGCCTGGAACTCCTGGGCGTCGGTGTCGGGAACACCGCCCGGGCCGGCGGCTGGACCGCTCTCCGCCTCCGCGTTCAGGATCGTGCCGCCGAGCCCCGCGAACTGCTCCTCCGCGTGCAGTTCACCGATCAGGACGGCGACCGCCCCTCATACGACGCCCTGGTTCCCGCCGCCGGACCGAGCGGGCGCGAACTCTGGCTCCCTGTGCGCTTGCCGCCGGACTTCAGCGAGGGCTCGGCCGTCTCGATCCGTGCTTTCATCGCCTCGCGCGAGAGCAGCCCGGCCGGGCTGCCCGCCGCCGGCCCGCTCGTCGGCTCCGGGCTCTTTGCGGTCGCGTCCGAGCAGACGAGCGACCGCTCGAGCACGATCATCAAGCCGACCGACGGGCTGATCGCGGTGGTCGGGTCGCGGGCGATGGGGCTCGAGCAGTACGCGGTCTCGCAGCGTGGCAATGACTGGTCGCCCCTCGGACACGAGCGCACGCAGATCGTCGCCGACCTCGCGCCGACCGACCTGCCCGACCACTTTGCGGGGCTCATGCCCTTCGAATCGCTCATCTGGAGCGACGAGCCGCCGGCCGACCTGGGGCTGGATCGCCCCACCGCGCTTGCCGACTGGATCCGCCGGGGCGGGCACCTGGTGATCGTCGTGCCGGGCGTCGGGCAGACCTGGGCGATCCCCGAGGCGAACCCGCTTGGAAGGCTCGGGCTTCTGCCCGACGCCGAGTTGATCCGGCGTGAGCCCGCGACCGACGCGACCAGGCCCCCGTGGGCGGATCTCGTCGGGCTTCCCGCCGACGCCTCTCCGCCGGGCGTGGTGATCCACGAGTTCCTTCCCCGCGTGCGCGACGGGCGGAGCGCCGTGCCCATCCTCGTCGATGCGCAGGGTCGCGTGCTCGCGGTGCGCCGCCTCGTCGGGCTCGGCATGGTCACGATGATCGGAATCGACCTGACCGACCGCTCGCTCGAACGCCTCGGCATGCCCCGGGCCGACACGCTCTGGCACCGCGTGCTGGGCAAGCGCGGCCCGCTGCTGCGCGAATCCGAGATCGAGGTGCTCGAGCGCAACCGGGGCTGGACGCTCGCAAACCGCCAGCCCATGTGGTTCGACGCCGATTTCGCGCCGCTGATCGCCAAGACCGGGCGCAGCGCCGCGGGGCTCCTGCTCGGGTTCGTGCTCTTCGGGATCTACTGGATCATCGCCGGGCCCGGCGGGTACGCCCTGCTCAAGAAGCGGGGGCTCACCCGGCACGCGTGGCTTGCATTCGGGCTCGTCGCGGTCGTGTTCACCGTGCTCGCGTGGTCGGGCGCGCTGGCGATACGCCCCAAGACCGTCTCGGCCCAGCACATCACCGTCATCGACCATGTCTACCGCCAGCCCGTTCAGCGCACGCGCACCTGGATGAGCCTGCTCGTGCCGTGGTACGGCGACGCCACCCTCTCGGTCGGCCCGGACGACGATGACGCCGACACGCTCATCGCGCCCTGGCAGCCGCGTTCGGTCCCCGACACGCTCGGCCGATTCCCCGATGTGCGCCCCTACCGCATCGACGCCCGCCAGCCCGATCGCGTCACCTTCCCGGCCCGCGCCACCGTCAAGCAGTTCGTCGTCGATCACGCCGGGCGACCCAGCGACGAATGGGTCATGCCCACGCCGATCGACGCCAACGGCCGCGCCGGACCGGCCACGCTGACCATCGACCCCGAGGGCGGCGCCAGCGGGCGCCTCCGCCACGGGCTGCCCGCCCCGCTCGAGGAAGCCCTCATCATCGTCTGCCGGGGCGTGAGCGACCCCGCCGGCGAAGACGCCGCCGAACGCACGATCCGCGCCCGCGCCTACAAGGTCAACTCATGGGCCCCGGGCGAGGTCCTCGACCTCAGCCGCGCCCAGAGCCGCGACGGCTCGTTCGAGGCTTATCTCGAAGGGCTCGTCCCGCAGGGGTCGGCCCCGGACTTCGGCTCTTTCGCCCAGGAGACGGCCGCTCCGGGCGACGCGGCCGACCACTTCGTCGCCCTTTCGCTGTTCAGCCAACTCCCCCCGCCGCAGTTCCGCACCACCGGCTCGCTGTTCCCCCTCGCCCGTCGCAGCGAGGGGCACGGGCTCGACCTCTCCCATTGGCTCACCCAGCCCTGCATCATCATCATCGGGCATGTCGGGCTGAGCGAACCGGTCGCGAGCCCGACCCCGCTGTTCATCGGGACCTCGGGCGAGCCCACTGAATCACGCGGCCGCACGATCGTCCGGTGGGTGTACCCTGTCCCGCCCGCAGAGCCTGCCCCCTGACGCCATGGCGATGATCCAGACGACCAACCTGACCAAGAAGTACGGCGACCTCGTCGCGCTCGACGCCCTCAACCTCTCCATCCAGGAGGGCGACTGCTTCGGGTTCATCGGGCCCAACGGCGCGGGCAAGACCACGACCATCAAGATCCTCGCGACCCTGCTCAAGCCCTCCTCCGGGCAGGCCCAGATCGCCGGGCTCACCGTCGGCTTCCAGAACCGCAAGATCCGCCCGCTCATCGGGTATGTCCCCGACTTCATGGGTGCCTACGAGGACATGGTCGTCACCGAGTACCTCGAGTTCTTCGCCGCCGCCTACGGGCTCCACGGCGAGCAGCGCAGACGCGTCGTCGGCGATGTCCTCGAACTGACCGACCTCGGGCACAAGGCCACCGCCGAGGTCAGCTCGCTCAGCCGCGGCATGCAGCAGCGCCTCTCCATCGCCCGCGTGCTCCTGCACGACCCCAAGGTCCTGCTGATGGACGAGCCGGCCAGCGGGCTCGACCCGCGCGCCCGCATCGAAATCCGCGAACTGCTCAAGGAGCTGCGCCGGATGGGCAAGACCATCCTCATCAGCAGCCACATCCTCCACGAACTCGCCGAGCTGTGCAATGTCGTCGGCATCATCGAACGCGGGCGGCTGCTCTTCTCCGGGCCCGTCTCCGAGATCCTCAAGCGGGCCCGCGTCGGGCATGTCATCCACATCGGCGTCGCGGATCGCACGCCCGAAGCCGCCGAACTGCTCGGCAAGTCGCCCGGCGTCAAGAAGGTCTCGGTCGTCGAGTTGCCCGCGTCCGCCGGCGGCACGACGACCATCATGCATGTCAATTACGACGACGCCTCGGGGCACTCGGCGACGGACCTGCCCAACATCCTCATCAACGCCGGCTTCCGCCTGACCCGCTTCGAGGACGAACCGGTGAACCTCGAGACGGCGTTCATGCGCCTCACCCGCGGGCTCGTGCAGTAGCACGCCGCTCAGGACGGCTCGAACATCCGCAACTGGTCCCCCACCACCTCGCCCTGGGTGATCGGGTTCTCGATGTCGATGCGGTAATCGCCCGAATAGCACGCGGTGCAGTACGACGCGGAGTCACGCTCCATCACGCTCAGCAGCCCCTCCAGAGAGAGGTAGTGGAGCGAGTCCACGCCGAGGTAATCCCGGATCTCGCCGACGCTCCGGTCGTCGGCGATGAGCTGGTCGCGCGTCGCGAAGTCCACGCCGAAGTAGCACGGGTGCCGGATCGGCGGGCAACTGATGCGGAGGTGGATCTCCTTCGCCCCCGCCGCCCTGAGCTGCTGCATCTTCTCGCGCGTGGTGGTGCCGCGCACGATCGAGTCGTCCACGACGATCAGCCGCTTGTCCCTGACCATCCCGGAGATGATGTTGAGCTTCAGCCGCACCGCCGACTTCCGCGCCTCCTGCGTGGGCTTGATGAAGGTCCGCCCGACATAGCGGTTCGGCACGATCGCCTCGCGATAGGGAATCCCGCTCGCCCGCGCGTACCCGTTGGCGGCGCTCCGCCCCGAGTCCGGCATCGGGCAGACATAGTCCGCCTCGACCGGGAGCTCCCGCGCCAGCACCTCGCCCATCGCCTCACGCGCCAGTTGCACATTCTGCCCGAACACATCGCTCGCCGGGTTCGCGAAGTACACATGCTCAAAGACGCAGTGCGCCAGCCGCGGCGCGGGGTCGGCAAAGCGCCGGCTCTCCACGCCGCGGTCGCTCAGCGTCACGATCTCGCCCGGCTCGACCTCCCGCACGAATCTCGCCTCGATCACATCGAGCGCCACCGTCTCGCTCGCGACGACCGGCGAGCCGTCGGGAAGCTCGCCCAGCACGAGCGGGCGCCAGCCCCACGGATCCCGCGCCGCCTCGATCCGGTCCTCGAACAGAAATGTGAGGCTGAACGCCCCCTGCAGGCGACGCAGCGTCGACGCCAGCGGGTCGGGCGTCCGCTGCTGCGTCGGCGACGCGAGCAGATGGATGATCACCTCGGTGTCGCTGGTCGTGTGGAACAGGTGCCCCGCCCGGCTGAACAGGTCCCGCAGCGCCGAGCCGTTGATCAGATTCCCGTTGTGCGCCACACCCACATGCCCGCCGACGAACCGCTCGACCAGCGGCTGGGCATTGCACGCCAGCGATCCGCCGGCCGTCGAATACCGGTTGTGCCCGATCGCCCCCCGCGGGCGGTGCGACGCCAGCCGATCCAGCACCCCTTGGGGGAACACATCGGGCACCAGCCCCATCCCCGTGTGCGCCTCGATCGCCCCCCCGCTCGCCCCACCGGTTGCCACCGCGATCCCCGCCGACTCCTGCCCCCGGTGCTGCTGGGCGTACAGCCCGTAATAGGTCAACAGCGTCGCGTCCGACCGCCCCCAGACCCCGAACACCGCACACTTCTCGCGCGGGTTGTCCCCGTCGGTCTCCGAGCCCGCGATCGCCCGCCCGCCAATGGTCAGGGGCGTGGCGCAAAGCCCCACCGGTTTCGATGCCCGACCATCCTTGTCGCCCATCTCGTCCGCTCCGTGCCGAGGGCTTCCGGGCCGGTGCTCGCCGGCCGACGGGGGAGTCTAGCGGTCCCGCGTGCCCGACCCGCGAGATTGCTCCGCCCGAGGTTGACCCCCCGCTCCTTCGAGCCTCTTATTCCACCGTCTCGGGCCACCCGGCCCGGATCGCACCATCGCCGGCCCGCCAGCCGCGGCCCACCGGCACAGATCGCCGCCCAGCGGCACCCTCGGGGCCTTCCCCGCAGGGACGGGAGAATCGATATGGCTCGTTACACCGGACCGAAGGTCAGGCTGTCTCGTCGCGTCGGCGTTCCGATCGCCGATGTCCCCAAGCACACCAGCCGTCAGCAGCTCACGCCGCCCGGCATGCACGGGTACCGGGGTCGCCGCCTGCGCGACTACGGCATCCGTCTCAACGAGAAGCAGAAGCTCCGCTACCACTACGGCGTGATGGAGAAGCAATTCCGCCGCACCGTTGACGAGGCGAACCAGAAGGCCGGCAACACCGGCGAACTGCTGCTCCAGTATCTCGAGCAGCGCCTCGACAATGTCGTCCGCCGCGCCGGCTTCACGCGGACCATCTGGGCCGCACGCCAGATGGTCGCCCACGGGCATGTGCTCGTCAACGGCCGCAAGACCGACCGCCCCAGCTTCCGGGTCAAGGTCGGCGACCGGATCACCCTCAAGCCCCGCATCGAGAAGCTCGTCCGCGAGAACATGGAATCCCTCGGCGGGTTCGAGGTTCCGGGCTGGCTCGACCTCAACCCCAGCGAACTGACGCTCAAGGTCGTCGCCGTCCCGACGCGTGACCAGATCCCCTTCGATGTCAACACGAACCTGATCGTCGAGTTCTATCGCTGATCCGATGAACCGGTTGTCGCTGAACACCAGGGAGGGCTCGCGCCGCGGGCCCTCCCGCCGGCGTGACGCCAGTCGTCCCGTCGCCTGACGCGGCCGGGAGGCCCCGCCGATGCTCAAGTTCCTCCGCAAGTACAACAAGATCCTGCTCGTCGTCGGCGGGTCGTTCCTGATGGTCTCCTTCATGGCGCCTCAGGCGATCCAGAACCTCGGGAACAACCCCGAGACGCGCACGGTCGCGACCATGGGCGACGCCACCGTCTCCGCCAAGGAGATGGAACTCGCCAACCGCCAGCGCACCGCCGTCCAGACCTTCTACGCCGCCCTCAAGATCGACCGCGCCCCCGCGCCGATCCCCGAGCAACTCCGCTCGCTCTTTCCCAACGGCATCTACGACGCCCTCCTCCAGCAGGCCAACCCCACGCTCTACAACCTCCTGCCCGCCCTCACGGGCGTCGACCAGGACCACTGGTTCCTCCTCGCCCACGCCGCCAAGGAAGCCGGCTATGTCGGCGAGGACCTCGACGGCGCCACCTGGGGCGAGTCGCTTCTGCCCTCGCTCCTCTCCATCGAGCAGCAGTACCAGCAATACCTCCGCCAGTTCGGCATCACCGACACCCCGATGCCCGACGCCAACGCCATCCGCGACCTGGCGATCCAGCGCGTCGAGCAGGCCCGCCTCCTCGCCGCCCGCGAAGCCAGGCTCCCCGCCGACGACCTCGACCGCGCCCTGGCCACCGCCCGCGGCATCCAGCGTATGTGGGACGACTACCTCGGGCTCAACCGCGTCTCTGATCGCGATGTCGTCCGCACCGCCGCTGACCGGCTCGAGGTCGTCTCGGGCGACTACATCCTCATCCCCTCGGACCTAGGCGAGGCCCGCGGCGCCGCCTCCATGGACGACCTCCGCGCCTTCTTCGAGGAGCACCGCTCCAAGCTCCCCTCCGAGGATCCGCTCGGCGTCGGCTATGTCCTCCCCCCCCGCGTCAAGCTCGAGTTCCTGACCATCAACCGGGCCGCGATCGAGGAATACATCAAAATCGCCGACCCCGATGTCCGCACCGAGTTCCGCCTCAACCGCGACAAGTACCCCGCCGACGAGCAGCAGGCGTTCGAGATCATCCGGACCAACCTCAAGCGCCAGCGTGTGACCGCGGCGATGCAGAGCGCCGACGAGGTCATCCGCGAAGCCGTGAACACCGAAGTCTTCTCCCTCGCCCGCGACGGCGGCTACCGCGTCCTGCCCGCCGACTGGTCCCCGCCCCGCATGGAGGAGCTCCGCAGCCGCGTCTGGCGCGAGCTCGACCGCGAGTTCGGCCGCGGCCCCAACCCCGATCCCAACGCCACGCCCTTCCCCGCGCCGGAAGTCACCGTCCTCGACAACGCGTGGCAGACGCGCTCCATGCTCGCCGCCCTCGGGCTGGGCAATGTCCGCGTCGGCGTCAACACCGTCCCATTCCACGACCTCGTCTTCTCCGTCCGCGCGATCGCCGGCAGCAACACGCTCCGCCTCCAGGTCGGCATCCCCGCGATCGACCTGCCCGTCCGCGGCACCTTCGGCGATGTCTCCTACTTCACCATTCTCGACGCACGCGTCCAGTCACCCGCCGACACCTTCGAGGAAGTCCGCGACCGCGTCGCCCGCGACTACGCCGAGCTCGCAGGCTACCGCTCGCTGACCGAGCGTCTCGACGAACTCCGCGCCACCGCCGTCACCGGCGGGCTCGACGCCGTCACCAACCTCTTCCCCGAGACCGCGACCGTCTCCGACGAAGCCCCCGTCCGTCCGATCCGCGGCTCGTTCAGCGCCAACCGCTCCGCCGCCGGGCTCGGCGTCAACGAGGGCGAGCCCGACAACCTCGAACTCCGCCGCACCGCGGGCGCAGACGAGCGTTTGCCCGATGCGATCTTCGCGGCCGCAAAGGGGATCGACCCCACCGCCGACCCCGAAACGATCCCGCTCGAAGAACGCGCATTCGCCGTCGCCCTGCCGACCGCCCGCTCGGTGCTCGTCGGCGTGATCAACCGCGATGCCCCGCTCACGCTCGAGCAGTACCGCCTCACCGCGCGCTACCTCGCCCAGCAGGTCCGGGTCAACGAACTCATCGAGGCCTCGCCGGGCGACCCCGCCACCCGCAACATCATCGATGTGCTCTTTGCGGTCTACGGCAAGGAAGCGCTCGTCGATCGCTACGAGTACGAGGCTCGCGACGACGACGAGACCGATCAGCCCGCTCCCGCGGCCCCGGCCCGCGATGAAGCCGGCACCAGCGACCAATCGGGTGCGGGCGACGACACCACCGGCGGCTGATCACACCCGACCAAGCCCGCGCCACACCACATCGCCCGGCTCAGACCTTCTTGGTCGCCCACGCCCCTTGCGCGAACCGGACGGTGTACGCCGCCCCGCGGATGACCAGTTCGATGCACATCGCCAGCCACAGCGCCGCCAGGCTCGGCTCAAACCCGAAGGGGTTGGCGATCGAGTGCCCGTTCCCCAGCGGGATTGCCACGCCGCACAACGCGTACACCAGCGGCAGGCGGACGGCGTAGGTCAGCGTCCAGGTCAGCACCATCGCCGCACGCACATCGCCCGCGCCGCGGATCGCCGATCGGAAGACGATCGCCAGCGCAAAGGGGATCTGCACCGCGCCGCAGATCATGACCAGCCGCGGGGCGTTCTCCAGGTGGACCTCCTGCGAGCTGAGCGTGCCGACGATCGCGCGCGGGAAGAGAAGAAAAAGCACCCCGAGCGTCCCCATGAACGCCGCCGCGATAAACGCGCACCGCAGCACCGCGGTCCGCGCCAGCGCCACGCTCCCCGCCCCGAGGTACTGCCCCACCAGCGTCGCCGCGGCCGTGCCCATCGCGAACCCGGGGAGAAAGCTGAACGCCTCCACCCGGATCGCGATGATGTGCGAACCCAGCGCCCCGCTCCCGATCAGCCCGACCAGCAGCAGCACGAACGCGTTCCCGAACCACAGCCCGAAGGTCTCGAGGTAGTTCGGGAGCGCTTGCCGAACCAGCCGCCGGATCGTGTGCCAGTGCGGGCGCAACCGTCGACGGATCAGCCGCACGCCCGTCTTCCCGCGGATCATGATCGCCAGCATCAGGATCGCCCCGACCGCGTGCGCCGCGACCGTCCCGATCGCGATCCCCTGCACGCCCAGGTCGAACCCGAACGGATTGGCGACGATCACCCGTGACACCGGCTCCCCGTCCACCAGCCTCGTCCGCGACAGGTCCGTCCCCACCAGCGCGAAGCTCACCACGATGTTGACGACATTGACGACCGTCATCACCAGCAGCGGGCGCAGCGAATCACCCGCCCCGCGCGCGCACGCGATGAGCCCGAACATCACGCCCATCATCGGCACGCCCAGCGCCACGATGCTCATGTACGACTCGAACGCCGCCGTCGCGCCCTCGGTCATGTTCAGCGCCGACGCGATGTACCCAGAGCCAAGGATGATCAGGATCGCCACGATCGACCCCGCGACGAGCTGGAGCAGGATCGTCTGACCCACGACCGCGTTGGCGACCGCCGTCCTCCCCCGCCCCACCGCCCGTGACACGATCGCCGTCGAACCCACCCCGATCGCCATCGCCGTCAGCCCGATGAACCAGTTGATGTACGACGCCCCGCCGATCGCGTCGGTCTCGTCGGCCCCGAGCTGCGCCGCGAGCACCGTGTCGGTCAGCCCCACCATGGAGTTCAGCAGCGACTCGATGAAGATCGGCCACGCCAGCACCCAGATCGCCCGGTTCAGCGTCAGCCCCCGGAGCCGACCGCTCCGCAGCCGACCATGTTCGTCGAGCCCCGGCGCCGCCCGACCCTTCGCCGGCGGGAAACCCCGGTACCCCGACGAGCGCGGCTCGGGCGCATCGGGATCCACGCCCGCGTAACACGCCTCGCGGCCGGTTCCGCCGGGCGCGTTCCCGCGCGGCTCGACCGTCTCGTCACCCCTCTGCCCGTCCGAATCCATCCAGACTCCTCCACCCGCGTCGGGGTTCGAAGCCCGGCCGGGAACGGACGCAGCCGATCAGCCGTCACCCAGCAGCAGGTCGAGCAGCTCCGGCACGCCCTGCCCGTGCGTCGCGATCGTCTCCCGCACCGGGCGCTTGCCCGCGACATCCCGCAGATCACGCACCAGTTCGTGCTCGCCCGGGTGGTCCGCCTTGTTGCACACGAACACATCGGCGATCTCGAGGATCCCGGCCTTGTCCATCTGCACCGCGTCGCCCATGCCCGGCGTCAGCACCACGATCGTCCGGTCCACATGATCGCGGATCCGCGTCTCGTTCTGCCCCGCCCCCACGGTCTCGACAAACAGCGTGTCGAACGCGTCGTTCCCCTCGCACGCCCCGCCGATCAACTCGATCACCTCGCCCAGCCCGTGGTAGTCCTCTCCCCGGATCGCCAGGCTCCGGTAGAAGACGCTCTCCTGCAGGTTGTTGAAGTCGACCCGCAGCCGGTCGCCCAGCAGCGCGCCGTTGGTAATCGGGCTCTTGGGGTCGAACGCCACCACCGCGACGCGCCCGAGATCCCCGCCGGCACCCTGCGAGCGCCGCGTGAACTCCGCCGCCAGCTGCGCCACCAGCGTGCTCTTGCCCGCCCCGGGGCTCCCGGTGAACCCGATGACCCGCTTGGGCCGACGGCGCTTCGCGCCCGCCCTCACCTCCAGCCCGTCGTGGATCCGCGAGATGTCCCGCGCCAGCTGCGCCACCGGGTGCTTCGTCTCGACCTCGGGCGTGTAAGGCTTCACCTCGCCCCGCACCGCCTGCACGATCTCCAGCAGCCCCGTCCCGGTCGTGAAGCACGCGGCGATCCCCGCCTCCTTCAACGCCGGCAGGTCCTCCTGCGGCAGGATCCCACCCATGTGCACCGGGAGGTCCGGCCGACCGACCGCCTTCAGCTCGGCGATCAACTTCGGCCCCAGCACCATGTGCGAGTTGGACATCATGCTCGCGGCGATGACATCGCAATCCTCGTCGCGGGCCGAGATCGCCAGCGACCGCGGCGTCTGCCACAGCCCCGAATAGATCACATGCACGCCCGAGTCACGCAGCGCCCGCGCGATGACCTTCACCCCGCGGTCGTGCCCGTCCAGACCCATCTTCCCCAGCAGCACCCGGGGGCGATGCGGCAGGTCCGCGCACCGATCCGTCTTCTCGAACTCGGTCGTCGCCGATTGCAGCGTGTTGCCCATGCGCGGCCTCCTCCGTCTGCCACCCCCGCGGGCGCGATCCCCCGGACCCGGCCACCCCGGCCTCCAGAGCCGCGAGCAACCACGCCGGATCGACACCCGCCGGAGCGTGGAAGGGATGATAGGAAGCCGCCCGCGCCATCGGCCCGGGAGGCTCGTCCCCCCGGGCCGGGCTCGGTTCGACGCGGTTCGCGTCAGTTCTTGAGCATCGTCAGCTCGAAGGTCGTCCCGTCCTCGCCGGCCGGGGGCGTGATCTTGATCTTCGTCGCGCTCACGATCGTCGCATCGACCCACTCGAGCTCCCCATCGGCCGACTCGTCATCGGGCATCCCCACGCGGAGCTTCCCGCCCTCGAAGGTCCACTCGCCGTTGAGCGTCTCCATCTCCCCGCCCTCGCCGGGCACCTGGACCATCGCAGACCCGTCCTCATTGAGCGTCATCTGGATCCCGCCGAGCATCTGCATCATCATCGGCTTCATCATCGCGACCATGCCCGCGGCCATCTCCCGCTCCTCCTCGGGCACGTCGGCGAGCTGCTCCTGGATCAACTTGTCGATCTGCGGCTCGATGGTCGATGAGTCAACCTTCCACCCGCCGACGAACTGCGACTTGGAGTACCCGCTCGAGCTGGACGAGCCCG
Source organism: Phycisphaerales bacterium JB037 (assembly GCA_043101605.1). GTDB lineage: Bacteria > Planctomycetota > Phycisphaerae > Phycisphaerales > UBA1924 > JBICIG01. The sequence goes on from JBICIG010000070.1 coordinate 21,619, forward strand.
ACTTCGACTCCTTCTTGTCACCCGAGCCATTGCCGCCCGAGTCGTCGCCCTTCTCGCTGCCCCCGCCGCAGGCGACCAGCCCGCACGCGATCAGAAGGACCAACGAGCCACGGAGAATGCTGTTCATTCGAATGCTCCCTTTGAAGTAATCTCCCGCGGGCGGTCCCGCGAGCCGGGGAGTGTACCCGAACAACCGTCCCGAACCACCCGCACGCCCATGCCCCCCGCCACCCTCATCGCCGTCCTGTCGTGGTACGCCGCCGCCAGCCTCGCCGCCGCGGGCGCGATCATCCTCGACAAGCGCCGCGCGACCCGCCGTACCCGGCGCATCCCCGAGTCCCGACTCCACCTGCTCGAACTCCTCGGCGGCTGGCCCGGCTCCTACGCCGCCCGCCACCTCGTCCGCCACAAGACACGCAAGCTCCGCTACCGCCTCACGCTCTGGAGCATCACCGCCCTCCACCTCGCCGCATGGGGTGTGTGGTGGTTCCTCACGCAACGAGATTGACCGCGGTTCGCCCTCCGCCCCATCCGGTACGCTCAGCCGAGCCTACTTGAGGAGCCACCGATGACCCTCGCCCGCCCGCGTTCCGTCCTCGTCCCGGCCCTGGTCGCTCTCCTTGTCGGCGGCGTCGCTCCCGGCTGCGAGGACGAAGGCCCCGCCGTCGACCCCGCGACCATCTCCACCGACCCGCCCGCCAACGCCGCGATGCTCCCGCGCGAGATCACCCCCGCCGGCGTCATCAGCATGACCCGCATGGGCAGCGACTTCACCCACCACTGGGTCTCCGACCCCGGCTGGGACGGCGAGGTCATCAAAACCAGGAAGTCCGGCGGCATCCTCACCTTCAGCGTCAAGATGCACGCAGCCACCGCCGTCGGCGGGGAGTTCTGGGTCATCTGCCAGGCCCCCCTCGCCGACGACACCGCCCGCTCGGTCGCCGAGGGAGGCCTCGCCCGCTTCAAGGGCCGCATCACGCAGGTCGAATTCACAAAGGACCCGACGCTCTCGGGCGACAAGATCCACCTCGATCATGTCAAGGTGACACGCTTCAACAAGCCGGGCTGACCGCCCGCTTACCCGCGCTCGAGACGATTGGCGACGGCCCTCTTGAGCTTCCCCGCCGCCTGGCTGATGACCGAGTACAGATCGTCCCCGTCGTGGTCGATCGCGATCGGGTCCATGCCCGCCGGGCGTGCTTCGAGCATGCAGTGCTTGTCGTTGGGCCCGCCCTTGACGCCGTTGAGGTCACGCACATGCGCTTCGATGCGCGTGATCCGCTCGCCGAACCGCCCGATGGCGGCGTTCACTTCCTTCTCAAGGTGCTCGGCGATCGCGTCGCTGTGGTCCATGTTCGCAAAGCTGATCTCGATGTGCATCGCTGGCTCCTTGCTCGATCTTGCGCCGCCGGTGATCGGTCGGCCGCGATGCGTACGAGGGCCCGTGACGCCGGTTCGGATCCCCCGCCGGAAAACCGGCGCGATCCGCCGACGCCCCGATCACCACTCCGGCCCGCCGGAGTACCGCCCGTATACATCCGCCATCGCCTGCACCATCTCGCCCAGCGTGCAGTTCGCCTCGGCCCCCGCCACCAGCGCCGGCATCACATTGTGCTTGTCCAATCCCATCGCCGCGGCTTCGGGATCGCCCGACTGGCACGCCGTGCGGATGCGATCCAGCGCCGCCTTCACCGCCGCGTCGTCGCGACGCTTCTTGAAGTCGCCCAACCGGTCGAGTTGCGTCTCCTCGACCTCGGGCCCGATCGCGAGGATGTCGATCGGCCGCGACTCCTCCTTGTCGATGTACTCGTTGACGCCGACGATGATCCGGTCCTTGCTCTCGCACTCCTCGGCAAAGCGGTAGCTCGCCTCGGCGATCTTGCGCCGGAAGTACCCGCGGTGGATCCCCTCCACCACGCCCCCCGTCCCGCCGATCGGCTTGCCGTTCTCCACGCCCTTCCACGCACCGCCGCCCATCTCGTCGATGTCGGCGATGTACGACAGCGCCTCGGCCTCCACCTGGTCGGTCAGGCTCTCCATGAACCACGAACCGCCCAGCGGGTCCACCGTCCGCGTCACGCCCGTCTCGTGCGCGAGAATCTGCTGCGTCCGCAGCGCGACGGTCACCGCCTGCTCGGTCGGCAAGCCGAGCGTCTCGTCCATCGAATCGGTGTGCAGGCTCTGGCACCCGCCCAGCACCGCGGCCATCGCCTGGTACGCCACGCGCACGATGTTGTTGAGCGGCTGCTGCTCGGTCAGGCTGCAGCCGGCCGTCTGCACATGCGTCTTCATGTACCACGACCGCTCGTTCTTCGCACCGTACCGGTCACGCATCATCCGCGCCCAGATCCGCCGCGCCGCCCGCAGCTTGGCGATCTCCTCGAAGAACTCGTTGTGCGAGTTGAAGAAGAAACTCAGCCGCGGCGCGAACTCATCGACATCCATCCCGCGCAGCAGGCAGGCCTCGACATACTCCATCCCGTCACGCAGCGTGAACGCCAACTCCTGCGGCCCCGTCGAACCAGCCTCGCGGATGTGGTACCCCGAGATCGACACCGAGTTCCACCGCTGCACGAACCTGCTCTGGAACTCGATCGTGTCCACCACCAGCTTCACGCTCGGCTCGGGCGGATAGATGAACTCGTTCTGCGAGTGGAACTCCTTCAGAATGTCGTTCTGCAGCGTGCCGCCGAGCGTGGACCAGTCGATCCCCCGCTGCTTGGCCATCGCCAGGTACATCGCCCAGATCACGCACGCCGGCCCGTTGATCGTCTGGCTCACCGTCACCTGATCGACCGGGATGTCCGCGTACAGCCGGTGCATGTCCTCGATCGTGTCGATCGCCACCCCGCACTTGCCCACCTCGCCGACCGACAGCGGATCGTCCGAATCCCGACCCATCAGCGTCGGCAGGTCGAACGCGGTGCTGAGCCCCGTGTTCGCCTTCGTGCTCGTCTTGGCGGCGCGCAGCAGGTACTTAAAGCGCTGGTTCGTGTCGTCGGCCGACCCGAACCCCGCGAACTGCCGCATCGTCCACAGCCGCGTGCGATACCCCTGCGGGAACAGCCCCCGCGTGTACGGAAACTCACCCGGCGCCGCGATGTGCTCCCCGATGTTCCGCAGCGACTCGCCCGGGTTCTCCGGCCCGTAGCTCGGATCCAGCACGATCCCAGAGATCGTCACCGCGTGCGGGTCGATCCCGTCAAGACCGGGACCCGTGATCGAGGCGCCCGAGGTGTTGGTCGTGGACATCGCGTTTCCTCCCGTGGACACGGACATGGGCCGAACCAGGCAATTGTAGCGGACATCCGCCCCACCCCGCCGCCGCATCGCCCCACCCGAAGCTTCCTCCCGAACCCCTCCACCTCCCGGAAGATTGGGGTCTTTTGCCCATGTTCACCACCCGTTTGCCACGCCGATTGAAGAGAACAATGACTTCATTGGCCTTCCATCTCCGTGCGCACCGGAGGCGCACCTGTCTTGTCCCGGGATCCGCGATGCCGCCCTCGTTCCAGGTTCCAGAGTCCGCCGCTGAGTCCATCTCCCGAGCCCTGCTTGAGCACTTCGTCCCCATTGGGTGTGTCGAGGAGTCGCTCGTTCAGTACCCCGTCCACGGCCTGGCCGTCGAAACCCGCACCCAGGCCGGCTCCCCCGCCCCGGGAGAGATCACCCTCCAGGCCCTCGGCTGCTACGGCGCGACGCTGCTCTGGAGAGGCTTCGAGCCCCTCTCCCGTCGCATCGCCGTCCGCCTGCCCGCGTTCGCTTCTCTCGGCTGGATCGAGTCCGACATTGCCTGGATGCGGGCCGCCGGCAACGACACCTGGCTGGTCGGGTGCGATTTCGATTGGCTCGCCACCACCGCCCCCATCAACGCCCAACGCCGCCACGCCGCCTCCTGAACAAGTCCCGAGCCGCCCATCGTTCCCCGGGGCCTCCCCGGGTACACTCGATGGCATGCCCGCGCCAGACCCCTCGCCGAGACCCGAGCCGGGAGACGCCGCGGATCGGCTGCAGAGCCTCTTCGGCTCCGCGCCCACCCTGCGGGTTGATCCCTCCGTCGGTGTGTCCGTGGTCAACACCTCAGGCGTCATCGAGTTCGCCAACGATCGAGCCGCCCAGATGTTCCTCGGCATGACCTCCGACGAAGTCGTCGGCCGACGCCTCGATGAACTCTTCGACCCCGAGTGGGTCCGCGAACGCCTCGAGTGGATCGGCGACACCCTCGAGCACGCCCGCCCCATCGTCATCCGCTCCATCCGCCGAGGCGTCCAGGTCCAGTCCACGCTCCACCCGATCATCGACGGCGGCATCGGCCAGGTCCTCGTCACCTCCGTCGAGGGCCGCACCCCCAGCGAGGTCCACCCCGAGGGCGCGGTCATCGTCGAGTCCAAGGTCATCGACCTGGGCCCGCTCGATGTGCTCTCCCCGCGCGAACTCGAAGTCCTCGCCCTCATCGGGCAGGGGCTGTCTCAGGGCGAGATCGCCGCCGTCCTCCACCGATCCGTGCGCACGATCGAGAAGCACCGTCAGTCGCTCTCCCGCAAGCTCGGCGAAGCCAGCCGCGTCGTCCTCGGGCAACTCGCCCGCCGCGCCGGGCTCACGCTCGAAGACGCCGAGCGCCAGCGGTCACGCCTCTGAACGCACCAATCACGCCGCGGCGTGACTAGTGTCGGGGCTCGATGCCCGATCGCCACGATCCATCCCGTGCCCAGAGCCCCGCCTCGCGGGCCGACGCGATCGAGTTCCTCCTCGAGTTCGGGCGCGATCTGCACCAGTCCGGCACGCCGGCGCACCGCCTCGAGGAAACGCTCGGCGCCATCGCGACCCAACTCGGCCTCGAAGCCGAATTCCTCTCCACCCCCACCAGCCTCCTCGTTGCGACCGGGCCGCTGCTTGAGCAGCGAACCCACCTCCTTCGCGTCCAGCCGGGCGAGGTCAACCTCGAACGCCTCGAACTCGTCGACGATGTCGCCGGCCGCGTCGCGCGCGGCGAGACCACGCCCGAAGCCGGCGTCCACGAACTCCGCTTCGTCGAGGACCTCCCCCGCCGCTACCCGCGCTGGCTCGAGCCCGCCTGCTTCGGCATCGTCGCCTCGACCGGGGCCGTCTTCTTCCGAGGAAGCTGGACCGACGCCGCCTTCGCCGGGCTCATTGGCGTGCTCGTCGGCGTCATCGTCACCTGCTTCGGCGCCAATCGACGCCTCGCCCGCGTGCTCGAGGCGTGGGGGGGGGGG